>JAJRYV010000077.1 GCA_024275575.1 bacterium
ATTCAGCAGGGCTCCACTGCACATAATCACCCGGTGTATCACCATCGCGGCAGACGTTGTTTGAATCGATGGAAGCCTGATTCCAGTCGATGTGAATGACGGCATTTTTCAATGATGCGGCGCCGGCTGCGGCAAAAGCCTCGGAGACACGCCCCGGTGTCATCCCAGCCTCACCTTCGATGATGTGCACGCGGGGAACGTCCTGGCCATAAAAATCCATCACAGCATAGGCAAGCCCCAACGAAGTCGCGACCCCAACGCCGGAAGCGCCGGTTGACAGGCGAACAAAGGGGACTTGCGGCGTCGGGTGACCGTCGAGCGCCCTGGCATTATATTTTTTAAAGAGCGGCGTATTGGTTGTGGGGTTTCTGCGGAAACCGAGGAGGTCTTCCAGGCGAAGCTGCATTTTCACTTCTGCCGGTAAATGCCCGGGCGTGCCGATGCGGATTATCTCATTGCGCAACGCCCACATGGCATAGAGGCCAAGTGCTTTGTGCCCCGCGGCGTAGGAGATAATATCAGCATCTTTGCGCTCAGGATCGGAAATATCATAATCCATCGTGTTGAACAGAAGCGCTGACACAAAGCGGCCGGATGAAATCGATCCTCCCGGATGGCCGGACATCGGTACATAATTATACAGCATGGCGCACAGGGTGCGATAGATCAGATCGTAGGTTTCATACTGCTGCAGTTCATCCAGGTTGAGCGGCGTCCCGGATCTTTTCATCTCCTCAGTAACATCGATATATTCATTGCGTCTTGGTCCGAATTTGAACTCCATATTAGTTCCTTTCGCTTCGGTTTTTTGGAATAATGCCGGCAGGCTAACAGAAATATTATTTTCAGTGTCGAAAATAACAGCTTAACATCGATAAACAAGAAAAAAAAATTGATGGTTGCTATTAAAAAAACAGGCAAAATTATTGATATTTTGACTTCATTTTCAATCCCTGAAAACCATTGGTTTAAAACCCGATGGGGTGCCAGACTGTTTTGTATTCGACAAATTGCAGGATTTGTGCGAGTGAAAGTTCATTTGCAGGATTGTCAACGATGCGCTTTAAATTAAACACCGCATCTTCCTTCACCGCAGCACGCATGTTTTCGTCATTTCTGGCTAAACAGATGGAATCGATTTCCATATGCCCGGCGAGGTGCGGCGCCAGTTCCTCTGCAAAACCCGAAAGCAGATTGATAACACCACCCGGCAAATCCGAGGTGGCAAAAACCTCAGCCAACGGTGCGAGCACAGCAGCACCGTCTTGCGCCAGCAAAACCACTGTCGAATTGCCGGAACAAGTAATAGCGGCGATCTGCCCGACAAACCGGCTGAAATCGAATTTTTCCGCACAGATTAAAGCAACAACACCCACCGCTTCGGGAGTGGTAAAATTATGATGCGGCCCGCTGACCGGATTGACCGCACCGATCAGTTGCTGAAATTTATCAGCAAAACCGGCGTAATAAACCAGGGCATCGATAGCCTGCTCCACAACATCATTCGCTTCTGCGGATGAGTACCCCAGGGTTTGCACAAATATCTCGATGAACTCGTTGCGCTTGCCTTCCATCATCTCCGCCATGCGGTAAAGAATCTGGCTGCGATTATAAGCCGACCGGCCGCACCAGCCGGCTTGCGCTGATTTTGCTGCGGCCACTGCATTGCGCAAGTCTTTTCGTGAAGCCCGGCACAGATGCGCATAGATTTTTTTCGAATTGAAAAGATAAACAGGGAAACTGCGCCCCGATTCGGTGCGCGGAAAAGCGCCACTGATATAAAGTTTGATCGTTTTCGCCACATGTAATTTCGTGCTATTTAAACCGGCCATTATTTCACCTCCACGTAGGATAATAATCCATGCCGCCCGCCTTCACGGCCCCAGCCGCTTTCGTTATAACCGCCGAAAGGGCTGGCGGGGTCGAATTTGTTATAGGTGTTGGCCCAGATAACGCCGGCTTTCAAACCTGCAGCGGTTTTGTGTATTTTCGATCCTTTTTCCGACCAGATGCCGGCGGCGAGTCCGTAGGCTGTGTCGTTGGCTTTTTTAATCGCTTCCGCCGGGGTGCGGAATGTCTGAATCGCCAACACCGGGCCGAAAACTTCACGGCGGCAAATATTGGCGCTGGAGGCGACGTTATTGAAAAAACAGGGATTGATAAAGTAACCTTTTTCCGGCAACGCAGTCGCGGCTGTTTCGAAATATTCGTAGCCCTCATTGCGCGCGGCCGCCACCAGTTTTTTGATTTTATCGAGCTCGCTGCGGGAGTTTATGGCGCCAATGTCGGTATTTTTGTCCAACGGATCACCAACGCGCAGACTGGCCATGCGGTGCTTTAATTTATGCACAAAAACCGGGGCGATAGATTCTTCCACCAGCAAACGGGAGCCGGCGCAGCACACATGCCCCTGATTAAAATAGATACCGCCAACGACGGCCTCGACAGCCTGCTCGATCGCCGCATCCTCATAAACGATATGAGCCGATTTCCCTCCCAATTCCAGGGTGAGTATTTTCTTGCTCTTCACCGTGCTGCGCGCAATAGTTTTGCCCACTTCCGTCGAACCGGTAAAAGCGATTTTATCGACATCAGGGTGATTGACGAGTGCTGCGCCGGTTTTTCCTGCACCGGTGATGACATTAACCACACCGGCAGGCAAGCCGGATTCTTCGATAATTTCTGTCAGCAAAAGCGCCGTGAGCGAGGTGGTTTCTGCAGGTTTTAAAACCACGCAGTTACCTGCAGCCAGCGCCGGCGCAAGTTTCCATGCCGCCATCAGCAGCGGGAAGTTCCACGGGATGATCTGCCCGGCGATACCGAGGGGTTGCACTGATTTACCGTTGAAAAGATATTCCAGTTTATCAGCCCATCCGGCAAAATAGAAAAAATTGGCCGCCAATTGCGGTACATCGAAATCACGGCTTTCTTTGATGGGTTTGCCGTTATCCATGGTTTCAAGCACCGCCAACTCGCGCGACCGTTCCTGAATGATGCGAGCGATGCGAAACAGGTAACGGCCGCGTTCTTTGCCGCTTATTTTCGACCATTCGCCGTTAAAGGCCTTGCGCGCCGCTTTTACCGCCCGATCGACATCTTGCGCATCCGCTTCAGTGAGTTCGGCCAATTTTTCGCCGTTCGCTGGATTGATGGTCTCAAAAAATTTTTCACTTTTGCCGCTAACCCATTTGCCGTTGATAAAGAGTTTGTTCTCTTTTTTAATTTTAACCATGTCTATCGCTTCCGGTGCCGGTGCATATTCGAACTTAAATCTGTCCCCATTCACGGATTCTGCTGAATTTTTAACTTTTGCCATCTATTTTCCTCGGTAATAAAATCAATCCAGTGAAAAGGACTTTTCGTACGCATAACGCCCGGTGATTTGTTTATAAACCTGTTTGAGTAAATCGTTGAGCAAGCTACTGGCGCCGAAACGAAATAATTCCGGTGTAAGCCAACGCGGCCCCATCACCTCATTGACCATGCAAAGGTAATGAATCGCCTGTTTGGCATTGCGAATGCCGCCAGCCGGTTTCATGCCGATGATTTTTCCTGTGCGCTCGTAAAAATCCAATATCGCTTGCAGCATGATGAGCGTCACCGGCATCGTCGCCGCCGGTGAGACTTTTCCGGTTGATGTTTTGATAAAATCGGCGCCGGCCTGCATGGCAATTTCCGATGCCAGTCGCACATTGTCACAGGTTGCCAGTTCGCCTGTTTCAAGAATAACTTTTAAATGGGTGTCGCCGCAGACTTCTTTCACCTGCACAATTTCGTCATAAACCGTTTGATAATCGCCGGTGAGGAAAGCGCCTCGATTGATCACCATATCGATTTCGTCTGCGCCGGCTGATACTGCATCACGCACATCGCGCAAGCGGGTTTCGAGCAATATCTGTCCGGCCGGAAACGCAGTCGCCACAGAAGCGACGCGAATTTTTGTTCCTGCGAGCGCTTCTTTTGCCGTTGCCACCATCGCCGGGTAAACACAAACAGCGGCCACCGTAGGAACGGCTTTAAAATTTTTGTAGTGCGATAATTCTTCACTAAATTCAGCCGTGACCGGAAAGCGGGCTTTGCTGCAGAGCTGCCGTACTTTGCCAATCGTATCAGCGCCTTCCAGTGTTGTCAAATCGATCATTTCGATACATTTGTAAATTGCCGCGAGCTTCGATTGTTTTTTAATGCTCCGCCGGGTGAACGAAAGCGCCCGTTCGCCAAGCATCACTTCATCGATGGGTTCCGCTAAAATCGGTACATGAACACCATCATGTTTTTGAATCGATATTCCATTTTGCATGAGAAGCCTTTTTATCTATTCATTTTTATAAATATGTAAAATATGGTTGATTCACAAGGATATTCATATGCTTGTGAATTTGCGTAGCTGCATGTCTTAATATGCAGCAAATATCTTATTTTCCCTTCTTTTTGGGTTTCTTAATTTTCTTTTTCGTCTTTTTGCGCGGTAAAATTTCAGCTTCATCGATCAGTTTTTGTAAAGGACTAGTTTCGACCGTCGGATCAATCGTCAGCGAATAGCCTTTTTTGCTGATTTTAATCACCTCAATATTTTTATCGAGCAAGCCCTGGATTTCTTCGAGCCGTTGCCGCTCCTCAGCACTGCAAAATGAAATTGCAATGCCTTTGTTTAAACCGCGGCCGGTGCGGCCGACGCGGTGCACGTAATTTTCAGCAACCTCCGGCAAATCGTAATTGACGACGAATCGCACATCGGGAATGTCGATGCCGCGCGCGCTGACATCAGTGGCGATAAGCAGGCCCTCTTCGCTTTTTTTAAAGCTTTGCATCACCTCGCTGCGCAGGGACTGTTCCTTGTCGCCGTGCAGTGTGACCGATTCGATGCCACAACGTGCCATCGCTTTTGCCACCCGTTCGGCGCGAACGCGGGTGCGCACAAAAGCGATAATTTTTCGCTGTGGATTTTCTTTGATAAAACGCTCGAGAAAAAAGCGCTTATCGTCCATTTCAACAAACATGACAAAATGCACAACATTTTTCGAAACCGGGTCGTTCGGCGAAATCTGGATGCGTACCGCGTTGGATTTAACTTGCGAATACGCCAGTTTTTTAATTTCAGGGTTGATCGTCGCTGAGAAAAATAACGTCTGGTGCCGCCGGCGCCGCAAAATTTGTTTGATGGATTTGATGTCATCGATAAAACCAAGATCCAGCATGCGGTCGGCTTCATCGAGAATCAGCGTATCGATGTTGCGTAATTCGAGCGCTTTCTGATGCACCAGATCGAACAAACGCCCCGGCGTTGCGATGAGCACATCGATGCCGTTTTGCAGTTTCTGAATTTGTGCATCCTGCTCGACGCCGCCAAAAAGTGCAAAGGATTTGACGCGCGTATATTTTGCAAGTTTATTAAAAACCTCACCGATTTGTGCAGCCAATTCCCGCGTCGGCACCAAAACGAGACATTTGATCCCGTTTGAGCGACGGCTCGATTTGCTGCTATGAATTCTGTCGATCACCGGAATGGCAAAGGCAGCGGTTTTTCCCGTTCCGGTTTGCGCCACCGCCAGCACATCCTCACCCTGCATGATCGAAGGGATGGATTTGTATTGAATATCAGTGGGTTTTTTAAAGCCCAGCCGCTGTAGGTTGTTTTTTATTTCCGCAGAGATATCGTATTGTGAGAATTTCATTTTATATTACTTGTATAAGTTTCAGACTGCTTTCAATGCAGCCCATCACAACCACGGCAGGTGTTTCAAATCAACGTTGCCGCCTGAAATAATAATGCCGATACGTTTTCCGGCGCAGGAAATTTTGTTTTTCATGATCGCTGCAACGGGTACGGCGGAAGAGGGCTCGATAATGATTTTCATCCGTTCCCAGATAAACTTCATCGCCGCGATGATCTCATCTTCCTCCACTGTGACGATGTCATCGACGAATTCGCTGACACAGGCAAATGTTTTATCGCCCAACGCCGTGAGCAGTCCGTCGGCGACGGTGTTGGGTGGAAAAGGCGGCTGCAGCTTGCCGGTTTTGAATGATTTTAGCGCATCGGCAGCATTGGCCGGTTCAACGCCGATGACCTTTGTTTTCGGTGAAATAAAACGGGCGCAAAGCGCGGTGCCGCTGAGCAAACCGCCGCCACCGATCGGCGTCAATATAAAATCAGGCACCGGCATGTCCTGTAGAAATTCCGCCGCAGCCGTCGCCTGCCCGGCGATGATGCGATAGTCATTGTAGGGATGCACCAGCGTCGCTTTGCACTGATCGATGACTTCTTCGAGCGTTGCAGTACGGGCTGCAAGGGTATTTTCGCAATACTTAATACGACCGCCATAACCTGCGACAGCCAGCTTCTTGACTTCAGCTGCGTTCTTCGGCATGACGATGTAGGCCGGGATGTCACGAATTTGCGCCGCGAGTGCCAGCGCAGCCGCATGGTTGCCGGAAGAGTGGGTCGCAACGCCGCGTGCGGCTTCGTTTTCCGGCAGAGAAAAGACAGCGTTGCAGGCGCCGCGAAACTTGAAAGCGCCGACGCGTTGAAAATTTTCACATTTTAAAAAAACAAACGCCCCCGAAACCTTGTCCAGCGTACGGGAAGTCAAAACAGGGGTGCGGTGTGCGTAGGGGGCAATGCGCTCCGCCGCATAATGGATATCTTCCAAAGTGACCGGAAACATGGCTTTTCCCTTCCTGGTTAAAAAAATGATTTTTTCTTCTCTGCAATGTAGGAAACCCAGCTGATTGAATGCAACGGGAAAAGGTCGTTTTATCGTATAAATTTCGCAAAACTATCGTTGAGCCGGGGGCCGCAAAAACTTTGAAAAACTATTATCGAGTTGTAAAAGTGCCTCGAAAACAAAATTGGCGGCATCGACGAAAAAATCCTGATCGATATGCTCGAATGTATCTTCCGGCTGGTGGTAAAACGAGTGATCTTCAACACCGAAGTAAATAAATGGTATTTGAACGCGGTGAAAGACACGATGATCAGAAGCGAAAGTCCAATCCTGATATCGGGGTTCCGGCGTATCGTGCCCCCAGCGAATGTTGATGCGCTGCTCTTTTTGCACAACAGACGATAACCGCGTCTTTAAAACCGGATAATGACTGGCACCGGCGATAAATAATTCATTCTTCGGACTGATGCTGATCATATCGATATTGAAATTCAGCTTCAGATTTTCACGGTTGAAGGGCAGGTTTTCAATAAAAGCACGGGCGCCGGCCGAGTTCAGTTCCTCGGCATCAAAGGCGCAGAAAACAAGATCGTGCTGCGGTTTGTTTTTTGAAAAGTAATTTGCGATTTCCAGCAATGCTGCGACACCGGAGGCATTGTCATCTGCACCGTTGAAAATCTCACCATTTTTAATCCCGAGATGATCGTAATGCGCTGAAACGACGATCGTGCCGGCATCTGTTTTACGGCCTTTTATCAAACCGATGAGATTGACGCCTTCAGTGCAGGTGAGCCGTTCGGTTTCAACTGTGAATTTTTGTGAAAATGACTCGAACAGGGGTTGCAGCTGCAAACGATAGAAATAACCTCGGAGGTAATTGCGGGCGAGTTCAGCGCCGCGGCTGCAGGTCCTCCGGCCTGAAAGTGAATCAGCTGCGAGAATTTTCACATGTTGCAGGAGTCGTGCGGCATCAATTTTCTGTTCTTTGGCAGCGAGTGGAAAAGTTAAAACCACAAGCAACAGAATAAAATAATAATTCGATTTTTTCATCGTTGGTAGAGCCTTCTTGCTGCCTGTTCATATTTTTCACCCTTACACCATATTGGTCGCTCCTCCAAATCAGCGATGGCGCGTGCTGCGAATGCAAAAGCCGTGCTGAATTTTCGCAGGTAATCGAACGGAAAATCAATACTGATATCGTCATTTGGCTGGTGATAAGTCGCTGTCAGTTCTCCACCAAACTGATGAAATCCCGGACTCACGGTAACTGCGGGAATGCCTTTTTTGGCAAAGCTGATATTGTCCGACCGTTCGAATAAATGCATCGCCGGAACCGGATCGACGATCGGTTCCAAACCCGCCCGCTTGATGCCGCTACGAATTGCCACAGCGGCGCTGGTTTTTTCAAGTCCGATGATCGTTGCAATGCTTTCATCGGTCACCCCGGCGCCATCACTATTGAGTACAAAAATGATTTTTTCAAGCGGTACCGGGCTGTTTTCGACGAAGAATTGACTGCCGTGCAGGCCGGTCTCTTCTGCTGTTAGCGCAAGAATAATAATCGGTCTGCGCGCCGGATTTGTTGCGAGATACTGTGCAGCGGCGAGCAGGGCCACCACCCCTATGCCATTGTCCCGCGCACCGTTGAAAATACTGTCCGCCAACGTCGCCCCTGGTTTTTGTAAACCCGTGCCGATGTGATCATAATGGGCGCAAAGAAGGATATATTCATCCTGGTTTCGGGCATCACGACCGGGAATATAGCCCAAAATATTGCTCGATTGAAATTGGCGCTTCGCCATTCCCGGCGTATCGATAGTCATTTTGCCGGAAGTTTTTTCGCGCAAGACTTCCCCCAGCTTCCCGTTGTCTCCGGCGAGATAAAAATGAGGAATGTTCGCCTCTGCAGTAGCATTTACAGGTTTGCTCTGCCAGCGGCCAAAGTAGTATTGCAAGCGCTCCCAGGTGAGCTCCGCCGGAGAAATTTCCAGCAAAGCAACAGCACCGAGCTTCGCCGCCAAATTTCTTTTTTCCTCACTGAACCTAAAACCGCCCGACCCGGTTAAATCCGCCTTGCCAAGTTTTGTGATGAGCACTTTATCTTTGAGTGAATGACCGATGAAATCTTTGGCCGTGGCGCCATAACCCAGAAAAATATATTGGAATTTACCGTGCAATGCCGGGCCTGTAATCTGCAACAAATTTTCATTCAGGCTGAAAGTTTGATCTGACAGAACAACGTTTCCTTTTGTCGGGGGGCCTGTATTTATGAAATCTATGGTTTGGTAAAAATTGCTTCCGCCGGGTAGAACCTGCAAATCAAAATCACGAAATTTATGCGCGATAAAATCAGCAGCTTTGTCGCAACCGGCAGTTCCCGGCTGCCGTCCCATCAATTCATCAGCAGCGATGAATTCGATCTGCGATCTGATTTCAGCTGCAGACGGTATGCCGGTCAGTGGTTTTTCGTTTTCCGCACAAGAGAGAATCCCGTTCAAAAAAAACAAAAAATAAAGCATTTTGCTAAGCCTTTTCATGTTTTAATAGATAAGCAGGTTTCAGCCTGTGGTAGCGCTTCGTTCATGGGGCATTTCCCCCGGAATAAAATTTATCATCCTGCCATTTGACGGGATTGTTTAAAATATATTGGCGAATTCGTTGTAATTCATTTACGTTGCGAATAATATGATCATGAAAACGTAATTGCCATAACGCCATGCCTGGCGTTTTACGAAACATATTTATTTGTTTGGTGGCGGATGATTTGAATCCGGCCACAAATGACGAAACAGATTTGGGCCTGCGCACGGCCACCGGTTTTTTACATTGTTGTTGTAGAGACACACGGCAGTGCGCCTCTACGTCGTGGGTATTTTTAATGACCACCACGGCGTGAATATGATTGGGCATGATGACAAAACAATCGCAAAATAATTCCGATCGGATATTAAATGATTCGTTCCATTCCCGTAAAACAATTTTCCCGATATCGGATAATATCATATTTCCATTCATAATTTTTCCAAATAAACAGGCACGTCCGTGGGTGCAGATGGTGATGAAATAATAACCGTTGGCTGAATAATCCCAATTTTTCAGGCGAGTTGATTCAATGCGATATTTTTTTTGTACAAGGTCATTACGATCACCCCGAAATATTTTTACAAAACAGGCGGCTATAATATTGTAAATACACCCAGCCGTTATTGTCATGGGGGATGGTCGTTGTAGAGACGCATGGCCGTGCGCCTCTATATCGACCATCCCCTCCGCCACGTTCATTTTCAATGACCAATACGGCTTTTCTTACAACAAAAAAGCCCCGAGACGGGGCCTTTTTCTAAAAAAATATTCGTTTTAAAAAACTTTGATCTGAAAATATTTCTGTGGATATCTTTTCATGTCTTCGATAATCTGGTTGAGTTGTTTGAGCGTATTTTCGAGATTTTTATAGGCAGCATCATCGTTGATGAGTTTGCCGGCCGTGCCCCGACCAGTATTCAGCTTCTGCATGATGGAATCGGTGTGCGCACTCGCTCTTCGTAAATTTTCGAAAAGGGTGGAATCGGCCACCAGTTTGCCCAACGTACCCCGGCCGCTGTCGATCTTCTGTAGAATGGCATCGAGACTTTTGGTGAGGCTTTGGAGATTATTGTAAAGTTGGTCCGAATGCAGCAATTTGCCGAAACTACCGCGGTTATCATTCATCGCCCTGGTGATCGAAGACAGATTGGCCATACTCGCATTAAAGCTTCTTGCTGTCGAGGAATCGTTAAGCATCATGGCAAATGTTCCCGGCCCGGATTGCAATTTTTGCAGCAATGTTTCCAAAGCGGTTAAAACCCGTGGAATGGTGTTCGCTGCCTGTTCGGCTTTCGGCAGTAAAGCTTCGAAATCGAAGGGTGGATTGGCAGGAATGTAACCATTGTCTTCGAGCGGTGGTTCATCAGCGCGACCGAGAGAAATTTCGACATATTTATCACCGAGAATACCCAGGGTTTTGATGGTGGCTTTGCTGCTGGTGGTCACCCATTTTTTAAAACCATGTTCGACAAAGAGCGAGATATGGACACCGAACTGGCCATCGCGGGTGGTGTATTCAAAATCACCAATAGTGCCAGCTTTGACGCCGGCAATAGTGATATAGGCGCCGGGATTCAGGCTGATCACATTGGGGACAAAGGTGTGTAGGGTATATTTTGAGGTAAATTTGCGGGTATTGGTGCCGACGATCAGAATGATAAAAAACATGAAAGCAATGCCGACAAAAATAAAAATTCCAACGCGGACGTCTTGCCAGCGCAAATTTTTTCTTTCACTCATTTTTATTCCTTATCTCACAAATTGTTGAATATACGGGTCTCTCGATAACAGCAAATCATCTGATTGGCCTTCAAAAACCATGCGACCGTCTTTGAGCATAACCATGCGCGTCGCTACTTCAAATGCATCCTGTAAAATATGGGTGACGACCATCGAGGTGATTTTCAGTTCAATTCTCAGGCGATTTATCAAATGGTTTATTCGTTTTGAAACGATGGGGTCGAGGCCGGATGTTGGTTCATCGTAGAGAATGATTTCCGGGCGGGTGATCGTCGCCCGTGCAATAGCGATCCGTTTACGCTGCCCGCCGGAGAGATCGGCCGGAAAAACGGAATAAAAATCGCGCATTTCAACATAGTCCAACGTTTCCTCGACCTTTTTTCTGAATTCAGTGGTGCTGATTTTAGGATTGGCAATGCGCAATGCATAACCAACATTTTCTGCGACTGAGAGCGAATCGAACAAGGCGCCACCCTGAAAAACAAAACCCATGCGGCCACGCAACGGGCGCAATTGGCGTTCCGACAACATCGCAATATCTTTATTAAAAACTGAAATGCTGCCTCGCGTCGGGCGGATCAGCGCGATGATCAGGCGCAGCAACGTACTCTTGCCGGCACCACTGCCACCGAGAATGACCAATGTCTCACCTTTGTTAACGGTGAGTGTCAAATCGTCCAGGACCATCTCATTGCCGTAAGTGAAACTCAGATCGTTGACGCGAATGACGTCTTGTGGTTTTTCATTTTGCATAGTCTTACGCGTAGAACGCCAGGATAAATTTTGACACTAGAAAGTCCATAAATAATATCGCCAGCGAGCACGCCATGACAGCACGCGTGGCAGAACGTCCAACTCCCTCGGCGCCGCCGTAAGTTGATATACCGTAATAACAACTAATCGAGGCAATTGTAAAACCCATAAAAAACGGCTTGATGAGTCCAATGGTTAAATCTTTGAAAAACAATCCATCAAGTGCCGAAATCCAGAAGTGAGTGCTGTCAGTTTGCAGCCAGACAACTGCGGCAATCCAACCGCCGATAATTGCAATGGCATCGGCAATAGCAACAAGCGGCACAAAGGTGATCATCGTTGCGGCAATGCGCGGCACGATCAAACGCGGAAGCGGATCAGCGCCCATAGCCCGCATGGCATCAAGCTGTTCGCTCTGTTTCATACTGCCAAGCTCGGCGGCAATGCTCGCTCCGATGCGGCCAGACAACATCAGCCCGGTGATGAGCGGCCCGGTTTCACGGATCACGGCGATGGAAATGATACGCCCCATGAGCAGCTTGGCGCCGAATAATTCAAGTTTCTTTCCCCATTCCAGAGCGAGTACCATACCAATCATCAGCGAGGCGGACATAACGAGAAAAATTGAGGCATATCCCAGGTGATTCATCTGATCGAGTGTTGTTCTGCGATAGCGAATAAAGGCGGGAAAATTAAGAATCGTACCCAAGATCATTCGGCTAAAATGTTCGACATGATAGAATAAACGTTTTGCCTTTTGCATAGATGCTCAGAATCCTTTCCCAATCATGGGTGTTTGCAGCGGATCATCACCAGTGTTGAACCGTAAATATACCGGCACTATTTCCAGTTACAAGTATACAAGCATAATTGAATGATAATTTCTGACTCAGATTGAACAATATACTCCAGCATGCTGAGCCTAAACCCGTGGCAGACCAAGATAATAGTAATTTTTTTTTTCAATGTCAATTAGCAGAGTCGGCAAAATAATTCGCTTGTTTTAATGTGCAAGTCAGACTGGCGATTACTTTTCGAGATGTGCTTCAGGCACCTGCGCCGGAGTGATGAAATTCAATACTTCTGCCATGACTTCAGGATCACGCAGAATTCTCTGGTGCCCGAGTCCTGTTGTTTGTATCAACTTTGCTTCAGGCCAGGCTTGGCACAGGGCCTCGCTGTTGCTGATTTTCACATCCCGGTCATGCTGATCGTGGATAATCAGCAACGGTACAGAGAATGTTTTTGCCATTTGGGCCATAATCAAATCTTCCCACGAGTCGACATAAGCATTCCAGGCTTTACGGTGGCGTTCGAGAAACTCCTCACGCATCTGATGCACGACTTCCGCTGTCAAACCAAGAATAGTACCGAAATTTTCGGTTATCTCGATAATATTGTTGGGCACGGCGAAGAAAACAACTTTTCCCACAGAAACGTTGGTTTTCAGCAGTAAAGTGGCGACTGCCCCACCGAAAGAATGGGCGATGATGCCGTGCAACGGCCCAACGGTTTTTAACAACTCCTTTACCTCATCCGTAAAATGAATCAGGTTGGTATAGGTCCCGGCAGAATCACCATGTGCCGGGCCATCAAAGAGCACCACGCGATAGCCGGCCTGAACCAGTGGATTGACATATTCATAAAACTGTGTGCCGCGTCCTTCCCAGCCGTGAATGCAGAGAATTGTCGGACCTGTTCCCCACAGCCAGGCTGCAATATTGCCGCTCCGGGTCTGAACATTTAAGCGCTGTGCAGTGTCCAAAATATGCGATTCCCGCAGCGGGCGGCGAAATCTGCGCGGGCGGGAAAAAATTTTTATTGCGAGAAAAGCAGCGGTTTGCGGCGTCCAGCGACAAAGAATATGAAATACAAAACGGGCAATTTTGAAAACCGGCCCGTCGTAAATATCATGTGAATTCGACTGTTTTTTGTATCTGTTTTTAGTTTCGCGCACTATTTACTCCTGAATTGAACAACTGAACGTTCACGCTTTTTTTCATGAAAAATCACATTTCATTGCGATAGCCAACCGTTAAACCGGCAAGCTAACGCAGACTAAAATTTGAGCCACTTTCAGGCGCTTTTTCAAAAAGTCGCCGCAGACTTTAGTGGCGGAATTGGCTTCATGGTCTTCATGCTTTATGCATTATTCAAGTTGATAAAACACAGATGTTCGATCTGTGTCGATCAGTGGCTAAGCAATTGATTTATGACCGCAAACAATCACAGCGCAACTGAATCGAGTAACCGGTCAAGCGCAGTTCGTGCCCGGGTTTCAGCCATGGGGTCTTGCAAAAGGTGCTTCGCATGCTGATAGGCCAAAAATATGGAAAAGAGTTCGTAGGCAAATTGCTTCGTATCCAGATCATACCGAAACTGTTTCTCCATAATGGCAATTTGTGCCGCGCCGGTGAGAAAATTGAGCCATTGAGTTTGTGATGAAATGAGATAATTCTGCAAGCGCCCAGGCTGGCTGGTCAATTCCATCGACAGGGAAACGAAGGGGCAACCACCGGGTAAAATGACCGAATTCGTCCAGCTCAGCCAATTTTCAAAAATTGCCCGAATTCGCGCCACACCACGCGGTTTTGCCAGCGCCGGCCGCACGACAGTTTCGACAAATTTCGCTTCCGCTGATTTTAAGACTTCGATTTGCAGATTTTGCTTGGAGTTGAAATGAGCAAACAAACCGCTTTTTGACATGCATGTCGCCGTGGCCAATTTACCTATGGACAATGCACTCAAGCCAATTTTGCTGGTCATCGAGATCGCCGCATCGAGAATCATCTGTTTTGTGTTATTTTTTTCGGCCATGAATCAATGTAGCACGAACGTTCGTTTTATGCAAGGGTTTATTTTTTCCAATCCACAGCCTATTTGCGGGAATTATTGTCATTGTTCAGCATGCTGTGCTCCTCGGGAATTTAAGCCCACGTGCTACCTCATCAAGGAATCCCCCGACAGAGTCGATAGCGGAATTCTACGATTGACAAGCGGCAAGAACTTGCTCTGAAAACAGTCTGTTGCTGGCAGAGCAAGCTCTGATTACAAACTATTCCCACAGTTATGCAACTCGGGTAAGCGGGACAAAATATTTAAACCGTCAGACTTCTATTCACCTCGCTTTAGTTTTTCAGGCGCGACTATTTCCAGATCGGTTGTGGCTGTTTGAAAATTTAATATGACGTTGATTTTATATTTTCCGGCAGGAAGATAAATCTTGCCGTCTTCGGCTGTTTTGACTGTCGTTTCTTTTTTGTTAAGCTCGCTCAGCTCCATTTCTAAAATGCTTTTATTGCGCGTTTCAAAAGTCAAATCATATTCGATATAATTGAGGCCGGCAACACCATTATATTGCCAGTGTTTCAAAGTTTTTCCTGTGGCTGTTTGCACTTGAAGTTCGAATTCACCGGTCTCTTTTAAATAGACGACGATCTGCAGCCCGGGAACCCGGGGTTCACTCCAGGCACCGCGTTTTTTGCCCCAGTTTTTGTTAAAAGTCATCTTTTTTACCGGAAAGAGATGAATATCTTCGCCGCGAAGTTTTTTGGTGAGCTGTTGCACCTGATCAACATCAGCAATAAAAATAGAGCGTCCGTGCGTGCCAACGATTAAATCTTTATCCCGGGGATGCACGACGAGATCGTGTACCGGAACGGCGGGCAAATTTTTATACATCGCCATAAACGAGAGGCCGCCATCAAGACTGATGTAGACACCGTGGTCGGAGCCGACATACAGAATGTCGGCGTTTTTCGGGTCTTGCACAACAACGTTCAGCGGCTCGTCCGGCAGATCTGTGCCGATGTATTGCCAGGTTTTCCCGTAATCGTAGGATCTGTACAGATAGGCGGTAAAGTCATCAAAACGATAACCGTTCAGTGTCACGAAAACGACTGCTTCGTCATGCGCTGAGGCTTCCACCCGGCTGACCCACAGATGTTGCGGCAAATCATCTGAAATTCGTTGCCATGAATAGCCGCCATCGCGGGAGACATGAATAAAACCGTCATCACTGCCCGTGTAGATCAAACCGAACTTCTTCGGTGATTCATCGATGCTTGACAACGTGCCGTAGGGCACATCGCCGGGCAGGCCGCCACCGGTCAGATCAGCGGAAATCGGTTGCAGTTTTTCACCGTTCTCTAATGAACGATATAATTTTTCCGCCCCGATATAGAGAATATCCTGATTGTGTGAGGAGAGTTGAACAGGTGTTTGCCAGTTGAATCGCGGCGGCCTCTCACCCAAATCATGTTGCGGTTTTACCGAACTGCGCTTGCCGGTTTTTTTATTGATTTTATAATAATAACCAAACTGAAATCCCGTGTAAACCGTATTATTGTCACGTAGATCGACGGCCACTTGCATGCCGTCGCCACCGAGCAGGCGATGATATGGGTAGGCACCATTAGCATGCCAGGTGACGCCGGCCTTATAGGTTGAAGGCCCGTACCAGACGCCGTTATCCTGCAATCCACCGTAGACATTGTATGGTTTTTCCATATCGACGCTGATGGCGTAAAATTGGCCGACAGGTGGATTATTGGCTTTAATCCAGTTTTTGCCGCCGTCATATGTCATATTCAAGCCGCCGTCATTTCCCAGAATGAGATGATCGGGATTTTGTGGATTGATCCACAGGGCGTGGTGATCGACGTGCACATTATCTGCCATAAGCGCTGAAAATGTTTTACCGCCATCGGATGAGGTCAACGCCGGTACACCGAGCATATAAATTTTATTGCTGTCCCCCGGTGAAACACGAATTTGGCCAAAATAGTAGCCATAGGAATTGACGAAACCATCGATAAATTTCTCATGTGTTTTCTGCCACGAATTCCCGCCATCGCGGGAACGGTAAACCTCGCCACCGATAACCGCGGTATCGAACAAACGGCTATTGGCATTTTCCAAATAGTCGACCAGCGCTGTGGGTAATATTTCCTTTTTTTCGATGCGTGCCCGGATGCCTGCGGCCGAATATTTTTGCGGGAAACCATAATAATCGAGATATTCGGTGATTTTTTCGTCTTCAATTTTCAGGAAATCTTCGCCGGACATGGTTCTCAGTGAGTCTTTCGTTATCACCGGTTCGTCATCTTTTTTCTCTTTTGGCCGCCGTGCCTGATTATCGAGAATGGCGTAAATCAGCCGGGGGTTTTGTGGCGAGATGCACAAACCGATGCGGCCGACGCCATCACCGGTGGGGAAGCCACTCTCTTCTGTGGTCAGCAAAATCCAGTCATTGCCACCGTCGGTTGTTTTATAAATACCCGAGGTGGTTCCACTTTCGACAAAGTTCCAGGCAAAGCGCTCGCGGTGCCAGGCTGCGGCATAAAGGATTCCCGGATTCGCCGGATCGATGACCAAATCGATCACCCCGGTTTTATCATCGATAAACAAAACTTTTTCCCAGGTTTGTCCGCCGTCGGTCGTTTTAAAAACACCCCTTTCTTCATTTGCCGAATAAAGATGGCCGATCGCTGCAACCCAGGCAGTATTGGGATCCGCCGGATGCAACACGATACGCCCGGTATGATGCGTTTCTGCCAGTCCCACGTGTTGCCAGGTTTTACCCTTGTCCGTACTTTTGTAAATACCGGTACCGGCATAAGAAGAACGGCTGGAATTATTCTCACCGGTGCCGACCCAGATCGTTTCATCGTGGGACCAATCGACGGCGATGTCACCGATGGTCATTACAGCCTCGTTATCGAAGAGCGGTTCGAATGTGACACCATTATTGACGGTTTTCCACAAACCGCCGGAAGCATAGGCGACATAAAATTCCGTCGGGTCCTGCGGATTGACCTCGAGATCGACCACCCGGCCGCTCATGATCGTCGGGCCGATATTGCGGAATGCGACTTGCCCCACGAGCGACTTTTCACGCAGTAATTTACGCTTCTCGAAGCCCTTAAGTCTTTTTGCCGCAGTTGTAAAACCCGGTGCGGAGTCGATTACTTTTTCGATGGCTTTGTCGTTTTTATCAGCAATATCGACAGACCCGGTGCCCGGTTTTTCATTTTCATTTATTTTTTTGCAGCTGGAAAATACCAGCCCGACACTCAAAAAAATAACAGCAGATTTAAATAAACAGGAAATCGTTCTCATCGAATTTTTTCTCCATTCGAATATTTAAGAAATTTATGCGTATATTACGATGCTGAATTTAAAAAAAACCGGCTAAAGACAAAATAAAGACTTCAAATAGATTAACACAACTTTATTCCTTTTTCGGCTGTCAGATAAAATACAGTCTGAAAATTTCAAACAAGCAGCGACACACGGCACAGTGCCACAGCGGGAGCAGAGTGATGAAAAAATTGTTCAAAGACCTCGGAATTTATATCGTGGTTTTCACCTCGATTGCCGGAAGTATCTGGCTTATCCGGGATTTCCAGGAAAACAGTCTCGATAGCGCCCTGCGAATAATGGGTGAAAAGCTGGCAGCGATGATTTCGGATTCCGGAGATCAAGACCTTCTTAAAGCTGCTTTCGAGCAATTTATACAGCGCATTTCGAATAATGAAGTCTCTCCTGAACAGGTTGAAAAAGTCGCCGCAAATATTCTCAATTTGAGCAACAAAGAAGTGATATTATCACGGGAGCAGGCCGAGATGATTCTCAGCTACCCCGAAGCGCCGGAAACGGTGTTTGCAGAAAATAACCTTATCGCAATGCTGCCGGGAGGAGTTGTTGTCGCGGAAAGTCTGGTAACAGCCATTTCGTTCAAAGTGACTGATGAACGTGATTTAAATTCAAACAATAAAAGTCCCGGCCCGGCAGCTCATCCTGAAGACTGGGAAAAAATCGGTGAACGGCTGGCCATTATCATTAAAACCAACGATGAACTGCAAGAAATCAACAAAAAACTTCCCACAGAAAACCAAAAAATCAATTTTGTCGTACAGCATGATGGCGAAAAAGGTGTGTGTATCATTGTCGCTGATAAACCCGCAACAGAACCGACCGGGAAGGAACTGAAGGCAAAACTGCGCCGCATGCGCGATCCGGATGGGCGGGAGCTGGTGATTTGGGAGAGAAACTTCACCCGTACAATGCACCGGCAAAAACGGCGAATTATGCATGAGATGAAAATCGTGCAGGAAAATATTGCAAGGCAAAAACCGGATAGTATCGTTGGGCATGCCCGGGGAAAAAAGCGCTGGCTGCAACTGGCGCGTGCAAAAGAACTCGAAGCGATGACGTTTGACATGAATCTGGATTCACTTAACATGAAAACTGCCAAGCAACTTGCCGACAGTTTAAACCGATAACCTCACCCCGATCAAATCACAGCATTCTGCAACCCTTTTCAAAATCACACACGAGTTGATTTTTATCAATATAGGCCAGCAAACTAATTACTCGATGACATCGAGAATGACCGGCAGTGCCGCAACTTTTTCTTCACTGATTTTAAAAGCCCTGCCGGCCTCGTTTCTCAGATTCTCCGGGATTGCATGCATATTTGCGTATAGTGTGCACAATCTGTCGCCTTTTTCCACGAATTCCCCAACTTTTTTATCGAGTTTAATCCCGGCCAAGGTATCGACACCATCTTCCTTTTTTTGCCTGCCGGCGCCGAGCAGCATGCTGATTTGACCGAGTTTTCGTGCGTGTGCTTCAGCGATATATCCGTTTTTTACAGCAAAAATTTCCGCTTTATAAGCCGGCGTGGCGTAGCGTTCCGGATGATCGATATATTGTGCCTCACCACCCTGCGCAACGACGATTTCACGGAATCGTGCCAGCGCTTCTCCCGAAGCCAGCTTGTCGCTTACCAGTTCGCGCGCTTTCGCGAGTGAATTGGTTCTGCCGGCAAGCCAGACCATATAAGCTGATAATTCGATGGTCACGGTTTCGAGGTCCTCCGGCGCCTCACCCTGCAGCATGTGAATCGCCTCCTCGGTTTCGAACCAGTTGCCGATCGTTTTTCCGAGAGGTTGATCCATTTGCGTGAGAATCGCTACGGTTTTCAGTTTAAAATTCGCCGCCGTGCGCACAAGCGCTTCGGCCAGTTTTCGCGCATCTTCCTTTTTTTCAAAAATAGCGCCATTCCCCGCTTTGACATCGAGTATGAGCACATCGAGGTCTTCGGCGAGTTTTTTGCTTAAAATGCTGCCACAAATGAGCGGAATACTGCTGACGGTTGCCGTGGCATCGCGCAGGGCATACATTTTTTTATCTGCCGGACAAATCTCCGGCGTCTGTCCGATGAGGGCAAAATTGTATTTTTCGAGCAGTTGTAAAAACCTCTGCATCGGGATTTGTGTATTGAAACCGGGAATGGATTCGAGCTTATCGAGCGTGCCGCCGGTATGGGCGAGGCTGCGACCGGAAATCATCGGATTCATCACATCACAGACGGCAACCAGTGGCGCGAGAATTAACGAAACTTTGTCTCCGACCCCGCCGGTACTGTGCTTGTCTGCTTTGGGCAGAGCAAACTTGTCGAGTTGCAGCGTCTCGCCGGAGTCCCGCATCAGCCGGGTGAAAGTAGCGGTTTCCTCAGCATCCATGCTCCGGAAATAGACCGTCATCAGGAAAGCGGCAATCTGATAATCGGGGATTTTTCCTGCTGTGTAGCCGCCGATGAGAAAATCGATTTCCCGTTCGCTTAATTTTTTACCGTTGCGTTTACGGGTGATAATTTCTTGTGCTGTCATGCTGCCTCCGATTTATAAAAAAAATCAGCGTCATACCGGTTATGCACGACGCTGAATATTGATATTCTCAAACAGAACTGTGTTTTAAGTCGCTTGCCTGATCAGCAGGCATTAAATTACATAGCGGCTTCCATCGTTAAAGATTTGAGCTCGGCAGCTATTTCTTCCGCTGCTGCCCGGGTTGGCGCTTCCGCCATGACCCGCAAAATCGGTTCGGTGTTCGACGCCCGTACCTGCACCCATGATTTACCGCGGATGAGTTTTAACCCATCGGTCAGGTCGAGGGTCTCATTTTTTAATTTGTTTTCAATGCTTTCGAGAATGGCTTGTGGATTCTGCTCATCTTTGAGATTGATTTTTATTTTCACCATTTCGTATTGTGGCAGCCGTGCTTTGATTTCACCAAGTTTCTCACTTGTGCTCGAAAGGTGCTGCAAAACCAGCGCTGCACCGATGATCGCATCGCGGCCGAGATGCAAGCCCGGAACGATGATACCACCGTTGCCCTCGCCGCCGAAAACCGCACCCACTTCGCGCATGTGTTTGGTCACATTAATCTCTCCGACCCGGGTACGATCACATTCACAGCCATATTCACGGGCAAGGTCGGGCAGGAGTTGCGAGGTTGATACATTGACGACAACTTTGCCTTGCAGATGTTTGAGAAAATAATCGCCGGTGATGCCTAAGGTGTATTCTTCACCCAGTGGTTCACCTTTTTCAGAGATGAGCGCCAGGCGGTCGGAATCCGGATCGACGACTATTCCCAGGTCTGCGCCGTGTTGCTCGACAGCCCGGCAAACAGTCGTGAGATTTTCCGGTAGAGGTTCGGGTGCACGGGCAAATCGTCCGGTGGGCTCTCCGTTTAAAACGATGCTTTCGCAACCCAGTTCTTCCAGTAATTTGGGGATGATGACACAGCCAGCGCCGTTAATACAATCCGCAACAACTTTGAATTTTCTCGCACGAATTTGCATCGGATTGATGTAGGGAAGAGACAAGACTTTTTCAATATGTTTGGCAGATGCATCGGCCAATGATTTGACGCTTCCAAGCTGATCCCAGGCTTTAAAGACAAATTGTTTTTCATCCCTGATTTTCAATACTTTTGCGCCCTGTTCAGCATCGAGAAACAAACCGTCGGCAGCGAGCATTTTAATGCCGTTCCACATGATGGGATTATGGCTTGCGGTGATGATGATACCACCGCCACAATCCAGTTCTTCAGTCATCATCTGCACGGTCGGCGTTGCAGCGATTCCCAAATCAATAACCTCGCAACCGACGGCAATCAGCCCGGCGACGAATGCCTTGTGCACCATTTCGCCTGAAACCCGGGCATCCCAACCGATGACGACTGGACGGCCATCGCAATAAGTGCCGAAGGCCTGTGCAAATTGCGTTACTAGCTCAGGGGACAATCCATCACCGACAATTCCTCGAATTCCGGATACACTGATCATTAATCGCGACACGGTACTACTCCTGCAACAAATTAAGGCAAAACTCTCGACTGTTTGAGTGTCTAAAACGACATCGTGCAAAATAAATTATTTCCGGTGCAATTGCAAGCAGTTCTGAAATTTCCATTTCTCTCATATCGCCAGGAACCCTGCTTGAGTTCACTTCTTTAAACAACCTGAATTTACAAAAAGTATTATAAAGCTGAAAACCTGTTAAGCGGAAGCGCTGTATGCCGAAAAACAAGAGATAGAGAACGGTATTTTTTCCTTCGGGTATCCCCTGGCAGGCTAACATGTGGCATGGATCCCCCGCGAGCACACCAAGGTAGAACGAGATACATCGTTTCCCTGTTTATGAATAACGAAGACCTGATGTCATTCAGATAAGTATTATATAGGAATTTTTCAGCCTGCTTTAGCAAGTTTTTTTTTAAGCCCTGTGCTTCAGCACGGGAGTGGGGGGCGGAAAATTCGTCTTAACTCAATGCCATTGAATGCAAATTGGAAAACCCCGATTTTGCTTTTGCAAAACTAATAATCAATCGGAATGACAGGTAGTGCCGCAAATTTCTTTACCTTCATTTTCAAGACGCCAGAATAACTCGTAAAATGTGTGATCTGACGATAAAGTTTTGATTTTTAAATCAATTTTGTTTGCAGATTTAACCGGATAACCAGAATGATGAGATGATAAAAGGTATAAAAAACAAGGTATTGGAATTCCTGCAATTCTTCGTGCATCCCGATTTGCGGGATGCGACGACAATCGAGGCACGCCGGGCGATAACCGTCGTCGGTTTTATCTGCGCCATAAACATTTATGGCCCCCTCTTCGGCCCATTGTATCAGTATCTTGGCAGTTCGGGAGCGGCATATTCAATTTATTTCAGCATGCTGGTTAGCCCTTTTGTACTCATGCTGAATCGCTATTCAGGATCATCGGTATTACCCGGAAACCTGCTTGCATTCACGATTGACATCCTTCTTATCGCCATAGCGCTGCATACCGGTGGCCTGGCTGCCGCATCTGTTTTATGGTTTGTCATCTTGCCGATACTAGCGCTGGTAACAGCGGGGAAAACGTCAGGTTTGATCTGGTGCATCATTTCCATGCTTGAGTTTGTTGTATTCTTTTACCTGCAAAGCACAGGATATGTCTTTCAACAGGATCTGACTCCGGCAGGACTGAACATCGTCTGGTTTATATCTTATGCCGGCATCACAGCGTTAATCTATTTTCTTTCTCTGATCTATGAAGTTTTTGAAAAAATTACGCAATCAAAACTGGCCGAGCAAAATGCCTCTTTTGAACAGGCCCGGGAAAAAGCCGAATCGGCATTACGCATCAAAAGTGATTTTCTGGCGACGATGAGCCATGAAATCCGCACACCGATGAACGGTGTTATCGGCATGATCAATATATTACTCGATACCGATCTCAACTCCAAGCAAAGGGAATATGCGGAAACGGTCAACAATTCCGCCAGTTCTCTGCTGACGATCATCAATGATATTCTCGATTTTTCTAAAATCGAAGCAGGCAAACTGGAGCTGGAAATCATCGATTTTGACCTGCGCGGGCTAATGGACGATGTGGCCGACATGCTGGCCTTGCGGGCGGAAGATAAAGGGTTAACGTTTGCCTGCTTTCTGCATCCGGAAGCCGACAGCTTTGTCAGAGGAGACCCCGGTCGCCTGCGACAGGTAATCATAAACCTGGCAAACAACGGGATTAAATTTACTCACAAAGGTGAGGTGACGGTTTGGGCGGAAGTGGAGACCGAAAACGACGGCGAAGTGATATTTCGATTCACCGTCAGCGATACAGGCATTGGTATTCCAGAAAAATCGATCAGGAATCTATTCCAATCATTCGCTCAGGTTGATACTTCGACCACCCGAAAGTTTGGCGGTACCGGCCTGGGTTTGGCGATTTCCCGGCAGCTTGTTGAACTGATGAACGGTTCGCTGCACGTAAAAAGTACGGAGGGAAAGGGATCGGATTTCTGGTTCACGGTAATATTGGAAAAACAACCCGCCGATAGCCCGCACCGGCGCAAGATAAAAATCGATGCGCGTGAAAAACGAATTTTAATCGTCGACGATACGAAAATTAATCGTGATCTTTTGCGGCTGCAGCTACAATCCTGGGGTTATGCAACGAAAGAAGTTCGGAGCGGTGAAGAAGCTCTGGAAATCATGCGGGAGCAGGCGGAAAACGGTACACCCTTTGATATGTGCATTCTCGATATGAACTTGCCGAATATGAACGGTGAGGAAGTGGGCAGCGCCATCAAGCAGGATGAGAACTTGCAGGATTGCTTGCTCATCATGCTGAGCTCGATGGTTTTAAAAAGTGAAAAGAAAAATTTACGTGATTTTCTTTTCGACGCCTGCTTGACAAAACCGTTGAAACAAAAGCATTTACACGATTGTCTGCTCGCTGTTTTTAACAACCACCGGCAAAATGATGAGTCCGCTCCACGCATTGTTTCAGAAAAAGATCTCGCTGATATTCAACTGAAAACCACCAGAATTTTACTGGCTGAAGATAATATTATCAACCAAAAAGTGGCGCTGAAAATGCTCGAACGGCTTGGCTATCAGGCAGATTGCGTCGAAAATGGCAATGAAGTGCTGCAGGCGATTGCAGATAATCGTTACGATCTCATTCTCATGGATATGCAAATGCCGGAGATGGATGGATTACAAGCGACGCGGGAAATCCGCTTAAAAGAAAATGAGGGGAGGCACACGCCGATCATCGCCTTGACCGCAAATGCAATGAAAGGGGATCGTGACCGCTGTATTGAAGCTGGCATGGATGACTACCTCAGCAAACCCATCGACCGCCTGCAGTTGAAAAAAATTATCGAAAAATTTGCTGCGGCTGAAGATATCGGCAATGAAACCGGATAAAGTACGGTCAAAAACCTTTCAATTGACAGAATTATTTATATATTAGCCATGCTCAGCAGTCATCGCTGAAGAGTCGATATTTTCAATCAAAAACATCGAAAGCAAATGTCTGAACAGCAACAAAATCTTCCCGAAAAACGAGTCACTGAAATTATTATTAAAATGCCTGAGATTTTTTACTCCAGTGCAACAGGCCGGATGTTTGAAAAATGTATGGTATGTGAACGGGATTTGTTTGCAGCTTCCATCCCTTATTTCATCGAAAAGGCGATCAAGAATTATAAAAACATCACGGCGACAGACACCCTTTTCGAATACGTCATGTGCGAGGACTGCTATTTTGAAGCCCTGAAGATGTACTCGGCTGAATCCCGGCAGCGCATCGAAAACTATTACGAAACGCGTGTGGACTTGCAGGCGCGACATAATTTGCTGCTGCAAAATACGGATGAGGACATCTCCCGCTGGATCGACCGCTGTTTTGTTAAAAACAAGCAACGCACGGAATGTGATGAATATCAAATTTTTTGCGAATGTGTGGGCAGAAAAGCAGTTCTCTCATTTAGTCCCATCATGATATGTGACGAAGTCGCCGCAGATTTGATCAAATTATTAAGCGACAAAACGAAAGACGATATCGGCCGATTTAAAGAGCAGTATTTCGATTTACCCCCGGAATTGAAAATCAACCCGAAACAACCAGAGATTTTATTATTTTGAAGATGAGCCCCCAGGAACAAAAACTGCGTGAATTATTAAAAGACAAAATTCTCGTGCTCGACGGCGCCATGGGCACGATGATTCAAGAACATAACTTGAGTGAGGATGAATTTCGCGGTGAGCGGTTTCATCGCTGTGAAGGAACGTTAAAAGGCAATAACGACCTGCTCTCAATCACACAGCCGGAAATTATCCGCAAAATCCATCACGATTTTCTCGAAGCCGGCGCGGATATCATCGAAACCAATACTTTTAACGGCTCGGCCTTGTCGCAGGAAGACTACCGGATGCAGCATCTGACCCACGAAATCAATTTTGCTGCTGCCCGGCTGGCGAAAGAATCGGTAGATGCATTTTCAAAAAAATATCCGGCCAAACCTCGTTTTGTTGCCGGCGCCATCGGCCCCTCGAATAAAACCCTCAGCATTTCACCGGATGTCGACGACCCCGGTTTTCGTGCCGTTACTTTTGATCAGGTCGTCGAAGCTTATTATGTACAGGTGGGCGGACTCATTGAGGGCGGAGTTGATATTCTTTTGGTTGAAACAATTTTTGACACCCTCATGGCGAAAGCAGCTCTTTTTGCCATCCAAAAATATTTTGCAGAAAACAGCATCAGCCTGCCGCTGATGATTTCAGGTACAATCGTCGATGCCAGCGGCCGCACACTTTCCGGGCAGACGACCGAAGCTTTTTATAATTCCATCGTTCATGCTGAAAACTTATTGAGCATCGGACTCAATTGCGCTCTCGGTTCCGAGCAGATGCGACCCTTTGTCGATGAGCTGTCGCGCATCGCGACCTGCCCGGTGAGTCTTTATCCCAACGCCGGCTTGCCCAATGAATTTGGCGGTTATGACGAAACCCCGACAGCGATGGCGGCTGTTCTGCGCGATTTTGCCGAGGCCGGTTTTGTCAATCTCATCGGCGGCTGTTGCGGTACTACACCGGAGCATATCGCTGCCCTCGCTGAAACAGTGGCAACCTGCAGATCACGTTTGATTCCCGAACGCCCAATCAGACTACGCCTGAGCGGGCTCGAACCACTGACACTGCGCCCGGACAGCAATTTTGTCAATATCGGCGAGCGCACCAACGTCGCCGGGTCGCGCAAATTCGCCCGGTTGATTCGTGAAAAAAAATACGAAGAAGCGCTCTCGGTCGCGCGGGATCAGGTGGAAAACGGCGCTCAGATCATCGATATCAACATGGATGAGGGCCTACTCGATTCCGAGCAGGCGATGAAAACTTTTTTGAATTTAATCGCCACGGAGCCGGAGATCAGCCGCGTGCCGCTGATGCTCGATTCGTCGAAATGGTCGGTACTTGAGGCGGGCTTGAAATGCGTGCAGGGCAAATGTATCGTTAATTCCATAAGCCTGAAAGAGGGTGAAAAAGAGTTTAAAAACCGGGCTCGAAAAATTCGCAGTTACGGCGCTGCCGCGATCGTCATGGCTTTCGATGAAAACGGACAGGCTGTGAGCTTCGAACATAAAATCAAAATTTGCCGGCGAGCCTACGAAATACTGACACAGGAGATGGGATTTCCGCCGCAGGATATCATTTTCGACCCCAATATTTTAACCGTTGCCACCGGGATTGAAGAGCATAATGATTATGCCCTCGCTTTCATCGAAGCAACGCGCTGGATCAAGGAAAACCTGCCGCATACGAGCGTTAGCGGCGGAGTGAGTAATATCTCATTCTCCTTCCGCGGTAACGATGTTATCCGCGAGGCCATGCATTCAGCATTTCTCTTTCACGCGGTCAAAGCCGGGCTGGATATGGGCATTGTCAATGCCGGACAATTGGCAATCTACGAAGATATCGATCCGGATTTACTCGAACGGGTGGAAGATGTTCTGTTGAATCGCCATACGGATGCTACCGAACGGCTTGTCGATTTTGCAGAGAATTTCAAACAGCAAGCAAAACAGGAGAAGCAAAAGGATGAATGGCGGCAGGCCGCTGTCGAATCGCGCCTGCAGCATGCGATGATTAAAGGCATCATCGAGTTCATCGAAACTGATATCGAAGAAGCGCGGCTGAAACTGGGCGATCCACTGCAAGTCATCGAGGGGCCGCTGATGTCGGGAATGAATGTCGTCGGTGACCTTTTCGGCAGCGGTAAAATGTTTCTGCCACAGGTGGTTAAAAGTGCACGGGTGATGAAAAAAGCCGTCGCCTATTTAATTCCATTTATTGAAAAAGAAAAAGCCCGCTCCCGAAATCAGAAAAAAACACCAAAAGTTTTGCTGGCAACGGTAAAAGGCGATGTGCATGATATCGGTAAAAATATCGTCAGTGTGGTGCTGGCCTGCAATAATTTTGAAGTGATCGACCTCGGTGTGATGGTGCCGGCGGAAAGAATTCTTGCCGAGGCGCAAAAACACCAAGTTGATATCATCGGGCTCAGCGGTTTGATCACCCCCTCGCTCGACGAAATGGTGCATGTGGCGCATGAGATGCAACGGCTTGGCCTCAGGCTCCCTCTGCTCATCGGTGGCGCCACCACCTCACGGGTGCATACGGCTGTTAAAATCGCTCCCGAATATTCGCAGCCAACCCTGCATGTGCTCGACGCTTCACGCAGTGTGCCTGCTGTGAGCAAACTGACGGCTGCGGCTGCTGCAAAATTTGGCGATGAAATTCAGAGCGTAAACAAAAAATTGCGGCAAGATTACCTGCAAAGGCAGTCTGGTAAAAAGCTTCTTTCACTGGTGGAAGCACGGCAGAACCGCTTGCAGATCGATTGGCCGCAGATGCAAATTGTGCCCCCGGAAAAGCCCGGAATTCATCTCGAAAATGAGGTCGATCTGGCGATTCTGCGCCAATATATCGACTGGACACCATTTTTTATCACCTGGGAGATGAAGGGCAGGTATCCGCAAATTTTCGAAAAGCCACTAATCGGCCACGAAGCCAAACGCCTTTATGAAGACGCAAACAAATTGCTCGATCAAATTATCACACAGCGATTGATCACCGCCAAAGGGGTGACCGGCATTTTCCCCGCCAACAGCATTGGTGACGACATCGAAGTTTACCGCGATGAAAACAGCGATCAAGTGTTGGCGACTTTTCACACATTACGCCAGCAAACGCAGAAATCGAGAGGGAAAACCAACCGCGCCCTTGCAGATTTTATTGCACCGAAAGCAGATGGACAAAAAGATTATCTCGGTGCTTTTGCCGTGACTACCGGGCACGGTGTTGCCAAATTAGTGGCAAAATTCGAAGCGGAGCACGACGATTATCAGGCGATTCTCGTCAAAGCCCTGGCCGATCGTCTCGCTGAAGCCTTTGCTGAATATTTACATGAAAAAGTGCGCAAACAATTGTGGGGTTACGCCGCCGGTGAAACCTGGAATACGGGTGAATTGATCAAAGAACGATTTCAGGGCATCCGCCCGGCGCCGGGATATCCCGCACAGCCCGACCACACGGAGAAACAAACACTGTTTAATTTACTCGATGTTGAAAAACATTGCGGCATCGCGCTCACCGAGCATCTCGCCATGACGCCGGCTGCTTCGGTGTGCGGTTTATATTTCGCCAACGAGCATGCACGCTATTTTAATCTCGGACCCATTACCCGGGATCAGCTTGCCGATTATGCCCGGCGAAAAAATATATCGCAAGAAGTGGCAGAACGATGGTTGCGGCAGAATTTGATAGCGAAAAATGGAAAATAAACCGGTAAAAATCCAAAAAGGCACGCTCCTTTCACCGGATAACAAATATCAGTACGCCCTGTGGCGTATCTGGAATGCAGAAAAACCGTTGGTATTTTTTATCACCCTGAATCCGACGCTAAAAGAGGAAAACAGCGATAGCGCGACGATTTTAAAATGCGTCGAATTGGGTAACAAACTCGGCTTCGGCGGTGTGATCATCGGCCATCTGTTTGCTTTTCGCTGTGATGATCCCAATGAATTTATCAACACGGATGATCCCATCGGCCCGGAAAATGACGCCTGCATCGAGCGCTTCGTCAAACAGGCAAAAACCGTCATCGCTGCCTGGGGGATGCGCGGCACTTTCATGGAGCGTCACGACGCCATTATGCGGAAAATTTCTAATCTGCACTGTTTCGGTATTACGGAAAACGGGCAGCCCGTGCACCCGCTGGCGGTTACGGAAAAAGCCGAGCTCAAAGGCATTAAAGTGGATCGTGGGTAAATTTTCCCTAAATCACGTATGATCTATCAGTCATCAGCTAAAAATTACATCGTTCACTCATTCCGTTTTGACGGTCATCTTTTTCATCCTGCCCGCCGACAAACTCTGAAATATCATTAAATATAGTACTGCCCGGACCGACGATAACTTTGCAATTCGGCAGCGAGGCGAGAAAAAGTTTACCGTAAAATTTGCTGATGATGCGCTTGTCGAGAATGAGCACGACGCCGGTGTCGGTTTTGGTGCGGATCAGGCGGCCGAAACCCTGTTTAAATTTGAGTATCGCCTGCGGTACTGAGTATTCCATAAATGAATTGCCGCCACCTGCTTCGATCGCTTCAACACGGGCTTCGATTATCGGCTCATTGGGTACGCGAAACGGCAGCCGCGGGATGATCACCTGCACCAGCGCCTCACCCTGCACATCCACCCCTTCCCAGAAACTGTCGGTACCGAAAAGCGTTGAGCGATTTTCTGTGCGAAAACGGTTGAGCAGAAAATGTCGTCCCTGCTCTCCCTGTTTCAGCAATGTGATATCACGGCGCCCAAGTTGTAAACACAGCTCTTCAAACATCTGATCCATCAGGGAATAGGAAGTAAACAAAGCAAAAGTATTGCCGCCGGCCGCAACGATGGCATTATGCAGATAATCGCGTAACTGTGTGCGAAACGACGTCGAGTTCGGTTCAGCGATATCGGTGGGAATACAGATCATCGCCTGTTTCTTGAAATTAAAAGGCGACTGCAGCAAGGAATAGATGCATTTGTTTTTTTCCAGCCGATCAAGTCCGAAACGATGGGAAAAATATTTGAATTCGCCGCCGACAGCCAGCGTAGCCGAGGTCATGATCACCGTTGGAATGCGTTCGAAAACCGTGTTTTTCAGAATTGCTGCCACTTCAATCGGTGCAGTGCAAAAGCGCACGATCTGTCCAATACGGCTCTCACGGGCTTCGATCCAGCGGACATTGGTTTCATCTTTTTGCAATACTGCAACATGCAAATCGCGTGTGGTGCCGGTGATGCGGTCGACCTGCGCTTTGAGATCGACAATCAGTGAAAGGGTCTCTTCCCCGAAAATATGTTTGCCTTTTAAAATGCACGGAATAATTTTTTGCAAGGTTTCAGCAAGTTCGTGTAGAAACTTGATTAAAAACGGAATACCATCGATGGTATTTGCCCACTCCTCGCTGGCGCGAACATCATTAGTGATGCGGATTTTGGAAGATTTGTAGGGGCTTTTTTCGTTTTTCACCGTCCAGTAAAAAACACGTTCGGTGACGGCCTGCAATTGTTCGCGCACTTTGGTGAGCCGTTCGATGGCCTGGTTGTTGACCAGATCGTAAAGCTCATTTTGTAAATCAGCGGGCAGTTTATTGGCTGATTTTTTCAATGAAAATGACAGCGAAGCCAGCAAACCGGTAACTTTTTTGCCTTTGATGCGATGCAAGCGATTGAGCGTACGCAACATACCCTGGTGCGTCACGGTAACGCCGAAATAGCGCGAGGCCACGTCTTCCAAATGGTGTGCCTCGTCTAAAATCACTCGATCATAATTCGGCAATACTGCCACCTCGCTCGCACTGCCCACCGCGCTGCGCACAGAAATATCGGCAAACAGCAAATGGTGATTTACCACGAGAAGGTCTGCGGTTGAGGCGCGGCGGCGGGCATTATAGAAAAAACATTTGTTAAAAAACCGGCAGCGTTTTTTTAAAGTCGTGTCGCTCTCGGATTGCACCGCTTCCCAGAGTTGGCTGTTGGGTGTGCTGTTGAGATCGGCACGGCTGCCATCACGGGTTTTCTGCGCCCATTTCCACAGTTGATCGATTTGCGCCTGTGTGCCGTCAAAATCAAAGCTTGCCGGTTTATGAACCAGATCGTTTAATTTGCGCAGGCAGAGATAATTAGAGCGGCCTTTCACCAGTTCAGCACGGAATTTTTTCGGAAAAATCGACTGTAACAAAGGAATATCTTTGTCGATCAACTGCTGCTGCAAATTGATCGTATTGGTGGAAACGACGATGCGTTTGCCGTTGGCCAACGCCCAGGCGATGGCCGGCAACAAATAAGCAAGTGTTTTTCCGGTACCGGTTCCCGCCTCGATCAAAGCGATTTTTTCATGGTTAAACGCTGCTGCGACAGCTGCCATCATCGCCAGTTGCGGTTCGCGTTTTTCATAATTTTCCAGACTTTTGGACAACGGCCCGGAATCATCGAGAAAATTATTCAGCCATGACACATCGACCTGCTGTAATTCGGCAAAAGCAGCCGGTTCCACCACAACATAAATTTGATCGGCTTTATTGTTGACGATATAAAATCCGGCGCCATCATTGCCCACATGGCTGGCGATAGAATTATCGGCAATGGAGGGTGTGAGACTGCCGGATGGGTGGTTATGAATGAGAATATCGCCTTTTTTGCAGTTTGCGATAATCGCCGGCACCGCGGTTTTATTGCCACGTGCCATCACCGAAACCTCTTCGACGATCTGTTTCTCATTGCAGCGACCGATAAAATAAACCTCATTATTGCCGGCATCGACGATTTCCTGGCGGATCTGCTCGCAGGTTTCAGGCGAGAGGTATTTTTCTATTTTCAAGGCCATTACTTATAATAAATTCAGGTGATATTGCCCTGTGATCGGGTGTTTGGCGTAATATTATATTCTACGATAATTTAGGGCTAATCATAGTGGATTCAAAACAGAAACTGGAAATCCAGTGAGATTCTTTGCCGGCAGGTAGGCGAAAAAAAGCCTTGATGCGTGTATTGGCACCAAGGCATAAATGTGAGCGGTCTACCGCTCCCGCGGGAGCTCCTGTCAATAAAATAGAATGCAAAAGCAAAACTTGCAGATTATTTTTTCAATACTTTGAGAATAAGTACGGTGAGGTCATCGTGCTGTTGCTGGCCTTCGGTGTGCTCTTCGATACGCTGCAGCACGCAGTTCAAAACTTCCTGCGCCGTTGCCCGCGTTTTTTTCTTGATAAATTCCTGTGCAGCAATGCGGATTTTTTCCAACCCTAACTGCTGCATACCCTGATCCATCGCTTCGGTGACACCATCGGTGTAAAAAATTACGACGTCGCCGGCATTCAGTATTATCGTTCGCTCCTTGCCCCTGTTTTCCTCCAAAATACCCAACGCCGTGGCACTGCTCTTAAGAAATTCAAACCCACCGTCTTTTTTCAAAACCAGGGGCGGATTGTGGCCGGCATTGACATATTTGAGCATCCGGTTTTCGTGTTCATAGAGGCAAAAAAAGAAAGTGGCAAACAAACCTTCTGCTGTGCACTCCCCGATGAGCTGATTGATATTAGCAACGATTTGTTCAGGATTTTTTTCATAGGAAATTTGTGCGCGCAAACTCCCCTGCAGGCTGGACATCACCAGCGCAGCACCGACGCCTTTTCCGGCAATATCGGCGATAGCGAGCGCCAGGGTGTCCTCGTCGACCTTTAACACATCATAATAATCGCCGCCGACATAACCCTGCGCCCGGGAAAAGGCCGCGAGATCGGTTTTGGGGATTTTTACCAGTTCCCGCGGCAAGAGGCGGTTCTGGATTTTTTCTGCCAGCAAAAGCTCGCTGTTGATTTTTTTCTTTTCCAGTGCTTCGCTGTAAAGAAATGTATTTTCAATGGCGACAACAGCCTGACTTAACAAACTCTGAAGCAAATTGACTTTACGCTTATCGAGACGGCGGCCGCGTTTTAAAACCCGCATGACGATGACGCCAAGTACTTTGCGCGGTCCGGTTTCGTCATCCATCAGTTTGCGCGAACGCAGGGATACGGCCAGCATGCGGTACGAACGGCCGACGATGTCATCGAGGTCTTCGATGAATTCCTGTTTTTCATTTTTATGAAAAACGTAGTGTTTGCCATGCGAAGCCATTTTTAGCGCCAGGTTTTGTGCCTCGTTGCGCAGACTGCTGTCTTCTCCGAAGAGCCGCAAATTGCGCGAAAGCTGTAGTTGCCATTCACCCGAGTCATCCGGCAGCCAGAGCATGGCGTCGCTGGCATTGGTCATAGCGACAACGCCGTCCAAAATGGTGTTCAGCACTTCGTCGAGCATATTTTTACTTTGGATTTCGCGTGAGATTTTCAACAGAGTTTCCTGCAAAAATTCTCCGGTACGCGACAAAACCTGGTCTTCCGGGAATTCTCCTTCGGAATAATAAAAATGCAGCGTCGCCGCACCGATTTGAATGATGTCGTAATTTTTCAAGCGGCAGTGGTTGATCTGCTTGCCGTTGACCATCACACCGTTTTTGCTTTTGAGATTTTCGATGAAGTAAATATCATCCTGATAATAAATACGCGCATGTTTGCGGGAAACAGCCGCATCATCGAGGTAAACTTCCGAAGCCGGGTCGCGCCCGACGTAGTAATCGTGAGTAAAAACATAGAGCGTTGTATCATTCCCCATCCTGTCGACGAGCCTGATTTTAGCCCGGAACATGCGCTGGTTGCAATGTTCGCAATAGAGCACATTTTTGAAATTGTCTTTATTGCAATGCTCACATTTCATATCGCACTGGAATTTTAGGAGTAGACTATTATGAGACGCTGTTAACTTTCACTTTCGAGAGCGCTTTATAAAATTCGTCAGCCGACTGATAGCGGTCGTTGGGATTTTTGCAAATGCACTTGCTTAAAATTTCATCGAAAATCGGCGGTATATTTTTATTGAATTGTGATGGCGGTGGCGGATCGATATGCACGAGTTTATAGGCCAGTGACGCCAGTGTATCCCCGGTGAATGGTCGTTGCCCCGTAAGCAATTCGTAGAGCACGATGCCCAGGGAAAAAACATCGGCCCGGCCGTCAACTTCTTTGCCCTCGATCTGTTCCGGCGCCATGTAACTCGGTGTTCCCACAACGCGCCCGGTCTGAGTCAGCGTTAAGTTATTGGTGATTTTTGCAATGCCGAAATCAGTGACTTTCACGGTGTCTTTTTCGACGATCATGATATTCGAGGGTTTGATATCACGGTGGATAACACCGGAATTGTGCGCAAACTGCAGGGCTTTGCAGGTTTGCAAAACCAGCCTGACTGCCAACGACTGTTCCATTTTTTTTCTCTCGTTGAGCATGAGGCTCAGGTCGGTACCTTGAATATATTCCATTACAATATAGGAAAAAGAACTCTCATCCTCGACGTCATAAACGATGACGATGTTGGGATGGCTCAATTTAGCGGCAGCACGTGCCTCACGATAAACGCGGGCTTTCAGCCGTTTGATTTCTTCGGCTGTCGCCGTCAAACTATAGGAAACGGTTTTGATGACGACTGTGCGATCGAGTTTGGGGTCCCAGGCTTTATAAACGCGACCCGCGGCACCGCGGCCGATTTCGCACTCAACGACGTAACGACCGATTTTTTTCACCTGAAATTGCGACATTTCCAGGGTTTGCGTATTGTCTGATTCATTATCGGAACCGCCGGTTTCCTCATGCTGAAACCCAACCGGGCGCGCCTGTTCATCATTCACCAGTTTGAGAAAGTCCTCCTCATCCTGGGCGCTGAATGAGGTGGTGAAAACATTGGCGTCATCATCAACAGACTCAATATCTGTTTCCGTTTTTTCAACGACGTCAACGAGAGCCTGGCCTGTAGTGGCAGCATCCCGGTTTTCAGGCGAATCGATGCCTGGCAATGGATTCTTGTTCATTGCGGTCAATCCGGCAGCGCGCTGATCGTCGAAAAAACCGGCATTATCGATGCGGCTTTCAAAGGCGCGAACGTCTTTTTCCGTGATATTAAAACTGGGTTTCGTCCGTTTCCGTTGCAAAAAATAAAAGACCAGAGCGGCAAAAACAAAAAAGGTGGCTCCGGCAAAAACATAGGGCAGTGAACTCGAACCCGATACGGCTGTTTCCCGAGGGCCCGCTTTCCGGTCGTGCCGGTTTTTGCTCACAAACGGCGTTTCTGCTTTCCTGGTTTTTGCAGAATCATCAATAGTTTTGCGCGATTTAGCAGCCTCCAAAACCGGAGTTTTATCTGCCAGCAATGGCGTCTGTTTTGCAGAATTTATCGAATCAATGCGCGAAAGATAGTTGCGGGAAATCCTGTCTCCGGGGTTTTTTCGCAACAAGCGGCTGAAAATTGTGGCTGCCTGCTCATATTTTTTGCTGTTGAAATAAGCTATGGCCTGCTTTCTCCGGGATGTTTCCACGGTGTCTTTGGGTGGAGCCAGTTTTGTTTTCAGGCGATTGCGGCGCTCGTTTGTCTTTTTTACGATGACAGGAGACGGGGTTCTTGACGTTTTTGTAACGACGGGTTTTGCCACCTTTGCTTTTATCTCGTCGGTACGGATTTTAAGGCGTGCATCCGCCATCAATCGTTTTGCTTCGAGATGATTAGGATCATATTCGATCACTTGTTGCAGCAGGGCGACCGCATCGCGGGCATTGTCGGTTTCAATATATTTTTCCGCTTTTTTAAATAAACGCGCAATCTCCTTTTCCATCTCGATGTGCTGAATATACTTTTGCACATTATTCAATTTCGGATTGAGTTCGGTCGCCCGTTTATACGATTGCAGTGCGATTTCAAAATCGCCGAGGGCGTTGTAAATATGACCGAGGTAATAATAGCCCCGCCCCTGTTCGTTGGGTGATTTCTCCGCCAGTTTGATGGCACGCTGTGTGACGCTTTTGGCCAGATTATAATCACCGGTATTATAATAACAAATGCCGAGATTGGTGTAAAATGAAGCGTTCGACGGGGATAATTTAATCGCTGTTTTTAAATGAGGAATCGCTTTTTTGTTGCGTTTCGCGACGATATATTTTTTGGCGACCTCATGATGTGCGAGGGCGAGATATTGGGAGATATCAACGTTTTCAATTCTTTGGCCGCTCGATAAAACTTTGGTGAAGTTGGGGATGACGAGTTCAAATTCTTTGATACTGTAATACGCCACACCCAGAGCGTAGCGGGCAACGATCCAGTCGGGGTACTTTTTCAGCATCTCCTGCAGCGCCGGTATCCGCTGATTCACCGGCAGTTGCGTCACTTGTGACAGACGGTTGAAATCGTCATTTGACTGCGCCTTTAGATCGCCCATGATAAATGAACTGATCATAAAAAAATACACGAAACTGTAGTGATTTTAAAAGTCACGATCGTGATAATTCTCAATTTCAATAATTAAAAACAGACGATTGTCGGTAATGCAAAAAAGAAGACTTATGCGAAGTATTTCATAATTTTTAAATCCGCACGGCGCCGTGTATTAAAAAACTTAGAAAAAACCAAAGCCTATAATAATAAAATATGTGCCGGGGAAATGCAATACAATAATCACAAAGGTCGGTGATTTAAGCGATTTCTTTCCGCTTTAGCGGATCAAAACGATTTTGGTCTGTACAATATCGCGGCCATTTGACAGACGGATAAAATAAATACCACTCGCCGGCAAACCACCGGCAACTGTACGCCCGTTCCACAGCAGCACATGCGACCCGGCACGAAATTCGTCTACCGAAGACAAGTGCCAGACCTGCTGGCCAAGCACATTATAGATTGCCAGATCGATACGAGCTGCTTGCGGCAGACCAAAACGGATGCGGACGTGGTCGCTTTCCGAAAACTGAAAAGGATTCGGCCAGACCGGCTCCAGCGTTAATTTTTGCGGCATCAAATTTGACTGCCCGTGCTTTCCGCTTGCGACTTCAATTGAAAATTTCCGGCTTTCGTGCGCACCGGTCACTAAAAATTGATACGATGTCTGCGTATTTATTTCGCGGCGAATGCCGGCCGTCCGGTCAAAGAGCACAACATTCAGCGAATCTGCGACAGGTTGCAATTCGCTCAGCGTGAGTTCAACTTGTCCCGGTTGCAGGTTGTCGATGGTGAAATACCATCTTTCGAGCGAATTTGTTTGTTCACGGATTGAAACTGCGAGTTCTTTTTGCTGCTGTGGTTCCGTAAAATACAACCGCGGTGCTTTGGAAAAAACCGGAGGTTCAGAAGCGCTTCGACGACGATCGGCGATGCCGAACAAATTGGACTCATCTTTGAATTTCCCTGCTGTGACAGAAAGCTGCAGCAACCAATCTGCCGCTTCCGCAGCGCCTTCCCGACGAATTTTGCCGAGGCGGGTTTTGTCTGTTACATCAAAAATGATTTTTTCCGGCTGTTGACTATTGTTGCGGATAAAATATCCGCGCCAGGGTTGCATGCCGTTGCTTGCCAGCGAATAACCGTTGTCCCATTGCCACAACGCATTTTCAACATTCGGCGGAATTGTAAGATTGCTGTCAGCGATGACGCGGACCCAGGGGTTGCCGATAATATTCCAGCCGGGCTCGAGCGTTAACTCGAAAGCTTTGTCTGTCGGCACTGAATTTACTGCTGCGGTTTGCCAGGATTTTGCCGAACGGGTAATCAGCCAAAAACCTTTGCCAGGCTGTATATTGATAAATGTCGGATCGCTGAGCTCCTGATACGCACCATTGATATACCGCAAAAGCCGCCATTCCGAATCAGTGTATTTGCTAAAAACGGTTTCAAAAAAACTCAACGGCATTTCGCTGGAAAAATCGTATGGAATTGAAATCAACTGATATTGATTTTTCAGTGTCTTCGGGCCGGGGTTGCCGCTGCTGGCAATAGCGATACTTTTATAATTCAACCCCGTATTGGGCTCCTCGAGCCAGGCACGGTTACCGGCCTGATCATCGGCGTATATCGTATATTCCAGCCCGGCTGCATCGATAGAGGCTGCGGGCAGGGTGTAAGTAAAGGATTCAGAATTTTCACCGGAACCGCGCATCTGTACTTCGGTGAAAGTTTGTCCCGGAATACGATAGAGTAAAGCAACACGGCCGACGCCGGAAATGCCGTCTGTTGCGTGGGCGACGAATTGTAAGTTTTCACTGGCTGAGGCTGTTTGGATTAAACCGTGCTGTAGAAATGGTTTAACAGCGTCAACGGTAAAAAACAGTGGTGTGCTCGTCACTTTGTTGCCGGCGCTATCGCCGGCTTCGATTGTCCAGCTAAATAATTTGCCTTCCAAGGCGATGGGAAACGAAGCTGTAAGCGTATCGCCGGTTTGCAGAAAGGTGACAACCGGTAAGTTCATCGATTCACCAACTTCAAGGTTGATCACATAATTCTCGATGCCGGAAACGGAATCAACCGCCGCCACCCATTTAAAAACAAGCGTATCTGCACGCGCCCATGCATTGGGAAACAGCGGTTTGGCCGCCTGTGGGTTTGTCGCGTCATATTTATAGGTCAACTGCACTGCGGTTGTAAAATCATGATTGCCCGCAGCGTCAGCGAGCCAGCAATAAAATGGTACCGCACCTTGCAAATCAGGATGAATTGTGGCAAATGCCATTTCGCCATCCTGCGAAAAAACAGACTGTACGTCAAAATCGAGACTGTTCTGCGGTGGTGTTGAAAATTTTATCAGCAATGTGGTAAGTGGGCTGCCGTCATCCTGCGGAGTGGACCATTTTAACCGTACGGAATCGGCAGCGCTCCAATCAGGATTTTCCACGATTGCTGCGACCATTGCGGCCGGCGCCAGGGTATCCGGTTTATCGCTGACTTCAATTTGGAAACTCTGTTCGGCGAACAATCCGGTGCTATCGACGGCACGCAAAACAACCTCATTTTTGCTGTTATTTGCCGATTCCGGTGGAATGCCCTGCAAGACCTCATCCTGCAAAACCAGCCAGGTCGGCGCCTTTTCCAAGGAAAGAAATACAATATCGCCGCTATCCGGGTCGATGACTTTGACTGCATACTGGTACGGGACGTTGATAAACGCCTGAGTAACCGGCACGCTGGTAAATTGCGGTGCATCGTTGGTATTGGAAACCATGAGCTCAAATGCCTGTTTTGCTGCAGCGCCGGCAAGATCTTTAACAACGATAACGACTGAATCAATGCCCACATCTTCTGCCGCAGGCCGCCCATCGAGCAATCCGGTTTGTGCATCGATACTCAACCATTGTGGTGATTTCTCCAACGCAAAAAAAAGCTGATCTCCGGCATCTTCATCTTCTGCGGTAACTTGAAATGAATAGAGCGAATCTTCCATAACAAGCAGCGGCGGCAGCGCCGATGTGATCACCGGCGTATCGTTGGTATTGAGCACAGTCAGGTTAAATTTTTGCTCAACAAACGCACCTTTTGAATCACTGGCGCGCAACACGACGACGGTATCACCGACATGTTCATTGAGCGGGGTACCGCTTAAAAGTACGACAACCGAATCAAATTTGAGCCACACGGGTAAAGAAATCGCACGAATACTGACGGAATCGCCATCATCATCTTCTGCAGAGGGGAAGTATTGGAAAAGACTGTCTTCCAATGTCTGTGCCTGTGGGATGCTGGTAAATCGGGGTGGCTGATTATTTGAACTGATAGAAAGGTCAAACTCCTGTAGTGCAAACGCACCGCGTGAATCTGATATTTTAATACTGATATTCTCCGGGGCTGCCGCTTCCACCGGGGGTGTTCCGGCAAGCAATCCGTTGCTGTCTATTGAAAGCCATGCCGGTCCCTGTGTCAACTCATAAGAAAGCGGCAAATCCTGATCGATATCTGCAGCGATAAGCTGATAAGAATAAAGTGTCCCGACTAATGCCTGCCTCTCGGGTGTTGAATAGATGACCGGCGCGACATTGTCGAGCTCACCATTTTGTAAAATGAATTGGGCATAAACATCACTATCAACCGCTCGGCTGTCCTGCCACGTCACGAAGAGTCGATTATCCGACAACCGGGCAAACGGGTTGGTCTGCGCATTTTGATGTTGCGAAATGAGCACGCCGATTTCCGGCCATTTGAGATTATTATTACTATCGAGATATTGTCCGTGGATAGCGAGATTACCATCGGCCGCAGCGGCCCAGGTCACAAATACACCCTGCTTGCCATCATGGGCGATGCTGAACGGTGCGTTTACCGCGCTTGAATCAGCCAATTTTGTTCCCGTATCATCCCACAAAGGATTGCCCTTGCGGTCAAGTCGCTGCGCCCGGATGCCGGGTGCATTGCCGCCATGCTCCTGCCAAACGATGATAACGCCGCGTTGTTCATCGGAAAAAATCTGCGGCGAACGCGGATCGGAGCTGTTGGAAGAAACCTGCTTGCCGCCGCTTCCCCACTGCAAATTGCCCTGCAAGTCGATTTCCTGTGCATAAATATTTTTAGTACTGCCGAAGATGCCGTCTTCTTCCCAAACGATGATGACAGCATCCCGAATATCTGTTGGGCTGGCTTTTACCTGAATTATCTTGGGATTGTACAGGGTAAATCCGGAACCCGGCGCGATCCCGCTTTCCCCGGCAATGGCAGCGCCCGAATCCACGTCGTAGGCGCCGAGGCGGACCTCCCGTGATTCCTTGTCTTCCCAGACCACACCCAGGGCTTGTGAAGTGGCCACAATATCGCCGAGAATCTGCCGGCCTTTACGGTTGATGATCGTTGCTTTGTCGCCCCATAATTTATTACCATCGGCGTCGAGATGCTGGCCATAAATATCGATATCAGCCGGATTATCACCGGCGGCGAGATCGCTTTGCTGCCAGACAATATAGCAGCCATTTTTAAAATCCGTCGTCAACCCCGGTTTCTTATAATTCAGGTTGTTGTCTTTCAGCGCGACGGGATTTGCCCACAAAGCTTTGCCGTTTTTATCGATTTTATGCACATTCAAACTGTACTGACCTTGTGAACGAACCTGCCAGGCGATAAAAAAATAATCCGGAGAATCGGAGGCGAGTTGAAATTCAGAGATGCGGCCGGCAGTACCACCGGCCTCACCCAGTGTTGCAGAATCAGGTATACCTGTTGCGAAAATTTTGATATATTCGAGCCGGTCCTGCTCAGTTTCACTGCTTATCCAGGCGATAAACATCTCTTTTTCAAGGGTAACTGCCTGCGGCAGAATTTGCTCTTGCGGAGCAATACGTACGGGAATATTATTAATGGTTTGAGCCACAAGAAAACCGGCTGCAAACAAAAGTAAACAAAGAATTGAAGAAAAAATCCGGGTTGGATTTTGTGATGACATATCTGAAAACCCTTGAAATTTTAGTTGGTACCGGGAGGGGCCGGCGGGTCATCAAGTTTTCCGCGGAGACCACCGTTGTCTGGTTTTTTAACGACAGTGAGATAAAGGACGCCACCGCTGACAACCACGGCGGAAGCGAGATATTTTTTCCACGACCGTTTGTGCTCGGTTGAGTTTCCGGTCATTTTACTTTTACCTTTTGTCCCGGTTAAATCGGCTGTCGGCAGCATTGCCGGCATGACGGGAAGCATTGCCGGAGGGGAGTGTTCGCCAATTTCTGCAGTTAAATCCAATTCCGGGGCCTCAAACAACAAATCAGCAACCCGGCGGAACGGAAACCCGGAGATATTTTCAAAATTACATTCACAATTCTGTACGGCAACTTTGGTCGTGAGGCCGATGCGCACATCAAAAAGCGAGACTTTGAACTCATGTGTATTTACATTTTTTTGAATCACCGGTAAAAATAAATAATCAGCATTGAGTTTCCGGCCGATATCGAGCAATTCTTCATCGCTATATATCGCCTTTGGGCTGATTGCCGTTAATAGCGCCTTCACTGAGTCCGGATTGCATTCCATAAAATCTTCCCGTGTGGTGATATGCGCAGAAAACTCATGGGCGATCGAACGGCCGGTGGCCGCAGAGATTGCCGGATTATAGGCGGGCAGAACAAAAACCGATAATGCTTCCTGAGCAAAAACTGCTGGCTGGAGATAAAGCAGGAGAATTGAAACCATGCCAACCCTGGCGAAGAAAAAAAATGATCTTTTATCGTTCATGCTGCTTAACTTCCCTATAAGCACCAAATTTACGGATGATGTCGGTTTTAATCAGTAATTCAGGCAAAATATGCTGTAGTTATATACCGGAAAGTGAATCTAATCGCATAATTTATTCTAAAGATTTATTCGAAGCCGAATACAGGATGAAAATTAGTAAACAACGAGAGGATATAGTTGTTCGGATAAGAAAATGACGTGGCAAGTCCGTTTGCTGGATTCTTTTTTTCTGCTGCAGAATAAACCCAGATTCCATGTTCAGTTATGGTACTTATAACAGAAATGAAAAGCAAGCTTTTTCATCGTGTGCAGGTACAAAACAGGCTGACTGCAAAACTCTTCAGGATTACGGATTGCAGAGCGTTTCCCCGATGATTTACAAACGTAGCAATAATCAGATACAACTGTCTATGATGGCAAAAAAAATCCCCCCCCCCGACACGCTATTACAATCTTTCGACTCAACAATTTTGTCAGGGGGGGTATAAAATCGAGGATAGCGACTTTTTTTAACGGGTTCCGACTTTCAAATCGAAAGCGAAACCCAGGCCGGAGCCCAAACCGGGAAGCAGCGCCTGGTGCGATAACGCTGCAAAATTCATCGAAAATGCGCCAAATTTAAGACCGAATCCCAGTGCGCTGATAAATTTTTCATTGCCACCGACAGCCATTCCTGCACGGAGTGGTAAAACATGGAGTCCCATATACTCCAGCCCAAAAGCCAGTTGCGGTGTTGTACTCACCCCCGGGCGTTCAGAAAACCCCTGGATGTAATCTGCCGAAAAAATATAGGCGCGAGTTTTATACGAAGAGCCAAAGCGCATTTTTGACGGCAATGAAGTTGAAAAATTCTCGCCGTCGAGTTCTTCATCGTAACTTTCAAACAGACTGTCAGCATCGGTATTGGCAATTTTTTCTGCAGTGAGTGAATCAGCGATGGCGCCGTATCGATAAATTTTTACATCGCCGGTCCATTTCATACTGCCGAGATTATCCAGCGACCATGAGAGTGCAAAGTTTTTATTGACCTGAGCGGCACAACCAAAATCAAAACCAAAACCATTGCCTGCGAGGGCGGTACGCAATTCCATTTCCGAGAGCACTTCAAAGCCATCGAGGGTCGTCATCACACTGCTGTTGGAGCGTAATACTTCAGCGTACCCGATGCCGAGAACATAATGGAAGGTACCGCCGATGGTAAATTCGCGGAACAGATTCATTTTAAGCGGGCGGGCGTAACTGAGCGATATTTTCGAAAAGCCATAGGCTTCGCCGCGGGTATTGGATAAATCGTAAATCTGATCCAAAGTGTTGCCATTAAATGCCAGATCGATAAACTCTTTTGCAAAATAGAGGTTTGAAGCGGCGCCGGCAGAGGCAGAAAAGGCAAAGTTTTTAATGGAAAATGCCAAAATGTCTGTGCCGAAATTGCCGAAAGTGCCAATACCATCGTCAGGAATTTTATCGAGAATATTACGCTTGTCGATTGCGGTTAAATATTTGCCGTTGTATTCTTTATAATCACCGATACCAAAGGCATTGTTTTGCACCCCAAAACCCATATTTAAAAAATGAAATGTAGCGGCCGGCGTCTGTTCAAATCCGAGATTGGCCGGGCTGAATACAACCGACTCAAATCCCCGTGCAACAGCACCATAAGCGCCAGCGACACCCATGCTGCGCGCATTGGAAAATTGTGTTTGTGCGCTCATATTTAGGCAGAGTAACGGCAACAGGAGCATTCCTGTGATAAATGAATCTTTTATTCCATGTCTCATTTTGCACTCTCCTTGCTTGAATCTTCAACCCGGACAGAGAGTCGAATATTGGCGCGAATATCGATAAAATCGGTGGCCAAAAGCCGAACGATCTGCCCATCCGTTCCTGGAAAAATCAGGCGAATTGCTGAAAAAAGCGAATCGCTGGTAAAATAGTTGGTCTCCTCATCTGTGAGCTCAATGTCAATATCACTGGCAACTGCATCGATAACCATTCCAGTGGCCGGATCGATTTCACCGCTCTCGAACACGACCGGCCCGATGACCAATCCCGGGTTGGTGAAAATACTGCTGTCCGATTGAGCAAAGAGCATTTCCAAGCTCGCACCAACAGGCAAATGGCTGTTGATACGCACATTTATTGCCCCGTTGTTGAGCTTTGAATCCAGTTCATCTTTGAGGTCCTGATCGAGATCAATCTCTGAAATATCACTATCGTAAGTTTGTGCCGGCAGCATAAACGCCAGCGGTGCACTGAACAAAACAGTACCGGAAACCGCATCGGTTTCGCGGATGGAGCCAGTGGTCTGGGGATCGCCGACGCGAACCCGGCCGGAGACTTTTATTAACGAAGGGATAATATTTATCAGTTTGACGATTTCGCTGTTAGCGCCATTGAGAATGATATCGTTTTGCACAACTGCGCCGTCGACGCCGCCATTGATAACCTCCTGAATCACCACCTCGACTGATTCACCGTTATCATTTGTGCCAAGCAGGTGCAAGTCGGTTGTCGTGGGGAAATCGATCTGGCTGAAAAGTTTGAGATGCAGCGTTGCATCGAGGAATGCCAGACTGTCGAGGTTATCCACCAGATCGAGTACAAATTCCTGTTCCGGAATTTCGATCCACTTGCTGGCAAATTTGCCGCGAATTTCAGAGAAAAACAGCTCACTCAAACTAAAGAAAACAGACAGATTACTGGTGGAATAAAGCTCGATGGGCACCTCAGGATCGTGCAGAGTTTTCACTTCCCAGGCAAATTTTACTATTTGCCGCCCGAAAGCTTCGCCTTCCGGGGCAAATGAATATCCGGCCAGATCAACGAACAAATTCTCCGAACCACCCTGTGGAATGACCAGCGAATCGATGAATGCTTCACCTGAGGGCGATTTAAACCCCGGAATGCTGATTCGCACTTGTGTGGAAATAGGGAAATCTCCCGCCACTGTGATGTTAAACGCACCTTCGCGAACGATGGCTTCCGTCAAGACAACGGAGTCCTGAATTGTAAATTGATCGGCCTGGCTGAACTGCTGTTGCGGTATTTTTGCTGATGCAGCGCTCACTGTTAAATCCGTAAATAACGCGGTCACTGTAAATCCTGCATTGGCATCGATCAACACAGGTTGCCCGTTGCTGCCGGGGGAGGCACCCGATACCACGACTTCCAAACTATTGGTTAACCTTTTGCCGGCCAAGTCCAGACGTTCAGTTGCACTCTGCCCAGGATCGATCAGTTGTGCAAAGTTAGCCGAAGTAATGACTACGCCGGTTGTCGCATTTCGCAGTTCGATAGTAATTGGTGAACCGAGAGGAATGGGCAGATTGTTGCCGATCGAAATATCGATTGCGCCTTGCGATATATCAACCCAGTTGAAATTCTCATATGCCGGCAAAGTTTTTGTAATGGGCACGATGGGGAAAGTCGGAACGATCGTCGTTTGTCCGTTTAAAGCATCCGCCTGGGCAAAAATATCACGGAAAGCGATGCTGACATTTTCACCTCCAGGAGAATTGATAGTAAAATCACCAAGGGTTTGACTGAAATTCTGGTTCAGACCATCGACTTTCAATTGATTCTCCGCTGAAAATGACGCCAGAGAGTCTTCGAATTCAAAAAACACATTATTCAGACTATCAGCCTTAACTTCATCGGCGTCATCAAGAAATTCAGATATTTCGTAGGTTTTATTAATCAGGGGAATATTGATATCCATATCCCACGAGGGCGCGCTTGGTTTAGGCAGGTTGCACGCCACAGATGCAAAAAAAAGCAGACATCCGATGAAGTACAAACTGAGGGGAGTCCAGCCCTTTTGATCATTTTTCTTCATTTTGAAATCCTGTTCACAGTCGGTTGTTAGTAAACTCTGTTTAACAAATCGGTTATTGGGACATAATCATATCAATTATTAAAAACACCGGGCAGTCACATGTTCTAATTTTCTGATATATTTATCGCCCTGTCGGCTATGAACTTAATTCGAAAAGGAAAAATTCAGGCGGGAGAAAAAAAGCCCATCATTTCCAGACGGGCTTTTAATCATAATTCGGGAATCAATAGCGGTAATAGTCAGGTTTGAATGGACCTTCTTTATCAAGTCCGAGATATTTTGCCTGCTTGTCAGATAAACGGGTTAACCGGACACCGATGTGCCGCAAATGCAACGCAGCAACTTTTTCATCGAGTGCTTTCGACAATTGATAAACACCAATCTTTGCATACTTTTCACTGTTTGTATAAAGATCGATTTGCGCCAGTACCTGATTGGTGAAGGAATTGCTCATGACAAATGAAGGATGCCCCGTAGCACAACCCAGATTGACCAGGCGGCCTTTTGCGAGCACGATGATCTTCTTGCCGTCATGCAAGGTGTGCAAATCAACCTGTGGTTTAATCTCTTCGATCTTTGAATTGGCATTCAGCCAGTTCATGTCGATTTCGATATCAAAATGGCCGATGTTACAGACGATGGCGCCGCTTTTCATCTCTTTAAAATGGTTTTTAGTGATGATATCGCAGCATCCGGTTGTCGTGACGAAGATATCGCCGGTGGATGCCGCTTCTTCCATGGTTAAGACTTCGAATCCTTCCATCGCGGCTTGCAAGGCACAAATCGGATCGATTTCGGTGATGAGAACGCGGGCGCCGTAAGAACGCATGGAATGAGCGCAGCCTTTTCCGACATCACCATAACCCGCGACAACCACAACTTTTCCGGCAATCATGACATCCGTTGCTCGCTTGATTCCATCAGCAAGGGACTCTCGGCAGCCGTAGAGATTATCAAATTTTGATTTGGTGACCGAATCGTTAACATTGATCGCCGGGACTTTTAGCAATCCTTTTTGATGCATTTTTTCAAGATTGTGCACACCGGTGGTCGTTTCCTCGGAAATCCCGATGATATTTTTCATGATGCCGGCGTAGCGGTCTTCATGCATCACATTGGTGAGATCACCGCCGTCATCGAGAATGAGTGTAAAACCTTCAGCGCCCCAACCGTCGATCGTTTGCTCGATACACCATTCATATTCTTCTTCGCTTTCGCCTTTCCAGGCGAATACCGGAACACCGGCGGCTGCGATTGCCACGGCTGCGTGGTCTTGCGTGGAGAAAATATTGCATGAAGACCAACGTACTTGCGCACCCAACTCGACCAGTGTTTCAATCAAAACAGCGGTCTGGATCGTCATATGCAAACATCCCGATATGCGGGCACCGGCAAGTGGCTTGGATTTGCCATATTCTTCACGCAAAGCCATTAAACCAGGCATTTCGCCTTCGGCAATGGTGATTTCCATACGGCCCCAGCGTGCTAGCTCGGCAAAAACTTTGGCATCTTCCATGGCCGCTTTGCAAACGCGGTAATCCTTTTTTTCCTGAACTGGTGTTGTTCCGTTGCCATTCACAGCAGCAACTTGTGGAGAGCTTTCCATAATTTATCCTTTATTAAATTATTCCTGATCAATTCCCGTACGAGGAAATCTGATCTGTTTTATTTTTTCAAATCATTAACGCGTTCTGTTTTTTCCCAGGAGAATCCTTCTTCATTGCGTCCAAAGTGACCGTAAGCGGCTGTTCGTTTATAAATTGGGTTGCGCAGCCGCAGAGATTCGATAATTCCTGCCGGGGTTAAATCAAAATTGTCAGTGATGGTTTTAACGATATCCTCATCCGAAATCTTGCCGGTGCCGAATGTATTAACCGCAATTGAAACGGGTTCGGCGACACCGATTGCATAGGCCAGTTGAATTTCACAGCGTTCGGCAAGCGCAGCCGCAACAATATTTTTCGCAACATATCTGGCCGCATATGCGGCGGAACGATCCACTTTTGTTGCATCTTTGCCGGAAAACGCACCACCACCATGTCGGCCAAGGCCGCCATAGGTATCGACGATGATTTTGCGCCCGGTCAAACCTGCGTCGCCCTGGGGGCCACCGATTACAAATCGCCCTGTTGGGTTGATGTGGTAAGTGATATTGCCGTTGATATATTTCTCCGGAATAACCGGCTTGATGACTTTTTCAATAATATCACGGTGCAATTCTTTATTGCTGATTTCCTCATTGTGCTGTGTTGAGATGACCACGGTTTCTACTGCTACCGGTTTTTCATCGACATAACGCACGCTCACCTGCGATTTTCCATCCGGGCGCAAATAGGGCAAGGTTCCATTTTTGCGCATTTCGGCTAATCGTCTTGCAAGTTTATGTGCGAGAATAATTGGCAAAGGCATCAGTTCTTCCGTTTCATTGCTGGCGTAACCGAACATCATGCCCTGATCACCGGCGCCGGCTTTATCAACACCCATTGCGATATCCGATGATTGCTGGTCGATGCTGGTGAGCACGGCGCAGGTTTCATAATCGAAGCCGTATTGGGCATTGGTGTAGCCAATTTCCTTTATCGTTTCCCGAACCAGTGCCGGAATATCGACATAAGTTTCTGTCGTGATTTCTCCACCGATGAGAGCCAGGCCGGTTGTAACGAAAGTTTCGCAGGCAACACGACCAAAGGGGTCGTCTTTGAGAACCGCATCGAGCACTGCATCGGATATTTGATCTGCAACTTTATCGGGATGTCCCTCTGTAACCGATTCGGAAGAATAGAGTTGGGATGCCATGAAATTTCCTTTCCCAGGATGTTAAGCGAAATTATTAATCTTGATTTTGGGTATTGTTAGAATAAAAACTAAAAGATCAGGTCTTTGAATTTCCGTTGCATGAAACGCAGCATAAATTTTTCCACTTCGGCTGCCGTGGAAAAAGAAAGGGCTTTTTCTGCAAGTTTTGCCGCTTCTTTATAATCTGTCGCCCTGATGATGTTTTTAATTTCAGGCAGCAGCATCGGGCTCACACTTAATTCATCAATCCCCAGGCCGATGAGAATTAAGGTGGCCAACGGGTTTCCCGCCATTTCACCACACATACCAACCCAGGTTCCTTTTTCATGTGCTGCTGCAATAATTTCCTTGATCATGCGAATGACCGCTGGATGCAAATCACTATAAAGATAAGCGACCCGTTCATTCCCCCTGTCGACTGCGAGCATATATTGAATAAGATCATTGGTGCCAATACTCAGAAAATCCACCTCGTCGGAGATTTTGTCGGTAATCAACGCTGCGGCCGGTACTTCAATCATCGCCCCGATTTCGATATTTTTGTTGAAAGATATATTTTTTTTAACGAGTTCTTCTTTTGCATCTTTCAGCATGGCTTTTGCCTTATAAAGTTCAGCCATGTTTGAGATCATCGGAAAGAGTAATTTGACATTGCCGTAAACCGAGGCACGAAGAATTGCTTTGAGTTGCGGCATAAAAATATCCGGTTCCTGCAGACATATGCGGATAGCTCGATAGCCGAGAAATGGATTTTCCTCGCTTGCAATGTGAATATTACGTGGTTCCTTATCACCGCCGACATCCAGGGTTCTGATAATCACCGGCCACGGTTTCATTTGCTCGGCAACTTTCCTGTATTCGCGAAATTGTTCTTCTTCGCCGGGCAGATCATTTCGTGCGAGATATAAATAGTCAGAGCGAAAAAGGCCGATACCGCGGCCACCATAGGTCGTGACACTTGACGCTTCATCGGTAAACTCGATGTTGGCTGCCAGCTCTATATCTTTGCCGTCAAGTGTCTGCGCGGGCAGCTCTTTGAGCTTGCTAAGCTGGAATTTAATTTCATCGACTTTTTTGCGCTTTTTGTGATACTTTTCCAGCGTTTCGGGAAGCGGATTAACAATCACCATGCCCTTGACACCATCTAAAATTATCCGGTCACCACTCTCGATATATTTGGTGAGATAGCGCAAGCCGACGCATGAGGGCACCTGAAAAGATCTGGCCAAAATGGCTGAATGGCTGGTTTTACCGCCAAGATCGGTAGCAAAACCCATGATTTTATGACGGTCAAGCGCTATCGTATCAGAAGGTGCAAGGTCGTGCGCAACGATAATGGCCGCGCCCTCGAGGCTCTGTAAAAAATCGGTTTTATCTCCCTGAATACTGCGAACAACCCGGCGACGAATATCCCGCAGGTCGACGGCTCTGTCGCGAAAATACTCCTGATCGGTTACCGCGAGCTGGCTCTGGAATTTTTCCAGGACACAATAAAAAGCAAATGCGGCAGATCGCAGGTCGTTGCGGATAGCATTGATGGTGTCTTCCTCGAGCATCGGATCATCGAGAATGAGCTGATGTGTATCAAAAATTTGCGCATTTTCCTCGCCAAGCCGTCTTTTTGTTGCCGAGATATCGGATGCCAGCTGCTTTTTAATATTGGCAATCGCCTCATGGTATTTTGCGATTTCAGATTCCACTTGCGATGCACTGATATTTTTTGTCTCGATTTTTACATGCACGCCCTCGAGCACAAATGCCTTACCGATGGCAATTCCCGATGCAACGGGAATGCCTTGAATACTCCACTCACTTTTTGGGTCTGCGGGTCTATTCTTCATCAAATTTCCGGTCGAACAGTTCTGATAACTTTTTTAACGCGTCATCCTCATCATCGCCGTTTGCTGTGATGATCAGTTCAGCGCCTTTCTCGGCAGCGAGCATCATCACACCCATGATACTTTTTCCGTTCACCACCTGCGAATCCCGGGCAATAAAGACGTCGGATTTAAATTTTGCAGCTGTTTTTACAAATAATGCTGCCGGACGAGCGTGCAATCCGAGCTTGTTTTTTATCTGAAGTTTGACTTCTTTCATATTTTAATATCACCAATTAGGTTCTAATCCACAGCAATTTCTAATTTCTTTCAGGCTTTTCGATTGAGGACAAGGTTGAGAAATTGCTTTAAAAATGTTACCTCCGCCCGATCAGCCAACTTGTTAAGTGACTGACTCGCGGTTGAAAAGTAATGATCAGCAAGTTTTTTTGCATGCCTTAACGCACCGGTTTCAGCGAAGATGTTTTTTACTGTTAAAATATCGGTCGCGGTGATTTCTTTCTGCTTGTAAACCCTTTGAATTTCATCGATCTGTTTTGCCGAACTCTTTTCCAGTGCATAAATCAATATCGATGTTTTTTTATGTTGTTTGATATCGCTGCCAAAATCTTTTCCAAGAATGTTCTCATCTGCCGTGATGTCGAGAAGATCGTCCTGAATCTGAAAGGCGACCCCGAGGCTCATTCCGAAGTTGTTTAAATGATCGCATTCTTCCTGGTTTGCACCAGCGATTAATCCGCCGATTTGAGCACACATGCTCAACAAACGTGCCGTTTTTTTACCGATCATTTCCAGGTATTCTTCGGTGAGTACATGGTCGCGCGTCTCAAATTCGATATCCATCGCCTGCCCCTCACACACCTCGATCAACCCTTGTGTGAACAATTTGCTGATAGCAAGAATTTCATGGGATGGCGTTTCCAGCAGGGTTTCATAGGCCAGAGCAACCAAGCCATCGCCGGCAAGCAAGGCGACATTAATATCCCATTTATTATGAACCGTTGCTCTTCCCCTGCGGGTTTTGTCGCGGTCCATAATATCATCATGCACGAGGGTGAAATTATGCAACAACTCGATCGCTGCCGCGGCTGCAAGCGTTTTGTCAATCGATCCGCCGAATGCTTCGGTTGTTAAAAGCATGAGTGCGGGCCGCAGTCTTTTCCCGTCCCCCGACATCGTGTAATGTATAGGGTCATATAAATTGAAGGGTAGGCGAGGTCTGATTTTATTCGATAAATACTCATGAACGCAATTTTTATAGCAAGCGAACTTTTCCGATAATTCAACCGTTGTTTGAAGAATTTTATTCTCTTTCAATGCACATTCATTTTTTATTTTTACGAGCAGAAAACTGCTGTTTCAATTCTAAAATCAAACGGTGAAAATAATCAAAATCGATCAGATAGTCAAGTGAAAGTTCCCTTTGAAAACAGCGCCTATGAACATCTTTTTTTTAAGCTTATGTATAAAAACCAGAGGTGGATATAATAAAAGAAAGGGAGCAAAAAGCTCCCATCCGGTTTAATTTTGAATTTTTAAATAAAGCGATCACACCATTTCGAGAGCTTTCCTGCCCTCACCGATGCGTTCATCTTTTTCGATTTTTCCATCTCGCAGGCGCATGATTCGGTTTGATTTCGCCGCAATGCTTTCCTCATGAGTTACAACGATGAGCGTGTTTCCGTTCTTGTGCAGGCGTTCAAAAACCTCCATGATTTCATCGCCGGTTTTCGAATCCAGGTTTCCTGTGGGTTCATCAGCTAAAATAATGGAAGGATCATTGACGAGAGCACGTGCAATTGCCACCCGCTGGCGTTGCCCGCCCGAAAGTTCGTTGGGTTTGTGGTGCATACGGTCGGAAAGGTTAACTTTTTCCAGCGCTGCAATAGCCTTTTCTTTTCTTTCGGTTGTTGAGATGCCCGCATAAACAAGAGGCAATTCGACATTATGCAATGCTGTGGCACGCGGCAGTAAATTAAACGTCTGAAAGACGAAACCAATTTCGCGGTTACGAATTGAGGCAAGTTGATCATCGTTCATTTCGCTGACACGCTCACCGGCAAGATAATATTCTCCCGCCGTCGGCGTATCGAGACAACCGAGTACATTCATTAAAGTTGATTTGCCGGAACCGGAAGGTCCCATGATCGCAACATATTCATTTTTTTCGATATTAAAATCGACGCCATCGAGTGCGCGCACTTCAATTTCACCGATCATATAATTTTTATGCAGATTTGTAACTTCGATTAGCATGGCGTCTCCGTTGAGTTTTATTCAAGTTCACCGGTTAAAGAAGCCAGTTGCGCCTCATAGATTTTCATGTCGTATTTAGCACGAACAAGAGTGCTTTTTGCGCTCGTCAGGCTGGATTGGGCGGTGAGAACGTCCAAAAGTGTTCCTGCGCCAACGCGATAGCGTTCCCGCGCCAGGCGCAAATCTTCCTGTGCTGCCTGCAGCGTATTTTGATTGATATTGGCGATCTCCCGGTAGGCTTCAAGGCCGTTCAACGCATTGATTACCTGACGTTTTATATCGCGACGGGTGTAATCGAGGTTTTCCGCTGCAATGCGATAATTGTACGTTTGCCGTGAGACTTCCGCGGCGTCGCGCATACCCGAAAAGAGATCATAATCCAGGCTGATGCCGAAGGAAATCGTCCAGTCTTTATTAAACGCACTATAAACACGGCTTATTTCGTCATTGCGCCTTTGATATGAAGCGTTGGCGCTGAGCGTCGGCAAATAGGCAAGTTTGGCGCTCTTGCGCCCGTGGTTTGCAGAAGCCATTTCAGCTTTGTAGCGCCGCAGATCAGGGTTGTAGTTGACTGCTTTGTTGAGAACTTCCGCAAATGTATAAACCCGCGGTTGTTCAACATCGGGCAAATCAACCACCTCAACCGGTGTATCTGCTCTTCGTCCAATAATGACATTGAGGTTTGCCTGTGCTTCCCGAACGACATTTTTCTGGGTGATGAGTTTGATTTTTTCCGAGCCCAGGCTTGATTGTGATTTAAAAACGTCACCCTGGGCGACAGAACCGATTTCATACATGCTCTGTGTGCGTTTCAAATTTTCCTCATATTGCTTGACGGATTCTTCATAAACTTCGACTAGGCGCTGCGCTTTCAGCAAGCCGTAATAGGCATCATATACACTGTAAACCGTCGATTGCACTGTTGATTTCAGCTTGCTTTTGGAGGCCTCCCGGGATGCTGTAGACTGCCGGATGTTATTGTAAGTCTGGCCAAAATCAAATATTTGCTGACTCAAGCGGAAACTCATGTTGTTATTATTGAATTTGATTTGCTCGGAAACCGCCTTTTTGATTTCATAGACAACGTTGCCATTATTATCAAGACCTGTGGGAACCCTGTCTAAATACTCACTCGGCCCGACGCGGGTTTGGCCGGAATATAGATTGGTTGTGACCGTCGGTAAAAGCGCCGAGCGCTGCGAAGTAACATTCGCTTCAGCAATTTTTACCTGGTATTTTGAGGTGAGAATTTGTGAATTGTTTTCCAGCGCGATGTCAACGCATTGTTTTAAATTGAGGGTTTTACTCTGTGCAAAAGACGTTTGGTGTGTCATCACGAAGATAACGGTCACAGCCAAAAGCGTTACGATAAGTCGACGTACCATGACTTCTGTTTCCTCCTCTAAAAACTTTTTCAAACCGATCATTTATTTTTCTGGATTATTTTTTCAAGAGATTTTTTCAGGTAAAAACTGTTAGCAGAAACGGGCATGCTGCTAAAAAGTTTCGCAAAAATCATCAGCTGGATGAATTCACACCGGTCCTCCGCCTGCGAATTCAACACTTATTTATACACTGAAAAACACGAAATCATTCAGATTTTTTTATTGTGTCCCGAGGGAGAGAGATGCCCCATTCCAGTAGTTATCCCAGGTATGCTCGTTGGAGATTTCAGTCCACAGGCTCACCGATCAGAGAATCTCCGGCAGAATGGATGGCGGGATTCGACGATTGCCGGACAAAAAAAATCCCGCCGAGCAGTAAGCTGAACAGATACCGGTTTTACGTTTCGGAAAAGTCGGATTTAATTTCCAGTAAGTATTTTTTGGCTGCTTCATATTCGTTGGGGATCTTGCCATCGAGGATCGCTTCTTCAATTTGGGATTTGATCTGGCCGACGAGTTTCCCCGGTTTAATCCGGTAAATTTTCATAATTTCTTCACCCCGCACCGGAGACTGGAACGAACGCATACGGTCTTTTTCTTCAACTTCACCGAGCCGCTCGACAACGAACTTAAAATTTTTTAAATATTTATGCCGCCGATAGGCATTGCGCGTGGTCATATCGGCGCGACACAACGCCAACAGGTCCTCAAGGTCGTCGCCGGCCTGGAACAATAATCGCCGATACGCGGAGTCGGTACATTCTTCCTCGGTCAGCGCGATGGGACGCAGATGCAGGCGGGTCATTTTCTGCACATATTTCTGCCAGTCATTCGACAAGCGCATGCGGCGGAATATTCGCGGTAACATGCGGGCGCCGACTTCCTCATGCCCGTGGAACGACCAGCCCTTGCCATCGATAAATTTTTTCGTCTGCGGCTTGGCGATATCGTGAAACAACGCGGCGAGGCGGAGTTCGGTTTTTTGCGTTACCTTGCTGATGTTGTCCAAAACCTCCAACGTATGGGAAAATACGTCTTTATGCGCATAACCCTGGCGCTCTTCCACACCCTTCAAAGCTGATATTTCGGGCAGAAAATGAGGCAGGACTGCAAGTTCATCCAGCAAAACAAAAGCTTTTCCCGGTTGTGCTGTGGCAATGATTTTTATAAACTCCTCGGTGATGCGCTCACTGGAAATTATCTTCAGCCGGTCGTTCGTCGCTGCGATGGCGCGGTATGTTTTTTCCTCAATTTGAAACTGCAACTGCGCGCTGAAACGGATGGCTCGCATAATTCGCAGCGGATCATCAGCAAAAGTAACCTCCGGTCCCAGCGGCGTGCGAATGATGCGCAATTTGAGATCATCGATACCGTGAAATGGATCGATTAAAGTTAAAAATGTCGCCTTTTGCAGGCTCGCCGCCATAGCGTTAATGGTAAAATCGCGCCGGGCGAGATCAGCCATTAAATCTGCCGGTTCAACCTCGGGTTTGCGCGAATCTCCGCGATAGCTTTCTTTTCTGGCGCCGACAAATTCAAGCTCATGGTTTTCCAGGCCAACCATTGCTGTTCCGAATTTTTTATAAACAGCCGTTCGCTTTGCATTTAACCGTTGCCCTACGAGTCTGGCGAATGCAATTCCATCACCCACGACGACAATATCGATGTCTTTTACCGGTTTTTTGAGCAATGAATCGCGCACAAAACCACCGACAGCATAGGCTTCAACGCCAACGTCTTCAGCGATTTGCATGATTTTTCTTAAAAGCGACAGATTTTCTTCATCAATGGAGGATGCCAAGCGCCTGGCAATTTTGGATGACATCAGCAAAACTCTCAAAAGAAATATGGTTTATTTTTTCCTTCTTACAATAACCGAGCAAATCATCTTTTGCAAAGATAATATTCGCTTCGAGTGCGCCGCAACGATCCGAGTAGCCATCGCCGATGAACAGCACACCGGCATCCGGGTGATTCTTCTTGAATTCGCGAATATGGTAGCCCTTGCAATTGGCACAGCGCCCGCAACTGTGATCGTTGTGCGGAAATTGCGGTTCGATTTGCCTGCCATTAACAAACCTGATATCGTTGGCTTTTATTTCCAGCGGTAACAGATCATATCTTCTGAAAATTTGGGTGATATAAATCTGGAAACCATCGCTGAGAATAGTGGTGTCATATTCTTTTTCGCAGCATTTTCTGTAAAAATCGATAAAATGGGGGTCGATTTTCTGCTGCCCGGCGAGCTCGAACAATTGCGACGGTGTGAGCTCAGCCGTTGCACATTCACGCCGGTACATCTCACGCGAGGAAATATTCCCTCGCATCCATTCGGTGACCGCCTCGCGGCATTTCCCGACATCACCATATTGAATAAAAAGCTGTGCACCAACGTCGTTCCGGGCGATGGTGCCGTCAAAATCAGAAAAGATGTGCCATATTTTATTCATATAATTAATTTGACTAACTCGAGTTAAGACAAAAGAAAAATCGCCCCTGCAAATATAGGGGCGATTTATATTAAGTATTCAATTTAAAGATCCGCTTATTTTTCTTCAAGCGCCGCCTGTGCTGCAGCGAGCCGCGCGATTGGTACGCGGAACGGTGAACAACTGACATAATTCATCTCTGCGCGGTGGCAGAATTTTACCGATGAAGGCTCGCCGCCATGCTCGCCACAGATGCCGATTTTCATACCTTTGCGAGTCGAGCGCCCTTTTTTCACGCCCATCTCGACCAATTGCCCGACGCCGGCCTGATCCAGTTTTTCAAACGGGTCTGCATCAATTACGTCGGTGCTGACATAATGCGGCAGAAACTTTCCGGCGTCATCACGGGAAATGCCCAGCGTTGTCTGCGTCAGGTCATTGGTGCCAAAGCTGAAAAATTCGGCGACTTCAGCAATCTCATCAGCCGTGAGTGCTGCACGCGGCAGTTCGATCATGGTTCCGACCATGTACTCGACCTCGATGCCTTGTGCGGCAAACACTTCGGCTGCGATTTTGCGAATAAGCTGTTCCTGATGGCGCAGTTCATTGACGTTGCCGACGAGCGGTACCATGATTTCCGGCAAAACATCGACGCCGGCTTTTTTCACCTCACAAGCAGCTTCGAGAATAGCGGTTGCTTGCATTGCAGTAATTTCCGGAAATACAATGCCAAGACGGCAACCGCGGTGGCCAAGCATCGGGTTCAGCTCATGCAATTGCTCCACTTTATTATGCAGAGTTTCAGCAGTCACGCCCATATCTTTGGCCAGCGCTTCGATTTCTTTGTCAGTATGCGGCAAAAATTCATGCAATGGCGGGTCGAGCAAGCGGACGGTAACCGGCTTGCCATGCATCACTTTAAAAATGCCGACAAAATCTTCCTTCTGCATCGGCTGTAACTTTGCCAGTGCTTTTTTGCGACCGGCGAGATCTTCCGCCAGAATCATTTCACGCACGGAATCGATGCGATCACCTTCGAAAAACATATGCTCGGTACGGATCAATCCGATGCCTTCGGCGCCAAAAGCGATGGCGGTTGCCGCCTGATCGGGTTGGTCGGCGTTTGTGCGAACGTTCATCGTGCGCACTTCATCGGCCCATTCCATCAACTTCGCGTAGGTGTTGTAAGTCAGTGAATCTTCAGGTTTCAACGATTTTTCCAGCAATACCTGCAGCACTTCCGATGGTTTGGTTGTCACATGGCCTTGCATCACTTCGCCGGTCGAACCATCGAGTGACAGCCAGTCACCTTCCTTAAGCAATTTATCGCCAGCGCGCAATTCACGTTTTTTATAGTCGATCTGCAAAATCTCACAACCGACAACGCAGACCCGGCCCATCTGTCGACCAACCAGCGCTGCATGCGAGGTCATACCTCCGCGTGCAGTTAAAATACCTTCCGCAGCGTGCATACCCTGGATATCTTCCGGAGAAGTTTCGATGCGCACGAGGATGACATCCTCGCCTTTAGCCTTCCACGCCACGGCATCGGGTGCATTGAAAACGATGCGGCCGGCAGCAGCGCCGGGGCCGGCGTTTAGTCCTTTGGCAAACAGGCCTTTTTCTTTAATATTTTTTGTTTTTTCAGCAGAATCGAAAACAGGCCGCAGCAGCTGATTGAGCATGTTCGGCTCAACACGTATCAACGCTTCTTCTTTCGAGATAAGTCCCTCTTCAACCATATCAACAGCGATTTTAATTGCGGCAAAGCCGGTGCGTTTGCCGACACGGGTCTGCAGCATCCACAGGTGGCCGTTTTGAATCGTAAACTCATAATCCTGCATGTCGGTATAGTGCTTTTCCAGGGTGTCGGCAATCTGCGTCAGTTCATCGTAAGATTCCTGCGAAAAGTTGGCCATATTTTCGAAAGGCTCGGGGGTGCGGGTACCCGCGACGACGTCTTCACCCTGGGCATTCACCAGATATTCGCCGTAAGGTATGTGCTCGCCGGTTGCCGGGTCGCGGGTGAAACCGACGCCGGTTGCACAATCTTCGCCCATATTGCCGTAAACCATGGCTTGTACATTGACCGCCGTTCCCCAATCATCGGAGAAACCGTTAAGTCTGCGGTAAATTATCGCCCGTTCATTGTTCCACGAGCCGAAAACAGCGGTGATCGCACCCCAGAGTTGCACCATAGGATCTTCGGGAAATTCATGGCCGGTTTGTCGCAGAATAGCGGCTTTAAATTCGGTGACCAATTCTTTCAAATCGTCTGCAGTCAATTCGGTATCGAATTTAATACAGCAGGCATCTTTTTTCTTTTCGAGAATTTCTTCAAACGGATCGACATCATCTTTTGATTTGGGTTTGAGATCGAGAACGACGTCGCCGTACATCTGGACGAAACGACGGTAGCAGTCATAAGCAAAGCGTTCGTTATTGGTTTTTGCAGCGAGGCCTTTTACTGTGGTATCATTCAATCCGAGGTTGAGAATGGTATCCATCATGCCGGGCATAGAAACGCGGGCACCACTGCGCACCGAAACGAGCAGCGGATTTTCGGCATCACCGAATTTTGCGCCCATGACTTTTTCAATGCTGTTCATCCCGTCTTTAACCTGATCGTCAAGCTCAGGAGGGTAGTTTTCATCGTTTTTATAATAGTGAGTGCACAATTCCGTCGTGATTGTGAAACCGGCAGGCACCGGTATTTTCAGGTTTGCCATTTCGGCTAAATTGGCCCCCTTACCGCCAAGCAGATTTTTCATATCTGCACCACCATCCGCACTGCCGCCACCAAATTTATAAACATACCTGGACATATTGAACTCCGTTAAAATTAAGATTACTGATCAATTAGACTTAAATTCTTTTTACTCTTTTTAAAATTGAAGTGAACTCGGTCATATTATGTAAAAGTTGAATCGCTTTTTTCAATTCACGGTCGGTCGCGAAACGGCTGCGAATTTTTGCCGCCGAGCCACCAAACTTTGCTGCGAGTTCTATTTGCAAGCGCTGCCGGATAAATAGTGAATTTCTCTCGAACTCATCGACCGGGTGAGCGTTAATCTCATCTTCCAGCTTGCTCAGATACGGTTCTATTTTTTCGATCGTTCCTTGGGCTGCAAGCAGAGATTTTAACTCTTGCAATTTCTTAAAACTCTGCTCCTCGAAGTGAAAGTTTTTCTCCTGCAAATACAGTTTAAAATCAGCTATAATTGCTTCTGTCACCTGCGGAATTGTCGTGTCGCGCTCATACCTGCCGGCGAAATCGACAGCAAAGTTAAACAACATCGACTGGCGCAGCAATTGCCTTTGATAATCGTTGAGAGAGTCGTTGGCAACCGCAATATCAGGAAAAATTCCACCCCGGCCAAAAACCTCACGACCAGTTGCCGTTCTAAAAGTTTTCGCAGAATCCGCGAATAAAATTTTCCGTACTCCATCAGTCAATAATATTTTTTCTTTCACTGTGCGGCGGTCATGCTGAATTAGCCGTCCGCTCGGCAGGTAGTATTTAGCTGTGGTCATTTTCAAAAACACATTGTCGCCAACCGGAATAAGGCTTTGTACCAGGCCTTTGCCGAAAGTCGGCTGCCCGAGAATGATGCCCCGGTCAAGGTCCTGAATTGCACCGGCGACAATTTCCGAAGCCGAAGCGCTGGAGCTATTGACCAATAAAACGAGTGGGGTATTTTGCAAAAGAGGCTGTGATTCACTGAAATAACTTTGCAGCGATTCCGGATTACGCCCTCTCGTGGAAACGATGAACTGCCCTTTGGGTAAAAAAATATCCGCTACACCGACGGCGGATTCCAGCAAACCACCGGGATTGTTGCGCAGGTCGAGAATCAGGCTGCGTATGCCTTTGTTTTTTAATCCGATGATCGCGCTCTGCATTTCCGGGACAGCATTTTTTGAAAAACGGGTCAGCTTGATGTAACCGATACTATCGGGCAACATATCGGCAAATTCGATATCTTTAACGAGGATTTCCGCACGCACCAGGCGGAATTTTACCGGTTTTTCAGAACCTGCGCGGCGAATGCTGATGTTCACTGCAGTGCCGATCTCGCCACGCATATATTTAGCCACCTCTCCGACGGTCAAACCTTCGGTTGAAACGCTGTCAACTTCAATAATCTGATCACCCTCACGGCATCCGGCGCGAGCCGCCGGCGTATTGTCGTATGGCGGCTCCATGACCGTCGGCCAGTTATCACGGATGCCGATCACCAGACCCAGACCACGGTAGCGGCCAGTTGTCATGATTTGCAATTGCGCATTTTCTTCTCCTTTGACCATGATTGAATAATCATCCATGGCCGAAAGCATCGCCTGAAGACCGATGCGCATCAATTTTTCCGGGTCGATGAGCTCGACGTAGCGGTTCGTCACCTCTTTATAAACTTTGCCGAAATAGATCAAATTATGTTGAACGCGGGCGAGATAATCGATTTTTCCGGCATGTTTTTCTTTGGAAAGCCAGCCGGACAGCGCAAGACAAAGTATGATGCCAATCGTGATTGGTAAAAACATCCGGTTTTTTCTGATCATTAAAAGGCCTCCATTTTAAACTCGGCTTTTTTCGCCTTTTCGCAAACGGCCTGCCATACAGTTTGCTGTTGCGCCTCGATGCCTTGTTCTGCATCGATCGTCACGAAGCGGTGTGCATATTTTTTCGCCAACTGCAGGTATCCACTGCGTACACGTGCATGAAATTCACGATTTTCCGCTTCAAGCCGGTCATCGCTTTTTCCACCGGTGCGCCGACGTTTTTCCGCAGTTTCCAGGCTGACATCAAAAAACAAAGTTAAATCAGCTTGCAGGTCATTTGTTGCCAGCCTGATAGCTGCATCGATAAGATTCAAATCCAACCGGCGGCCATATCCCTGATAGGCGGCAGTGGAATCGGTGTAACGATCACAAATAACCACCTTGCCTACAATCAATGCCGGCCGGATCACCTGTTCGACAATTTGCGCCCGTGCCGCAGCATAGAGCAACAACTCCGTGCGTGCGTGCATTTCGCTGTTGCTGTTATCGAGTAAAATTGCACGTATCAATTCTGAAATCGTCGTGCCACCGGGCTCGCGTACATATAAATGCTCGATACCCAACGCTGAAATTTTTTTGAAACAGCCTGTGCCTGCGTAGTTTTTCCACAGCCGTCAAGCCCTTCGAAAGTCAATAATAAACCGCTCATCTCATCAAAATTATAAATCGATAAATTTCCATTTACCACCGCGAAAACGCCAATAGTTAAGCACCAGCCGTGTTGTCTCATCGATCATGTGCACCGTCCACAACCCCCAGAGGGAGAGATTAAATATAAACACTGAAGCCCAGGTGCTGCCGATTTCAAAAAAGATGACCCCGGCCATCGTCGTCCACATGAGCCATTTCAAATCACCGGCACCGCGTAAATTCCCGATCACCACGCCATTGACCGCTTTGGGAATTTGCGCCAGTGCGAAAGCGAGTACAACCGTGGAACCAATTTTGACAACTTGTGGATCATCGGTAAAAATGATTATTAAATTTTTGGAAAAGAAAACAGTCACCGCAAAAACGATCATGACGAAAATATATACAACCCAACCGGTCATCTCTGCTGTTTTTTGAGCCAGTTTTTTTTCTTCCGCGCCAAGATTTTTCCCCATCAGCGTCATGGCAGCCAGGCCGAAGCCAAAATAAAACATCGAGAGAATGGCCTGGATGCGCAGAAAAACCTGATGTGCTGCTAGGGTTGTTACACCAAGAATTGCGGCGTACATCGAAACAACGAGCAGGCCGAGTGACCAGACGAGCTGCTCAACAGTCGTTGGCAAACCGGCTTTAAACAGTTTTTTAAACGTCTGCCAGTTCGGTGTCGTTGTTTCACGCAACGAAAGAAATAAAGTCATTTTCCGGCTGCGCAATAAATATGCAGTGATACAAAATCCCACCGAGTGGGAAATACCCACAGCGAGACCAGCACCGAACACTTCCAACCGCGGGGCACCGAAAAGGCCGAAAATTAAAACAGGAGCGAGTACGGCATTCAGAGAATTGATGGTAAGATTGATAATCATCGAATGAATGGTATCGCCGGCGCCGCGAATCACTCCGACAGCGACAAAATTGGTAATTATTATGGGTGCAAAAAAAGCGACTGTTTGCAGGTAAGTGACACCGGAGTTGCGCGCTTCGCCGCTGGCTTCACGAATCAGGCTTAAAAGCCAGGGGGCGCCAAAATACCAGGTCAGGCCGAGAATAAAACTCAACACCACACCCATCATCACAGTTTGGCCGAGAACGTGGTTGGCTTCCCAAGTGTTTCCGGCGCCGAGATGCCGGGTTAAAATCAACGATGCGCCGACGATAAATGTCAACAGCACTGTCATGCAAACCACGAGAATCTGAATGGCCATGCCAACGCCGGCAAATGCGGCCGCACTGATTTGCCCGATTAAAATAGTTTCGATCGTCCACATGATCGTTTGTGAGGATAGATCGATGACCGCGGGCAAAGATGTCTTCAGAATTGATTTTAATGGAGACTTACGTTTCAAACTGTTTTGCCGTATAAAATAAACCCCGGGGTGTCAGTAAAAATCTGACAGGCCGGGGCAAGATTTCTGTGTTTATCAATCGTAGTATTCAAGGCCCAGGTGGGTAATCAAATCTTCACCTTTGAGGTGGCGCAAGGTGTTTTTCAATTTCATCAGTTGAATGAAAATATCATGTTCCGGATAAAGGTTTTCCGGCACCATCGGGCTCTTGTAATAAAAAGACAGCCATTCCTGGATGCCGTGCATACCCGTACGGGCTGCGAGATCGGAGAACAGTGCCAAATCGAGTACCAGCGGCGCGGCTAAAATGCTGTCGCGGCAGAGAAAATCCACCTTGATTTGCATCGGATAACTCAGCCAGCCGAAGATATCGATATTGTCCCAGCCTTCTTTGTTGTCGCCGCGAGGCGGATAATAATTGATCCGCACTTTGTGATAAAGATCACCGTATAAATCCGGATAAACTTTGGGTTGCAGAATATATTCGAGCACACCGAGCTTGCTTACTTCCTTTGTTTTAAATGCATCGGGATCGTCGAGCACTTCACCATCGCGATTGCCGAGAATATTGGTTGAGAACCATCCGGAAAGGCCAAGCAGGCGTGCTTTGAATCCTGGCGCCAGCAGTGTTTTCATAAAAGTCTGGCCGGTTTTAAAATCCTTGCCGCTGATGGGCATTTTCATTTCTTTGGCTAGTTCCTGAATTGCCGGGAAATCGACGGTCAAATTGGGAGCGCCGTTGGCAAAAGGCACGCCTTCTTTCAATGCGGCATAGGCGTAGATCATGCTTGGAGCAATCGCCGGATCATTATCCTGCATCGCTTTTTCGAGTTTTGCCAGGGAACTGTGTGCCTCTGTCGGTTCGAGATAAATTTCCGTGCTGCCGCACCAGACGATAACGACGCGATCGAGGTTGTTCGTCGATTTAAAATTACGGATATCTTCGCGCAACTGATTGGCCAAATCCATTTTATTGGCACCTTTTTTAACCCAGGTGCCGTTGAGCTTTTTCACATAAGCCGGGTCAAAAACGGCTTTCATCGGTTTGATTGCCGTGAGATCACCTTTGATTTCATTAAGCAGGTCTTTGCTCAGAACGCCGGCATTAATGGCAGCCTCGTAGACATTTTCCTCAAAAATATCCCAGCCACCAAAAACGAGATCATGCAGTTCCGCCAGCGGTACAAAATCTTTAATCAGCGGATTGCGACCATCCGTTCTTTTTCCCAGGCGAATGCTGCCCATTTGTGTCAGTGAGCCAATCGGTTTTCCAATCCCCTTTAACACCGCGAGACAACCGGCGATAAATGTGGTCGATACCGCACCCATTCCCGGTGTCAGAATACCAAGTTTACCCGTTGCCGGTTTGATCTCAACTCCGTTTTTCATTCGATTTTACCTTTCATAAGATGTTTGAAACAAAAATTAATAATAGAATCAGGGTGATCCTTTTATATCATCATCAAGTGCTTCTTTTTCCAGTTTCTGCTGCCGTTCCTGCTTCCAAATATGATATAGACGCTGCATGGCCGTATAATTGGCCATTATGGCGATGAGTAAAAGTGCAAGGATTAAGATATATTTTTGTAAAATAGCGCTGATGCCAATGTAGACGATGCGTTCCGGACGCTGCATGTATCCCACACTGCAGTCAAAACCCAAGGCCTCGGCCCGGGCTCTGACGTAACTGACCATGATCGATCCTCCGAGCGCGATATTTACACCAACTGCGGCAGTTAGCGCAACGACTTCGTTCATCTCCTGATTCCACGCCTGAAAAATAAAAAAATAAGCAAGCCCGAAAAACATGATCACTTCAGCGTAACGATCGAGAGTGGAATCATACAGGGCGCCGAATTTCGTTACACGGTTTGTTGCCCGCGCCACCCGGCCGTCGATGATATCAAATGTACCTGAGAGCAAAACCAGTGCCCCACCGAAACGCAAATTGCCTTGCGAAAACATATATGCCGCAATGATGCTGATGATAAAACCGATGGTGGTAAAAAAGTTGGGGTTGAGCTCAAGTTCGATAAAAATATCGACCACCGGCTGGGTGAAACGAATATACCAGTCTTTCAAGCCCTTGGATAAGAAGTTGACTTTCATTTGTCTCTTTTCTGTTTTTCTGTTACGGTTTTCGGCCATCAATAATGATGACGATTTCGCCTTTTCTCGGTTTTTGGGATAGTTCCTCGAGAACTTCCTGCACCGTGCCGCGGAGAAATTCTTCAAATTTTTTTGTCAATTCACGCGCGATGACGATATTCCTGTTACCCCAATATTCCCCGATTTCCCGAACAGTTTTATTCAGGCGATGTGGCGATTCATAAAGAATAATCGTTCTCTTCTCATCGCACAGTTTTTCAAAAAAAGCTTTTCGGCCTTTTTTTACCGGAGGGAAACCTTCAAATACAAAACGGTGAACCGGCAACCCGGAAACGACGAGTGCCGGGACAAAAGCTGTCACGCCGGGTATCGGGACGACGGAAGCACGAGCCTGCAGGGCTGCTCTAATCAAAGAAAATCCCGGGTCAGAAATACCGGGAGTGCCTGCATCGGTGATGACTCCGATGTTTTTGCCTCGTTTTAATTCGCGAAGAAGAAAGGGGAGTTGCTTTTCTTTATTATGATCGTGAAAGCTAATAAATCTCGCTTCTATCTCATAGTGTTTTAACAACTTGCCACTATGCCGGGTATCCTCGGCCGCTACAATGTCGAGCATCTGCAATGTCTCAACAGCCCGATATGTAATATCCTTCAGATTCCCGATGGGTGTACTGATAACATAAAGCGTTCCGGTACCTGGCTTCTCTTGCGTTTTCCATTCCTTTATTTTATTTTCACAAGGATATCCCCTGACAACCTTTAAGCAAGAACAAAATATCAGGGTTCATAAAATTCAAAACAATCAGACATAATAATGATTCCACCCTCAAAAGTCAAGGCGAAACAACGGTGACAATTCATATAATCCGCTTTAAAATAAAACAGCCTAATCCCTTGTTTTAAAGCAAGATAAACATCTTATTGTATGTCTGTTTAGACCGGCTCCGCCACAGGCTGAAGCCTGCGGTTACTTTTTGAAAACCCGCCTGAAGGCGGCTCAAATTTCAGCCCGCTCTATCAGGGTTGAATTGCTTTAGCCAGCCGGTTTAACGTTTGGCTGAACTTATCGCAGGAAGATAACAGTTTCATTTTATCGACGATCCGGAAATGGAATTTGATCCGGGATCACAGACACATACGCATGCTGTTCACCATGAAAAGATTTGTCAAATTCTGCATAAAAGTTGCTTTTTATCCGGTAATTTTTATCATAGCGATAGGCTATCTCAGTTGGTAAAAAACTTATCACAATCCAGAAAGGCTATTTATGGATTTTTTACAAGCACTAGGAATAAATAATAAAAACTTTGGTTCATCCACCGGCCTTGAATGGGGTTCGACGAACGATCAGGGTGAGATTCAAAGTTTTTCTCCGGTAAGTGGAGAACTTATCGGCTCTGTGTATCTTGCATCTGAATCCGATTATGAACATGTGATCAAAAAAGCCGAGGAGGCATTTCAGGTCTGGCGCCAGGTTCCGGGCCCGCAACGTGGTGAAATCGTGCGCCAGCTCGGTATTAAATTGCGTGAATTTAAAGACCCGTTGGGCCACCTGGTTTCATTTGAAATGGGTAAATCATTGCAGGAAGGGCTTGGCGAGGTTCAGGAAATGATCGATATTTGTGATTTTGCCGTTGGGCAATCGCGGCAGATGTACGGTTTCACCATGCATTCGGAAAGACCGGAACACCGCATGTACGATCAGTATCATCCGCTGGGCATCGTTACCACGGTTTCTGCGTTCAATTTTCCCGTTGCCGTATGGTCGTGGAATGCGATGATTGCGGCTGTTTGCGGCAATGTGAATTTGTGGAAACCGTCCTCAAAAGTGCCGCTCACGGCAATTGCCTGCCAGAATATCATCCGCGATGTGCTCAAGGCAAACAAACTGCCGGAAGGCATTTTTAATCTGATTGTCGGCCGCGGTTCAACCATTGGCGAAAAAATGCTGCACGATAAACGCATTCCTCTTATTTCTATCACCGGTTCGACCCGGGTTGGGCGGCATGCGGCAAAAATTATCGCCGGGCGTTTCGGTAAAAGTATTCTCGAACTTGGTGGCAATAACGCTATCATCTTAACCGAAAATGCCAACCTCAAACTGGCGATTCCCGCGATCGTTTTCGGCGCCGTGGGCACAGCCGGTCAACGTTGCACTTCAACCCGTCGCGTCATCATTCATGAATCTATTTATAAAAAAGTAAAAACCGCTCTCATCAAAGCCTATGGCGGTCTGAAAATCGGCACACCGATGGACGAAAACAATCACCTCGGCCCGCTCATCGATCAGGATGCGGCGAAAACGTTCGTTGAAGCGATCGATGCGGTGCAGAAACAGGGAGGAAAATTGCTCTGTGGCGGCGAGATTCTCAGTGGAGGTGAACACGAATCCGGCTGCTACGTGCGGCCGGCCATCGCCGAGGTGGAAAATCACTTCCCAATTGTGCAGGAAGAAACTTTTGCTCCCCTGCTTTATCTGATCAAATACAGCGGTGATGTTGCCGAGGCGGTCACCATTCACAACGATGTTGTGCAAGGGTTATCCTCTGCTATTTTCACCGACAACCTGCAGGAAGCCGAATATTTTCTCTCACACCGAGGCTCCGATTGCGGTATTGCCAATGTCAACATCGGTACCTCCGGCGCTGAAATCGGGGGCGCATTCGGCGGCGAAAAAGAAACCGGCGGCGGCCGCGAATCCGGCTCCGACGCCTGGAAAGCTTATATGCGGCGGCAAACCAACACCATCAATTACGGCACGGAACTACCGCTGGCCCAGGGAATCAAGTTCGATATTTAAATGCAAAAAGCCCGGTGTTTTAGTAGCACCGGGCTTTCATGTTCATACTCTTTTCAGGCGGTTTTTCTCAAGCTCTGCCGTTTCCCATCCAAAGCGTTGACCCACTTTCATAGCTGACTTCTCTCGTGGGTTCGATTTTCACTCCACTGTCGATAATACAATGCTGTCCGAGCCTGCATCTGTCGGGAATTTTAGCGCCTTTGCCGATAACGGTTAGACCATCCTGTAACAAACCAGGATATGAGCTGTTTTTTCGCATATCTTCCGACATGCCGATACTCACTTTACTGCCGATGCGCACTTCTTTATCGACGATTACTTTCTTGAGCTGCGCGCCCTCACCGATTTCGCAATTGTTCATCAAAACACAACCTTGCAAAACCGCGTCTTTTTGTACCCAGACTCCCGGAGAAAGCACCGAGTTGATCACCTCACCCTCGATGATGCAGCCCTGTGAAACAAGGCTGTTCTCGATATTGGATTCCGCCCCAATATATGTCGGAGGCCGGTCGCCGATACGAGCGCCTTCGTTGACGGCTGTAAAAATTTCCCATTCTTCAGGGTCGATAGGCTGTTTGGGATCGAGTATATCCATATTCGTTTGCCAGTATGCTTTCAACGTTCCAACATCGCGCCAGTAACCATAAAACGGAAAAATAAACGTATCGGCTGTTTTCATCGCATGGGGGATGATATCTTTGCCAAAATCATTACCCGGATTTTCGCTAAAAACCCGTTCCAGATATGGCAGGGAAAAAACATAAACCCCCATGGACGCAAGATTACTGCGCGGGTGTCGCGGTTTTTCTTCCCAGCCAGTCACTTTAAATTTGGAATCCACTTCAGCGATGCCAAATTCGCGCGCATCTTCCAGCGGCACCGTCATCGCGGCAATGGTGACATCGGCCGCTTTTTGCCGGTGGTAGTCGACCATTTGACTGTAATCCATGTGATAAATATGATCACCAGAGAGAATCAGCACAGTATCGCAATGTTCAAAATTGTGAATGAAGCGCATATTGTGCCGCACAGCATCCGCAGTGCCACGGTACCAGTCCGAGTCCTTGCGGCCGGTGCTGGGCGGCAGTATTTTCAAACATTTCGTCCTGCCGGAAAGGCCCCAGGCATCGCCATTTTGTAAATGCGTCATCAGCGATTCCGGTTTATATTGCGTTAATATGCCAAGATAATTCAACCCGGAATTGATTGCGTTACTGATTGTAAAGTCGATGATGCGGTAGATGCCACCGAATGGAACCGCCGGCTTTGCACGGTTTTGTGACAAAACACCCAGGCGGCTACCTGCGCCGCCGGCGAGAATCAGTCCTACGGTTCTGTCCATTTTAAACAACCTCTTTTATCGATTGGGGAACACGATAATTATCGATATTCGACTCTGCCGACAAATGTGTTCCGGGCAAGATACAGGCATTGGGTTTAACGATCACATCACGGCCGAGCAGCGTTAACTTCTGTTGCAAAATCTGCGCAGAATCACCCTCGATTTTTGAACCGACAACCGCCCCTTCGCAGACATGCGTATCCGTATCGATGATCGCGGCCTGCACTGTCGCGCCGGCGCCGATTTTCGTATCATAAAAAATGATCGAATCTTTGATAACCGCGCCTTTGCCAACGGTAACACCCGGGAAAAGAATACAATTTTCCACATGCCCGTAAATGCGACAACCGTTGTAAACGAGACTGTTTTTGACATTGCCGGAGCTACCGAAAAGTGTCGGCAAATGATCCTGAATATGGCGATGGGATAAATTTGTGCGAATGCGCCATTGCTCCGGATCGATGGCCGGATGATCACCGAGCAGGCTCATATTTGACTGGTAATATTCTGCAATAGTTCGCGTATAACCCCAGAAATCGCTGAAGCGATAGCCAAAAACGCGATGCGTTTTCACGAGTTCCGGAAAAACATCGCGGCCAAAATCCGTCTTGCCACCCCTGCCGACAAATTTCTCGATGCTGTTGACCAGGACATTGGTTTTAAAAAGGTAAATAGTGAGAGAAGCCCAATTGCTTAACGGTTTTTTGGGCTTTTCGGTATAGCGTACCAACCGACCGCCTTCCATGGAAATTTCATTTTCATCAAAATGCGCCAAACCAAAACGCGAGCATTGTTCAATGGGCATTTGCTTAAATGCGATGGTTACGTCGGCATTGTTTTTTTTATGGAACTCGTGTAAACGCCGGTAGTCCATCTGGTAAACATGATCACCTGAAAGAATCAGTGTCATCTCCGGGTTTTCTCGTTTGATGTAATCGATATTCTGGTGGATGGCGTCTGCCGTACCGCGATACCAGTCCTGCGGTTTGTGACCTTTATAAGGTGGTAAAATATGCAAATAGCTGTGACGTCCGTTCATATCCCAGGATGAGCCATCGCCGATGTGATTCATCAGTGAAAAAGGGCGATATTGTGATAGAATGCCGACATGGCTGATACCGGAATGCATGAGATTGGACAAGGGGAAATCGATGACGCGGTAAAGGCCGCCGAAAGGTAGTGCAGATTTTGGCCGGTGCATTGTCAAAACACTTAACTCATCGACTCTGCCTGCAGCGAGAACCATGGCCAATACATTACGCATGCAAAACTCTCTTTCTCATCATAAGTGATTTTTTCCTCTACAAAACGTTCTCATAATATTAATCTTAACTTTCGAAAAAAAATTCCCGACAGCACAAAAAAATGAAAATATGATGATTACCGACGTTTTTACATCTGTTTTGGATTTCAAAAGGGGGAAGTGGGGTGCCGGCAATTTTCTGTTGTTGAAAATGCGCTTAAACCGTTGATGTCAATTTAACAAATAGCAGCTCAGATTTAGTAACAGCCCAGCAATAGAGAACGACCGGAGAAAGTCGCTGGCACGGGGCGAGCATCATGACTGGATTAAAGCGATTCATTCCTTCTATAAGGAACGGAAAGTTTGTGAAATTTTTTACGAAATACAAAATAACTTTTTGCATTATATTGCCTGAAAAACAACAGAATTGAGAAAAAAACGGGGGAGTATCGATCGTCAGGATATGGAAAGTCGTCGACCTGATTTGATCGTGATAAATCACCTTTTGTAGAGTGCGGCATTGAAAAACGGTGTCAACGCAGCAAGGAGCGCCAGCTCGAAACTCTGCTGCCGATTGATCAAGCCCTGTGAAAAAACAGCATAGGCGCCGCCTTTGCTGCGGATATCATTTTCAGCACCGTAGCGATCGATGATCAGGCCAAGCTCAGCATCATTTTCATAGATTTCTGCGGCGATTACCGGCGGAACCGGCATCGCGCCGGAGCTGCCAAAATAACCTTGGCCGGCCCGCAAACAAAAAGCCCAGGATTGCAGGAAAACATAATTTTCAGAGCCCCTGCTATGCCTGAAAAACCCGCCTTCCATACCAACACAAAAATCGACATCAAGGGAAGTGTTACGAGCGGCAATTTGAGCATTTTTTGCACGCATCATCGCCCCTTCAAGCAGTTCAGCCAACGACAACGGCATCGATGAAATTCCGGACGGCACTTCGAAGGGATGAACTTTTATTCCCTCCTTATTTCTACCCAATCGATCCATGACTTTCGTAAAAGCTGTAGACACAGCCTCCAGCTTTGGTTTTCGTTTGGTTCCCGCCGCAACGATCATGCTTGCACCAGATATTTTTTTTTCACTCGCTGCAGGGCTGGGAGCACAGACGCGACGACAGCTTCTTCATCGATAGTGAGCAGTTCCCGCTTTTGCATCAGAAAACAGCCATCGACCATGGTGAACTCAACATCGTGGCTATTCATAGAATAAACGATGCGGCTGTAAATATCACTCCCGGGGATGGAATGCAAAGCCGTTTCCTGCAGACCGATAATATCTGCTTTTTTCCCCAACTCAAGCGAACCTGTTTCCTGCTGCAAATTGAGCGCCCGCGCACCATCGACTGTCGCCATTCTGACGACTTCCTGCGCGGTGACTGCATCGGCACCGTTTTGCGGTTTCTGCAGCAGGGCGGCGAGACGCATTTAAAAAAACATATCGTGGTTGTTGTTGCAC
>JAJRYV010000078.1 GCA_024275575.1 bacterium
ATTTACTTATCGCTTTAATCGAAGAGGAAGAATCTTTAATATCTTTGAAAATCTTATGAATAGAATCGTCGCCACTGAAACTATTACATATAAAATGATAGTAGCATGATTAAACTAGCTGAGCTAACTAAATAACCGGGGTGAAACATATTTAAAATCAAGTGTGTGAATGGGCTTATCGACTGAATTTTTTAAAAATTAGTGCCGATAAATAAAAAAACTCAATCGCAAGGATTTGGAATTTTTCATGCGAATTCAAGCTATTCCAGGCACATATTTATCTCAGATAAATAGCGTAAAACCCGCAGCCGGGCAAGGTGGAAGTTCTGCCGGATATGCGATCCCGGTAAGTGGAGCCCGTCAGGGCGATCGCGTAGAATTATCTGCTGCAGGGGTAGAAAAATTTCTCTCCCGGCCCGATTCACAAGCCGTATCACAGAGCGGGGGGGAAGGTGAAATACCAATACCCGCCTCAGATGAATCAAACAACAATTCTGCACAGGAACTTTCCGGGGATGAACAGACTGCGGTCAAGGAATTAAAATCTCGCGATCGCGAAGTTCGTATGCATGAACAGGCGCACCTTGCCGTAGCAGGAGGGTACGCCACCAGCGGAGCGCGTTTTACTTTCGAGGTCGGGCCGGACGGCAAACGCTATGCAACTGGTGGTGAGGTTTCCATCGACACCAGTGCAGTTGCAGATGATCCGGCGGCGACAATCCGTAAAATGCAGACCGTTCGCAAAGCTGCGCAGGCACCGATGAACCCATCTGCTGCAGACCGGGCAATCGCTGCGGAAGCAGGTGCTGCTGCCGCGCAGGCGCGGGCTGAACTGATGCAAAAAAATAACGAAATAAATACGCCTGAGGCAACAAATCAGAATCAAATTCCGCCGCCAGCCGTCGATGAGCAATCCTATCAACTTAAAAGCGGAATCAGCGCCTATGAAAATGCTGCATATGCGGTTTTATCGTAAAAGATTGATTTAAATATGACATTAATTTTTTTGGTGCATTTTAGCAAACCGCACTATATTTCCGTCTTATCTTAATAAGCTCGTAATTTTTAGGGTGTTAATTACAAGAATTTAATCTGCAGAAGGTGGCCTGCAGTGGTACACATCCAGACTAAAGTAAGGAAGTACAACTCCACATAATTGGCTTGAGGATAATGCAGCAACAAGAACTACTTATTCGCTTTTGGGGTGTGCGGGGCAGTTTTCCCGTTCCCGGCCCGGCAACCGTTAAATACGGCGGCAATACCTCGTGTATCGAGATTCGCAATAAAAAGCATGTACTCATCCTCGACGCCGGCACCGGCATTATTCCTCTAGGTGAAAAAGTGCTGCAGGAGAGACAGAACAATAATGGAGAGCTGCTCCCCATTACAGTCCTGCTTTCACATACGCATCACGATCATATTCAGGGATTGCCGTTTTTTAAACCTGCTTACCATAAAAACTACGCGATGTATGTCTACGGCCCGGAATTGCTCGGCCGTGATATCGAAACCAGTTTGACCCACTCCATGGAACCGGAGTATTGTCCGGTAAAACTAAAAGATCTGAGCGCGCAAAAGTCTATTCACAACTTCAAGGTTGATGAAAAGCTGGTTATCCGTAACTCTATCTATCATCCGCAACTTTTCCAACGCCGGGAACCCGTCACCGATGTCGATGCGGCTGATATGATTATCACGAGTTTTAAAAGTCCGGCTCATCCCACGGACGGGGTTTATATTTATAAAATCAAAACAAACGGAAAGACCATCGTTTATTCGACTGATATCGAAGGTGTTGCAGGAGGTGACAAAGACCTCATCCAATTTGCCAAAAGCGCCGACGTGCTCATCCACGATGCGCAGTACCTGTCCGATGAATACAGCGATCCGGATTTCTCAAAAAGAGGTTTCGGGCATAGCACGCTGGAAATGGCTTGCGAAGTTGCAAACAAAGCCGAGGTCAAAAAGCTCATTCTTTACCATCATGATCCATCGCATGATGACATAAAGATGGATGAAATCGAAGCACAGGCAAAGGAACTCTTTCCGGATGTCTGCGCCGGCCGGGAAGGTATGGAGATCTGGCTTTAAAACACCTCGAATATCTCATTGCAAGTCTCGTCCTTCCGCCCTATATTTAATCCCATCAAAAACAGAAGTTGAACTCATTATATTTTCTGCGCCAATTATTTTATCATGAGGAATTATCAATGGAAGCCAAGGCTGAAATTACCGAGATCGTCTTGCCGAACGACGCCAATATTCTCGGTAATATTCTCGGTGGCAAAGTTATGCATCTCATCGATATCGCCTGTGCGATTGCGGCATTTCGCCACTGCCGCAAGCCGGTTGTCACCGCTTCAATCGATTTTCTCGATTTCAGACATCCAATAAAGGTGGGGGAGTTGATCGTCATCAAAGCCTCGCTCAACCGTGCTTTTAACACCTCGATGGAAATCGGCGCCCGGGTGATCTCGGAGAATTTATATACCGGCAAACGAAAACACACGAGTTCGGCATATCTGACTTTTGTGGCGCTCGATGAAAACAAGGAAAAACCGGTACCTGTGGGGCCTTATCAGCCCGTTACCGATGATGAAATTCGCCGCTGGAAACAAGCGGAAGTCCGGCGCAAACACCGACTTTCCGGTTTTAAAATGGTTTCGGATATCAAATGAAGCAGCAGGGGGATGCGGCAAAAGCCGACACCGGGCAATTCGAAAAGCGATTGCGTGAACAGGCCTTAGAACTGGGATTTGATCGTTTCGGCATCGCCCGGATTGAAAATATTCCAGCCATGGCCCATTATGCGGCGTGGATAAATAAAGGCTACCATGCGACGATGGAATACCTTGCCCGGCATGAGGAAAAAAAATGCAATCCCGAATTGATCGTTGAAAATGCGAATTCAATTTTTGTCTGTGCAAAAAATTATAACGCACCGCAGCCGAAATCGACAGAGCCTGCAAAGCCTGACAGGGCATGGATCAGCCGTTACGCCTGGGGTGATGATTATCATGAAATCATAAAAAAAAATATCGTCGAACTGAATAATTATTGGTTAAATTTATGTGAGAGGCGTTTTTCCGGGCGTTATTATATTGATACCGGTCCGGTTTTCGAACGCGCCTGGGCCGAAAGAGCCGGCATCGGCTGGAGCGGAAAAAACTGTTGTATCATCAACAGAGAATTAGGCTCATGGTTGTTCCTCGCGGTGATTATCACCGATGCGGAATTTCAGCCATCTCCGCCTGTACAGGATTTCTGCGGCAGTTGCACCGCCTGCATCGACGCCTGCCCAACAAACGCCTTGCGGGCGCCTTATGTACTTGATTCCAATCGTTGCATTTCCTATCATACGATAGAAAATAAAGGTGATATTCCCGACCATTTGCAGATGCATTTCGGCCGTCAGATTTTTGGTTGTGATATCTGCCAGGACGTGTGTCCCTGGAATAAAAAAGCCGCAGAAAGCAGCGATCGTACTTTTCAGCCGCGGGAAAATCTAATGAATCCGGATTTGGCTTTCCTCTTGCAATTAGACGAAGAAAAATTCCATCAACTCTTTCGTAAATCCCCGGTTAAGCGAACGAAGTTCCGCGGATTTATGCGCAATGTTCTAATCGCTGCCAGTAACAGTGGTAACAGTCGGCTGACCGGACTGGTGGAGAAATTCACCGGTCATGAAGAGAGGTTGATTCGCGAGCAAGCGGTGTTGACAAAAAAAAGATTGACTAAACATGAGAAGATGAGAGATCGATGACGGTAAAAGTATTGTTTTTTGCAATGTTGCGAGAGATTTCACAAGCCGATGAGCTGGATTTGGAAATTGAAAAAGCAATATCAGCGGGGGATTTGTTCGATGCGTTATGTAATAAATATCCTGATTTTGAAAAATATAAAAGCATCGTGAGTTTCGCCGTGAACAGTGAATATTGTGACCGATCGCAAGTATTAAACGATGGTGATGAATTAGCGCTGATTCCGCCGATCTCTGGAGGACGACATGATTGAAATCACCCATGAGAAAATCGATTTGGACTCCATTCTCGCTAAAACAGACAACCCGGCAGCCGGCGGCGTTGCGCTTTTTATTGGCCGTCTGCGCAATCATGCAAATGGTAAAAAAGTTGAAAAGATGGAGTACCATGGCTATGAAAAAATGATGCAGAGCGAACTCGAAAAAATCGCGGCAGAGGCCAGGGCTGAGTGGCCGGTGCGGGAATTGGCTATTGTTCATCGTCTCGGTATGCAATATGTCGGTGATACCAGTGTGGTGATCGCTGTCTCTTGCGATCACCGTGCAGAGGCTTTCGAAGCATGCCGCTTTATCATCGATACGCTGAAAAAAAAGGTGCCTGTGTGGAAAAAAGAATATCGCTCTGATGGCGCTGAATGGGTGAACGGGAAGATTCCTGACCCGGTCTGGGCACAATATGTTCAATAGCTGAACTTTAACACGAACTCCCAAAATTCAAATTATTTAGCTGGAGGATGTTATGAATATTACATTTCAAGGACACTCATGCTTTACCGTTGAAGTTGGTGAGTACAAAGTGGTAATCGATCCTTTTTTAACGGGGAATCCGATCGCGAAGTTAAAACCGGAGGATTTGAAATGCGATTTTATCATCGTCACCCACGGCCACGGCGATCACATCGGGGATACTTTTGAATTGGCAAAAGCCAATGATGCCATGGTGATTTCGAATTTTGAAATCGTCACCTATTGCCAGCAAAATGGTCTGCAAAACGCCCATGCCATGCACATCGGCGGATCGCATGAATTTCCCTTTGGCAGAGTGAAGTTTACCATCGCCCATCACGGTAGTTGCTTTACGACGGATGATGAAATCATTTACCTGGGCAATCCCATGGGTGTCTTGCTGATGGCCGGCGGCAAAACCCTTTATCATGCCGGCGATACCGGTTTGTTCCTCGATATGCAGCTCATCGGCGAGATGAACAAAATCGACACAGCACTGCTACCGATCGGTGATAATTTCACCATGGGTATCGATGACGCCGTCAAGGCTGCAGAATTGCTCAATGCTCGTGTCACGATTCCCATGCATTACAATACTTTCGATCTCATCAATCAGGACGCCAGTGTTTTTACTTCCAGAGTGGCAAAAAAAGGCCAGCAGGCCCGTATTCTCAACGTCGGGGATTCCTACGACTTCTAAAATAATTTTGAAAAATTTTGTCGATCAGAGCGCCAATCTTGTTTTCAAAGGTTGGCGTTCTCATTTCGATTTTCCGCCATCCAAATGTTTTTACCGGCTTTAAATCTTTTGACTTTGGCTTCCGTTTTCTCTATTTTGTTTCTTAAAAACCATATATACGCTGGGTGACTGTGCAACCCACGGGAGTTTCTTCGTGAGCGAAATTCGTTTCACAAAACTGAGCGGGACCGGCAATGATTTTATTCTTATCGATAACCGGCGGAAAATACTGCGCGGTGATGAATATCCGCTAATCGAAGGCATTTGCCGCCGCAGAACCGGAGTCGGTGCAGATGGTGTCCTGCTCATCGAGCAGAGCGATACGGTACATTTTCGAATGCGCTATTATAATGCAGATGGTTTTGAAGCAGAAATGTGCGGCAATGGCGCCCGTGCCTGCGCATATTATGCCTATAAAAATGATATCGCACCGGCACAAATGAAATTTGCAGTCGGCGAGGAACTTTATGAAGCCACAGTTGAAGGTCAATTCGTTTCATTGCTGATGCAGGAGCCTCAGGAGCTCGTCCTTTCCCCCGGCATTCTCGAAACAGAAAATTTTCAGGAAGGCGGATATCTCGTGCTCGGGGTTCCGCATTATGTGCTCTTTTGTGATAATATCGAACAAGTTGATGTTGAAAAAACCGGCGCTTATTATTGTGAGCACGCTGCTTTTCATCCACGAAAAACCAATGTTAATTTTGTATCCGATAGCGGTGGTTTGCTAAAAATACGGACTTATGAACGGGGCGTCAATGCAGAGACCTTGTCCTGTGGCACCGGCACCGTTTCCTCGGCGATCATCCTGAACAGGATGATGCAAAAACCGCTTCCTATGGAATTTCAAGCGTTGGGCGGCAGGTTACAAGTTGATCTGGACTCCGCGTCCGGGAGGCATCTTTTGCGCGGCGAGGTTGAGGATGTTTATCATGGAGTTTTACAAACTTCGGTGTTTTGAACTCATCGAGACAGCAGGTTCTGAGACATGAAATTGAATACACAGATGAAGATTAAGTTTGATGCGAACAGCGAGCCCCGGATATTAATATGTCGTTTCCGGCATCTTGGCGATGTTATCGTTTCGACACCGCTGATCGATTCGATTCGCAAAGCATTTCCCGATGCCTACATCGCCTATTTGACAGAAGAGAAGTTTGCCGCTATTCTCAAGAATAATCCAAATTTAGACCAGGTTATTTCAACGCGTTTGCAGCGCAAACCGTTTGAAAGCCGCCGCCTTGCGTTTGCCCGTCAAATCGCTCTGATTTCCCAATTACGAGGTTTACGGTTTGATCTGATCATCGATCTCTTCGGCAGTTTCCGCTCAGCACTTTACGCCTACCTTTCCGGAAGCGCCTACCGCATTGGCGGCAATCCCAAAATACGCCGTTTCTTTTATAATTATTTTCAAGCGGAACAGAGAAAAAATAAAAACATTATCGAGCATTATACGCATTCGCTGAGTCTGATGGGCATTCAAACAAAAGCCCGGTTTCCTCAAGTATTTGTGAGTGCAGAAGAAAAAGAAGAAGCTTTCCATTATTTACGCAGCAAAGGACTCGACCCTGAACAACCGATTATCGGGCTGCATCCGGGGGCGACATGGCCAACGAAGATTTGGGATTATTCAAATTATGCACAATTGGCACAAAAGCTTTCCAGAGCCGGTTTGCAGGTTTTTGTCACTTGCCGTCCGGGTGAGGAAAAAATTTCGAAAAACATCGCCGGAGGCTGGATCGGCCCGGTGATCATCGGTGATATTTTGCCTGTGCGCCGCCTGGCCGCCGTAATTCAGCATTTTTTTATTCACGTTTCCAATGATTGTGGTGTGATGCATTTGAGCGCTGCCGTGGATACGCCGACCTTTGGTATTTTTGGCCCGGGAGAACCTGATATCTGGTTCCCTTATTCGATTGAGAAAGGCCACCGTGCCTTTTGGCAGGAAATGGACTGCCGGCCCTGTTATTCAAAAGTCTGCCCTAAGGGCGATGGTGCATGTCTCAAATCCGTTGATCACCGGCAAGTTTTTGACGCCATAATTGCACAGGTCAAGCAGTATAAAGAAAGCGATAATACCCACTTGCTTGGTGAAGATTAGACTGGAAACAGTCTTGTAAATTTATGAATAAAGTGCTTGCATCCATCAAATCTCCGCTCACTAATAAATGGACGGTCATCTCTTCCCTGAGCACGATCACTCTGGTTATTCTGCTGACAAATTTATTCATCAATCGACTGTTTATCGACCGGATAACGACGATTATCGACAATGAACTGGGTGGGCGCCTCATGCTCATCGCCGGTAAAATCGCTGAAAATATCGAATATGACATCTTGCTCGAAAATTTGCCGTCGTCACTGGAATCCTTCGAACCTGCAGATTTAACTTTTTTAAACGGCATTTTGGAAACTGAACAGCAACAGAATGATCTCCAGGCAATTTTTATCGTCGATCGCTATTTCCGTACCGTCATCGCTTTTCCTGCACTCTATTCGCAAGGGGAGATGGTTACCCATCTCGTTGGCGACAGCTTGTATTACAAAAGCAGCTTGCATGATACGGTTTCCACTTCAAAAATGTATTCGCTTTCCGGGAATTATTTTAAAACAGCTTATGCACCGCTAAAAAATGAGATCGGAACCATCATCGCCGTGGTCATCGTCGAGGCTTCGGCACAGCATTTTAGCACGATTCATGGATTTCAGAAATATATGAATTGGGGCCTGGTGTTTACATTTTTAGTACTTCTCGTGGCGATCGGCTTGATTTATTGGGTAGTGACACAGTATACACGCTTGCAGTTTTCAATGCAGCGAAACCAGCGCCTGGCTTCCATGGGGCAGATGGCGGCAACTGTGGCGCATGAAATCCGCAATCCGCTGGGCATCATAAAAAGTACGGCCGAGGTGATTAAGTCTCGTCATTTTAACAAAGAAAAGCCGGATGTATTGCTGGAATTCATCCCGACGGAAGTCGATCGCCTCAACCGGTTAGTGACGGATTTTCTCGCTTTTGCCCGCGACCGTGAATTGCAGCCGGAAAAGCAGGATGTGGTTGAGTTTATCGATAAGGTCGTGCAGGAAATTCAACATGATTTTGAAGATGACGTACATATCCGGTTTGCTGCAGAGATCAAATCATCGATCATTCAGTTCGATCCGGACGGATTGAAACAAGTCCTTATCAATCTGTTTCAAAACGCTGCACAAGCCATGCAAAACCAGGGTGAGATTGTCGTGTCATTATCGACTATTTCACGCTGGGGAAAAAAACATGTGCAGGTCTGCGTGCAGGACAGCGGGCCGGGCATCACAGCGCCGGAAAAAATATTTGAACCATTTTTTACGACCAAAACCAGCGGTAGCGGTTTGGGTCTGGCCGTGACACAACAGATTATTACAAAACACGGCGGACACATATCTGTCGAAAATACGGAGCATGGCGGTGCGCTTTTCACTTTTACAATTCCCGTGGTCTGAAACTTTCCGCGCTGGTCCTGTTTTTTCTATTTACATCGAATGGAGTATGATTTTCATGCTGAAAAGACTTTTGCAGGTCATTTTTTTCGGTCTGGTGCTGAGCCCGGGTGTGCAGGCGCAGGGATTCGGACAGAATAAAATCCAATACGAATATCAAAACTGGCAATATATCCAATCTAAACATTATGATATTTATTTCTATGATGGTGGATTACCTGCTGCGGAATTTGCCGCCGCAGTTGCGGAATCGGCTTATGTGCATATCAGCGAGGTCGTCGGCTTTAAAATGCAGGCCCGAACTGTTATTATTTTATATAACTCGCATAACGATTTTGAAGAGACCAATCTCAGTTCACAAATTCAGGATGAATCCGTCGGTGGTTTCACTGAATTTTTCAAAAATCGTGTGACGCTGCCGTACGACGGCTCGGCAGAGGGGTTTCGTCATGTCATTCACCATGAATTGACACATGCATTGCAGCTACAATTTTATTACGGCACCGGCCCTGGTTCAATCATCACCGGCATCACCGGATTTATGCTGCCGCCATGGTTCGCCGAAGGCAGCGCCGAATATTTTTCCCGCCGTTGGGATAGTGAAAGTGATAATTTTATTCGCGATGCTGTGCTGGCGAATTATTTGCCGCCGATTCCCAATTTGTATGGTTTTCTTGCTTATAAAGGCGGACAGGCTTTTTTGTACTGGGTGGAACGCAAGTATGGAATTGGTAAAATCGCGCAGTTAAACCAGGTGCTCAAACGGCGAAAAAATATTGAAGAAACCTTTAAATCGGTATTCGGCATGACACAGCTTGAAATGACCGAAGTCTGGCATGATGACATGAAAGAGGAATACTGGCCTGAAATAGCGGCGCGGCAAAAACCCGGCGATTATGCGGAAGCGATTACCGATCATCAAAAAAATATCAACTTTGTCAACAACAGCCCCGCCCTCAGTCCGGATGGCAGTCGTCTCGCCTATCTGAGTGATAATAACGGCGCTTTTTATATTCACGTCCTGTCGACGATCGATGGGGAAAAAGCACGTAAACTCATCGGCGGACAAAAAGAGAATACGCTTGAGGAGTTCAAGTGGCTGCGGCCGGGCATATCCTGGTCGCCCGATGGCAGCGAAATCGTTTTTGCCGCAAAAGCGGGGCAGAATGATGCCCTTTACATCGTCGATGCGACATCCGGGAAAAAACGTAAGCGGTTGGTGCAGCCGCAACTGAACGGCATGTGGTCACCGGCTTGGTCTCCCGATGGCTCCCGTATTGCATTTATGGGCACCAGAAAAGGGCAGAGTGATATTTATCTCTGGTATTTGGAAAAAGATTCGGTAACCAATCTGACAAACGACCGCTACTCTGATCTCGAACCCACATGGTCGCCGAACGGCAGTAAAATTGCTTTTACCTCAGATCGTTCTACTTTTCAAAAAGGAGCAAGTGATGGTGCGCTTTTGGTTGAATCACTTGATAATACAGATATTTTCCTGATGGCGAGCGACGGTTCCGGTTTGCGACAAATTACCGCTGATCTTTTTACCGATAAATCACCGGTATTTTACCATTCATCCGATACGCTGCTTTTTGTCTCAGACCGCAACGGCATCGATAATATCTACTTTCATGCGTTATCCAGTGGGGAAGAACGGCCGCTGACCAATCTCATCAGCGGCGCAAACCAACTGACATGCTCGATAAAGAACCAACGGCTTGCGTTCACCAGTTTTCATAAAGGCGGTTATGATATTTATCTCAGCAAAACACCCTTTACAATAAACGATACGCTGAAATCGCTAAGACCAACCGCGTTCCGGAAAAGAAGCGGCATCAATTTCCGCGATTTCCCCGATGGCGGCTTGCAGGAGGCGGATTCGACAAAACTGAGCAAGGAAAACCGGCCGTACCGCAAATTTGTTTTTGATGATGATTTTAAAAAAGGAACTTTTTCCGAAAAAAATAATCTGCTCGCTGAAAATACGGAATTGCCTTCGGATAAGCGTTTATCGTTAAATGGCAAATTTATCAAACGCGCTTATACTCCCAAGTTTTCCCTCGATTATGTGGGCGGCTATGGCGGCTACGATCCTTTTTGGGGCGTACAAGGTTATACCCAGTTTATCGTCAGTGATTTGATGGGCAGCCATCGCATCGGCGTCGGTTTGAATATCATTCGCGATCTGGCCAATAGTGATCTGGTCATCGGTTGGTCCTATCTGCCGCGCCGCTGGGATATCGGCACACAGGTTTTTCATTTTTCCAACTATTTTAATACCGGCCAGGGAATTGAACGCCTTGAGCACATGGGTGGGCAGATGAATTTTCAGTATCCCTTCAATCGCTTCAGGCGTTTTGAAATCAATTTGGGATATACCTACCTGCGGGAAAAAAATCTGGTTTATAACCTGCCGGTTAAAAATACAAAAGCCGTCCCGCTCACGGTGTCGCTGGTTTCAGATAATACCGATTTTCGTTTTTACGGACCTTATTCCGGAACCCGCTACCGCCTGTCATTATTCGGCTCTCCTGATGTCGCAACCGATGTATTATCCTTTTACACCGGCCTGCTCGATTGGCGTCACTATTTGCCGATCACCCGGGAATCAAACCTGGCGTTGCGCCTGAGCGCCGGCTACAGCAGCGGACGAAACCCATATCAATTCATTTTGGGCGGTCTCGACAACTGGCTTAATTATAAATTTGCGCGCGGCCTGGATCGAATCAGTATCACCGACTTTTATTTCAGCCAACTGACCACACCGTTGCGCGGATATGGCTATTATGAGCAGGTCGGCACAAGATTTTTTCTGGTCAATGCTGAATTCCGTTTCCCACTTGTGGATTATCTGATCATGCGTTTTCCCTTGCCATTGTGGATTACAAATATCCGCGGCGCCGCATTTACCGATATCGGCTCAGCCTGGAATGAACATTTCCGCGGCACAGAACTCTCTTCCACCGGCGGACGGCGATTAAAAGATATCGCGATGAGTTTCGGCTGGGGCTTTCGCGTCAATCTGGGAGTTTTTCTGCTTCGCATGGATGCAGCCTGGCGGTCCGATTTGCTAAAGACCAGCAAACCGGATTATTTATTCTCAATCGGCACTGATTTTTAAGACGGATTCGATAATGAAATTAAAGCAGTATGTAAAACCAATCTTTCTTTCCACCTCATTGATGATATTGCAGGCTTGTGCCTCCGGTAAACTGGCGCATTTTAAACAGTTTTATTCGACTAAACTCAACGCCTCATACCGCATCCTGGCCGGCCCTGCTGAGGAACAGGGGCAGGGCAAGGTGACTTTTATCGTCGAAGTGAAATATAAAAATTTATTGTTTGTGCAAAGTGATTCCATTTTTCTGGCTGAATTGCGATTGACATTCGCAGCCAGATCGGCGAACAGCAAAAAACCGGCGCAACTCATCGACCGTCATAAAATCATCCGCGTATCATCGTTCACGCAAGTTATAAGTGACGATCGATACGTACGTCTGGTTGAACCCCTGATACTCGAACCGGATGAATACATCACCCGCATCATGATTTCCGATGCCAATGCCAAAACCCTGGGTTTATTTTCGCGGAAAGTCGATTTGCGTCAAAAATCCGAAGAACTCTCAATTTCCGACCCGGTGCTGTTGCAGGATTCTCTCGCGACCCTCGATGAAAAAAATATCATCCCTTTCGATCAGAAGATTTTTTCAAAACCTGTCTATGCTTTTTTTCAGGTTGCCGGACTTACACCGGGGAAAAATCTGCAGATCACGTACGATATTCGTGACCGGCAAAAAAAGACGTTTTTTCACGACCGGATTACAGCCCGCTGCTCGGGCGAAATGTGTGATTTCTGGCTCCGTATCGCGCCGGAGAATATTGCGCTCGGCACCTCGACGCTGCATATTACAGCAGCGCAGGACCAATTCGCTGATTCCACCAAAATCCGTATCTATTCACAGTACAATTATTCCAACAAAAAATTTCAGAATATTGAAGTGATCATCGAACCCATGCGGTTGATCATGCCCAAGAAAGAATGGAAAAAACTGCGTGATGCCAAAGGGGAAGAACAGAATAAATTGTTCAATGCATTCTGGGATAGAAGGAACCCGCAGGAAAATTCCACAACCAACTCGCTGCTGGAAGAATTTTTTTACCGTGTTGAGGAAACGAACCAGCGTTTTCATTTCGGCTCCATCGACGGTTGGAAAACCGACCGTGGCCGAATTTATCTCGTCAATGGGCCGCCGGATCATATTCGCCATCAGTATAGCCAGACACGGCAGGTGGTGTATGAAATCTGGGAATACCGAGAACAGGGCATAACATATTATTTTCGTGATGATTATGGTAATGGCGACTATCGTTTGATGACCGGGGTTTTTTGAAAAAACATGGGAAAATACAATCAGAAACCGGTACTCATTTTTGATCTCGCAGAAACGCTGAGCGGAGATTTGTTTTGAATGATCTCACCAGCGGCAGAACCCACGTATTGCTCAATAATTCCTTCCTGTTTGTCTTTTTCTAAAAAACTTGCCCGAACATACATTCCCGGAGTTAAAAAATGTCAGCATTGGGTGTTTTTTATCTCCGCAATAGCGACAGGTTTTTGTATTCTTTTTTAATATAAGGGTCTATAATCGAATCTGATAAAGAATGCATCGAGCCTGTCCAAAAATATCTGCCACCGGGAATGGTCCATTTTTTGGAAAGTGGATTTCGACCAAAAGACAATTTAATCTTACCACCAGGGATTGGTGAATGCCCGCTTTTGATGAAAAGCCAATGGAGAGTGAATCGAATTTGGCACAGGACCATTCCGGGGATAATCGTACGCAATTTTCCGTGCTGAATAAATTGCAGCAGCACCTGAGTTCGTCGGGTGAACAAAAAACAGTCTATTCACTTATCGGACGAACAGGTAGCGGCAAAACCCGGATTTTGCGGGAAATTGAACGGCAGTTCGGCGCTGCTTTCCATCTTGCTTATTTCGATCTCGCCGCCGGGTCTTGTGCCGGGCTTGTCGTTGAAAACCCAATCTCGGCCTTGCTGTTTTTGCGAACAAATCTCTCGCATAATTATTTTTTCTCACCTCTTTTTGATCTTCTCATTGCCTCGTGGCTGTTTCAACAAGGGAACCTGAACCGCCGCTCGATCCGGGAGAATTTTCCCGCACGTGACCGTTTGTTTATCGCACAGTTGTGGGAATTACTGGAAAATGAGAATTGGATGGAAAGCGGAAACGATATTATCAATTGTTTCCGTGGATTACTCAAAACACAGCTTGTAGATTACATGCGCTCGCAAAAACTCACCGCTGAAAATATCACCGATTATTTGCGCTATCCGCTTGAAATTATTCCAGATATCTTACCCCGGGTTCTGGCCGGGGAAATCAACTTTTCGGCGCAGTTGTCATCAACTCCGGAAAAAACGATTTTACTCTTCGACAATTATCCGCATAGCGATGGTGAATTCGCCGAACCCGCTGCCAAACTCGTGAGAAACTGGCTGCATGATTTTATTCGACATCTGAATTTACAGCAAAAAACAGTGCTCGTTTTTGCTGCCGGGGCAACGATTCAACTGGAAGATTTTTTATCACCGGAAATTACCAGCAACAGGTGTGAATTGCTGCCGGTAGAGGCATCGGATATCATTAATAATGCCGCAGCGAAAAAGATTTGGCTGCAGAACTTTCCTCAGCACGAATATATTTTCAGTTGCCTGCAGAGGCAAAAAGACCAACTCTCCCCATATGAATTCGGCATCTGTTTTGACATAATCTCAACTCAGATCAAACGTGATAAAGCGGTGGAGGAAAATGATTTTAGTGCTGCCTGCAGCAGTTTTAAGAAATCTCAATTTCATATGCGAAAACTGCTGTATCTGACCGGACGGGAGAATGCCTATGCCATGATTGCGTTGAGTGCAGCCCGCTGGTTTGATCAATCGTTGTACTTGTATTTGGGTGAAAAACTGAATTTTGAAGCAACCCAGCAGGGATTCATGGTGATTACCAATTACAGCTTTACTGAAGCCGTAAACGGGCAGGCTTTCACTGCATATCGGTTTAATGCAAAAGCAAGTGATGATATTCAATCTTACAGCACTAAAGCGCTTGTCGATTCACATTTTATTCTCGAAAGATTCTTCCTTAAAAAATTTGAAAAAGGAGACAAGTCAGCCATTTGTGAAGCGATTTATCACTTGAGCCAGGCGAACTGGGAGAAAGCCACAGTTAAATGGGTGACGACTTTTGAAGATGCACTAAAAGCGAATGATACCATACTGCTGCACGGACTCATCAGCACCCTCGCGGACTTGCCGCGGAAAAGCCTGTTTTGGCAGGGGCGAGTCTTTCAAAATATCGCTTCATTTTTACAATTGACAAAGAACAAAGATGATGTCTTGCATTATTTGAAAATAGCGCGCCGGAGTTTTGATACGCTTCTGCAAGACAATCCTGATGACGCCGACGCGGTCAATAGCAAAGGAGTGGTGATTTTTCAGCAAGGTAAGGTTTTGCAGGAGAATGGTGCGCTCTCGCAGAGCACCAGCAGTTTCGCCGAAGCGATGATTTGTTTCTCCCAACTTGTCGAAAAAAACAAGAGTCCGGTGGCGGCGCAACTCAATAATATTCTCATTCATATCGTCAAAGCGCAGGGATATGCATTGCTCGACCAAAGTGATGAACGCATCAAACAGCTTGAGCTCGCCAGTGAAAAACTTGAAAAACTTTTACATAATGCCCCAACGCTTTTGCCGGCGATTAATACATTCGCCCGGTTGCAGATGAAATTAGCCCGGGAATACCAGCAGTTACATCAGGATGATTTGGTTTTCAAGCGAATGGACAACGCTATCGAGCTTTTTAAAAGCAATTTCGGCACAACGAATACACCGGCAGCCTTGCTGCGGGCACATGCCCAAACCCACTGGGATGCTGCGTGTATTTATGCCGATTATGGCGCTTATTACGACGCTGATCACTATTTCAAGTCGGCCATCGGGTACGCGAAAAAATTTTCGCTCAATGAACAGAACCTGCAAGCTGTTTTATTTTTATCTGAAATTCAAAATGCCTTTGCAACGCTGCAGCTCAAATACATGCAGCTTACCAGCGCACTTACTATATTGCAGGATGCAGCGACAAATTTAACCTCACAGCGCTGGGCCTATCCGAAGAATCGTGATATAAATAATATTCTGGGGTCCATCTCCCTGCAAAAAGCAGAAGTTTTCATGTTGACCTATGATTATGGGAAGGCAACTGATGCCTGTACTGAAGCACGTCATTATTTTAACACAGTACTCTGGTTCGACAAATCCGATATCCGGGCGAAACAGGGAATTGCGCTGGTTACCGCTCGCCAGGCTGCCATCACAATAACATTTTCAGATTATAAAAACGCCCGTCTTCAATATGAAAATGCCAAAAAACTGATCGACATTATACCCGTTGAACAATTATCTGTCGAACAATTTAGCAATGCTCTGAACCTGCATCTTGAAAATGCGGCAGCATTGTTTGATAGCGGGGTTTATGATGCGGCAATTGACTGTTATGCTAAGACCGATCAGCTCTATCAAAAGCACCGGAATTATTTTCCGGCGACCAATTCTCTGCAAATTATAAAAGCCAAATATTTGCTTGGCATGGCGAAAATTCATCTGCTGACTGCACGTTATATGGATGCAGCAGAAATGTTGGATACCAATCTCGTTCACCTGCAGAAAATACTCAAAGGCGCCCCGAATCATCTCAATGCCATGCTTTTGAAAGTGGAAGTCTATCAGGTTTATTGCCAACTGCATGTCGATCTTGGCAAAACAGGGAAAGCCATCGAAAGTGTTTCGCTGGCGCTGCAAATTTTGGAAATGACACTTGAAAACGGAATCACGATTCCTGATGTGATGAATGGCAAAGCGCGGGTACTTACTGTGTTGGCAACCATACAGGGAACGGCTGGATACTTCGATCAGGCCAAAGAGAATTTACAGCTTGGTTTAAATTTATACGATGATGTTTTGGGCAGTGCGGAACTGGATTTAAATGCCAATGCGGGCAAAACCGAAATTTATTTGAAAATGGCTGAATTGAGTTTGCAAACCGCCAAATTTGAGCTCTCATTGAAATATTGCTCATATGCGAATGATCAGCTTGCGCATAAAGATGTGCTGCAAAAGAATCCGCTTGTCTGCAGGTTAAAACTGGATATAAGTCTGTTGAAAAGCCGCATTTATTTTGCCGGCACCCGATTGAAAGATGCAGAAAATGAGCTGACAAAGCTGGACAGAGCGCTTGAATCCGCTACAGGCGCCGCCCCGGATGAGTACGGTATGCGGTTGATAAAAATCGATAGTTTGTTGTTGCGTGCTGCTATTTTCGACCGTTCCGGCAAAACGGACGGCGTGCTGAATAATTGTAATTCAGCTATTGAAAATCTCGAAAAACTGGCAAACACAAGCCGTGATTCAGTCGTCATCAACAATAACCTGGGGTTGGCAAAAACACAATTGGCCAATTGCTATATTTCACAGGGTGCATCGCAAAAAGCAACTGAAATGCTCAGGAAGGCGATCAGCGCCTTCGATGGTGTGCTCAAGTTCGCCCCTGAAAATGCGGTGCTGAAAAACAACAAAGCGAACGTTTTGCAGCAGTTGGCAACGGTATTCGCAGCCACCGAGGGCAGCGCTGCCGCCGCAGAAATGCTCAATCAGGCGGCGGAAATCTATGAACAACTCGCGGCGCAAAACGAAAATGAAACAACGGCTTTGTACAATCGGGGGTTGACTGCGGCAAAATCGGCCTATATTTTCACCTCTTTGCAGAACGTGGAAGCCGCTCTTGGCGCTTTCAAAAAAGCGATAACTTGTTTTGAAACGGTTATCGAAATTGCACCGGCACAGGTGGATTTCCATCAAAAAAAGGGAGATGCTTATCTCGGTAGCGGGTTGTTGTTTTTGACGATGAAAAAAACAAACGAATCCATGCAATGCCTGAAGACAGCCGTCGATGCTTTCGATACGGCGCTACAATTGCGTGAGGATAACAGCCATTCGCTTTACAGTCGAGGAAAGACGTTGTTGCATCTCGGTGAGTTGCAGAATCAAATCGGCGAAAAAGGGCAGGCACTCTGGAGCTACCAGCAGGCCTGTGAATGTTTTGTCCGCCTGCTCGATTATGATAAATCGCAATTACAGGTCATCAAAAATCTGGCCGATGTAAATCTGGCGATCGGCGAGCTGCAAGTGAGTTTCAGTCAGCACAATGATGCATTCGCACACTATTTGAATGCCGTTAAATTATACGATGTTATTTTGGGAACAGAGCAGGAAAATGGTCAGGTTAAATTCAACCAGGCGCTGGCCAATTAAAAAATTGCCGGGATTCATGAAATGCGCCGGGAACGGGCACAGGCGATCAAATACTATCATAAAGCCAAAAACCTCTATCATAATCTCTGTGAGAGCAATCCGGGGTTAACTCGCGCGCGATTTGAACTCAGCCATGTGCTCGTCGAGCTTGGAAAAATATATTATGATAACAAAGATGAGCATGATGCCCGGCTGTGTTTCAAAACAGCGATCGAAAGCCTGTCTTTTGAGAGTCATAATTTTAATATGGATCCGCTTGTCGCACGCAAGCGGGGGCAGGCACAGATGTTGCTTGCGGATTTTTTTAAACATCAGGGGAGTTTTCTTGAAGCAAATGAATATTTCTCTGCAGCAATTGCCAGTTTTGATAACGCCCTCGGAGATGGGAATGAAAATGTAAAGATTTATTTTGACCGTGGCGTTGCTTTTGTCAACCAGGCTGGCATTCAAATGAGAATGGCACAAAATGAAGCTGCGATCAGCTCTTATGAAAATGCCGTGCAATCATTTGACGCTACATTGCAATTGGCGCCTGAAATGCTCAACGCTCACTATCAAAAAGCCTGTTCGCTGAAATGTGCCGGTGAATTGCTCAAAACAGGAAACCGTGCCGAAGCAGCTAAATATCAACTCAAATCCGCCCTTGACCAACTATCTCACGCGCTGGCAATCGATCCCGCCGACCATGCAATCCTCGAACTGTGGCGGCAGGTGCAGGATGCTCTTGCCCAATTTGATGAAATCCCGCAAACATAACCGCGCTGAAGCGAGCTCTTTAATTGAGCCGTTTTCAGGCGGTTTCTTTTTTTTTGAGCTACGGGATTTATTCCGCAGTGGATATTGTTTCAATCTTCCAGCTTCAAATCTCCAGCCTCCAAATCATGTAAAACGAAAATCCTTTTGATATTCCCCTGCAGGATCGATATATTCGCTGCAAAATAAATTAGATTATCAGAAAACTTATATGCACAACAGACCGCTTACCGACTGGTTGCCCATCACCAGAAAAGAAGTCCGGCAGAGAGGATGGCACGACCTCGATGTTATCCTGATTTCAGGAGATGCCTATGTCGATCATCCCTCTTTCGGGCATGCTGTGATTGCCCGAACTATCGAAGCACAAGGGTTGCGAGTGGCGATCATTCCACAGCCAAACTGGCGCGATGACTTGCGTGATTTCAAAAAACTGGGCGCCCCGCGGCTTTTTTTCGGGGTCACTTCCGGCTGCATGGACCCGATGGTCAATCATTACACCGCCAATAAACGCCGGCGCTCAAATGATGCCTACACACCCGGCGGAGAAGCTGGCTTCCGCCCTGATTATGCTGCGGTGATCTATTCCCGCATTCTTAAAAAACTTTTCCCGCAAACACCTGTTTTGCTTGGCGGCATCGAAGCCTCGCTGCGCCGGATTACGCATTACGATTACTGGTCAGATCAACTCAAGCCGACAATTCTCGCGGAAAGTGGCGCGGATTTGCTGGTATACGGCATGGGCGAACAACCTTTGCAAAACCTGTTGCGACTGCTTAAAAAGGGTGTGCCTTTTGATTCCCTGACGACAATTCCACAGACCGCGCTGCTCGTCGATGATGGTGAGAAAATACCGAAAAACAAAGCCTGGCAGGATCTACAACTGGCCTCACATAAACAATGCCTGGCTAATAAACGCACATTTGCCGCAAATTTTAAATACATCGAGCAGGAATCCAACAAAACCAGTGCGAAGCGATTATTGCAAAAGGTGGCCGGTAAAACGCTGGTGATCAACCCGCCATTCGCAACGATGAGCGAAAAAGAAATCGACCGTTCATTTGCTTTTCCCTATACACGGCTGCCACATCCGAAATATAAGAACCGCGGCGACATTCCGGCCTACGAGATGATCAAATTTTCGGTGAACATGCATCGCGGCTGTTTCGGCGGCTGCAGTTTCTGTACGATCTCCGCGCACCAGGGCAAATTCATCGCCAGCCGGTCGCAGCAGTCCATTCTTCGCGAAGTGGATGAATTGACGCGAATGCCTGATTTTAAAGGATATATCAGCGATCTTGGCGGCCCTTCGGCCAACATGTACCGCATGCAGGGCAAAAATCAATCGATCTGTGATCGCTGCGTCAGCCCCTCCTGTATTCACCCGAAAATTTGTGAGAATCTCGATACCTCACACCGGCCGCTAATCGAAATTTACCAGAAAGTGGCGGCGCATCCGGCGATCAAAAAAGCCTTTGTCAGCAGCGGCATCCGATACGATATTCTCACCAGCGATGATCCTGCGAAAGTGTGGCAGAATCACTACGACGAATACATCCACCAGTTGGTGAGCCGGCACGTTTCCGGCCGCTTGAAAATCGCACCGGAGCACACATCAGACACGGTTTTGAAATTGATGCGCAAGCCATCTTTCGCGCTGTTTTATGAATTTAAAAAGAAATTTGCGGCAATTTGCAGAAAAGCCGATTTGCAGCAACAACTGATTCCCTATTTTATCTCGGCACACCCCGGTTGTGAATTGCAGGATATGGCAGACCTGGCGATCAAAACCAAAAATCTTGGCTTTAAGTTGGAGCAGGTGCAGGGATTTACGCCAACACCGATGACGGTTGCCACGGTTATTTATTATTCAGGATACCATCCGTACACGCTCAAACCCGTTTTTACTGCCAAATCGAAGCATGAAAAAATACAGCAGAATCGCTTTTTTTTCTGGTATAAAAAGGAAAACCGAAAATGGATTCGGGATAAATTGATAAAAGCTGGAAAGCCGGAGTGGGCAGATCTTCTTTTAAAATAAGCTGTCCGGATATTGTTGCCCCCCCTCACCGGGGAAGTGATGGGGGCGGGGTTGCAAAAACTATTTCTTCAGAACAGCTTCCAGGACGATTTCGATCACGACATCATCGCTGACGACAAGGCCGCCGCCATCCATCGTTTTACTCCATTTTACGCCGTAATCTTTACGGTTGATTTTCAATGAAGCCTCGATGCCGATGCGTGTTTTGCCCCAGGGATCGACGATTTTGCCGGTAATCTCGAAAGGCAATGTAATTTCTTTGGTTACGCCGCGAATGCTAAGATCACCCACAGCAAGATATTGTTCCCCATCTTTTTTGATGCTTTTGCTTTTAAAGGTAATGTGGGGAAATTCTTCTGCGGAGA
>JAJRYV010000079.1 GCA_024275575.1 bacterium
AGCAAACGCATCTTTTTTATTCAGGCGCTGCCGGCTGCAGCAGCATTGGTGCTTCTTTGGTTGTCTTAAAATTTCGATTACCCGGAAACCTAAATAAGGCTTGAAAATGGATAACACTGATTTTCGCAAATACGCGCATAAAATCGTCGACTGGATGGCGGATTATCTGGCGAATATTGAAGATTATCCGGTGAAATCGCAAGTTGCCCCCAAAGAGATCATCGAACAATTGCCCGCATCACCACCGCAAAATGGTGAGGAAATGGAGCGAATTCTGCAGGATTTTCAGCGCATTATTTTGCCCGGCATGACCCACTGGCAAAGCCCCAGTTTTTTTGCCTATTTCACCGCAAATTCCAGCTTTCCCTCAATTTTGGCAGAGATGTTGACCGCCACACTGGCGGCACAGTGCATGGTTTGGGAAACCTCGCCGGCTGCCGCTGAACTTGAGCAGCTGGTGATGAACTGGTTGCGTGAAATGCTCGCATTGCCGGAAGATTTCACCGGCGTCATTCAGGATACGGCCTCCTCAGCGACGCTGTGCGCTATTATTTCAGCACGTGAAAGAAATTCTGCGTTCAGCATCAATCGGGAGGGATTTTCTCACAATAAATACCGCGTTTATTGCTCGGAACAAACGCACTCATCGATCGACAAAGCTGTACGTATCGCTGGAATCGGGCAGAACAATTTGATCAAAATTGCCACCGATGAAAAGCTGGCATTGCGCCCGGATGAACTGAAGCAAGCGATCACTGCCGATATTGCCAGCGGCAAAAAACCGCTCTGTGTCGTCGCGACCCTGGGAACGACGGGTACCACAGCCGTCGATCCCTTGCCGGAGATTGCAGCAATCTGCCGCGAATTCAATATTTGGCTTCACATCGATGCGGCTTTTGCCGGAACCGCTTTGATCCTGCCCGAGTTTCGCTGGATGAGCAGCGGTTTGTCGCAGGCCGACAGCTTCGTTTTCAACCCCCACAAATGGATGTTTACCAACTTTGATTGCTCGGCATATTTTGTCAAAGATGAAGATTTGCTGATTCGAACTTTTACTATTTTGCCGGAATATTTGAAAACACAAACGCACGGGCAGGTCAATGATTACCGCGACTGGGGTATCGCGCTGGGGCGGCGCTTTCGCGCGCTGAAAGTGTGGTTTGTCATCCGTGAATTTGGCGTTGAGGGCATGCAAAAAAAGGTGCGGCAGCATATCGCCCTGGTACAAAACTTAACTGCCGAGATCGAAAAACATGCTGATTTCGAATTGATGGCGCCAACAGTTTTCAATGCACTCTTCTTCCGCTTCCATCCTGCATCATGTGATCCCGCCGATTTGAATAAATTGAATGAAAATCTCCTGCAAGAGCTGAATGCCAGTGGATCGATCTACCTGACTCATACGAAAATCGCTGGAGAATACATCATTCGCATGGTTATCGGCCAGACTTCTGTCACGGATGAGCATGTGCAGCGCGCCTGGCGGCTAATTCAAAAAACAGCCGCAGAACTCACTGCACATTAGGGCTTTTTCAGGTTATGAAGCAACAGCAGCTTTTTGAGCGCTCAACGCTGGATATTTATTAAAAATTGCAACAGCGGCAAAACCCACGGCAAACATGATCAGGCTATAAAACATGGCCGCAAGCGTCAATTCGGCGATACCGAGAATGGTGGCCGCGATGTAGAGCGCCAGTGTGCCGTTCTGGATGCCGACACTGATGGAAATCGCCCGGATCTGGGCTGATGTCGTGGAAAATAAACGCGCTACCAGCAGGCCCATAGCAAATGCGAGTATGACCAGCAGCAGAGAAGCCGGAGCTACAGTTGAAAAATTGTCTCTCAAAACATCAAAATGTTTGATGACCAGCGCAACGATCACCAGCACGAGAAAAACCGAGGAGAGTGTCTTTACCTGTTTTTGCATGCGCTTCGCCAGCGCCTCATTTTTATATTTGATGAACATGCCGATGGCAATGGGAATGATGGTTATCGCAAATAATTCGATAATTGTTTTCAAGATATCCAGCTGGATGGAGTCGGCACCTTTGATGGAACTTAAAATCAACGCTGCTGCGACAGGAAACCAGAATGGCGTAATGATGCTGACGATGACAGTGAGAGTCACGGCGAGAGCGAGATCGCCTTTTGCGAGAAGTGTAAACAGGTTTGAGGTAACGCCGCCCGGACTGAGAGCGATGATCACAAAACCTGCACCGATATAGGGTGAGGTGAAGTCAAAGAGATAAAATCCGATCAGGATACCCAGGAACGGCAACAGCAACATTTGAGCGACAAGTCCTGCGATGACCGGTTTTGGTTTTAGCAACAACAGTTGGAAATCAGCTTTTTTCAGTTCAAGACCGATGCCGATCATGATCGTCGCCAGTGCGAGCGGTAAAATTACTGCGCTTAAAAATGAACTTTCCACTAATCCTTCCTCCAGATTTGTAAAAATAACAATAAAGAATTCCTAAGAATCTAATGCAGATTACTGCCGAAATCAAATGTTTTCTACCTGAAGAGTTTTGTAATGTGTGTTTTGGAGGGTTTTTTAAAAAAATGTGAGGAATGATGCTGATTCAGGGTCATAAAAAAAACCCCGATTTCATTAAAATCGGGGTTTTGCTTCGTTACTTAAGTTTTAAAGCTTGGTGACGTTCGAGGCTTGCAGGCCTTTGGGGCTTTCTTCTACTTCGAACTCAACGCGATCACCTTCATCCAGTGATTTGTAGCCATCGCCCTGAATAGCTTTGAAATGAACGAATACATCATCACCTTCTTCACGGGTGATAAAACCGTAGCCTTTAGAGCTGTTGAACCATTTAACAGTTCCAGTTTCCATTGATTTGATCCTTACTTTGTAAATTTGTCAAACTGTACATCTGTGTTCTCTGCCTATTCCGGGCAAAAAAAACCGCAAAAAACAGCTAAAAGAAGTTTTAGTGTTTTTGCGAGATTCTTTTTTTTGAAGGTCATCAATAAAGCCGTGATCATACATCGAAGAAGGCGTAAAACAAGTACAATGATTTGTGTATAAGTTAAAAGCTGTTCGTTAAAAAACAACATCTAATTTTATCTTTTTAAATATTTCGGCCGGAAATCATCGATTTTTTCCTGTACGGGATAAAAAATCCGTTAAAATTTAGTAATCTGATTCCAAGCTAAGATGTTTTTTGCTGCTTTCTCGCCGCAGGATTTACCTTGCGTCGGATTATTCGACTTGCTCTTTCGTGTTTGATGATGAATTCTGTCCTGAAAAAAAAGCGGAGAATAAAACTCCGCTCATCATTTAAATCTTCAGACCAATCTGGTTCATCAGCACAGCGAGGTCTTCTCCGAGCGCCGGCAAGCAGGACAGCAATGTTTTTCGATGTTCGGCAATCCACGGATCGGTGGAAGACTTTGCTTTCGGGCCGCCATCAATTCCCAGCAAAAACCGCCATTCCGGGAGCCATTTACTGTCGTAGTCGTTGAGCAATTGCCGGGCCCCGTTTTCTTTTAGGATTTTTGTGAGTGCGGTGGTGAGTTGCTGTGTTTCGAGAAACGCGCCGTTCATGCCCTGGATGCCGACAGGGCTCGTCATGTGTGTGGCATCTCCTGTAAGCCAGCAATTGAATTTGCCATAAGAATCAGCCAGCCGCCGTTCGAAACGAACCATGTGGCGCCAGCGGATATTTTCGATGCTGCCTTTAAACCAGGGCACGCGTTTATTAAGCAGCTTTTCCAGATAATTTTGCGTCAGTTCGGGATTGTCTCCCACGCCGATTTGAACTTCGTAACGTTCTTTGATGCGGCTCTCGAGGGATGCTTCCGTATCGAGGATTTGAAAGCTCCAGCGGCAGTATCCATCGCGCAAAGGCCAGAGGGCATTGGCCGTTCCATCGGCGAGAGCGATGCTCATTTCATGGTCGAGGTCAGCATCGGTTTTGAACTCAAATACAGCGAAATGCTGGGTTTCGCCAACGCTGTCGAAATTGATATCAAGCGAACGTCGGACAAAGGAGTAGTGACCGTCTGCACCGATGATAAAAGGAATTTCTTCGCGGATCGATTTGGTGACGACCTGCTCGGTGCGGGAGATGATGTAACCCAGGGTATCTGTCATCAATTTATCGATAATGACGTCGGTGTGTTTTTCAGATGGGTCCATATGCGCCAGCCGGTGATGCCACATGACTTTGACGCCGCGTTCGAGCAGGGCATCCTCCAAAACTTTCTCTAACAGGTTTTGCTGAATCACGGTGACAAAAGCGTAATCATCTTCCAAGTCAGAGATTTTTAACCGGGCTTTCTGCTCTTTCTCATCGTAAATCCCGATGGTTCGAACCTTGTAGCTGTGTTCGAAAACCTTGTCGAGCAGTCCCAGATGTTCGAATAATTTCAGCGATTTGGCATGCAGCGCCAGTGCGTAGCTGTGTCCGGCGCGTTGCCATTCCTTGTCGATTATCTGCACATCAACATTGTTTTTTGTCAATTCGAGAGCAGATAATAATCCTACGGGCCCAGCCCCAACGATGAGGACTTCAGGTTTCTTTTTGCCTAACATAGTCAGCCTCCGCAAAATCGGGTTGATTTGAAAAAATATAAATTGCTTATTGCTTTCCGGTGGCACTGAGCAGGATGTTTAACGCCGTTTTCTTCCGGTGGCAACCCCTGAAAATAGTGATTTTATAACATGAAATCAAACAACAATTTACAAATTTATTCACATCATCATCCGGCCCCGAAATACAGGTTTAGGGCCGGATAAAATTTGAGTGTTATATTCAGGTCTGTGGCGACAAAAGATTACCTTTTAGAGATGGGAACGTAAGTTCTCTTTTCATCACCGAGGAAAAGTTGCCGCGGCCTGGCGATTGCCTGTTCCTTATCCAGCAAACCTTCTTCCCACTGTGCCAGCCAACCCGCCATACGACCGATGGCGAAGAGCACCGGAAACATCTCCACCGGCAAGTTGAGGGCCTCATAGATAATGCCGGAATAGAAATCGACATTGGGGTAGAGTTTTTTGTTGATAAAATATTCATCGTTGAGCGCGATGCGTTCCAGTTCGAGCGCGATATCGAGCAGTGGATTGCGTCCGGTGACTTCGAAAACCTGATCGGCGATATTTTTGATGATTTTTGCCCGCGGATCATAATTTTTATAAACACGATGGCCAAAACCCATCAAGCGAATTTCACCGCTTTTTACTCGTTTGATGTGATTGGCGATATTTTTCACTGAGCCGATTTCACGCAGCATACGCAAGACCATTTCGTTAGCGCCGCCATGCAATGGGCCGTACAACCCTGCAGCGGCAGAGGCCGCGGCGACATAGGGGTCTGCGTTTGAGCTGCCAACGACGCGCATCGTGGTCGTGCTGCAGTTTTGCTCGTGGTCGGCGTGCAAAATAAACAGCACGTCAAGTGCGCGTTCGAGAATGGGATTGACCTCATATTTCTTTTCAGTCATGCGAAACATCATTTGCAGAAAATTTCCAGTGTAGCTGTATTCGTTATCCGGGTAATTGAAGGGCATGCCCAGGGTGTGGCGAAAAGCATACGCCGCGATTGTCGGCATTTTGCCCAACAGGCGTATCATTTGTAATTTACGCTTCTCCGGATCGTGAATATTCTTTGCCTTTGGATAGAAAGTTGACAGGGAAGCCAGCGTGCTCACGAGCATGCCCATCGAATGTGCGTCGTAGCGGAAGCCTTCCATAAACTTTTTCGTATTTTCATGCAGCATCGTGTGGTGCTTTACGTCATGTACAAATTGTTTCAACTCAGCTTCGTTGGGTAATTTGTTGAAAAGCAGAAGATAGGCAGTTTCAAGGAATGTCGAGTTTGCTGCGAGTTCCTCAATCGGATAACCACGGTAGCGTAAAATCCCTTTGCCTCCATCGAGAAATGTAATCGTACTTTTCGTTGAAGCTGTGTTTTTAAAACCCGGATCGTAGGACATCAGGCCGAAATCATTTTCATCAACCTTGATTTCACGAAGCCGCATGGCATTAATCGCCCCGTTTTCGATGGGGATTTCATACTGCTGACCTGTGCGCTGGTCGGTAATGGATAACACATTTTTACTCATGATTTTCTCCTTGGAATAGTGCATACAATTATCCGGCAATCTTGTTTTTTATACGTTTTCAACACCTACCTGTTGTTTTAGATTTTTTATCTTTACACTTTTTGCCGGTTCTGGATTTTTTATTGGATTACATTTATAGCCATTTTTACGATTACAAAAAAGGTTCACCCATCCTGCGGCTTGCCTGCACTTGCAGCCAGCAACTGTATTTTCCTGTTTTATGCTGCCGGGTTTGTTTATTAAAATGATGTTGAGGGATTGTTTTTTGGGTAGACTAATCGATCTGGCGCCGTGCTGTAAATTTACACTCATCGTGACATGTTGTTTTTGTTAAAAATATCTGGATGAATAGCGCTCTGCAATGGTGTAGTATTCGATGGTGAAGTGGGCAAGCGGATTTTCTCGCGCCATTTTCGCACAGCTTGGTTTCAACTCAACCTGTGCTTTCGTGTTCTTTGAATTATGCTCATGTGCGCTGAATAGGACGCAGGCTCCATGGTTGCGACCCGGCCGAAATAACGCATGGCGATCATTCAATCTTTTATACGGTCATCACATGCATCACCTTAGTTTGTTAAGAAAGTGCATGGCGATGACAATAAAGTATAAGGATTTAAATAAAACTCTACAACTATTAATTGTGTTAATGAAAAAAACTGCCGAATATAAAGGCGATTTAACATGATCGGCAAGATCGGGGAAGGATGAAATAGATGATGATTTGTCTGTTTTTATAGAAGTTAAGTGTCTTTTATCCGCAGTGGATTTTTTTTATGTATTTCTGCGTTTAAGAATGGATGAATAATGTTCATTTTTTATAAAAGTGCTGATAATATGGCAATTATTTCAATTTATAATTTTCATTAATTAAAGTCGTGTCGTTTATCCATTGTTTTCAATTCAGATACGTCGGTTTGTATTTCATTCCATTGATGTCTCTTGTATGCATTACTCTGGTTATACTGCCGAAAAGAAAACCCATCCCACACTGCGGAACAGGTTTTTAGAATATGAAAATCGACAGATAAATCAGCAATAATATCAGCAAAGGTCGCTGATTGATTTCATCACCGATCTATCGAACCAGCAACATGCGTCTCGCCGTGCTGAATTTACCTGCCTTGAGAACATAAAAATAGACGCCGCTGGGCGCTTGCCGGCCGGCCTGATTCTTGCCATTCCAGACAATTTTATGTGACCCTGCAGCAAAATTTCCCTGTGCCAGGCGACGAATTTCCTTCCCGGTGATATCATAAATAATGAGTAAAACTGTTGATTGAGCTGCCGGCAAAGTAAATGAAATCGTCGTTTCCGGATTGAATGGATTGGGATAGTTTTGCAATAGAATGGCTGACTGTGGCAGGCCAATTTCTGCATTATCAATGCTCAATGGCAGGCGATTTGCCAGGCGTAAGTCATCGACGATGATGGCACCGAAATCTTTGGCATCAGTAAATTTCGTCAATTGAAAGCTGTCAAATCGCAATACGCCGTCGAGTTTTCCATCGCCGATCCAGTTTCCGACGCCATCGTTTTTCAGATCCCACGAAATCAGTTTCCAGCCGCGCCAGTCGATTGTATACCACGGGCTGACTTCATGACCGCTACTTGCACCCTTGATATTGTCATCTATGGCGAAGCGGAATCCGTTGCCACTGCCATCGCCGAAAACATAAACCTGTAAAATTTGATTATCATCGAATTCAAGCGCACGCGGTACGCCGGTGGAAAGATAAACCCGGATGAGATGTGAGCCGACGCTGTTATCCCAGCCATAGCTTATTTTCATGGCGTTGCGGCTGCCGGTGAGTAAATTCACATTCCCACGCTCCAGCGATCGTGTTGTCGAATCATCGATGATGCCCATTGTCGATCCGCTGTTCTGCGGCGGCCACCAGTTATCTAAAATACCGGCTTCAAAATCATCAATCGAAGTCGAATTAAAATAGCTGTCGCCGGTTTTAAAAGAAAAATTGCGAATGATGTGCGTTGCATTACCCACCAGATCGCTCACCCCTCTGTCGATTCTTGATTTGTACAAGGTTGACGGCTCGAGTTGAACAGCCGGAAAAAAATTGACACTGGTTCGGCCGTCGACATTAAAAAATCGCCATTCGCCGGGTACAAGCTCACCGGAAGTGTTTTTGAAAACTGTAAAAAAACCGGCATCCTGTGTTGCTGAGTTGAGCAATTCGTTAAAAGTTATATTAACAAGCGGATTCAATTCGACCCGTTGCGCACCATTCAACGGATAGACCGATGTAATGGAAGGCGGATGTTCATCGATCCCGGTGGTGAAAATCAATTCAAATGGATCACCTGCGATGCCGTCGCCATCGCCATCGATGGAGACGCCGCGATTGTCATGCGCCGTCGTATCGATAATGATGTGATATTCGGTCCGTGATTGCAAACTTTGCGGTTTGATGATCAACCGCTTATCACCATTTTGCCAGATGTATTCCCGCCCTGTTTCCGGCTGTATTTGTAAGGCATTTTCAACCGTCCGGCGATTCATGGGCCGGTTAAAATTGAGCTGAATCAGCGCCAGAATGGAAACGCCGGTATCGGCTTCTGCCGGGTGTGTGCTGATGATTTGCGGCGGCGTGCTCGAAAGCATTTCCACATCGACAAAAGTGAAGAAATCATTCTGCAATGTCACCTGCATGGAATCGGGATAATAACCATCTTTTTGCACGCGCAGGGTAAAATTTGTGTCGGGCAAATCTTCAAAAAAGTAGAAACCATTGTGCAACAGATCAGGGTTTGTGCTGTAATTTTTAAACAGCGAATCAAAGGTATCGGTAACGACGACGCTGTCACCGAGCTGAATTTGTACCCCGTTGAGCGGAGCTCCGGTCTCTTTGTCCGTCACATAACCTGTAACGATGCCGACTCGTGGAATTTCGATGCCGTGCAGTTGCAGAATCGACCAGAAAAGCGTATAGGCTTCGAGACGTTTCCAATCGGCATTCATGTTGCGCGTGTTTTGTGTCGGGTTGGTGTGAAATCCTCCCTCACTCAATTCCGACGGCATCGTTGTTCGACGGTTGACTGAAAGATAGGGGCCACCATTACAACCGCCATAAAAGCTGCAATCACCACGGGAGCCGATCGACGGGATTCGATAACCGGCGCTCATTTTTTGCACCATGATATCACTCATGGCTTTGCCGCCGTTAGGCACTTTTTCGTTACCATTGGAATACTGTCCCCATAAAAGAAGAATATTATTCGCTGTAGCAGAGCCAGCGTTGCTGTGAATGGAGTGATACCAGTCTGCGCCGAGTTGATTGGCCTCGTCGCTGCGATCGCTCAGGCCGACACTCACCTGATCATTTTCGCGCGAAATATAGACGTCTTCGATATCGGTACGGTCGAGCAGCAATTGTCGCAGAGCCAACCCGACACGCAAAACTTTCCGGGCCTCGGCATAATTATAAATTCCCATATTTTCGTTGCGACTATGGCCGGGGTCCAGATAGATCGTCCAGCCGGCAAGCCCGGTTATTTCTTGTGCTGGTAAATTCGCAGGCAGTAGCAATAGCAAAATCAGCAAAATCAGCTTTTTCATCAGGGTCTCTCAGCAGTTAAATTCTTCAGTCAGATAGGTAAAATTCCGGGATTTAGTTTAGAACGCATTTTCAATTTAAAATCGATTTCCAACAAGCACTTTACACTGGCGCCCGTGCCGATTTCCGGCCTTTATCGAATTAAAACGGTATTAACCGGCAGGTGATTATTCTGCGATCTGCGAGACGGCAATGGAATAAATCACCCCCTGCCCGGGAACGTCGTAGACCAGGCTTTTACCCGCCGGTCCCCATGCGGGATTCATTTCCAGCACATCATCGGTATGCGTAATGCGGCTGCGGCCGCTGCCGTCGGCATTAATGATGAAAATATCCGAGGCAGTAAAATGATGACCGTTATCGGTGCTCACCATGAATGTGATCGCCTGGCTATCGGGCGACCAGCCTGGTCGATCGCCAGGGCCGAGATCGACGATATCTTCACCATCGGCTGTCATGATAAACATGTTGCCGCCCACGGCTTCGAAAACGATTTTTGTAAAATCCGGCGACCATGAAAGATTGATGATGCGTTTGCCGGCAAATTTTTCCACCTGCGAGATATTGCCGTTCACACCGGACTGTTTCGCCAGCGCGCGTCTTTGAATCACGAACAAAGTATGCGCACGACTGGCGGCTGTCTGTGGCCCTTTTCGCCTGCTGACGGCAACTTCACGCACCGCTTTCCTGTCAGCATAGTAAACATTGCCCTGTGCCGTCCAGCGCGGCAGATCGGGCAGTGATTTTTGAAACGGCACGACAGTCAGCGTTTTGTTTTCCGTGAGATTAAAAATTCTGACGGCTGAATAACGGCGAAAGCCGCGGTATTGAGCGACTCGTGCCAGCAGTTGCGTCCCGTTTTTCCCCCAACTCATGCCAAAACCGGCGCCGATTTCATCGTTAATTTCCCGGATTTCGCCGCCCGCCGCATCCCAGATGAGAATGCCGCGATAATTGGCTGATGTAAAAGCGAGAAATTTTCCGTCGGGTGACCACAGGGGGTTCATACAGACCTCATTATCATGGCGAATGAGTTCTACCGGTTCGGCAGTTGCTTTCCATTCACCGGCAAAGATGATTTGCCCGGCAAAAAAGATCATTCCAACAAACCACATTTTCCTGTTTTTCATTCAATTCTCCCGCTCAAAATCATTCGGTTATTGTGATAAATAAATTCAAGAGAAAACACCTGTATTGTTGTCAATTTAAAGACACCAATTTGTTTTTTTAAAAGTGATGTATCAATGTATTATCCAGGTTAAAGGTCGATTTAGACACGCTTTTTAATTAATCAAATTAACTAGCATGGGTTTGAAAAACAACCAATTTAATAAACACATATCATTTCGCTGGATTGACAGAGAGAAGTTTTTTATTTTATCGACGTAAAACAGGTGAATTGTTTAAATTTAACTGTAAATAGCAGGAAAAAATTTAGAGTATGAGGCCCCTATGATTTCAAAACTGCCCCATGTCGGAACGACGATATTTACGACCATGAGCGCTCTGGCGCAACAGGAAAATGCCCTCAATTTATCGCAGGGATTCCCCGATTTCAACTGTGATCCCGAACTTATCGAATACGTCAACAAACACATGAAAGCCGGGCATAACCAGTATGCACCGATGCAGGGTTTACCATTGCTGCGCCGGCGCATCGCTGAAAAAACAGCAAAAATATACGGTTGCAAATATGATCCGGCGACTGAAATCACCCTGACTTCAGGCGCTTCCGAAGGGCTTTTTTGTGCCATCACCGCGATGGTGCATCCGGGAGATGAAGTCATCGTTTTTGACCCGGCTTACGATTTGTACATCCCGGTCATCGAACTCAACGGCGGCAAAGCAGTGCAGATCAAGTTGCAATTCCGCGATTACTGCATCGACTGGGCTCAGGTTGCAAAGGCAGTTTCGCCGAAAACAAAACTTATCGTTCTCAATTCGCCGCACAATCCGACCGGTGCCGTGCTTTCCGGCGATGATCTGCGGCAACTCGCAGCTATCGTCCGCAACAAAGAGATTTTTATCCTGAGTGACGAGGTTTACGAGCATATAATTTTTGATGATTTACAGCACCACAGCGTCATCACAGAACCGGAGCTGGCGAAACGCGCTATTGTTATGAGTTCCTTCGGTAAAACTTACCACGCCACCGGCTGGAAAATCGGCTATGCTGTAGCGCCGCGCGAAATCACAGCAGAACTGCAGAAAATTCACCAATTTAATGCTTTTACTATCAACACGCCGATTCAGCATGCTTTGGCAGAATATATTTTAAAGGAAGAGAAATATCGCGATCTCGGATCATTTTACCAGCAAAAGCGGGATAAATTCCGGCAAGTGACGGCTGGATCGCGCTTTAAACCGCTTACATGCAAGGGCACATATTTTCAGATGATGGATTATTCGGCAATCAGTGATCTGCCGGATACGGAATTTGCCGTTGAATTGACCCAAAAATTCAAAATCGCTGCAATTCCAATTTCTGTTTTCTATCATGATCGTGAAGACAATAAAGTGATTCGCTTCTGTTTTGCCAAGGCAGATGAAACACTCGAGGAAGCCGGGAAAGTGTTATCCGCAATTTGATCCTGCGAGCAAACTTCACCGTTTGATAACGATTGAGAAATCTTCCCTTAACATTGCCGCATTAGTTTATGGCCGGACACCGTTTGACAGTATTTTGGTTTTATGATTCACTGCCGAACTGATATAACGCGAAACATTCAACTTTGGAGAGCAATAAAATGGCCATAAAAAATATCGCACTCGTGGCGCACGATAACCGCAAAAAAGACCTCATCGAATGGGTGGAATGGAACTGGGAAGTGCTGATCGGGCATAATCTGATCTGCACCGGTACGACCGGGGAAATCGTGCAAAATACGCTTGCGAAAAAAATCGGCGGGCATAAACATCTTTCATTGCAAAGATTAAAATCCGGCCCCCTCGGCGGCGATCAGCAACTTGGCGCAAAAATCGTCGATGGCGATGTTGATTGCATTATCTTTTTCTGGGATCCGATGCAGCCCCACCCCCACGACGTCGATGTAAAAGCCTTGCTGCGCATTGCGGTGCTTTACAATTTGCCCATCGCCTGCAACCGTTCAACTGCGGATTTTATCATATCATCGCCCTTGTTGCATGAAAAATACACACCGGTATTGAAGGATTACAGCGCTTATATCAACCGCTATGCTGAATGAGCAGATTTTAAACCGATATGTTCCGTAGCAGCACACACAGCGCGATAACGTAAATTCCCCGGGATAGCGGCAACAGTTTTTCTGGGGGTTAGTGATGGTGTGCCGACCCGGTATTTTTATTCAAGATGCAAGACACAACAGAAAAATTCTTTCGCATCCTCTCTTCATTTCACTTCGCAGATTGCCGATGACTAATTCAAAACAATTCATCATCACTTTCAACGTTACAGATACATAATTCAGAACAGGAGATATCGAATTAGCAGTCTGCTCAACATCTTTGATGAACCCTTTGATGTGCATCATCTGCCGGCAACACCTGAAATATTTCTTGAACTGCAGTCATTGCTCGATGAAAACATGCCACCGATCAAGCGCATCATCCGTACGATTTTATCGGACCCGGCGTTGACTTTGCGGGTCCTGTCACTGGTGACGCTAACGAGTCATTTTAATCCCGGCAATTCGACTATTACCATTGCCAAGGTGATCAATTTCATCGGCTTGAATCCAATTCGTGAACTGTTGGAAAACCAGAATATTTTTCATGATGAACTGGCGCTGAAAAACGAGACACTTTTCGATATCCACGCTTTTTGGAAACACAGTCTTTTTTCCGCTTTTGCAGCAGAACGCATGGCCATCGAAATGCACTATTCGAACCCGGAGGAAGCCTATATCGCGGCGCTGCTGCACGATGTCGGCAAGCTCGCCATTTCCAAGTTTTCACCGGAAAAAAGTTACCGCATCAACAAGATTCACCGCAGTCACACAGATTATTCCAAAGCTGAGGAAAAGATATTGCGGGCAAAACATCCGGAGATCGGCGCAGAGCTGGCCGAGGAACTGCGGCTGCCGATCAATATAGTCAACGCCATTTTTCGGCACCATGACGACCAGACATTATTACGCTATAAAAATTTTGACAAGTCCACCGACCGTATCGTTTATGTCGCCAATTCGATCTCAAAAATATTTTGCAATCGTAACCATGCCAATCACTATTTTTATGAAGGCCAGGAAAATGCCAGCCTGTTTCTCGATTTTTCCCATACACAATTTCGCCGAATTGTCCGGCAGGTGGGCGATAAAATCTACAGTTTGATCGATGAGTTACACACGCGTTCGGAAGGTCTGCGCCATTATTGTATCACATTGGAAAACAGTTGCAAATCAGTCAATGTGCAGGCGGTTAAACTTAAAGAGATTCAGCTCAAACTGCATCAAAAAGAGATGGAGCTGAAGGTGCTGGAAGAACTGTTGCCACGTTTGAGCAACGGGCGCGATGTCGAAGCGTTAATTCTATCGCTGGCGCAAAGTATTTCAACATACGCCGACATGAAATATACGGCGATATTTCTCTATGAAAAAAGAACCAACAGCCTGATCAACAAAGTTCATTTCGGCCTGCCGCAGGACGATCCCATGCGCTGGGCGACTTTCGATCAGAACAGCTCTAAAGGCACGATTATCAGTACGTTCAAGGAATTCCGCTGCTACAACATCGAAGCCTACAACGAATCGCTGGGTGATGCCTGTTATTCACTCGAAGAATTCCGTTACGTGAAAAACTATCCATTCGCAACCATTCCCATCATGAAAAACGGTAAAGCAATCGCAGTTTTATATGTGAGCCATGCGACACTCGGCAAGCCGGTATCCAAGTATGAATTTGAAATTTTTCAAAAATTTTGCCGTTACATTAACAATGCCATCAGCCAGAAATAAAAATGGGCTGACGGATCAGCCCATACCGGAAACAAAGTAAAACCAGCCCAGGATTAATAACTCATTCAGAGGCAGATCAGAGAAATACTCCCGCAGGCTCAGTGCCCGCCTGACGGAGTTGCTAAACAAAGGCGCTTTAACCACTTATCGCAAAATTATCAGGCTCTTAACGGTTTTTTGCTGGGCTGAACGCACTTCGTAAAAATAGACGCCGGGGCTGGCCAGACGGCCGGAATGATCGCGACCATTCCAGCTAATTTCCTGCTGTCCCTGCGGTATTATGCCGTTAAACAATGTGATGATTTCCTGTCCCAATACATTGAAAACAGTGATGTTTATTTCACTTTGACGAAAAACCTGCAGCGGGATGCGTGTTTCTTTTGCCAGGCTGGTGGAAAAAGGGTTGGGCCAGTTTTGCGCCAACTCAAAACTGGCCGGAACAGTAGCAACGAAAGGGCCGGGGGCTTCAACTGCTGCGACCAGGCCGTACTCAAAAGCACCCAGGTCCGGTGCCATGCCGGCAAAGTTCAACCCGACATCCTGCCCCCGGTCGATTGCCGTGCTATTGGGCTGGAGCGTGAAATCAAATGGTTCTGCAGCGGTAAATCCGGGATTATCTCCGCTGACATCACCGGCTGCTGCAAACCCGCCGGCGGCCGCCAGGAACCAGCCGTTATTGCTCACATCGACCTCGAATGTTCCGGCAATCTTGGGCTCTTCCGCCTGAAAAATGAGATTATTTTTGATGATCGAATTGGTCAGTCCCTCTTCCTCGATGCGAAACGAACGGGCATTGATGAAAGCGATGGTATTATTGACAAAAGAAACACTATCGACCCAGTCAAATTTGACCGCATAATATTTACTGATGTTGTAAATGAGGTTATTACGCACCCGCATATTTTTCTGCGATTTGCCGTTTTCGCCACGAAACTCCATACCGCGTTCACTATCGCGAATGGTATTGAATTCAAACAACAAATTGCGGCAACCTTTCTGTACGACCACGGCTTTATCGTCAAAGCCGTACATTTCATTGCCGGCGATTCTGCCGCCATCAACGCCTTTGAAATCGAGGGCATTTTCCGAGCGACTGCCGAGTGTGGTATAGAGGATATTGTTCAAAATATTGATATTACGGGAATAAGAGGAAACAGGATCGGAGCCGCTGGCATAAAGCTGGATACAATCTCCGCCGCAATTGTAGATCGTATTTCCGGTGATGAGTAAATCCTGTACGCCGGGATCGGTGACGATGCCGTGCGCGTCTTTGCCGGCCTTCCAGACAAAATCGTGGATGATATTGTTTTCGATGCGGTTGCCGATGCCGCTGTTAATTTCAATAGCGTCACGGCGACCGTTGCGTATTTCACAATTTCGAATGACGTTATAATTTCCGCGGATGCGGATTGCGTCTTCGGCAGCACCGTTTTGATCGAGAATTATGCCATCCATAACCCAATAATCTTCCCCGAAAACAAGAGGTTGTGTACCTGTAGAGCGCAAGACCGGCTTTTCACCGGGCAGAGCGCTCAAAACGATTGGGTTTGCAGCCGTACCGCTGCGTGGAAACCTCAGGTTTTCAAGATATTCTCCGGCGCCGATGAACAGCGTATCACCAGGCTGCAGGGCGGCGATACGATTTTGGATGGACTGACCGGCTGTGACCGTCAGGTTTGTCGCAGAAAGCATGAAGACCTGGCCGAAGAGAAAACCACTGATGACAGCAGCGCTTTTCACAATGTATTTTTGATTAAATTTGAGCCCGAATATCATTCTCAGTCTCCTAAAAAATGCAAATGCGAAGTTGTTGATCTCGCTGGTTCTGTTCAAAGACTATACCGAAAAATAAATCTTGCCGGCGGGTGGGTAGAAGCGGGCATAGCGAATAAATGTGACAGGAAGAACCAAATTGTAAGAAGCTTGTGAAATCAATTACAATATGGAAAACACAACTCCTGCAAAAACAAAAATGTAATACTGATTTCCAGGAGTTTTCTCCCGGTGAAAACAAATTCAGGTTCAAAAAAAGAATTATGCCGCAGTAGCGAGGATATTACACCATTGGCACAAAACTTGATGATTTACATGCAGGAATTCAACTGAGGACATTCACCAATTGCAGAACGCGGAGGAACCATGAGGTATTTCGTTACACTTTTAATCGGCTTCCTATTTATCGGGTGTGCCGCTTCCAGCCAAAAAGCGCCGCTTGCGAAAGCGAAAAAAGCGAACAAAACCTACATCAGAATCAACAACACACTGGACACCAGTATCCACGTACATCTAAAACAGCCGAAACAAAAACCTGTTTATCTCGGTCGCGTCTTTTCACACGAAAACAAAAGTTTTCAGATTAAAGGTCCGTTTAAGTCTTCCCGTTTTACCTTGATCGCCAGGCCGATCATCGGCCAGACCTTTGCCAAAACAATGCAATCGCCAAAAGGCCCGGGAAAATTGCTGGCGTGGGATGTGGGCAAAAGAAGGTTGCGCAATACGATGGCTGAATAAAACTTGCAGATATTTATCCCGATTTAACAATAAAACTCCCCTATCTTGAAGAGAAAGGGCTAATCTAATGATTAGCCCTTTTTTTGTGCTCTCGCATTCAGCCCGATTCACCTATGCGTCAAATTTAAATTGTATAGGGCGGAGAAGTGGTTTTAACCTGCAAAATTACTGATTATTAAATTCCTGCATCTTCTGCCCCCACTGGATGAAGACATCAGCGATGGAGTTTTTATCCAGCTTGCCGCTTTCAAGTGAGCGCATCTGTATTTCAAACTGGTCTTTCAAACTCTGCACCATGGTGCGCAGGTCATCGTTTTCCTGCTCAACTTCGAGAAGATTGGTTTCGAGTTCTTCTTTGAGTTCCTGGTCGAGCATTGTGAAACGCTCTTCCAGTTCCTGCAGTTTGGCTTCAGTGTGGCTGATGAGTTCCTGCACACCGCGCTCCATTTGGGAAATTTTTGCTTCCCAGATTGAAAATATATCACCAAAAAGAATTCTCTGAATCTGGTCAAGACCGTCACCGGTTGTACCATTGACCATCGTTCCCGCCGTATTCAGAGTATTGCTTTCCTGATTTTTCATCGTTGCCTCATATTGCATAGTTTTCGAGCTCATTTCGACCCACCTGTTAACTTGACTCAAAGTTTATCGCTTCACTGGAAATGCAGAACTGTTTCAGTTTGTTCTGAACTAAAACCGGATATTATCTATTCGTATTGATTTTTGTTGAGCGCAGAAGTGACCCATAATTCAGTTGGATACCCGTTCTTCCAGGGCGGCGATAGGAATCTAATTTAGAATACTATACGCTGCAAGCCGCTTCCCTGCATGCTCACAATTCCAGTATTTCAATGTGAAGGAATTTGAGATTTTTATATTTCCTACTTAATTACCCTCATCCGTTAATTTGCGCGTAAAATTCGTTGCGAATTCAAATCTGCGGATGTGACAACCGGGGCTGCCGGCGAAGATGCGAAAAAATTATTGCATAAAAAAAATCGCTTGCTACTTTGTTGATTTGTCTCTATAGTTACATGCAAATCATGGGAAAACAACGAGTAAATAGAATTCTTTAAACAATGCAAAACAAAACCCATGCAATTTTATGTCCAAGCTGCGGCAAACTGGTCAGCCGAAATTCCGAAGAATGTTACAGCTGCGGCTATAAAAAACCCGGCCGGGTCTATGCCAATCCTGCTTTTTTAAAATTCTTTACCGGTCAGATCAGTTATGTTCAGGGTATCCTCACTGTCTGTATCGCGCTTTATATCATCGCGATGATACTCAACCCCGCTGCTTTGCTCAATTTTAACCGTGGTGGGTTATTCAACATATTAGCCCCGGATTTTGGTGTGCTCATCAAACTCGGCATGACCGGGCACCTGTCGTACACCTCCGGCGCAGTCGTCAAATTGCCTCTCTGGACCAATATTACAGCAATTTATCTGCACGGCAGCTTGCTGCACATTCTCTTTAATATGTTATGGCTGCGACAGCTCGGCCCGGCTGTGGAACAGTTGTACGGCTCCTCCCGTTTTTTCCTGATTTTCACCATCGCCGGGATTGCCGGATTTTTGCTTTCAAGCCTCTTCAGCAGTATCCCGACGCTGGGTGCTTCAGGTTCTGTTTTCGGATTGCTGGGAGCGATCGTTTATTATGGTCGCGATCGCGGCGGTCTGTTCGGGCAAGCGCTTTACAAGCAATACCTGCAATGGGCGGCTGTACTCTTTCTCATCGGTTTCATAATGTCAGGCGTCAACAACTGGGCGCACGGCGGCGGATTTATCGGTGGCTACGGCAGCGCCATGCTCCTGAGCTATCAGGAAAAAAAGAAGGAAAGCCTCACCTGCCGTTACCTGGCCATCGGTGCACTGATTCTGACAATTCTTGCTTTTTTACTCAATCTGCCGAACTTTTTTTAAAACAAAATATTTTTGGAAATTTTAGCGAAACATTCTGTTTTTTCGCTTCAAATCTGAATAATATCAATCAACGAAAGGAATTCAAATGGCAACCTACGAATGTCCAAAATGCGGCATGTCTGTCAACGCAACCTGTGCCAAATGCGATGCACCCTTAGTCAATGATACATTAAAACTGGATGACGGCAGTGAAGTGCAAATCTCCAAATGCCCCAGCGGCCACGGCAAGATCAAATCACCGATGTGCTGTGGTGAAGACATGAGCTGCTCAATCGCCTGATAAATAATTTCCTGCCCCCAATATCAGCTTTGCCTGTGGCGGCTGTAATTTCTTGTATCTGTTCAGTCATATCCGCCTGGCGGGATTTTCTTCCTGCTTGTCAACGTAGATATCCCGCCGTCGGATTCCATCGGGAATTCCTTGATGGGGCAGCGCGTGGGCTTAAATCCCCGACGAGCATAGCACCGCCGCTTATCATGCCTGTAAATACCGAAAATCTGCCGGACGAGATTTATCGCCTCACGGTGATTGCGATCCATACAAGTGACGGTAACAGCGTAACATTCCGGCAAGTCATCGACAATACCGGGTCTGGTACAACGTCGGTAATTGCTGAAAACAGTCCGGGCAATATCAGGTATGGCGCTTCTTTCAGAGTTATCAAATCGATGCCCTGAACCGCACGATGATGGAGCGATGTGCGGAAGGTGAGAAACTTGCGATCGAAGGAAGGTTGCAGATCACGCATATCCTGTCGTCCTGTGAGCAGCGTATCGACTGTGCCGGTTACGAAATCATATCGTAACAGATCGAAGATGGATTCACCTTTATCGATCTGCAGAATGATGTGACTGTCGTCCGGGAAATGCTGAAAATATGCGAGCATGTTTTTATAAATGATGGAGAATTCATCTTCTGTTTTACTGGACGGGTTCAACCGTTTGATATGGAGTGTGCGTGTCGGGCCACCATTGAATTCAACGGTTGTTGTAAAAAGATAGTCGGCGCTGGCGCAAAGATAAAAATTCGAATTATCGAGCTCGCGAACAAACTCGGTTTCGCCACCGGAAATTGCGACGCGATTGACGGTATATTTAGTGGATTGTTCATCATATAAAACGAAATAGACCCATTGATCGTCAAAGCTGAGCTAGGGGTAGAGTCCGGCGGCGAGTTGGCGGCTATTGCTCCGTGGCACGATGGGAAAATCACCCTGCTCGACCGGACGAGTTACGTTGAGTGCCAGTTGCCCGGCGTCTTGGTTGCTTGAGCGGATGGTGATATTACAGACCACAGGGTCTCCGACGTTGGCAATCGCTTTGCCCCAGCGCACCTGGTGAAAATCAAAAAGCGTCCAGACATCAGGGGCGGCATTGGCATCGCATTCATGCAATATGCCCATTGTAACATCATTGCTTTCAACCTTAAACCAGTCGACGACACCGTCGGTTGTACGGCGGGCTGATATTTTTACAGCGTAACGCAGCGCCGGCTGCAAAAAACCGGGGGTATTATCATAATAAACATGCACCTCAATTTCATCAGCAACGATTTTGCTTTCCGTTGTGTCATTTTGTTCGGGTGGTGATTTTTCCCCACAACTAAAAGAAACAAGCAAGGCCAGGAACACGATCAACAAACGGCTGGAAGTTACGGTTTTCATCTTTTCCTCCAGATTTTTTTCTCACGCAGGCCGAGTTTGAAATTTGATTATGGATTTTGATTGAATTTATGCTTCATTTTTTTTCAACACAACTTGTTTTTTCGAGTTCCGCATGTGGGAATATTTATCCTTGAGAAGTGGGGGGTAAGAAGGAGAAACAGGCGTGCTATTTTTCCTGTTTGTGGCACCATTTATCGAGCATGTCGGAAATTTGCTGAATGCTGACCGGTTTGGAAAGATAATCGTTCATTCCGTAGTCCAGACATTTATCACGTTCCCGCTGCAGATCGTTTGCCGTCATCGCGACGATGGGAATACTGTGGTTGCGCACCGGGGAATCAGGTTGACGAATTACCCGTGTAGCTTCGTAACCATCCATTTGCGGCATCTGACAATCCATGAAAACGATATCGAAATCGGTGTTTTGCAAGTCTTCGATCGCCTCAACGCCGTTTTCGGCCAGCTTCACCCGGCATCCGAGTTTTTGCAGCATTGATGTGGCTATTTTCTGGTTGAGACGATTGTCTTCAACCAGTAAAACCGGGATATTCTGCATCCACTCCGTCGTCGCATGCTGTGCTTGCCTGCTTTTTGCGCCGGGCCCGGTTCTGTTTTTCCGGCTACGGTGGTTTTTGAGAACATTTTGGATGATCTGATCGAGCAATTCAGGTTCTATCGGGTTGTGGAAATAAGCGCTGAATCCAGCTTGCCGGTAACTTTTGACATCACACTCCACACCAGCAGAAGCCATAAAAATGAACGCAGTTTCAGTTTCACCCGGTGCTTGCTCCGCTTTTATTTTATTTCCTAGCGATAGCGTTTCCGAGTGTCCCTGAATTCCCGCCGTATCGAGAATGGCAATATGGAAAGGGCTATCCTTCTTTTTTGCCTCATTTAAAGTCGGGAAGACTTGTTCACGATTTGTCACACAGACCGTTTCGTAATTCAGGTCGTTGAGCACATTTTGCAGCTTTTTTCTTTCAGTTTTGTCGGGCTCAAAAACCAGAACGCGAATGATTTTGCCTGTAATGGGGGTTGTTGATTTTTTTGATTTATTTCTTTTTTCTTTTTTAAAAGGAATGATGAACCAAAAAGTGGAACCCTCACCGGGGACACTTTCCATGCCGGTTTCACCATTCATTGCGTTGACGATATTCTTTGCCAGGACCAGACCGAGCCCGGCACCGCTATATTCTTTGGAACTCGTATTGTCACCCTGCACGAACGCACAGAACAGTTTTTTCTGAATTTCCGGGGTAATGCCGATGCCGGTGTCTAGCACTGAGAACTTCAGTTTGATCTGCAAATCCGTTTCGCGAACCACTTCCACATTCAAATTGATTTCCCCCTGATGGGTGAATTTAAGTGCATTTGAACAGATATTGTGCAACACTTGTTGCAGGCGACCGGTATCACCTGTCAATTCATCTGGTACTTTTGCAGCACTTTTAATATTAAATTTCAGTCCTTTGTTTTTTGCCTGCAAATGAAAATAATTATCGATTTGTGCAAGAAGCTCAGAAAGGGAAAAGGTCTGCCGTGAAAGTTCGAAATCATCAGTCTCAAACTGGGAAAAGTCGAAAATATCATCGATCAATCTGGTCAGTGTAAAGTTGCTTTCTTCGATGTGGCTCAAATATTCTTGCTGTTCCGGGGATAGCTCGGTACTTCGTAACAAGCTGCAAAATCCGGCAATGCCGTTTAATGGTGTGCGGATTTCATGGGACATGTTGGCAAGAAATTCAGATTTTACAGCGCTGGCACGTTCAGCAGTGATTTTGGCTTCCTTGAGTTTTTGCTCCGTCTCATGCAGCCGGGTAATATCGATGAGTGTGCTTTGCAGGCCGATAACTTTGTTCTGTTGATCTTTTATTGGGATGGAATTGTTGAGCACAGTGACAAGGCGCCCGTCTTTTCTCCTGAGTTGATGAATGTAGTTGACCAGGCCGCCGCCTTTTCGCAGGTTTTCATGCGCTGGTTTGGTTGCATCGGGGTCGGCATCGACATCGGGAATGTGCATATTCAACAGTTCTTCTTTGCTGTAACCGAGCAATTCGACACCAGCTTTATTCGCATCGATAAACTTTTTTTTCATATCAAAAACGAAGATCGCGACCACTGAATCATTAAAAATCCCGCGATATTTTTGTTCGCTTTTGGCCAGTTCCGCCCGGGTCTCGTTTTGTTGGGTCATATCACGAACAGCAGTTACGCGGTAGATTTCACCTTCGCATTCGAGCATTTTCCCCTGAATTTCCACAGGAAATATGGTGCCGTTTTTGCGCTGTGCAAGCGCTTCATAGGGTTCTTCATATCCTGCGAGCATGTTTTTTCGCACTAGCTCACGGCTTGCCGGCGCTGCGAGGTCCGAACCGAATATGCCCTCAATCTCACCGGGGGCATATCCCAGCATTTTGTAAGCTGAAGCATTCGCTTTTATGCAGATTCCCTTTTGGGTTAAAAAAATAGCCTCAAAAGTGGCGTCGGCGAGAAGTTTATACCACTTCGAGCCGGATAAGGGGCTGTTGTGCGTTATCTCGATTTTATCTGGCATTGCCGCTTGATCACAGAATGATTATCGATTTTCCTGATTTCGATGGTGATCAGGATTTTATCTCTATTTACGGCAAAAAACAGCAATCTTACACTAAAGTTAGAATATCATAAAATCTTTCGGTCAACGCTTGCATCCGGTGGTGATAGCAGATTTGCCCGGTTGTCGTTTTCCGGAAATGGATTAGTGTAAAACGAGCCATACTGGAACATGGTCGGAAGCGAAATCACCGCGCCGGGTATAAATCAGCCTGCTGTTTTGAAACTTTATTTTGGAACTCTGACCGCGTACAGCAACCGATTTGTTGAAAATACCGCATTTTCCAACCCTGTCTTTCAAGTTTTGTGAGACTAAAATCTGATCATACAGGATCGATTTTGTTCGGACATCACGGAAATAATCGAAATTTTTCTGACCGCGCCATTTGTTGTTTTCCCGCGCCGCGCCGAGAACGGTTAAGGCGAAAGTGTCCTCTTCGGCTTTTTTGTAGAGGTAATTATAACCCCAGGAGCAATAGTCGAGATCGAGAAATTTTTCGCTGGTGTTGAATAAAAACGGATCGTCCCCAAGATCGATGCCGCCGGAGGTGTTGGCATCACCATATTCGAGAATATTCATCGAACGGTCGTCGGGATTATCGTTGAAATCACCAAGAACGATCACTTTCTTGCCGGTCAGATTTTCTTGAATGTGCTTGACGATGAGAGCTGCTGCACGTTGCCGGCGCATATCGGTTTTAGCGCGCCCACCCCGCCGTGATTTGGCGTGGCAAACGAGAAAATAATAAATTCCGCCGATGCCTTCGACCTCAACTTGCAAAAGGTTGCGGCTGCGGGGAAAAGCATCGTCATATTCTTTGCTCGGATAAATAAATTTTGAAGAATGAATGAGCATCGGCCGGCGAACGGCCAGAGCTACTTCCTGAATTTCGTTTGCATCATCGATCATCGCGATGTCGTAGCTCGCCGGCAGAATATTTTCCAATGCGGCTTTGTCAGCGATCTCCTGAAAAGCGATAACATCGGCATCAAGTTCGGTGATAACGGCTTGCAGGTTAGCCTTGCGCGCAGCGGATATCCCGTCATCGAGGAAATAAATATTGTAGGTGGCGATTTTCATCGTTTGCCCGGAAGCAGCGCCGCAAAACAGTAAAAAAAATAATATTTGCCTGATCATTTTCGTTTCTTCTCCTTGTAGAGAGCATAAATTTCTTAGATTATTATTTTCACAGAAGATAACAAGAATTGCCGCGCCGAACAATAAGATTTCGGTTAAAAATCTGGCATCGCCTGTGAAAAATAAATCAGTAGCGAGCACAAATATCGCTGAAACCCCCATGGATGCAGATGTTTTTGTGCTTGAAAGATCATTTTTTTCGATACCCGGAGCACTTCTCTTGACTTTCAAAGATTATGTTTTTATCTTTTTTCTGATTCCGGAGAAAAATTAAATGACCACTTTTATCATTCTGAAAATCCTGCGTAAAACCTACCGTTGTTTGTTCAACTGTATGTTGTTCTATAATTGACCTGCCATTTTTTATCTGTTCTGTGTTGATTTTCCACGTTTTTATCCCATATTTATCATCATATTTACCGGCTTTTCATCCATCGGTTCGGCTGGATTAGTTTTTCGTTTTAGCGGATGAACTGCACTAATCATGGAGAAAAATCATGTTTGAACAAATAAAACCCGGCAATGTGAATCCTGAGCGTGAAGCCGTGGCTGAGGGTTATCTTTACAAACCATTAGAAAACAAAATTGGCCCCGGAATGAACCCGCGCATTCAGCGTTTACGCAAACTGAGCTTTGAGGCAGAACCGACGATTTCCATCGAGCGGGCATTGCATGAAACGGCTTTTTACAAAGAAAACTACGGCAAATATTCCATACCGGTTTTGCGGGCGCTGACCTTTCTCGATCATTGTGAGAAAAAGACCATCTACCTCGGCGACGATGAACTGATCGTCGGCGAACGCGGCCCGAAACCCAAAGCGATCCCCACTTTTCCCGAGCTCACCTGCCATTCGGTGGAGGATTTCCACGTGCTCAATACCCGTGACATGCAACGCTACATCACGACGCCGGAGGATATCGAAACATACGCCAGCGAGGTGATTCCTTACTGGCAAGGCAAAACCCAGCGTGAACGCATTTTTAACCATGTGCCTGAGGCATGGAAAAGAGCTTACGAAGCCGGTTTGTTCACCGAATTCATGGAGCAGCGCGCTCCCGGACACACCGCTCTTGACGGCAAAATATACCAGAAAGGTATGCTCGATTTTAAGCGCGAAATCGAGGAAAATATAGCCACGCTGGATTACCTCAACGACCCGCAGGCAACCGATAAAGCCGAGCAGTGGAAAGCCATGTCCATCTCCTGCGATGCGGTGATCGTTTTTGCGGAACGCCATGCTGATCTGGCGGAGAAAATGGCGACGCTGGAAACGAAGCCACAGCGGGTCGCCGAACTCGAAAAAATCGCTCAAATATGCCGCCGGGTTCCAGCGCACGCACCACGCACATTTTGGCAAGCCATCCAGATGTACTGGTTCGTGCATCTCGGCGCCATCACTGAACTCAACGGCTGGGATGCCATGAACCCTGGGCATTTCGATCAGCATTTGACGCCGTTTTATGAAAGAGAGCTCGCGGCAGGCACGCTGACGCGCGAGCAGGCAAAAGAGCTGCTCTCCTGTTTCTGGATCAAAGTCAACAACCACCCGGCGCCGCCGAAAGTGGGCATCACGGCGAGGGAAAGCGGCACCTACAACGATTTTACTAATATCAACATCGGCGGCATCAAAAGTGACGGTAGTGATGGCAGCAGCGAGGTTTCTTATATCATGCTGGAAGTGATTGAAGAGCTGCATATTTTACAGCCGGGCAGCTCGGTGCACATCAGCTCGAAAACGCCGGACAAGTTCCTGCATGCCGCCGTGCGTGTTATCCGCCGGGGGCATGGTTACCCCTCTATTTTTAATCCTGATATTTACATTTCCGAAATGCTGCGTCAGGGCAAGTCATTAGACGATGCGCGCGAGGGTGGCTGCAGTGGCTGCATCGAGGTCGGCGCTTTTGGCAAAGAGGCCTATCTGCTCACCGGTTATCTCAATGTCCCGAAAATTCTTGAGGTCACCCTCAATAACGGCATCGACCCGGTCACCGGTAAAATCGTCGGCATTCATACGGGTGATCCGCTAACATTGCAATCATTTGAGGAATTATACAGCGCTTTTCAAAAACAACTTGATTTCGTCATCGATGAGAAAATCCGTGTGAGCAATTACATCGACCGCATGTTTGCCAAATATGCCCCGGCGCCTTTTCTTTCTGTGGTGATCGAAGATTGCCTCGGCAAAGGCCGGGATTATTATGACGGCGGTCCACGCTACAACACCAGTTATATCCAGTGTTGCGGTCTCGGCACCATCACAGATAGCCTTGCTGCGCTGAAAAAACATGTCTATGAAGATAAAACTTTCAGTATGGAACAGGTGTTAAAAGCATTGGCGGAAAATTTTGCAGGTGAGGAATTCATGCGGCAGACGATCATCAACAAGACACCGTTTTTCGGCAATGATAACGACTATGCTGATGACATCGCTGTGCGTGTCTACAACGATCTTTTTGCTGCGATCGACGGCAAACCGAATATTAAAAAAGGCGGTAAATACCATTTGAACATGCTTTCCACGACCTGCCATGTTTATTTCGGCAAAGTGCTGGGTGCAACGCCCAATGGCCGTCTTGCCGGAAAATCAATCTCCGACGGTACTTCGCCCTCGCACGGTGCTGATACGCACGGCCCCTCGGCAGTGATCAAATCGCTGACGAAAATCGATCACGTGAAATCCGGCGGCACCTTGCTCAATCAGCGTTTCATGCCCGGTTTGCTGAAACGGGAGGAGGACATCAAAAAGCTGGGGCAGCTCATCCGCAGCTATTTTATCCTCGGCGGGCATCATATCCAGTTCAATATCGTCGATACGGCGACATTGCTGGCAGCGCAAAAATCTCCCGATGATTACAGGGATCTGCTGGTGCGCATGGCGGGTTACAGTGATTATTTCAATGACATGAACGCCGATTTGCAGCAGGAAGTGATCGAACGCACGGAGAATGAAGCATTTTAGACAATTATTCTTTCGCCACGGATGAAATTCGGATTTATGTGAACGATTACTGTCAAGCTGCTGTGATTTATAATAAAATCCATCACTTATTAGCCTCGGTATTTATTGGGTTCCCAATAAAATCATTCGGGAATGACAAAGAAAGCAGCTTTCCCGGATGGGCAATAATTATAAAATCTGTGAAATTTCGTGCAGCTCCGAGGCTTATTCACCAGAATTAAGCAATGGCCACAAAGACTCCGGGATGGTAGAGTAAAAAAACATAAGGATAGGTTTTTAAGCTGAATTATTATTAGATTTTTACTGACTAAAAATATCTGTGTTCAATCAGTGTAAATCCGTGGCTAACATCCGGACGTGGTCAGATTTTAATTATGGAAGTTACCTTTTTCTCTGTGAGAAATATTATTTAAATTTGCTCTTCTTTGTTCTTGATGACTCTGTTGCTAAATTTATCGATAGAGCATGTAAATAAAGAAAAAACACCATGAACTCAGGATTAATATTCGATGTCAAACGCTATGCGATAAACGACGGGCCGGGTATCCGCATTACGATTTTTCTCAAAGGCTGTTATTTGAACTGTGCATGGTGCCATAACCCGGAAAGCATTTCAAGCAAAGTGCAAAAAATGTACAGCGCAGACAAGTGTATGCACTGCGGCGCCTGTGTTGAAAACTGCCCGGAAAACGCCTGCACGCTGACATCCGAGGGGATAATCACCGATGCGGCATTGTGCAAACTTTGCGGCATCTGCGCTGACGTCTGTCCGGCGAAAGCCACGCAGATGTCCGGGCAGCAGGCTTCCGTGGATGAAATTATGGCGATGATAGAAAAAGAGCGCGTATTTTTCGATCAATCCAGCGGTGGTGTGACCTTCTCCGGCGGTGAACCGTTGATGCATGCGAAGTTTCTCATCCGGCTTCTCGATGCCTGCGGCGCCCGCGGTATTCACCGGACGGTGGATACCACCGGTTTTGCCAAAACGGAAACTTTGCTCGAAGTGGCACAACGAACCGATCATTTTTTGTACGACCTCAAAATGATGGATGCCACAGGCCACAAAAAATGGACTAATGTCGGCAATGAAGCGATTCTTACCAATTTAAAAATTCTCGCAGAAACCGGCGCCAGCATCAATATCCGTATCCCGTTGATCAAAGGTGTCAACGATGACGCGGAAAATATTGGTGCGACTGCGAAGTTTGTCGCCGGGCTGGCGGGTGAAAAAAAGCGCGTCAATCTGCTGCCGTATCATAATATCATGCTGAAAAAATATGAAAAACTGGGCGCAGTTTTCAAGCCCGGTGATATGGCGGAGCCCGACCGGCAAAAGCAGGAGACGATCATTGCGCAATTCGCCGGCTATGGCGTGCAGGCCGTACTTGGCGGGTGAATTGAGCCGGTTAGTTGTAAAGCGCATCAACGGCATCTTACAAAAAAAAGCCGTGGGAATATAATTTTTCCCACGGCTCTGATGAGGAGGAGTGTGTATACGGAAAAGTCCATTGGTCATACGTGCATGGTACCATTGAATCCTGTTACCATTGGCAACAGCCCGGCGCTGTATCTTATTCCCGGTGACTGAAAAAAATCATAAATTTACCGGCAAAAGCGGGATAAAATCCTGCCGCCATCCATGTGGCTTGAAAGCAGATGGTTTTTTGAGTTCATGAAGTTATTTTTTTGCAGCTTGATATTGCATTTTATATATTTTTATTTTATAGTTAATGCTTCATACCGTTTTGGTGACCGTTTAGTTTCAAGTTGCAAAATCATGGAGAGTTCGCCATGAAACCCGAATTGCCCGATGCCGGTTTTGAGGCAAAAAAGAAGACAAAAGTGATTCATATTCCGCAGTACAACGTCATCCTCTGGGATGATAATGATCACAGTTATGATTATGTTATCGAAATGCTTGTGGCTATTTTTCGCCATTCCATCGACATGGCATTTCGCATGGCTGTGGAAGTGGATAGCCGCGGCCGGGTCATCGTTGAAACCACCAGCAAGGAACGGGCGGAGTTCAAAAGGGATCAGATTCATGCCTACGGCGGGGACTGGCGAATTGAGCGTTGCAGAGGCTCAATGAGCGCGACGATCGAACCCGCTGAAAAAGGCAGCGATGATTAATTCCAGTAATGCATTCTGCATCATTTCCCTATTCATTTTAATCCCCAGACCAATCATTATAATTTTTAAATAGAAAGCCGAAAACCGGTGACGAAATTTTTAAAAAAAGAAGATGTCCTGAAAATCGTTCATGGCGAACATCACGATCCCTTCAGTATTCTCGGATTACATCAGTTCGCCAGTGGAAACGATAAAAGATATTCCATCCGCGCTTTTGTGCCCACGGCTGCAAGCATGGCTGTCATCAGCGAAAATAAAAAAAACAGCGCACGCCCAATGAAGAAGCTGCATGATGACGGTTTTTTTGAACTGCAATTTGCCAAAAATAAACGCCCGGAATCCTATAAACTGCAAGCAACCGATTTTCAGGGCAATTCATGGGAATTCCACGATCCTTATAATTTTCCCGTATTGTTGAGCGAATTCGATATCTATCTTTACGGCGAGGGCAATTTTTATCAGATGTACGAGAAATTTGGCGCCCATCTCGTCGAAATAAACGGTATTCGCGGTGTTCAGTTTGTCGTCTGGGCGCCCAATGCAAAACGCGTCGCTGTGGTCGGTGATTTTAACGGATGGGATGGCCGGCGGCATGCCATGCGACAGCACCCGGGCATTGGCGTCTGGGAAATATTTCTGCCCGGAATCGAAGAGGGCGCTATCTATAAATATGAAATCAAAACCCATGACGGCCATCTGCGCATAAAAACCGATCCCCTCGGTTTTCGCTCGGAACTGCGCCCGGCCAACGCTTCCATCGTTTATGATATAAGCCGCTACCGCTGGCATGATGAGCAATGGCTGCAAAAGCGCAGAAACAGCGATATCCTGCACAGCCCAATTTCCGTTTATGAAGTCCATTTGGGAAGCTGGAAACGGGTGACCGGGGAAAATAATCGCTGGCTGACCTATCGCGAGCTGGCACACGATCTCGCGGAATATGTCAAAGGGCTCGGGCATACACACATCGAACTCATGCCGGTTACCGAGCACCCTTTCGATGGCTCGTGGGGCTACCAAACGACGGGATATTTCGCCCCAACCAGCCGCTACGGCACACCCGATGATTTTAAATATTTCGTTGATCACATGCATCAGCAGGGCATCGGTATTATTCTCGACTGGGTGCCGGCTCATTTTCCCAAAGATGATTTCGGGTTGCGGCTTTTTGACGGTACAGCATTGTATGAACACGCCGACCCACGCCTGGGCGAACATCCGGACTGGGGTACGCTTATATTCAATTACGGCCGCAATGAGGTGCGCAATTTTCTTATTTCCAATGCGCTTTTCTGGCTCGACGAATACCATATCGACGGCCTGCGGGTCGATGCCGTTGCCTCGATGCTCTATCTCGATTATTCCCGTGAAGAGGGCGATTGGATCCCCAACAAATTCGGTGGCCGGGAAAATCTCGAAGCCATCGATTTTCTCAAGAAATTGAACGAGGAAGTTTATGCCGGCCATCCCAACGTGCTGATGATCGCCGAAGAATCCACCTCCTGGCCCGGTGTTTCGCGGCCGACTTATCTTGGCGGCCTCGGTTTCGGGCTGAAATGGAACATGGGCTGGATGAATGACTTCCTCGAATATATCGAAAAAGATGCCATCCACCGCCGCTATCATCACGACAATCTGACTTTCGGCCTAGTCTACGCGTTCACGGAGAATTTCCAGCTTGTGCTGTCGCATGATGAGGTCGTGCACGGCAAAAAAGCCCTGCTCGATAAAATGCCCGGTGACTTGTGGCAAAAATTTGCCAACCTGCGCCTTTCCTATGGCTTCATGTTCGGGCATCCCGGCAAAAAGCTGCTTTTTATGGGTGCGGAAATCGGGCAGTGGGAAGAGTGGACGCACACCAAAAGCCTCGACTGGCATCTCTTTGACTTCGAGCTGCACCGCGGGCTGCAATTATTTGTCAAAGATTTGAACCATTTGTACAAATCTACCCCGGCATTGTGGGAGGATGATTTCACCCACGAAGGTTTTCAGTGGATCGATTTTCAGGACAGCGACAACAGCGTCTTGTCTTTTATCCGCAAGGCCAAATCAAGCAATGAATTCGTTGTGGTCGTGTGCAATTTCACTCCGGTGCCGCGCAACGGATACAGAATCGGCGTGCCGGAGGCAGGATACTATCATGAAATTCTCAACAGTGATTCAGAGTTTTATGGCGGCAGCAACACCGGCAACAACGGTGGCGAACACGCGCAGAGCCACCCCCATCACGGCTTCGCACATTCACTCAGCCTGGTTTTGCCGCCGTTGGCGACGCTTATATTAAAGCGGATTGGTGAGTAGGGAATAGGGGGCTCGATAAAGGAGTCTACCCATGTTGACCAATGAAGAAATAAAACGGCTTCTGAACGATATGGAAGCCGACAATATTGAGCGGACTGTTTCCAAAAATAAAACAGATAAATTTTGCCAGGCCATCTGTGCCTTTGCCAACGACATGCCGGGGCATGGAAAACCAGGCTATCTGATCATTGGCGCTGATGACAAAACCGGGAAGATTACGGGGATTGAAATCACGGATCAACTGCTGCAAAACCTAGCCGGCTCCCGCGACTCCGGCCAGATTGTGCCTTTGCCCTCTCTCACGGTGCAAAAACACTCTTTTCCCGAAGGAGATATCGCGGTGGTGCAAGTGCAACCATCAGACATGCCGCCGGTCCGCTACCGGGGTCGTGTTTGGATTCGGGTTGGCCCACGCCGAGCTGTCGCAGCTGAACACGAAGAGCGGATACTTACTGAACGCCGGGTGTATAACGCCAGGACATTCGACATGCAACCCTGCCTTGGCTGCGGCCAGGATCAAATCGTCTTTTCTCTCTTCGATGATTACCGCACCGCCGCCATCGCCCCGGAAATCATCGAAGAGAATGATCGTGATATGTTTCAGCAGATGGCCGCACTGGGGTTATGGGACATGCAAAATCAGTGTGTTACCAATGCCGGCGCCCTGTTGTTTTCAGAAGCGCCACAAAATTGGTTACCCGGCACTTATCTCCAGTATGTTCGGTTCGAAGGGGACGGCCTGGAATCCGATACTCTGGACGAGCGCAAGTTTACCGGTGATTTGCCAACAATCCTTCGGGAACTGGATGCATTCATAAAAACGCTGTTTCCTTCCCGCCCTGTCCCGGTTTCTGCACTAAGGGAAAAACAGATAACTCCTTATCCGCAATGGGCCATTCGCGAACTGCTCATGAACGCAGTCATGCACCGTGACTATCAGTCTAATGCACCGGTTCGTTTTTACTGGTTTTTCGATAGAATCGAAATTCAGAACCCGGGCGGATTATATGGCGCCGCCACTGATTTCCCCAATCAAAACGATTACCGAAACCCTAAAATTGCAGAAGCGATGAAAAACCTTGCTTATATCAATCAGTTCGGTCGAGGAATAGCCACTGCCCAAACAGTTTTACAAAAAAACGGCAATCCACCGGCTGAATTCACCATCGACAAACCCAATTATTTTCTCGCAACTGTGCCGGGTGCTGAATTATGAAAACCATAGCTTTTTTTAATAATAAAGGTGGCGTTGGCAAAACCACGCTGGTCTACCACATTGCCTGGATGATGGCGGAACAGGGGCATAACGTGCTGGCAGCCGACCTGGACCCGCAAGCGAATCTCTCAAGCATGTTTCTTGAAGATGAGCGCCTGGAAGAGTTGTGGCCGGAAAATGGAGACCATCTAAGCTTTTTGCCGTGTATTTCGCCAATTCTGGAAGGGACCGGTGATATTGCGCCTGCGTACACTGAGAAAATCCTGGATAACCTGCACCTGATTCCCGGTGATCTTGGATTGTCCAATTTTGAGGATAAACTCTCGGACAGTTGGCCTCGTTGCCTGGATAATGATGCGGCAGCGTTTCGCGCCATTACGGCTTTTTATCGTATCATTTATGCCGCCGCCGGGAATATATCCGCGGATATTGTGCTGATTGACGTCGGCCCCAATCTGGGCGCTATCAATCGCTCTGCGTTGATTGCAGCAGATTATGTCATTTCACCGCTGGCACCTGACCTTTATTCTCTGCAGGGCCTAAAAAATCTTGGGCCGACATTAAACCAATGGCGACTTGGGTGGAAAAAAAGACTGGAACAGAAGCCGGAAAAATTAGAGATTTCTTTCCCCTCCGGCAGTATGACACCGGTGGGTTATATCATTATGCAACATGTTGAGCGAAAAAGCCGCCCGGTTAAATCCTATCAAAAATGGGTGGAGAGAATACCTGCCACTTACCGGGAATATATTCTCAAGCAAGCAGGCGATTCGCCGTCTGAAGGTGACGACCCCAACCGCATCGGACTGGTTCGTCATTATCAAAGCTTAATGCCCATGGCGCAGGAAGCAAGAAAAGCTGTTTTTTTTCTCAAACCGGCAGAGGGTGCTATCGGCGCTCACGCCCAAAGCGTGCGAAAATGCTACATGGATTTTAAGCAGATTACAGAAACTATACTGCAAAAAACGAAATTGGGGTAGATGTGGATAAATGACTGCAATCAGGCAAAACATCCAAATCGAGGCCCCTGTGTCTCGGGTGTGGCCGTTGTTCGATATTCGCAAGTGGCCGGAAATATCTAAAATCTATACCGCTGTTTCGATTAATACGAAAATTGTGCGACTCAAAACCACGGCAGAAATCATCTCCCGCTTCAGCCTGATGAAAATTCATTACGCCGTCATGATTTCAGCATGGTTGGAAAATGAAAAACTCGCATACAACCGTTTTGACGGCCCTCTGCCCGGTCATAGCGAATGGATTTTGTCAAAGATAGAAAACGGGACTCGAATAGATTTTCGCAATGATTTTTTACATAATCTTGGGTCTGGACTGCAGCAGGAAATCGCTGAAAATATGCAGAATTTTCTGCAGGATCTGAAGCGATTTGCGGAAGAATAATCCCCCCCTTTTCCCTTCGATAAAAATAGTTAGAAAAGTTTTTCGAGAAAAGCACGAATTTCAGCGACCATCGCCGGGAGATTATCGTAATGCACCCAGTGACCGGCTTCAGGAATTGTCGTTATTTTCGCCTGTGGAAAATGATGATGGATGTGTGTTTCATCTTGCTCACGAATATACTCCGAGCGTTCCCCGCGAATAAAAAGCGCTGGTCCGTTATAACGGGCCATGGGTGCCGGGCGATAGGTTTGCATTTCGATTAAATAGTGCCGCAGTGCCGGTAAATTGGCCCGCCAGCGGAAGGGAAGTGTCGTTTTCAGGTTGGTTAAAATAAACTGTCGAACCAATGGATCGGGAATCAATAACGCCAGATGGTCATCGATTTCATGCCTGCTTTTAAACGAGCTTAAATCGATATTTCCCATGGTGGCGAGAATATCCATCACCGGACTACGCTGGGCGCGTGGCACGATATCCACTACAATCAGTGCCTGAACAGAAGTACTCGAATGAAACGCCGCTTCACAGGCAATCAACCCTCCCAGGGAATGCCCCAGCACGATACACGGGGCAGAATTTGTATCCTGCTGCAATGCATAAAAATCATCGACCAAACCGGCGGTATGATGCAGCTCATCATGCGGCGAATGGCCATGATTGCGTAAATCCGGAACGATCACCCGGTGATGCTCAGCAAAGATTTTGGCTGCGGTATGCCAGTTGCGTCCGGAACCGAGAATACCGTGCAAAATGATGATCGCCGGTTCTTTTTCGCCATAATGCCGTTGAAATAATTTCATCATGCAAAAGTGTACTTTTCACGTCAGTATTAAAGTCTTACCGAGACAGTTTTGATAAAACAAGTTGCCTTCGAAGGCTGGATTGATATTTTAGCAGGCAGTAATGTACGGGGTGGTCGCACGTAGTATCAATCGTTCAGATCGGCGTAGTATGATAGCAACCATTCGGCATAGACCCGCAATCCTGCGATGTGGTCGATTTCAATTTTTGTAAATTCCACTTTGGGCGTGATATCGGGTTCCGCTGCCCAGAAGTGATGCACAGCCATCGCAGCGCCTGTTGCGCCGGCCTCAGTAAGGTTCGATGAATAGAGTTCATTGGGCTGCAACAGCATGGCTAATATTTTCACAAACCAGGGGTTCTGATTGAATTTTCCATCGATAAAATAACGCTGAATCTGATTTTGATTGACGTTTTCCAGGCAGAATGAAGTTAGCACGGCCAGATCGAGGCACAGGCGTGCGTAGGCTTCTTCGGCGCACTCGAAAACGCTCAGGTCCCATTCGGTTTTTGCGATGTTGGGAAACGGTCCGGTGCCGGCTGTGGCCTGCGCCACAAGCATGCCCTGTGAGGGGGTGGCAAAAAATTTCTGCAGATATGCCTGCAACGGTTTTTCCGGAGTAACGGGCTGTGCCCCAAAATGTTCGTCAATACGTTGCAGTTGGAACTCATGTTCCCGTCCGGCAAAATTGCGTGAGGCGCGTACTTTTTGCAAATGGGGCGTTAAATAGTAGCGGGTTCCCATGGCCAGGTCCCGTTCCGTTAGGGAAAAATCAGCAAAAGGATTGAGTGCAATATTCCAGCTTCCCGTCTCAAGGAGCACGAATTCCTCATCCGTCGCCTGCCAATAGGCTGAAAGCGCGGCAGCCGCATCATGCACGCCTGCCCCAACCGTCAGGGATTTTGTTATACGGATGAGTTTTTTATACTCGTTGTTTAGTTGACAGAGATTAAGCGGATTATTCAGCTTGGGCATTTTCTCAAGCCAGTCCAGACTTTTGAGAACATCATAACTCGGAGCCATCATGTTAAAATCCCAGAGCAAGGTGTGGGTGCCATAGCAACTGGCTTCACTAATGACCGCGCCTGTCAGGCGATAGATGACATATTGGGGCAGAAAAAGTGAATAGCGGATTTTATCGGCGATTTCCGGACGTTTGTGGCGAAAATAATATAATTGTTTTGCGACATTCAAAAACCGTGACAAAACCGGGGTGCCCAGGCGTTTGCAGCCGCCGGGAACTGTGCTGAGCCAGGTTTTGAATTCTTCGTCAAAACCTTCCGGCACAGCCGAGGTGTAAGCCAGTAATGGATGCAGCAATTCACCTTTCTCGTCGATATGCGCCACCGTTGCGCCGAAAGAACAGACATTGAGTGCGCGAATACAAAACTGACGATCATCACCGATTAATTTGAGCTGCCGCAGAAACCATGAAAACATCGAATCAAAATCATCAAACAGGAAACCGTTCTCGCCCTGCAGCAGGGGAAAACTGGAGCGGGTTTCGTGTATAATATTCAATTCTTCATCGAACAGAAACAGGCGTGTATTCGATTTGCCAATATCAAGGATTAGCGAAACATCCCGCATTCATTGCTCCTCACCCATGGGCGTTTAAATGGCTGCTACATTTTATCCTGATTTTATCGTAAAAAAACAAATTGCATGCGATACAATTCCAACAAAAATTAAATGTTTATTATAGTTAAAAAAAAGAGTAAAAACAAGCACGCAATGTTGGATTTAATTGCCCTGCCCCGGTTTTCTTTGGCGCTTCACCTGTTGTGTATTCCGGGTCTCCACTTACCCGACAAATAGAATTTTAGCTTGCCCTGTTCAGGCATTTAGACCTCTATTCTATGAGAACCTGTTTAAACACAAAAAGGTAAACCTGACTCCCCTATTCCAGGATATGCAGTGTAATCTTTCGGTGGAGTGACGCGCTGGGCAGCGTCCAATTCAGTGGAAACAATTTTACCAGATATTGCGATATAACAGGACTGCAAGAAAACCGGTGCATTCAAAAATATGTGGAGGAGCGATGTTTAAAAAAATTGCAGAAATCATCTTTTTTTCAATTCCGGCGTTCATGTTGTGTAGCTGTGAATTTTCGGTGAATGAATCTTATCACCTGAGCGATGGTGAAAAGATGAACAGCGGCATAAACACGATCAACGGTGTGATTGAAATCGGCGCTAATTGTGTTGTCAGAGGTACTTGTCGCACTGTAAATGGAAATATTACGGTCGGGCGCAATTCCATTATCAAGGGGATCCAGACAGTAAACGGGGCTGTTGAAATCGGTGAAAACGTGACTGTAAAACGGGATATTAAAACGGTGACCAGCAAGATGTTCTGTGATAAAGGCAGCCATATTTCCGGTGATATATTCGCCATTAACGCGAATATTAAACTTAGAGGGTGCCGGATCAAAGGCGATGTTGAGGTGAAAGTCGGTAAAATTGTTTTGCAGGACAAGACTGAAGTTCATGGCAGTATCATCATTGGAGAAACCGGCAACACCTACGAATTCGGCGAACCGGCAAGTGTAGAAATTTACATCTTGGGCGGCTCGATTATCGAGGGAGATATCGATATTCGCCAAAATGGGGTGGATACACGGGTTCACCTCGCTTCGGGCGGGTCGGTTCGTGGAGAAATTAATGCTGCACTGGTCATCCGTGACCCGTAATTTGCATACATCAGCGGTCAAAAATATGTGCCCAGCTTGCTGCCTATCGGATTTTCTGATTCACAAAACTATTGCAAATCGTTGATGAATTGTTTATCGTAAACGCAAACGATTGCCTCTTAACTCATAAAATTTTCAATAATGGCCGTTACGTTACGCGATATCGCCCGCAAAGCCCGGGTTCATCCTTCGACAGTTTCGCGGATTTTGCAGAACAATCGCACCGTAAAAATTTCCGAGGAAACCCGCAAACGCATTCTCGCTATCGCACGCGAGCTGGATTATCAGCCTAACGAACTGGCGCGTGCTTTCCGCCTGCGCAAAACACAAACGATCGGTCTTATCATCCCCGATATTTCCAACTCGTTTTTCTCCGGTATTTCCCACAGTATTGAAAAGCAAATTTACGATGCCGGTTATAACCTCGTGGTTTGCAATACCAATGAGAATCTTGAAAAAGAACGCAAATACGTACGCAATCTGATGAACCGCGGCATCGATGGAATGATCATCGCAACCTGCCAGAACGATGAAAAATATTTTAGCGATTTAAAAAAAAAGAGCCTCCCTTTTGTGCTTATCGATCGTTTTTTCGCCAACCTCGCTACCAATTGTGTGTTCAGCGATAACAAAAACTCAGCATTTGCCGCCGTTGAAAAATTGAAAAATTTAGGACACCGGCGCATCGGTTTTCTGCGCGGCAGAGCGCAGCTTTCAACCATCAGATTACGCCTGCAGGGCTATCTCGAGGCAATCAGACAATTCAATCTCGATGATGAAAACGAACTTATCGCTGGTGATGGCTTTACCGTTGAAGAAGGGTATGCTGCGACAAAATCGCTACTTACTCTGCAAAATCCACCAACAGCCTTGCTCACCTCCGGCAACCGGTTGGTTATCGGGGCGATGCAGGCGATCAAAGAATTGCAGTTGAAATTGCCGGATGATTTATCACTCATTGCATACACAGATAATTTATTTACGCCGTATCTGGCTTGCCCGTTAACGACGATTTCACATCCTCTTGCAGAAATGGGAGAATCTGCTGTCAATCTTTTAATGCAAAAAATCTCCAGGCCGGAGGATAAAACTGTGGTTCAAATTGAAGTGAAAACGATTTTTTCAGTGCGTGAATCCATTTCCGCCTGCCGTCCGCGCATGGATGAATAGATCAAAAATTTTACCGGCTCCTGCCAGCTGCAAATCAGGCGTATCACCCGGGATAATAGTCTTAACAAACAAAACCAGCATTGAAGGAGAGGAAAAGTGCTTCACGGAATCGATTATTTTATCGTCATTGCCTACATGGCCGGTATGTTGGGGCTTGGCTACTATTTCCGCAATTTTGTCAACAGCTCACATGATTATTTTCTCGGCGGGCGCAGCATGCCCTTCTGGGCGATCGCCATGTCCATCGTTGTTTCCGATATTGGTGCTTTGGATTTTGTCGGCGTTTCCGGGCAGGCTTATCGTTTCGGCATTTCACCGGCAAATTTCGACTGGCTTGGCTCCGTACCAGCGATGCTGCTCGCTGCTTTTATCTTCGTTCCTTATTTCTGGAAAGCCGGTATTTACACGATCCCCGAATATCTCGGGCGGCGTTACAACAATAAAGTGCGCACATTAGCATCGCTGACCTGGATCATTTTCTTTGCTTTTAATCTCGGCGTCTTGTTTTGGGCCAGCGCCGTCTTCCTCGAAGCGATCATGGGCTGGCCGATTTGGCTGTCCATCTTCCTCACCGCAGGCATTGTGGGACTTTATACTTATTTTGGCGGTATCACCGCTGTGGTGATGACGGATGTGGTGCAAATGATCATCATGTTTGTCGGTGGTTTCACCCTGGTATTTCTCGCTTTTCATCACATTGGCGGCTGGGACGCCATGGTGCAAAAAATCACCGCAATGGGGCCGCAATATCAGAATCATTTCGAACTGGTCTTACCGACCGACACACCGACGCCGTTCCCCTGGACCGGTATTTTATTCGGCCTGACCTTTGTTATGGCTAATGCCTACATGATCGGCAACCAGACCGTGGTGCAACGCTGCCTAACCGCGAAAAATGAATGGCATGCAAAAATGAGCATGATCATGGCCGCCTTTTTAAAAATGTTTATTCCCGTGCTCGTCCTGTTTCCCGGGCTTATCGCCATCGTCATGCTGCCGGGGCTCGATGACGGCGATAAAGCGTTGCCGTTGATGATCAAAAAGATTTTGCCCCCGGGTCTCATCGGGCTGATGTTTTCCGCGTTTTTTGCCGGTCTCATGTCCAGCCTCGACTCCATGCTCAATTCTACCGCAACTTTGTGGACAAAAGATATTTATCAACCCTACATAAAAAAAGATGCACCGGATCAGCACTATTTAAAAGTGGGCAAAATTGTTACCGCCGTCATCCTGCTCTTCGGTATTGCCACAGCACCGGTGAGCAGCTCGTTTCCCGGCATTTACGTCGCTATCCAAACATTCCTCTCATTTTTTCAGGGACCGATTTTTGCGTTATTGTTCCTCGGTATATTCTGGAAACGAGCCACGCAATGGGGCGGCCTGGCAGGTTTGGTCATCGGCATTGCTTCTTCCGCAACGCTGCATATATTCAGCGACCAGTTTTTCACCATTCAGGACCCGTTTCTTTATGTCTCCTGGTGGTCTTTCGTCGTCGGAGTTGTCGTTACCGTGAGCGTCAGTTTATTTACTGCCCCGCATGACGATCAACATTTATCCGGCTTGGTTTATAGACTGGCAGAAAATTTAACAGAAAAAGGAGGCCAGTAATGCTGAATTTCGAATGGCTATCCGGCGTTCCGATGAACGTTGCCAACAGCATGTTTCTCATCCTTTTTGTGCTCATTGGAATTGCTATTCTATTCGTGCCAAAGGATTATATCTACGAGGGTTTAAAAGAAATCAAGTGGTATCATAATTTAAAAATCTGGGCGCTCGGAGATTTGCTCTTTATCGCCTGGGTCTACTATATTTTTTAACCTGGCGAATAAAAAAAGGAATGTGGATAAATGGAAGAATATGCAGAAAAACTGAAGAACGCCAAAATCAATAACGTGCTCGGGATGTTCGTTTTATTTTTTGGTATCGTCATTCTGATCGCGGTAATTTTTACCGAAACGACGCTCGGAAAACAGACTAATATCATCGCCGGTCTGATCCTCAGCGGTATCGGCGGAGCAATGATGTTAAAAGCACGACAGGTTTTGCGACAGAAGTAATCTTTCCCCCGGCGAGATACTTTTAGAAATTATTGAGTTAAGCCACTGAAACGCACGGATTAAACACTGATTTTAATTTATCTGTTTATATTTTCAAATTAAAGAAGCCTCAGGAGTAATTTTCTGCTGAGGCTTCTTTAATTTGAAATCGCAGCGGGGAACGTCGGTTACGGAATTTCAGGCTGCAAATATTCGATAAAATATTCTACGATCGCTTCGCCATATCTTTTAAAACGAATCCCGTGTTTCTGCTCGGGATAGAGCATGAAATCGAATTTTTTGTTCTTTTGCAGCAAAGCCTGCAGCAGTTGTACTGAGTTGCCGGGATGCACGTTGTCATCGACGGCACCGTGGTGAATCGATAATTTGCCCTTGAGCCCATCGACGAAATTCATCGCAGAATTTTTTTCGTAGCCATCGGGATTATCTTTCGGCCGCCGCATGTAGCGCTCGGTATAAATAGTATCGTAATTTCGCCAGTCGGTAACCGGTGCACCGGCAACACCGACGTGGTAAACATCCGGTTTTTTCAACATCGACATCACCGTGAGATATCCACCATAGGAATGGCCATAGATGCCCACCCGTGTTGAGTCGATATAAGGCCACTGGGATATCCATTTCACTGCGGCTGCATGGTCATCGACTTCGATTTGCCCCAGTTTCATGTACATTTGTGTTTCAAAAGCTTTGCCGCGCCGGGAAACACCGCGGTGATCGATGCTCATCACGACAAAACCGAGTTGTGCCAGCGCCTGGGAACGGCCGTGCATCACGTATCGATTGGTGATCATGCGTGCACCAGGGCCGCCGTAAACAGCCATGATGAGCGGATACTTTTTGTTCGCATCAAAATGCGCGGGTTTGTAAATCAATGCATCAAGATCGGTTTTGCCGTCGGCTGCTTTAATCACCACGTGCTCCGGGGCGATGAGTTTTAAATTCTTAAACTCATCGGTAACAGTGGTCTCACCGATCGTGCGGATAAATTTGCCGTCACCGCGATAGATGGCGGTTTTTGCCGGTGTGTAAAATGAAGAATAGCTGTCGGTGAAATACTTGCCGCCCGGGGAGAGATTGATTCTGTGCGTACCGGCGCCTTTGGTCAGCTTTTTGAAACCCTTGCCATTCAGTTTGACCCGGTACAGGTGTGTCTCCAGTCCACGATTTTCGTAGCCGCTGAAATAGATAAAACCATTTTCTTCGTCAACAGCAAGAATGCTGCCGACAGGTAATTTTTGTTTCGTCAATTGTTTGATCAGCTTGCCGGAAGCCGTGTAGAGGTAAATCTCCTTAAAACCGCTGCGTTCGGAAGTCCATAAAAACCGGGCGCCGTTTTTGATAAAACGCATGTCATAATCGAGATTGATGTAGCATTCTTCGGTTTCGGTGAAAATCAGCCTGGATTTGCCGCTGTTGGGGTCGGCGGCGAACAGCTCCAGTTTGTTTTGCAGGCGATTTAGGCGCTGATAATAAAACTCCTTGCCGTCGCTTGACCATTGGCCGCGCATCAAATAGACATCGAGCAAGTCGCCGGTATCCACTTCGATGGTTTTTCCAGTTTTGATATCGACGATGAAAAATTTGATAATCGGATTGTTTTCGCCGGCTTTGGGATAGCTTTCCAGTTCGAGGCGCGGTTTTGGTGTCACGTCGTGAACGATGGGATATTTAAAAACAGGATTTTCATCGAACTGCATATAGGCGATTTTATCTGAATTCGGCGACCACCAGAAAGCATCATACTGGTCCAGTTCTTCGGGATAAACCCAGTCCGGAAATCCTTTGCGCAGGTCTTCGTTTCCACCCGTTGTCAGGGCATGTTCACGGTCGCGGGAATCTTTATAATAGAGATTGTAATCCCGTGTAAAGGCGCGATATTTCAAATCGTCGGAATATTCTTCGTAATAAATCCGTCCGCGCACGCCTTCGATAGGCCGTTCCCGCAGAAAAGATAACATCTCTTTGCTGGTCAAGTCATAAAAAAAGGCGCGATTGCCACTGGTGAATTTAATTTTGCTGTCATTGTGCACAAATGAAAACCGTCTGAAAGGCAGGTTTGTTTTTTCCTCTCCGGTTATTTTATTGTATTGTACAATAATCGATTCATCATCGAAAAAAGGTGATTTTTCACCACTTACCGCATCGACTCGTTTACAGGTTTTATCTTCAAAGACGATATACGAAGCGCCGTCCGGAGCCCACCAAACGTAGCGTGTGCCGTCATATTTGAGCAATTCTCCCATCTTCTTGCGGTCTTTGAGCAGCTCATATAATCTCTGCCCGCGAACTTGGCCAACAACAGACGAATTAAATGCAAAAACAAGCAACAGAAACAGGCTTGCGATCAATTTGCAGTTTCGTTTTCCAACCATCAGTTTTCTCCTCCTTTGCCGTGAAATTAGCATCAAGCCGATTCGATAATTTGATAATGTATTTAATTTGTTAATTAATTGACAGGAAAATGTGGCAGCGCGTTTACTGGAAGTGTAACTGCTAAACAACCGCCCCATCCGATGTTGGTGGGGCCTGATTTAAAGTAACTGGAAATGCAGGGCAGCGCTTTTTTTGCTTCGCCCGGTCAGGATTTCTTTCAGGAAATGATTGGAATTGTCTGTATATAAATATTTTGGATGCGTTGCTCTTCATTTAAAATCAGGGAAATGTCATGCGGTTGGATCATATGGCTTTGCCGTGGAAAAAAATTGTTTCCGGGTTGGCGGTGCTCTTTATTTTTTGGAGTATCTGGCTGGTGGTTTCTACCCAGTCATTACAACGACAGGCAGCCGATATTACCCGCCTGGGCGATGCCCTGCTATCCCTGGATTCCTGGTTACGTACCTGGGATGACCATCTGTTGGATTCACCTGCCGCCGCTGACAGCCTTTTTAAACGATGGACGCCGCTGCGCCGGCACTTGCAAAATAAAAATGAAATTTTCCTGCAAGCCGGTACAAAAAGAGCACTTTATCAGAAATCGATTAGCCGCACGGATTCAACAATTCTCAAGGTTTATTTCCGCGCTCTCGAGGAAAGAGACAGGATTGTCGGCGGCAATCCTGTCCCGGTGATCGCTACAGCATCACGCTCGGATATTTACACTCTTTTACTGGAAATCCGTGTCCTGGAAAAGTTGCTGCGTCATCAGCTTAATCAGACACTGATAAAAATTTCACATAAATGGAAACAGCTCAATGTCCTGGTACTCATCTCGACCTGCCTCGTGCTGTTTGCAGCTATTTTGCTGGTTTTTTATTCCCGTAATATTACCCGGTTAGAAAAATTGCGCGAATCTCTCAGTTATAAAACCAGCGTTCTCGAATGTTTGGCAAACGCCGCTGATGACGGCATTCTCGTGGTGCTGAATGAGGATGAAGTTTTTACTTACAACCATAAACTTTTGAAATTATGGCACCTTAGCGAGCGGGAAATGCAGTATTCAGACGCTAAAACCATTCTCGGTATTTTAGCGAGCAAACTGACGCAGCCGGATAAATTTCATGCAGAAGTGCGGCATTTATATGAACATAAATTTGAAAAATCCCAGAACGTGCTCATGCTGCTGGAAGATAAAATCTTTGAGAGTTTCAGTGCACCGGTGTTGAGCGAACGTGGCATATACTACGGTCGGGTATGGTATTTTCGCGATGTGACCTCACATACGCAGGCAAAACAGGCGTTGCAGCGCAGTGAACAGCATTTCCGTTCCCTGGTGCGCAACGCCTCTGATATCATTTCCATTCACGATGTGCATGGCCGCATGCGCTTTGAGAACCCCGCTTTGAGCAAAATTCTGGGTTATCCTTCCGGCACGCTGACCGGCAAAAATATTTTCAAATATGTGCACCAAGCGGATGTGAGACGAATACAGCAGCAATTGCGTGATATGATCAACCGCCCTGGTACCGAAAAAACACTCAACCTGCGCTTTCGCCATCAAAACGGCGGCTGGCGAATTTTGGAGGCGATCAGCAAAGCGATTAAAAATCATACCGGTGATACGACCATTCTTGTCACTTCCCGCGATAAAACTGAACGCATGCGTATTCAAAATCTGCAGAATATACAATTCGCGATCACCAGAATCATTTCCACGGCACGCTCCATTGAAAATGCGGTGCCCGATTTGCTGAAAGAGATCGGCCGCAAGTTACACTGTGCTTACGGGGAAATATGGCTCAACGGCGGAGATGATAATCGTTTAAAATTTCGCCAAAACTGGCAGTCGGGCAAAAATGCATTTCGGGTCCAAAGGGAGCGGCTGATTCAAGATCAACAATATTTTCGTGAAGCGTTATTGCAGCCTGCCAGTACTAAAGCAAAAGTCATCCGCTTTTCCGCTATTTTACAAGATTCCGATTGGCAGCGCTGTTTGGCGTTCGATTATGAAAATTATGCCGAAGCGCTGATTTTTCCGATTCTGATCGGTCGGCAGATCATTGGCCTGGCTTTTTTTCTGAGCAAAAATGAAATCGAAATATCCCATCCCTTGCCGCAATTGATGCTGGATATCGGCAGTCAGATCGGCCAGTTTCTCGAACGCATCGAAGCGGAAAAGGCGCTATCGCAGGAGCGCGCCTTGCTTTCCCGCAGGGTAAAAGAGCGCACCGCGGATTTGTTGATCGCCAATAAAGAGCTCGCATTCGCCGCAAAATCGAAAGATGAATTTCTCGCCAATATGAGCCATGAATTTCGCACACCATTGAATATCATCATCGGCCTGTGCGAGGCATTGAGCGAGGACCTCTTCGGGGATTTGAGTGGTGAACAAAAAGAAGCGATCAGCAATATCGACGAAAGCGGTCGCCATCTGCTGACGCTTATCAACGATATTCTCGATCTATCACGCATCGAATCAGGAAAATTTCAACTCGATATTGCACCAACATCGATTGAAAGTGTCGTCGAAACCAGCATTCGCATCGTTTCCGAAATGGCGATGCAGAAGCGCATTGCAATCGAGAATGAGTTTGATCCCCAACTGCTTATCGTCGAAGCCGATGCCCGGCGGCTGAAACAGATTTTGGTCAATTTATTGAGCAATGCGATTAAATTTACCGATGAAGGCGGCGCCATCGGTCTGGATATTTCCGGAGGTCAAACAGCTTCGGCCGTCCATTTTACAGTCTGGGATAAAGGAGTTGGCATCGAAGCTCGCAATCTAAAACGTTTGTTCAATCCATTCGTGCAACTGGACGCCGGTTTATCGCGCACACATTCGGGCACGGGAATGGGGCTGGTCCTGGTCAAACGTCTGGTTGAATTGCACGGCGGCGGTGTCAGTTTGCAGAGTGAGCCGGGAAAGGGCAGTCGCTTTACAGTCTCATTGCCCTGGCGTAATCCCGCATCTATCCACACTTCCGACGATGATGCTGAAACTGATACGTTATTGAGCAAGCAAAAAAAACAGCTTGCTGGTGTATTCGCCGGGCGGGAAAAAACGGTATTAATCGTTGAAAACAATAAAATCAGCATCGAATTGTATAAACGCTACTTAAATAATCTGAATTTACGGTCGGAATTTCTGCGCAGTGCCCATGAATTGCCGGCAATCACCGGCAAGAAACGACCATCTTTAATTCTCATCGATCTGGCGCCGGATGAAAAAAACACCCTCGATATGGTGCGCAAATTGTGTTCACTCAATACCTTGCAGCACACGGCCATTTTTGCCTCCGCCGCCCTGAGTCTTCCCGGCGACCGCCGCCGCTGCCTGCAAGCCGGTTTCCACGCTTATTTTCAAAAACCGGTTGCTGAACACGATTTTTATACAGCACTTACGCAACTGTTCACAAAGCAGGTGAAAGCTTGATTTCCTCTTCAATCATTCCGGGTTATAGATGTTACTTTTTAAACAGTGTCTCACCTGAATTACCCGATAGTTTTAAAAATCCACAAAATCAGTGAGTTTTACAGGAAAAATGCCGATGATAAATTCAGATTTTTAACAGAAAAATACAGGGGTTGAAATGATTATTAGAGAACAGAACTGCAAGGGCACTGATGGAAGTAACGTATGAAGTAAAAGATAATGTACTGAACGCCAAGTTTATTGGTCAAATTGCCGGAACGGAAGGCGTTCACTTTGCTGAAGAGTGCAATAAAATCATGAAGATGAAACATCCTAAAAACGCCATCGATTTATCATTCGTCCCCTCGATGAACAGCTCGGCAATTGGGCAACTGATCAAATTACATAAATCGTTGATGCGTGATCGGCGCATGCTGATTATCTCGGGAATTCATGATAATTTGTATCAGGCGTTCTATTCAATTCATTTGGATAAAATGCTGAAAATAAAAAAGTAAAATTTACTCATCTGTCAATGTTCTGCCAATCCCCACGGCAAAATTTTCTTCCTGCCTGCCATACGTCGAATCAAGCTCTGCTTCCGCTTTGTGACTAAACAAAATGTCTCAGCCCCGTCAGAATGCTGACAAATTTCGCTACTGAAATAATTCGTTACCGGGAATGTTTTGCGTCTTTATAAATATTTGCGGTTGTTTCAGGTTCTCCTTGCAGGGGTTCAATTTTTTCAGTTATTTATAATCTGATGCATCGCTGTCTTAATTCAGGAGAGAAAAAGTGGCAGGTTCGAGCAGCTCAGGCGGTTTCGCTAACCGCTCCAACAAAACCGACATGTTTGTGAGCGTAGTGCAGGAGAATATTCTCACTACGGAACGCTATTTTCATATCCCTACCGGGATCGAACACCGGTTTGGGGAGAATGCCGCACTGATTCATGACATTCTTTACCGTTCGATGGGTCCGACGACCGACCTTTTACGCTATTTCCCTGACAGCCTGTATCTCGACAAATGGCGACAGTTGCCCACGTGGGATACGCAGCGGCTTGTGCCAAAAGTTTTGCCGCAAGCCGCCACAATGAAAAGCACGGGTTTATTTTCATTCTATATTGAATACAAATTTTCAGATTCCCGGCGGCGGGCGCCGTTGCACGGTGTACCGACAGAATATATCGGCATTGTTGAGCGTGAGGCCTGGCTGACTTATAAACGCTTGTGCAGTGACAATCCGAAAATCGGCACCTATCTCGACGGTATGAAAACGCGCATAGCGTTGTTTTATGCAGCGACTTATGCACCAGCGGTTTTATATGGCTGCTGGGAGGACGAATTGCAACCGATTGATGATGAGCGGGCAATTCGCAAAGATATCGCCCGGCCGAACGAGAAGTCGGTTGGTTTTTCCACTGGTTCGGGCACACCATGGATCAATTTTGATATTCGAAGAATGAAACCGCTTGAAGATTTTTTAAGTGAAGAACTTTTCTGGGAAAAAACAATAGCGCAACAGGCGCTTGAAGATGCGAAAAATGATTTACGGGCAAAATTGCAATAGACTGCAAAAAAAACGGTGCGGCAAAAGAGCCGGACACCGTGTTTGATCAGTTAAAATGTTGGCCGGATTTAATCGAGCAAATAATAGTACGGGTTTCGCGGTTTATTGTATTTGATCACTTCGTAATGCAGATGTGATCCCGTCGAACGGCCTGAATTGCCGACTTCGCCGATAACTTGATGGCGTTTAACCCGCTGCCCCTTTTTTACTAAAACTTTGTTTAAATGCCCGTAGCGCGTCTTGATACCGGAACCGTGGTTTAGCACGATAAATTTGCCGAAAGTCTGGTTTTGTGTATATTGTATTCGTGCCAGCTCAACGACACCGTCTGCCGGCGCCTGCACTTTGGTCCCGGGTTTGGCATAAAAATCGAGCCCGTTGTGGTGTTTCTTCTCACCGGTGAACGGATCATTGCGCATACCGAAACCACTGGTCAGGATGCCGTTGGGTACTGGGCGAATCGAGGGAAAATGAACGCGCAGGTTTTTATCTTTTTCAAATTTTTTTTCAACGGCTTTGAGTTCGCTGTATAACCAGCTTATCTGTTTGGAGAATTTATCCAAATCCTGTTCAGAGCTTAAGAGTTGACTGCGCAGTTGTTTTTCGGGAACATAGTTTTCTATCCCCAGAGCATATTCAGAACCACCGGAGCCGATTTCCCATTTTTCTGATTCCAGGAAGGGTAACTGGGCAAATTCGCTCAATCTCGCTGCCTGAGTTCGAACCTGGGCGATCTGTTTCTGGATGGTCGAATTTTTTTTCTGAAGATGATTCACGATACCGGTGAGGTATCGCGTCTGCCGTCTCAACGATTTAACTTGTTGATTCTCCTGGTATTTAAAATAGAACGCTGAAAAGCCGAGCGTAAAAACCAGCAGCACACCGATGGCCACGATCGGTAGAACCACGAGTTTAAAACGGTCTAGTGAATAGGACTTGACGGTATCTTCATCGGGATTGTAATGGATGATTCTCATAGGCTGAATTTTTGGTCTTCTATTTGTGTGAAGGATCTGTGAATGTTATTCCGAAGTCAGTAAATTTATCGGTTTTTTTCAAACAGAATTTACGTTGTTTCTTTTAATTAAACTAAAATTCGAAAATCGCAGGACAGGCAATTGACGTGGTGGGGATGCGGTGGTGATATTGCAAGTCTATTTTCTTACTGTTTGTCCATCTTTAGCATATTCAAACTGAACTTGAAATTATTGACAATTAATTTTATAAGTTCATCTGATTTTTCTGCTGTCGTTGTATTTTAAAAACAAAAGCACTAAAGATGATAATTTTTATTTTAAAAGCAACGAGTTCTGATGAAAACTTTAAATATGTTTCCCGGATTTAATTTACCATCGTATGCTGTTTGTACAAAAAAATACATATTTTCATTTTTTATGAATTGCGCGTAAGATGATTTCAATAGTTTTGATCGAATCAGTGGCATAAAAAATAAAAACACTGACTTCAGCGAGCAGGGTCTGAAGTCAGTGTTTCAATTTTTGGCCGGTATTGCAATCGTTCAAATGCAATTTTTGGGCAGGATGAAATCCGGCCAACTTATAGACCGCTAAATGAACAGACAAGTTTACCGTCGATTCCTCCCGTTATTTTTTTAGGAATAATAGCAGCGGTTCGTTTTTTTGTTGGCAAGTTTTACATCCTCCTGTTATTTTATAAACCAACGCAAATAATTCGGTTTTATCGGTGTGTAAATTTATTTTCTATCTGTCCGGTGTAGCGATGAAAAAAAATGACAGGGTTGATTATTTTGACTTTAAGCTTGAAGATTAGTTAGCTTTAGTATCCATTTCTGATTGGGATAAACCTGTACAAAGGTTAAGGTCGCTCCATCGCTGAATGATATACATAATGATAATGGACATGGCACGAGCATTGGATTGGTTGGAGAATGAGGATTCTATTTGCACTGTTCCGGATCATCCGGCCGCATAATTGTCTGATCGGTGGCCTGAGCGTACTCATCGCCGCGTTGGTTGCCGGCGTGATGGCGCCCTGGCAGCACGTCTTTTATGCGATCTTCTCCAGCATGCTGATCACTGCCGGAGCGAACACGATAAATGATTGGTATGACTTCGAAATTGATCGCATCAACAGGCCTGGCCGGGTTTTGCCGGCAGGTTTGCTCCCCAGGCGACTGGCGTTGGCATTGGCGGCAATTTTATTTGTTTGCGGCATCATATTTAGTATATTTATCAATTTCTATGCGGTAATGATCACCTCTTTCAGCAGCATAATTCTCGTTTTATACAGCGCCGTGCTGAAAGGCAGGGTTTTATGGGGCAACCTTGCCGTTAGTTTTATATCCGGTCTGGCATTTATTTTTGGTGCTCTCGCTGCCGGCAGTATCTCTAACGGGGTCGTTCCTGCACTGCTGGCGTTCCAGTTTCATCTTGGCCGGGAAATTATTAAAGATATGGAAGATGTGGTTGGCGATGCCGGGTTAGGTGCCCGAACATTAGCCGTCGTTTATGGTGATCAGGTGGCAAAATATACAGCCATCGCTGTATTTTGTTTTCTCGTGGCTTTTACCTTTGTGCCCTATTTTTTACAAATCTATAGTGCTCTCTATTTGATAGCCGTTGTTATTGGTGTCGATTTTGTTATACTAAGTATAATTTTTATGCTCTGGCGCGACAGTTCTCAACCCAGGTTGAAAATGTACAGCATCATCTTAAAATTTGATATGCTCGCCGGCCTGCTGGCGATTTATATCGGCAAATAGGGAGGACCGTGCGAGCGATTTTGCAGCGAGTTACGAAAGGAGCCGTCAGCATCGATGAGCAAATAGTGAGTGAGATCGGGCGGGGGCTGGTTCTGCTTCTCGGTATAAAAAAAGACGATTCCCTCGAAGATGTGAAATTTGTAGCGAATAAGTGCATAAATTTACGCATTTTTGACGATGAAAATGGCAACCTCAATAAATCACTGCTTGATATTGCCGGTGAAATGCTTATTATTTCACAGTTTACCCTTTATGGTGAAACACGCAAAGGCCGGCGTCCCGGCTTCTCCGACGCTGCACCACCGGCAATCGCCGAACCGTTTTATGAAGCATTTATTGAGCAAGTAAAAAGCAGCGGCATCCAGGTGGCAACGGGGAAATTTGGCGCCATGATGCAGGTGTTTATTCAAAATGATGGCCCTGTTACATTAATTGTTGAAAGCAAAAACTCTATCTGAACTCTATGCGAATAAACAATATTTTTCACGATAAAAAGTTTGTTCTTGCCTCAGGATCGCCACGGCGAAAAGCGCTTTTTGCCATGCTTGGTCTGAATTTCACCATCGATCCACCGGATATCGATGAACAGATCGATACCGCTTTGTCCCCCGTCGAACTGGCTAAATCGCTGGCACGGCAGAAAGGTGAAAAGATCGGGCGAAGCTACCAAAATGCGGTCATCGTCGCTGCCGACACCATCGTTGTCGTCGAAAACCGGGTGCTGGGAAAACCGCGTGACGAGCAAGATGCTTTCTCTTTGCTGAAACAACTCTCAGGACGGAAACACGAAGTTATCACCGGTGTTAATTTAACAGATTCAAATCAACAGAAAATGCGCCTTTTTGCAGAGACGACCCAGGTTACGTTTAAAAAACTTTTCGATGAAGAAATTGCAAATTATATTGCCACAGGTTGTGCGGCAGATAAGGCCGGCGCATATGGGATACAGGATATCAGCGCCGTTTTTGTCACTGGAATTAAGGGTTGCTTTTATAATGTCGTCGGTTTTCCCGTCGCAGCTTTTTATCAACAATGCATGCATTTATTTGACGCAAAACAAGGTAGCTGATGGAAAGTAAAAAAAACACTTTGCGGTCAATTGGAAAAAAAATTCAGAAAGCACGGCGTGAGCAGAAATTGTCGATCAACGACGTTTCGAAGAAGTTGCGAATCAATCCGCAGTTTTTGAAAAATATTGAAGCGGGTAATATGACTTTTCTGCCGGCGCCTTATGTGCGGGCTTTTGTAAAAAATTTTGCAGATTTTCTCAAACTCGACGGGCAGGCTGTTTTGGATGAATGGCCGCAGGATGCAACTGAAAAAGAATTACCGGAAGCGCCGCCAAAAGGCAAAGCTGAAGCAAGTCCTGTTAGCCGCGATGCAGCGGAAGCTCAGAAAACTGATGATCCAAAAACTGGCCCTGCCAAGACCTATCGCAATGAAATTATTGTCGGTGTGAGCCTGGCAGTTCTCATTATTCTGATCATTTTTTTCAGCACCATGTCCGACAAGACAATCGCCCCGCCCGTCGCTGACTACGGCAAAACTGAGCTTATCCCCGAAGTGCCTTTTGAAAAGGTTTTGCAGGAGGTCAACCAAAAACAAGCGGAAAAACGACCTGTATTCGAGGCTGTTAGCAAGCCGCAGGCTGAGGCGCTGAATTTGCGGGTGGAAGCGAATGACAGTGTCTGGGTACGCATTATTATCGATGAAATCGATGAAACTGAGGCTATTTTTGCGCCAGGTGATATCCGCAGTTTTCAGGCTGTGAAACAATTTCAACTACAAATCGGCAATGCCGCCGGTATTAAGCTTTATCTAAATGAAAAAGAATTGCCACCGGTTGGCCGGGCCGGGCAAGTGCGATATATCCGCATCGACCAGGAAGGTGTGCATCCATTTCGCCGGAATACGAAGAAACCCGCCGGGGTCAATCCTGTTCCAGAGACGGCGCCGGTCCGTTCCGATACAGCCGCCGGGACTTGACATGTGTCATTGTACTCACCGGATTTTTGTATTTTTCACAGACGGTTCGTTTTGGCTGCAATTTATCCCACAATGAAAATTGGTAAATTTTGAATTGCTTGCAAAGTCCTTGACTTTGATAAAAATTATTGCAGTTTTTTATGCAAGGGAACTTGACAAGCGATTGCATATTTCGCTGTTTTTTTCTATATTTATCTCGATCACCCGCGGCAGAGCAGCCTTTTTTATCAAAATTGTAAATTTATGAAAAAAATATATTTAATTGCTATTTGTGGCACCGGCATGGCATCTTTGGCAGCGATGCTGAAAGCAAAGGGCTATGAAATCTCCGGTGTGGATGAAAATGTTTATCCACCCATGAGTACGTTTTTGCAGGAACAGGGCATCCCCGTATTTCAGGGCTTCAATATCGAACATCTGGCCGCGAGGCCGGACTTGGTTATCATCGGTAATGCCATGTCTCGCGGCAATCCCGAGGTGGAATTTGTTCTCAACGAAAAAATTCCTTATCAGTCGCTTCCACAAGCGCTCAACCGCTATTTTATTCGTGATAAATATTCTTGCGTTGTCACCGGCACACACGGCAAAACGACGACGAGTTCGATGCTCGCTTGGATTTTGCAGTTTGCTCAGGAGCGTCCCAGCTTTTTTATTGGCGGCATGCCGGAAAATTTCTCCGGCGGATTTCAGCTCGGCGCTGGAAAATACATCGTGCTGGAAGGTGATGAATACGACAGCGCTTTTTTTGATAAAGGCGCAAAATTTCTTCACTATCAGCCCGATCTGCTCATCATCAACAATATCGAGTTTGATCATGCTGATATTTACAATTCGCTCGAGGAAGTTAAAACCGCTTTTCGCCGTTTGATCAATATCGTTCCCGGGCGGGGGGAAATCATCGCAAATGTGGATGATCCTGTGGTTACTGAATTAATTCAAAATGCATTTTCGAATGTGCGCACTATCGGGTTTTGCGAGCAGGCGCAATGGCGGGCTGTAAATTGTTATTTTGATACCGAAACAACCCAATTTGAAATTGAAAACGATGGACAGGGTATCGCTTCCGTGGAGATCCGGCAGCCAGGCGACTATAATATCCGTAATGCACTCGCAGCATTTGTTGCTGCCAGTCAATTGGGAATTCCGACCACCACGATTACTGCGGCGCTCGGTGCATTCCGGGGAGTGAGAAGGCGCCTGACGTTAAAAAACAAAATAAACGGCATGCTCGTTTATGATGATTTTGCCCACCATGCTACTGCGGTACAGAATACGCTGTACGCCCTAAAAAAACGCTACCCCGGTAAAAAATTGTGGGCAATTTTTGAACCCCGCAGCGCCTCGGCAAAAAGAAAAGTATTCGAGCGCCAATATTTCAACGCTTTTGATCCGGCTGATGAAGTGATTATCGCACCGCTGCACCGGCCGGACAAGGTCGAAGAATCCGAGCGTCTTTCAGTTGAAAATATCATCGAAAATTTAAATATAAAAAATATACCCGCCCGTATCTTGCCTCCCGGCAATGACATGTTGGATTATCTGTTAAAAAACAAAACCAGGAACGATGTCTTCCTGTTTATGAGCAATGGGGAATTCGCAGATATGCCCAACAGCCTCGCCGAGAGATTAAAAATAGATCAGTGAAGAAAGGATGAGTGAAGTAAGTTGATGAATCAGAACAGGAGAAGACCGCCTCGCAACACAGACCGAGGTGGCCCAAGAAAAGGCTCTTATCAGGGAAGGGGCCAGCAACATGGCAGAAATCGCCAGGATGATGAAAAAATTCAAAAAACAATTCGCAATGCGCAAAATATGCTGCAGGATTCGATTCACGCCGTATGTTTGGAAGAATTAAATGCTTACGAACGCATGCGCGTGCATCAGTTTTTTGATAACAAAGCTGACTTTGAAACCAAAACCTATCGCAATGGGGAAGAGTATCTTTTGTGGATTTTTCCAGTGGGAAATATTCGTGAATTTGCTGTTGAAAAAGCGCGTGAAGCAGTAGCGAACAGTGAAGAATTCGATTTTCATCCCATGAGCAATTATGAGCGATTTCTCGTCCATGATGTCCTCAAAGACGACGAAAGTGTTGAAACGACTTCCGTTGGTGAAGGTGATGAGCGATATGTCAAGATCGTTCCTGTACGATTTGGCCGGAAACTGCGAAAAATGGCCCGTAAATTAAAACTGTTCTAAGCAAAAGCCACCTTTTATGGTGGCTTTTTTTTGGTTTTTATTAAATATAACCCACGAATTCTCTATACTTTTCCAAATCATAATCCCCCTGCATCCGGTTTGTGAAAAAGCGTCAGATATTCCGGCGAGAAAATATATGAAAATAGCATTCATTGAAAGTTTTTATGGTGGATCACATAAGAGCTTCCTCGATGGTTTGAAAAAATTCAGCAGTCATGAAATCGATGCTTTTACTTTGCCTGCCCGTTTCTGGAAATGGCGCCTGCGTACCTCGGCTTTATATTTTGCTGAACAGATTGCGGGAGACTTACCGCAATATGACCTGCTGATCACCACCGATATGATCAACCTGGCGGAATTCAAAGGCATTACCGGTTACCGCGGGCCGATCATCATGTTTTTTCATGAAAATCAATTGACCTACCCACGGGTCGGCGACCAGAGCGCTGATTTTCATTTTGTTGTCGCTAATCTTGCATCGGCGTTGGCAGCAGATTTGAACCTTTTTAATTCCCGGTATCAGTTTGACAAATTCAATACGGAATTGCGCAATTTTCAAAACCACATTCCGGAGTTTATCCCCACACTCAGTCACGATCAAATTTTGAAAAAAAGCCAGGTAGTTTATATGGGCTGTGATTTTTCACCGTTCCTGAACAAAAAACTGGTACAGAACGAAATCCCACATATCTTGTGGAATCACCGTTGGGCTTTTGATAAACAGCCGGGTGTCTTTTTTAAGGCGCTCTACACCCTCGCCGAGGAAAATGTTCCGTTCAAGCTGATTATTCTCGGTGAAAATCATCAAGTGCATCCCGGAGAGTTTTTCGAAGCTCGTGAGCGACTGCGTGAACAAATCATCCATTTCGGTTACGTCGAAACAGAAGAAGATTATGCCCGTTATCTCAATTTGGCCGATGTCGTCGTCTCAACAGCAATTCAGGAGAATTTTGGTTTTGCCGTCGTCGAAGCTATTTTTAGCGGCAGCCTGCCCTTGTTGCCCCACCGGCTCTGCTACCCGGAAGTGTTGGATGAGAAATATCACTCTTATTTTTTATATGATAACGATGATGATCTGGTCGATAAATTACGCCATTTGTTGCTCAACCTCGATCGGTATGCTGATTTTCAGCCGGATCTACACCTGTCGGTTGCCAGATTCGACTGGAGTAAGCGCATCTCTGAATTTGATCGCATTTTCACAGAAATTATCTCTTCCTGAATGTCTCCCGGGATTATCGCTGTTTGGGCCTGCTGAGAGAAACACTTCCTGAGCTTGTCTACTGCAACAATGCAGGCAGACAAGCTGAGTGTTTGCTCTGGCCTGAACAGAGTTGCCGCTTATAGCTTATCTCAATAAAATACAGCGTTTTGTCGTGCTGAAGTTTTGTGCGGACAGCCGGTAAAAATATACGCCGGAAGTGACCGCCAGACCGGCCGCGTTGCGACCATCCCAACGAATTTGGTGTGTCCCTGCTGCAACGGCCTGGTTTTGCAGTAATTTTTGAATGATTTTGCCCTGCACATCAAAGATGATCAGGGAGACTATGGCCGCCTGTGGTGTGGAATAAGAAATCGTCGTCTCAGGATTGAACGGGTTCGGGTAGTTACCCAGAGTGAACTCTTCGGGTATAACTCCGCCCTCTGCCACGGCAGTTGGGGATTCCGTCAGCAAATCACGAGTGTCGTTTTCCCAGACGCCGTTGAGCCAGAATTGCGTCAGGATTTCAACAAGCATATCGTTATTCCAGGTATAGGTATCGCGTCCATCGTTCTCCCAGGCGGCGCCGCTCCAGATCAGATTGAGCACTTCCATCATCCTTCCAGCCGTGTAGGAAGTGAGCACTTGCCAGGCTTTGACCCAAGCGGCGCCGTCCCACTCTTCGTATAGTTCTCCCGTTGGTAATGATGCGCTATTATATGTATTCGTGGTTCGGGAACTGTTGATCCAGGCTACCGTGGCGATATCATAATATTGGGAGATCAACGTAGCAATGAGGCCGCTTGCAGTATAAGTGAACAATGTTCTTTCGGAGAGAAAAGTCATCCCGCCGCTTATCAATTCGTAGACCAGTTCAACCGGAAATCCCTGGGTATTGTTGATGTAGGTCGATTTCGATATCGGCGTCCAATCCGTACCTGTCCAACTGTAATTCATCTCCATGCTCAGAAAGGAATTGTTATCGTAGCTGAACTCTGTTTTTGATAAGTTGGCCAGGGTGCCGGTGCCGAGATTATCAATTTTTGTAAAAGTGCGTATGAGAAAGTTGCCGTTAAATTCATTGGTTATTTGCATGAATTGGCGCCAAACGCCGTTTTCCCAAATGCTCATGAGCATGTTCGTGATAAATCCGTTGACAATTGTTATTATGGTTTTGCTGTCATTTTCCCAGGCACCATTCACCCATTCATAAGATTCAAAAGCGGTTGGAATTGAATAGCTCCCGTCGGTAAAGGTCGTAATGAGCCGGTAAGAATTGACCCAGGCGCCGTTTTCCCATATTTGGCTAATTATCTCGACAATAACGCCGCCTGTTGCCGTGTCGCTTTTTTTTGACAGCACCCGTTGCTTGCCATTTGAATCTTCCTCCAATAAATGTACATCGAGCCTTTGCACTGCAGCGGGTATGGCAATATTATTGCCTTCCGCACGTTCAATCCCGGATTTGAGCATTTTGGTCGCATCTTGGTGATCCGTTGAACGCGCGTTTGCGCTATAAGCACAAAACCCTGACATGATTAACGATAACATGAGTTTGTATCCCAATTTTTTCATGTTCGTGTCCTCCATTCATTTTGTGATTATTTAGTTGCTTCCTGTCCTGATTAAACCTGTTCGGCAGGCAACTTGCTAAACAGGCTCTGTAAGCTTAAATTATAAAGAGGCGGAATTGCCAATAGTAAATTTCCATACTGAGCAGAGGGGTAATACCCGTCAGGACAGCCAGGTGCGTATGGTGTTTGTTTCCATGAATTTGTAAAATTTCGCGAATAATTTCCCTCGGATAGCGCCGGATGGACAGCCGGGAATCGAGACGCATCGAATGGGTCATATACGCTTTTCCCCACATGAACGGCTTGTTTGTAAACCCGGGGCGCCAGGCACTGCCCCGGGAAATGATTGATTAAACTGTCGCCCGGCGCAGTTGTTTTTTAAGATCGCGTATTTCGTGACGGGCCGTACGATAAGCATCTTTTTCTTTTTTCTCCAGCGCCGCGTCCCGTTGCTTTTTAAGTTCCCGGATACGTTTTTTAATTTTCCCCTTTTCAACGCCGACAACTTTATGCTGCACGCGCATCTCAAGATTAAATGCTTTACACAGGGCTTCCAGCAAATGTTCTTTATTGAGCTGCGTATAACCCTTTACAGCTTCATGATCGGTTTCTTTGGCGATTGCTCGCAATTGAGCGACGGTTTTTTTCTTGAGTTCTTCGAATGTGTAGGCCATGGTAATGACTCCTTAATTTGGTACGATTTAAACAACCATTCTTCCAAGACGCTGCCCACCGAGCAGGTGAATATGCAGGTGGTAAACTTCCTGCCCGCCGTGTTCATTGCAATTAACGATGAGCCGGTAGCCCTTTTCTGCAATACCTTCCTGTTCGGCAATTTTTGCTGCTACGACAAAAATATGACCGATTACAGCTTCATCTTTCTCCGTCACCTCATTGACGGTTGGGATGTTATAGTTGGGGATGATGAGAATATGGGTCGGCGCCTTTGGATTGATATCACGGAATGCGGTGACCCGGTCATCTTCATAAACAATATCAGCGGGAATTTCCTTTCGCAGGATTTTAGAAAAGATTGTCTCTTCAGCCATATTCATCCTCTTTTTCCGGTTAAAAATTATCGCTATCGGGGTTGAGCCGAGCGGGATGGAACAGATCGTTTGTTATATTTTCCCCAGGATTATTTTGAAGTTCTTTAGCGGATAAAAACATATAAAATCTCAACAGACCAGGGATATTCTGATTATTTTCAGATACCATCATATGTGATGCTAAAATCAGGTTAAGCGATTGACGAGATCGACAGCGAGACGCCACCGGCCGGCAGCATCCTTTCGATAAATATGTAAATAACTGTATTTCCCTTCAAAATTACTTTCGGAAATGAAACCACAGGCACAACCCATATCATTGGATGCCGATATTACGGTGTGAATAGGATTAAGCTGCCATTTCCGCTCTTCTCTGTTCAAGTTTTCCAGCAGCACGGTGATACCGGTAACAGGTGGTGTCTGCTGCCGATAAAATTGCGTCGTTTCAATAGCATAAACTTTTAGTGCTCGATATCCGACTTCGTTTGAAAGATGATGGCATCTTCACTGAGGTCGGTGAGAAAGGCTTGCCGCATGCCGGAAGTTGTGCTGAGATTGGCAAATGCCCGTTCTGCTGATGCCAGGCCCTGCAATTCCTGCTGATAATTGGTTATCTCGCCACATCACAAAGGAAGAATGAGAAAAAGGATGATGCCGATCGCCTTTTTTTATCATCAACCTTCCAGAAGTTCATGTTTTACAGACAGTACGTGCAGAGAAGATTGTATATGAAAAGAGTAAATGCCGGATTAAAATATGGATTTTGCATGAAATTAGCTAAAAATGTTTGTTTATTATAAATAAAAATTCAATTTATTCAAATCAATAGTTTACGAATATTGAAAATATTGGATTATTTTAACAAAAAATAAACAGGTCTGTTATTGCTTTTGCGATATCGATACGTTATTTTTGTCCCGATTAAAAATCAGCAAAGATGGTAAATTAATAATTCTGCATAATAATCTTACAGTCTCCATAGATATGAGACCGAAATTAGTTCCGGGTAAATAGCAGAAGTCGTTATGTTTAAAAAAAACTCAGGGAATTTATGAGCAAAAATTTAGTTATAGTCGAATCTCCGGCAAAAGCACGCACCATCAACAAATACCTGGGTCCCGATTTCCAGGTTCTGGCATCCTACGGCCATGTCCGTGATCTGGTCCCCAAAGACGGCGCAGTCGATCTTGATGATTTCTCTATGAATTACACCTTGATCGAGAAGAACAAAAAATATGTCAACGAGATCATCAAAGCATTTAAAAAAGCGGATGCCCTTTATCTTGCGACTGACCCCGACCGGGAAGGTGAGGCGATTTCCTGGCATCTGACGGAAATTCTTGCGGAGAAAAATCTGCTCAAAAAGAAACCCGTAAAACGCATCGCATTTAATGAAATCACACGGACAGCCATCAACGAGGCCCTGGCACATCCGCGCCAGGTTTCCATGGATTTGGTCAATGCGCAACAAGCCCGGCGCGCGCTGGATTATCTCGTGGGATTCAATCTGTCACCACTGTTGTGGAAAAAAATAAAATATGGTCTTTCCGCCGGCCGCGTTCAAAGCCCGGCATTGCGCATGATCGTCGAACGTGAGCTCGAAATTGAGGCGTTTAAAGAAGAAGAATACTGGACGATCGAAGCCGATTGTCAGAAAGAGAAACAGCCTTTCTCCGGCAAGCTGACGACATTTAACAATAAAAGAATACAACAATTTTCAGTAACTGATGAACAACGCGCCACAGAGATTCGCACCGCTTTGCTGCAGGCGGCCGAAGGCAAGTTGCAAGTCATTGAAGTGGAAAAGAAACAGCGAAAAAGACGTCCTGCAGCGCCGTTTATTACCTCAACACTGCAGCAGGAAGCATCTCGCAAGTTGGGTTTCTCTGCCTCGCGCACAATGCGCATCGCGCAGCAGCTCTATGAAGGGGTCGATGTCGGCGGTGGTGCTGTCGGGCTCATCACGTATATGCGTACGGATTCCGTCAATGTTGCCAAAGAAGCAATCGTTGAAATTCGCAACTATATCCAAAAACGCTATGGCGCAGACCAGGCTCCGGCACAGCCGAATACTTACAAAACAAGACAGAAAAATGCCCAGGAAGCACACGAGGCAATCCGCCCCACCTCGGTCAATCGTGTCCCTGATGAAATCCGCAACGCCTTGACCGATGATCAGTTCAAACTCTATAATATGATCTGGAAGCGCGCCGTCGCCTCGCAGATGGTGGATGCGATCATCGATACCGTGGCCGTGGATTTGGCATGCGGCAAAAACAATATTTTCCGCGCAACCGGCTCCGCTATTCGCAAGCCCGGTTTCATGGCTGTCTACCTCGAAAGCACTGATGATGCCGGCAACGGCGCTGGCGATAAAATATTGCCTCAACTGGCCAGGGGCGATTCTGTGCAACTGATCGGCATTCGCACGGAACAGCATTTTACCAAACCGCCGGCACGTTTCACCGAAGCCAGTTTGATTAAAAATCTGGAAGAATTCGGCATCGGGCGGCCATCTACCTATGCGCAGATTATCTCGACGCTGCTTTCCCGCGAGTATGTGATTCTTGAAAATAAACGCTTTCACCCGACGGATGTCGGTCGCGTGGTGCACCGCTTTTTAAAAGCGCATTTCGAGAAATATGTGGATTATGATTTTACTGCGGAGCTTGAAGATGAGCTCGACGCCGTCTCCCGCGGCGAGGATGACTGGATTCGCCTGTTGCGCAGTTTCTGGAATCCATTTTCGGCACAGGTGAACGAAAAAGCACAGATGGCGAAGGATGAATTGCTGGAAAACCGCATTTTGGGAACCGACTCCAAATCGGGGCGGCCGGTGAGTGTGCGCATGGCACGCTATGGCCCGGTCGTGCAAATCGGCACCCGTGATGACGAGGAAAAACCTTTATTTGCCGGCCTGTTGCCAAACCAGAGCATGGAAACGATTTCTCTCGAAGAAGCATTGGCACTGTTTAAATTGCCGCGCGAATTGGGCGAAACACCCGAGGGCGAGCCGGTTTCGGCGAATATCGGCCGCTATGGGCCGTATGTACGTTTCGGCAGTAAATTTGCGTCGATCAAAGATGACGACCCCTATTCCATCACCCTGGATCGGGCGCTGGAAATTATCGCAGAAAAGAAAAAAGAAGATGCCAACAGGATCATTCAGCAGTTCGACGGCACCAATGTTCAGGTCTTGAACGGCCGCTACGGTCCCTACATCACCGATGGGACAAAAAATGCACGCATCCCCAAAAGCATGGCCCCTGAAAGCCTGCGACTGGAAGAATGCCTTGAAATGCTGGAAAAAGCACCGACGAAAAAAGGCCGTGGACGCGGCCGCAGAACGACGAAAAAATAAGTGGTTTTGGGGACGTTTCAATTTATGATTTCACCTTGGGCAGAGGCAGATGCACCTGATATTGCAACCAGCCGTCGAGCGAGTGCACGGTCACGGCATCTGCCTTGCTTATGTTGTTTCCTTATTCTCTTAAAATCAATCGTTCCACTTGACGCCAATGCCATTCTGTTGTCGGAGAAATATATCCCAGCCTGTGCGCCTGGCAGTTTAAATGAGTTTTTCCGCTTCATCCAGGATGTTTGTAATTTCCCTTGAACATTATCCGAATATGATTCCTCCATTTATAATTCTTAACCCAAGTTCACCACACTAAAAACAAATCTACCAATATAAACAACAACTTACGCCTGATAGCCAAATGCCGATGGTCACTGCGGATTTTCAACTGACTGCATGGGTCGGGCCGCGGGGAGTTTATGCGACACCCAGGG
>JAJRYV010000080.1 GCA_024275575.1 bacterium
AAATTTACTGATAACAACCAGTCACCGTTTCAATTTGCCGTTGTAGATGAAGCACAGGATATTAGCGTAGCCCAGCTTAAATTTTTGGCTGCACTTGGCAATGATCGTCCAAACAGTCTCTTTTTTGCCGGTGACCTCGGCCAGCGTATTTTTCAACAGCCTTTTTCCTGGAAACCATTGGGCGTCGATATTTGCGGTCGCTCGCAAATCCTTAAAATTAATTACCGCACTTCGCATCAAATACGTATGCAAGCAGATCGACTGCTCGGTTCCGAGATATCCGACGTCGACGGCAACAAGGATGACCGTCGGGGAACAATTTCTGTGTTCAATGGTCCCAAGCCGACCATAAAAGTTTTTGATTCGGAGGATGCAGAAATTGAAATGGCGAGTCATTGGCTCAAAGTAAGAATTAATGAAGGAATCGCTCCACATGAAATAGGCGTCTTTGTACGTTCCACAAACGAGTTAAAGCGCGCCACGACTTTGATTGAAAATTCCGGTTTAAAGTGCATAATTCTTGATGAAAACATAATCTCAGCCACAGATCACGTTTCCGTCAGCACCATGCATCTGGCAAAAGGATTGGAGTTTCGCGCCGTGGCTGTGGTGGCCTGCGATGATGAAGTCATTCCTTCCCTGGAGAGGATTGAAACTGTTACTGATGATTCCGATTTGGAAGAAGTCTATAATACAGAGCGTTATCTGCTTTATGTCGCCTGTACTCGAGCCCGAGACCATCTCTTAATAACAGGCGTTGCTCCAGCATCTGAGTTTCTTGATGATCTCGATTTATAATTTTAACCTCTATCTTATGAAGGTTTAACTTCGCAAGTTTGCTTATAAACTCGAAACCACCAGATTAATCCTCGTATCTTTGGGCACTTCAGTGCCGCTCTGCAAGCTCTGTTTGATCACCGTTTCCGGCAAGAGCGCGTTCATCGGCTGATAGCGTATGCTGCCGATTTGCAGCCCTGCCTGCTTGATGATATCCCGCGCATCATCCAAAGTGCGACCTTCCACCGAGGGCACGATAAACACGCTGGGCACCGAGCCCAGGCTGATGGTTAAATCGATAAATGTGTTCATCGGCACCTCCACGCCCGGGGTGATAGACTGATGAGTCACAACACCTTTAGGGTAATAACTGGAATATTCGTAGAATTTTTTCCCCGGCCGCAGGCCGAATTTCGACAATAACAATTTGCTGTCCCGGTCGGAAGTACCGACGATTTTCGGCATTTCAAAGCGCCGTTCCCCTTTGCTGAGAATCACACTCACCCGCCGCCCGGACTTGACTAGGGTTCCCGGAGCCGGCACCTGTTTGATGACATACCCCATGGGAAAGCGGGAATCGAAACGCTCTTCCGCTTTAACAATGTTAAAACCTCCGGCCCGCAACGCCAGCTTGGCGTCTTCGTAGCGGATTTTGGTCACATCCGGCAAAGGCAAGGTTTCGCCGTGTTTGGTGTAGATCGGCATGATGATTAAATCCAGCAATAAACCGGTGCCCAGCATCGCGAGAAACAGGTAAACACAAATACGGATAAATTTGTAATACCAAAGCGATTTAATTTTATCGACGAGAAAAGACATTGCACTTTCCGAATATGGGTTCTGAGATCAATTGAGTTTTAATCTGAATATGATGCTTTTTTTTACAAATATGAAGCAATGGCTGCGGCGCTTATTTTTGCCGTACAAGTCGGGCGGAAAAACTGCCGTCGATACCATGCTTGAACGGCCATGTGCGCACAAACCCCTCGTTTGTGACAAATTTTTTGTCGACGTAATGCGCCGTATCATCTTTCACAAAGTTCGTATGTTGCTGCAGAAAGGTTGCGATGATTTCTTCGTTTTCCATTTTATCAAGCGAGCAGGTCGAATAGACGAGGCGGCCGCCAGGCTGCACCAGTTTCGCGGCATGTGCAAGGATTTCCATTTGCAGTTTAACTAAATCAGCAAAATCCGTTGGTTGTCGTTGCCAGCGCAAATCAGCGCGGCGCGCCAAAACACCCAACCCACTGCAGGGTGCGTCGAGAAGGACGGCGCCGGCCTGCGGTAATTCGATTTTCCGGGCATCGCCATGCCTGATTTCAACATTTTCAAAACCCGGCAAACGGGTATTCTCTTGCAATATTTGAAGACGTTTTTTTGCCGAATCGACTGCCACCACGCGGCCCTGTTTTCCCACCAGTGCAGAAATGGCCATGGTCTTGCCGCCGGGCGCAGCGCAGAGATCGATAATTTTCTCACCTTTTTGCGGCGCCAATAATTCTACCGCCATGCCGGAACCCGGGTCCTGCACACAAAAAGCGCCTTTTTCCCAGCCGGGAATATTTTTTAATCCCGTTTGCTCTGTCAGTTTAAAATAGTTGGGAAATTCCGGCACAGCCTGCAAAAAATCATCGAACTTTTTCTCGATTTTCAAGCGTTTTAAACGGCGCAGATAAATTGCCTGTGGCCGATTATTTGCCTGCAAAAACGAGAGCAAATCCGCCGTGCCGTATTGTTCGATAAATCGCTGCACCAACCAATTCGGGTGACTGTAAAATTCTGCCAATTTTTCCACCTCGCCGGCACGGGGTTGCGGCAGTAGAAACGGCTTGCGCTGATAATTCCTCAGGACGCCGTTGACCAGGCGAGCATAGCGCAATGAGACTTTTTCCTTGGTGATTTCCACTGCTTCCGAGAGCACCGCATAATCCGGAATTTTTTCCAGGAAAGCAAGCTGATAAATAGCACAACGCAGAATACTTTTCAGGTCAGCACGAAAGGAATCATAGCCATGGGTCACATATTTTTGCACGATGGCGTCAAGGTGGCGTTTGTTGCGCAAAACACCGTTGACGATCTCCAGGAATAACGCCCGGTCGACCGTTGAAAGTTGCTTGACAGCCCAGGATTTCTCGATGAGATGGTTGATGAAAATTCCATCTTTTTCATTTGCCGCCAACAATTCCACTGCGAGATAGCGTGCACTTTTAGTTTCGTATTTCGCCAAGGGTCTCCCCTGCCCTGATCTGATATCCACGTAAAAAATCAGCCGCATGCATCCGTTTTTTCCCTTCGAGTTGTACTTCGAGTAAATTGAGCAATCCCGCCCCGGTCGCGATGATGAAGCGGCCCGCTGCAGCGTCTGCTTCAACAACAGCACCAGGCCTCCGGCTGGATGCCCCGGCAACAATTTCACTTCTGAAAACTTTTATTCTTTTTGTCTTAAACCAACTGAATGCTGTTGGATACGGCGCCAATCCACGCACCAGATTACGAATTTCGAAGGCGCTTTTTTCCCAGTCGATCTGACAATGTTGCGGTGTAATTTTCGGCGCTTTGGTGATTTCACCCTTCTGTACTACCGGCTCAATTTCACCGTTTAAATACTTTTCAACGGTTATTGTGAGCAAATCCGCACCGATGATTTTCAGGCGTTCGTAGAGTTCGCCAAAGGTTTCTTCGTTGCCGATCACTGTTGATTTGCGCAGCAAAATAGCGCCGGTATCGACTTTGGCGTCGATTAAAAACGTGGTGACCCCGGTCTCTTTTTCGCCGTTGATAATCGCCCAGTTGATCGGTGCGGCGCCGCGGTAGGCCGGCAAAAGGGAACCGTGCAAATTGATGGTGCCACGCGCCGGTAATGTAAAAACTTCCGGCGGTAAAATACTAAATGCAACAACCACAAAAAGATCGGCGTTGCATTTTCTCAATTCAGCGATGAATTGCCCGTCATGTAAATCTGCAGGCTGCATTACAGGCAAGGCATGTGCAGCCGCCCAAATTTTCAACGCAGATTCCCGGACTTTTCGCCCCCGCCCGGCCTGTTTATCGGGCACGGAGACGACAGCCGATATTTCATGCCCGCTTTCAAGCAAAGCTTGTGCGCTGGCAACGGCAAAATCCGGCGTTCCCATGAACACGATACGCGCCATTCAGGCAACTCCCATTTTACGCAGCTCGATCAAATCTTTCTGCGCTTCGAATTGCAGCGCATTGAGTTTTTTTGAAAGCAGCCGCAATTTCATCGGGCCAAGATAATCGGTAAAAAAATTACCGTGCAGATGGTCAACTTCATGCATGATCACCCGTGCCAGCGTATCGTGGCATTCTTCTTCGAACGTGTTACCGGCCAAATCCTGATAGCGCAGACGGATATTCGCTTCCCGTGTGACGTCTTCAGTGATGCCCGGTACACTCAGGCAGCCTTCTTCCATGGTGGTTTTCTCGCCATATTTTTCAAGAATGAGGGGATTGACATAAGCTGCAGGCTCTTCGCCATCTTCGATCAATCCTCTTTCAACGACGATCAAACAGATAGAATAGCCGACTTGCGGAGCGGCAAGGCCGATGCCCTCGGCAGCAATCATGGTTTCAATCATATCGCCGGCTAAAGTTTTCAGTGTTTCGTCGAACTCTTCTACGGTTTTCGCTTTAGCCCGCAATACCGGATCGCCATATTTACGGATTGGCAAAAGCGCCATTTACTTCTCCAACTTTTGTGAAACCGCAGATTTTAAAATGTCAACTTTGTAGTCTTTTCCGATTTCAACGGTAAGAGCGTTCTCTTTAATACTGACTATTTTAGCAAAAATCCCTCCGGAAGTCACAATTTTATCACCTTTTTCCAGGCTGGAAAGCATGCTTTGATGTTCCTTCTGCTTTTTCATTTGTGGTCGAATCATAAAAAAATACATAACACCAAAAATCAAGACGATCGGTAAAAATGTGCCAATTGGATTGGCATCTTGCCCCTGTTGCGCACCCATGAAAAGAAACGTACTCAATAATTCCACAATGAACTCCATTTTAAATAACTGAACTTTTAAAAAAACAGCCTAAAAATAGGCATATTAATTTACAAAAAAATTTAAAAAAAAGAAGATAAAGGTGAAAGATGTTGCTGGTTTAAAGGTTACAGGTTATCAATCTAACTCCCGGTATCCATCGACCACCCATATTTCAGGTAAAAAATTTTTCGCCATTGCGTAAACCTGTTTTCAGCGATTGCCGAACGCATGGCTGCCATTAGATTCTGATAAAACTGAATATTGTGCAGGCTCACCAGGCGCATAACCAAAAGCTCGTTGGCGTGCAGCAAGTGCCGAATATAAGCGCGGCTGAAATTGCAACAGGTGTAACACCTGCACGCTTCATCGATGGGGGTGAAATCATCCTTGAATTGCGCGTTTTTTAAATTTAACGTACCCTGCCAGGTGAAAGCCTGCCCTTTGCGGCCGTTACGCGTCGGCATGACACAATCGAACATATCGACGCCGAGATTGACCGCTTCAACCAGGTTTTCCGGTTTGCCAACGCCCATCAGGTAGCGCGGTTTTTCTGCGGGTAAAATTTCCGTGCTCACTGCAGTCATTTCATACATTGCCGGGGCAGGTTCACCCACCGAAAGTCCGCCGATGGCATAACCCGGCAGATCGAGTTCAATCAATTGTTCCGTGCTCTGACGTCGCAAGGCTTCAAACGTGCCGCCCTGAGCGATACCAAACAAAACCTGCCCGTAACCATATTCCTGCTGATTTGCCGTCCAGGCTGCTTTGCAGCGCTGTGCCCATTTGACCGTTATGGCGTTTGAACGTGCGACATACTTTTCATCAGCATCATGCGGCGGACATTCGTCGAAGGCCATGATAATATCGGCGCCGATGAGCCGCTGCATCTCCATCACTTTTTCAGGCGTGAATTCGTGGTAGCTGCCGTCGATGTGGGACTGAAAACGCACACCGCCGTCATGGATTTTGCGCAAGCCGGCAAGGCTAAAAACCTGGTAGCCGCCGCTGTCGGTAAGCATGGGTCGTGGCCAGTTAGCGAATTTGTGCAGACCACCTGCCCGGCGTAAAATTTCCATTCCCGGGCGCAGATAAAGATGGTAGGTATTGCCGAGAATGATCTCGCTGCCGGTATCGATCAACTCGTGCGGGCTGAGTGATTTGACCGAAGCCTGGGTGCCTACCGGCATAAAAACCGGGGTCTCGATTTTTCCGTGCGCCGTTGTTATTTGTCCGCACCGGGCAGATGAAGTTGTGTCTGTATTTTTAAGTTGAAACATAAATTGCGCGTTCAAAAGTATGTCCTTTTTTAAAAGCATGGGATACGGATTTCGCGGATTGAACGGATTTTCACGGATACAGGACTTCCGGTTTAAAGCGCCAAAAAATGTCGACAGAATAACCTGCAGTAGTTTTTTTTAGCCTTTATTATTCTCCCGGAGACGCAGTAGCGCAGAGAAAAACAGCATAAAATATTTAAAAACAAAACTCTGCATCCCAGCGACTCGGCGAGATTATTTTTTTTGATAAAAATTAAGTTTCCGACTATTCCTTCGAATAACTACATTGAAATCAATTAGTTATCCAGTTAAGGCCGTATGAAAAATGGCTATTGGGGTCAAGCGCTAAATACTCAAAAAATCAGATCAAACAAATCATCGAGTCGTTTCGTTTCGATCAGCATAAAATTTTTTGGCACGGTGATTTTTTTTCCGGCCAGCGAGGGCGTCACAGCTTTTTTAAAACCCAGTTTTGCTGCTTCGTTTATGCGCTGTTCCAATTGTGGAACAAAGCGAATTTCGCCGGTGAGCCCAACCTCGCCGACAAATACCATTTCCTGCGGTACAGTGTTATTTTTCATCGAGGAGGCAATGGCCGTCACAATACCCAAATCGACTGCCGGTTCATCGAGCCGAACGCCGCCGGCGACATTGAGAAAGACGTCGAACATACCCAGTCGCAGGCCGATGCGTTTTTCCAGCACCGCGAGCAACAATGCCAGGCGCTTGCTATCGAATCCGGTTGTTGTGCGCTGCGGTGTGCCGTAATTTGTCGTCGTCACCAACGCTTGCACTTCGACCAAAATTGGTCGCGTGCCTTCGATGGCGCAGACGACTGCCGAACCGGAGGCTTCACTGCCGCGCTGGCTGAGGAAAATTTCCGAGGGATTGGTCACATCGACCATGCCCATCTCACTCATTTCAAAAATGCCGATTTCCCGCGTTGAACCGAAGCGATTTTTCACCGAGCGCAAAATGCGGAAAAACTGCTGCCGGTCGCCTTCGAATTGCAGCAGTGTATCCACCAAATGTTCAAGTACTTTCGGCCCGGCGAGATAACCCTCTTTGGTGACATGCCCCACCAGAATCACCGGCACATTTTTGCCTTTTGCCAGTTCGAGAAAACGCAGTGCACATTCACGAACCTGCGAAATACTGCCCGGCGCACTTTCCATTAGCGGCTGATAGATGGTCTGCACGGAATCGACGATAATGAGTTGCGGTTTGATTTTCTCCACTGCATGCAAAATATCATCGAGGTTGGTTTCCGCCAACAGCAAGAGGTGAGCGGAATCGAGGCCGAGTCGGGAGGCGCGCAGCTTGGTTTGCTGGTTCGATTCCTCGCCGGAGACATAGAGCACGCGAAAATCTTTGCCGGCGATATGTGCCGCTTCCTGCAGTAAAAGCGTCGATTTACCGATGCCCGGATCACCGCCGAGCAAAACCAGCGAACCTTTGACGAGGCCGTTGCCGAGCACCCGGTTAAACTCGGCACTGCGGAAGATGATGCGTTCGTCTTGTGCACTGGTTATTTCCTGCAATGGAACAGCTTGCGAACTGCGGTTGCTGCGGCCGAAAACGCGATTGCTTCTTTGCGGCAGCACGGCTTCTTCCACAAAACTGTTCCACGAATTACATTCACTGCATCTGCCCAGCCATTTTATTGCAACATAACCACAATTCTGGCATACGAATTGGGTCTTCTCTTTTTTGACGATTTTCGCACCCCTTTCAGGCAACGACAACCTGATTGCCGGTAATAAAATTTTGCACGATGGTATTCGAACTTTCGCGAATTTCTGCCGGAGCACCGGAAAAAATCACCTGTCCATCATGCAGCATGGAAATGCGGTCAGCGACTTTATAAGCACTGGCCATATCGTGCGTGACAACGATGGAAGTAACACCGAGTCGATCGCGCACGCTGATAACCAAATCGTTGATCGCATCGGCCATCACCGGGTCGAGACCGGTTGTCGGTTCATCATAGAGCATATATTTGGGTTCCATCATCAGCGCTCGCGCCAGGCCGACACGTTTTTTCATGCCGCCGGAAAGTTCTGACGGAAATTTTTTCTGGATGCCGTGCAAACCGACAAGCTGCAATTTTTCGGCGACACGACCGCTGATTTCATTCTGCGGGAAAAGGCGGTGTTCACGCACACCGAGACTGATATTTTCCTCTACATTCATCGAATCGAAAAGCGCGGCGCCCTGAAAGAGCATACCTATTTTAATGCGTATTTTGTATAAATCACGGCGGCGCATAGTAACCACAGATAATCCATCGACGAGGATATCGCCGGAATCGGGCCGCAGCAAACCGACGATATGTTTGAGCAGCACGGATTTGCCGCAACCGCTGCGACCGATGATTGCGTGGCTGCTGCCGGGTTTTATCTTTAACTCGACGCCGCTTAATACCGCTTGCTCGTCGAATGATTTATAGATATTTTTAATTTCAATCATCTTTAAAAAATCAGCATTGCTAAAATGTAGTCGTTCACCAGAATCAGGATCGCCGAAAGGACGAAAGCATCGATAGTCGAGCGGCCAACGCCTTCGGCGCCACCATAAGTTTTAAAACCGACATAACATCCGACGAGGGCGATAGCGGCGCCGAAAGTCACTGATTTTGCCAGCCCACCGAAAACATTACGCAGCTCGAAGAATTGCTGCACACTGTCGAAAAACATGGTGGCGCTCACATCCAGCAAGGTGGAAGCAACAATATAGGCGCCGAACAGCGCGATGAAATTAGCAAAAATCGTCAAAACAGGCAACATTAAGACAACAGCCCAGAAACGCGGCATAGCGAGATAACGCGCCGGGCTGATCGCCAGACATTCGAGAGCATCGATCTGCTCGGTAACTTTCATCGTGCCAAGCTCGGCGGCGATGGAAGCGCCGATGCGACCGGCGAGCACCAATGCCGTGAGTACCGGACCGAGTTCCATAAAAATGGCGATTGCCGTGGCGCCGCCGAGATAAGTCAATGAAACAAATCCTTCAAATTGATAAGCCGCTTGCCAGGCGGAAACCGCGCCGGTAAAAAGTGAGGTCACGCAGACCAGCGGCAGCGACATCACACCGACGGCGTGCATCTGCTCGATGATGATGCGGCGGTCGCGTACAACCGAGCGCGACTCAAAAAGGATTTGTGCGAGCAGCAGGAACATGCCGCCCGATTTTTCGAAAAAATCGAGAATGTTGCGGCCCAGCGCCCGCGTCAGTGTTGCGACCATTTTTTATCGATCTAAATCAATTGGTGCGGTGGATCTATGATTTCAACTTTTTGGTAACTGTTTGGCCTGCATATTTTTTAAACCAGGAGCAAGTGAGGCTGAACGAGATACAAATTTAAAGCTCAATTATAGAGAAAATCATAACATTAAGCAAGGTATTTCATTTTCACACCGGCAATCCGGAATAGCGGGAAAACAGCATTTGTGGAGAATTATTATTGAAATCCCAGGCTGGCGATACACATGGGTACAAAGGGAACAGAAGCAGCTAATTCCTGCTGCCTGGGTAGTTTTTGAGCCAATAGCGGAAAGTCCACAACTTCAGATTGCGGTGTTGGCAAAACTGCTTTTGCTTCATGTCGCCGGTTAACCAGGTTTCTACGCACCGATCGTCAGGATTTGGGCGCGAAACAAATTTGGCACATTTATGTGATGCTCACGGATTTGGGCACGGCTTTTCGTTCGTTGAAATCCGAGATGGGCTTGCGGCCGATATTCCATCAGAAGGAAGAACGGTGCGACAGCCATTTGTTCATCACGGTTCTCGCTTATCATCTTTTGCACTGCGCCCG
>JAJRYV010000081.1 GCA_024275575.1 bacterium
AGGCTGGGAAAAATCGATTACGCCTTGCAGGCAGGACGCAGTTTTCGTGCCGATCTTGCCCGGGAACTGGCAAAGGATGAAGCTTTTGCCGGTGAATTTGCCGATGTCGCACCAGTGATCATTTTTCAGGGCACGGTGCATGGTGGGGCCTCGGGCGCTGTGGCGACACGGGTCAATTTTATCGGTGTGGATGATCGTTTTCGAAAATTTTATAAAACCAACGCTCCCGCTTTTGAAAATGCCGCACAATCCGGTGCCATTTTGAACGAGGCACTGATGGCGGAGCTCGACGCCGCACCTGGTGATGAATTGCTGTTGCATTTCGAAACGCTGACGCAGATTCACAAGGAAGCGCTTTTCGGCAGCAGCGAATTCGCCGATATCGCCCGCAGTCTGCGTATTAAAATTTCACACAGCCTGTCCGACGAAGGCGCCGGCGGTTTCAGCCTGGCGATACACCAGAGCACGCCGCTGAATGTTTTCCTGCCGCTACCGCTTTTGCAGCAGGCTGCCGGGCTCGGGACTCAGGTCAACTGCCTGCTGGTTTCGGCGCGCAGAACAGATTCAAAAGGTGCCAGTCTTGCAAAGTTGCAGATATCGCTCGATCGAATAGCAACACTGGAAGACCGTAAAATTTCTATCAAAAATACCGGCAATCTGGCCATCCTTGAAAGCAACGATATCTTGCTGCCGAATTCATTGCGCCGGGTGTTTGCTGAAATCGTCCGCGATTTAAAAATACCGGCGCAACAAGTCTTCTCCTATCTCGCTAACCGCCTCAGCGCCGGTGGCAGACATCTGCCGTATTCAATGGTGACTGCAATCGATCAGATTCCCGGCCCGCAATTTGGTGAATTGCGAAATCTCTTTAGCCAAAAAACAACCTTGCCCGTGGGGGATGAAATCGTGCTGAATCAGTGGGCCCGCGATGATATGCAGGCGGCGGTGGGTGACACCGTCGAAATGACTTTTTTTCGCGCCGGAGAAAGGGGCAAGGCGGTTACAGATTCGAGCCGGTTTATCGTCAGTGAAATCGTACGTTTGGCCGGGTTGGCGAATGATCGGGATTTGGCGCCGGAGTTGCCGGGTCTTTCCGACGCCCAAAAAATGGGGTCGTGGGAACCGCCGTTTCCCGTCGATTTATCGTTGATTCGTGCGAAAGATGAAGATTACTGGGAGCAGTATCGCGCCACACCAAAAGCCTTTATCGCTTTTAGTCTCGGTGAGAAAATCTGGCGAAGCCGTTTCGGTGACCTCACATCGATTCGTTTTGCAGCGGCGCCCGGTAAATCGTTGTGGCAAACCATGCAACTGGTCGCAGAAAAATTACAGCAAAAATATCCTGCCGCCAACAGCGGTTTGCAATTCCACGCGGTGAAAAAAGAAATGCTCGCCGCTTCTGCCGGGGCGACTGATTTCGGCATGCTGTTTTTGTCGATGAGTTTTTTCCTCGTTTTTTCAGCCCTGATGGTCATCTATCTGCTCTTCACCACCCAACTGGAAAACCGTGGACTGGAACTCGGTCTGCGCAGCGCCCTCGGTTTTCCGGCGAGAAAAATTCGCCGCATTTTTCTTGCCGAGGGATTGCTCATCAGTGTGCTTGGCTGCCTGCCGGGATTGCTCGCTGCGGCCGGATTTCGTCAATTTATCATCTATGGCCTGAATAACTGGTGGAGCGCCGCGGTCGGAACATCCCATTTAAAATTTTTCTTCGATGGGCAACAAGTGTTGTTCGGCCTTGCTGTTTCCTTTTCTATCTCATCGCTCACAATCTGGCGTGCCGTGAGTAAAGCCGACCGCAATCCTGCCGCCGGACTACTGGCAAGAGGTGCGATGCCGCAGCTCGTGCCGGCGCCGAAGTGGGCGCGTATTGCCGCTGTTTTTTTTCTGCTGCTGGCACTCAGTTTGGTATTTGCCGCCGCATTCCTCGCCGGCGCCAAAGCAGCTATTTTATTTTCGTTGGCCGGCATGTTTTTGCTCGTTGCCGGACTTCTGCTCTTTGCAATCTTTTTGCGCAAAAAAGATGAACATCCCTCAAGTCTGGCGATGAACATTCCCGCTTTGGCCGGAAAAAATGCCCGCAGCGCTCCGGGGCGCAGTTTGCTCGCCGTGGCATTGATATCCAGCGCCTGTTACATCATTATTATTACCGGCGCCAATAAACAGCAAATGAATGCACGAGATACGGGGAAAGAATCCGGCTCCGGCGGTTTCAGCCACATCGCCCGTTCAGCCATCGCCATCTATACCGATCTGAACGATCCGGATGGCCGGCTTGAGCTCGGGTTCGATGCTCAGGAGAATATCCGCTTGCGTGAGACACAGTTTTTCTCCTGCCGGTTTTTCCCCGGAGATGATGCCAGTTGTCTGAATTTATACCAGCCGGGCAAACCGGCGGTGCTCGGGCTGCCTGAGGCGTTTATCCAGCGGCAGGGATTTAGCTTTACAGCAGTCACGCGGGATACGGCAAATCCATGGGACCTGCTGCAGGCACGAGACAAGAGCGATGTTATCCCTGCAATTCTCGACGCCAACTCTGCTCAGTGGATTCTCAAAGTCGGCCTCGGTGATACGATTTCTTACACCAATCAGGCCGGACAAACAGTTTTGCTGCAAGTGGCGGGATTGCTTAAAAAAAGTATTTTTCAGAGTGAAATTCTCATCACAGAGAGCAATTTTCGCCGGGTTTTTCCCGAAATCGCAGGATTCACTTACTTTCTCATCGATGACCCTGTAGCCGCGAGCACGCTGCCCATATTGCTGGAAAAAAAACTGGCGGATTTCGGCTTTGATGTTCGCACTACAGCGGCGAAACTGGCGGCATTTCAAAAAGTCGAGAACACCTATATTGCTATTTTTCAAAGCCTGGGCGGCCTCGGCTTAATCTTCGGAACACTTGGACTGGGCATCGTTTTATTGAAGAACGCCCTGCAACGGCGGCGGGAATTGCCGCCATGCGTGCCATGGGATTTCTTCAGCGAACGATTTCGCGACTCCTGTTGCTGGAGAATGTTTTTCTCCTGTTGTCCGGGATCATTCTCGGTTTGTTCGCTGCTTTTATTTCCATCTTCCCGCGCTTATGGGACAATTGGCACGGCATACCGCTGTTCTCACTTGGTCTAATGCTCTTGTTTGTGTTTATAACAGGTGTGATCACCAGCCTGGCGGCGTTGCATTTTGTTAAAAAAATGCCGTTGATGCCGGCACTGAAAGAGGCAAATTAGTTCCACTTTACTGTATTTCTGCTGGTTGAAACATGCAAATCAAAAGAGACAACCACATCACCGGCATTTCGGCTGCGGTTTCAAGTCTCGTTGCCGGATGTCTTTTCTACTGGTGGATTTCCTTCGACCCGACCACGGATTTCAAAACCTGGGGCCCGGGGCTGGATAATCGCCCGCCGGAAAGTGAACTTCTCGCAGCAAAAAAGGCGGCAGCCGAAGTCGTCAAAATCGGTGAATTCGGCGAGCAATTCAGCGGCCACCCATCTTTGCTTTCTGCAAGCTGGCCGCGTTTTCGTGGCGCTGAGGCTGATAATATTTCCAAAGAAAAAGTACGACTTGCCAACAACTGGGGTGCGCAGGGGCCGCAAAAACTATGGTCGGTGCCACTCGGCGAAGGACATGCGGGAGCGGCAGTTGCCAATGGGCGCGTCTATGTGCTCGATTACGATGAAGAGCAAAAAGCCGATGCCCTGCGCTGCTTCTCGCTCGATGACGGCGTGGAAATCTGGCGGCGCTGGTATCGCGTGCATGTTAAACGAAATCACGGTTATTCCCGCACCATTCCGGCAGTCACGGATAAGTTTGTCGTCTCCATCGGGCCGCGCTGCCATGTGATGTGTGTCGATGCAATTTCCGGCGATTTTCTCTGGGGTATCGACCTCGAGAAGGATTTTGCCACAGAGGTGCCCTTCTGGTATACCGGCCAGTGTCCATTGATCGATGACGGCGTTGCGGTGATCGCACCGGGCGGCAAAGCGCTGATGATCGGTATCGATTGTGCCAGCGGAGAAATTCTCTGGCAAACGCCCAATCCCAACGGCTGGAAAATGTCCCATTCATCGATCATGCGCGTGGTCTTGTTCGGTAAAGCGATGTATATTTACTGCGCCAAAGGTGGTATTTTCGCCGTTTCTGCAGAAAAGGGCGAACAGGGCAAATTACTCTGGCAATCGACGCTGTGGAATGTCTCGGTTTCCGCGCCCGCGCCGATTGTGCTCGCCGATGGCCAGATTTATGTCGCCGGCGGTTACGGCGCCGGCGCTGCGCTGCTCAAAGTGAATTTACTGAACGGTGAATATACAGTGGAGAGATTGCTAAAATACAAACCCGATGCCGGCATGGCAACGGAACAGCAAACCCCTTTGTTGTATAAAAACCACTTTTTTACAATTCAGCCAAAAGATGCCGGCGTTTTGCGCAAACAACTGGTCTGCTACAGTGCCGACGATATCACAAAACCGGTGTGGAGCAGCGGTGTTGCCAACAGATTTGGCCTGGGGCCGTATCTGATCGCCGACGGAAAAATATTTGTGCTCGCCGATGACGGTGTTTTGACTATGCTCGAATTATCAACCCAAAAATACAAACAGCTCGACCAGGCGCGTATCATCCCCGACGGTACCGATGCCTGGGGGCCGATGGCGCTGGTCGCCGGCAGATTGCTCTTGCGAGATTCACATCAGCTCGTTTGTCTCGATGTCGCAGCAAAATAACCTGAGGATTGTGATGCAGGGTTTTTTCAAAACATTAAAATATGTCGCCATCGCTTTGGCCGGCGTGGCAATCGTTGCCGGTTTGATGAGCCGCGAGGGTCTGTTAGGCGACCGAAACAGCAAGCGCACAGACCCCGGACTCATCAGTTTCGCTGAATTCATCAAACCCATCGATCCGCAAATGATCGGCTATCGTGAGAGTGCCGGTTTCCCGCTGCCGTTTGAACAGGCTACTGCGCTAGCAGTCGATAGTGCGGATAATCTTTATGTGGCCGGTGATTCCAGCCTGTTGATTTTCGACAGTACCGGCAAGCAAAAATCGCAGATCGCTCTGCAAAACAAAGTCTTCAGCCTTAGCGTTTTTGCCGCTCGAATTTACCTCGCTCAAGCCGATTGCATTCAGGTTTTGAATCTTGCCGGAAAACCGCTGGAGCGCTGGAGCGAAGTGGCGGCCGGGGTACACTTTACTTCACTTCTGGCCATGGAACAAGGCGTGTTTGCCGCTGATGCGCGCAACAAGGTTATCTGGCATTATGACTATAACGGCAAGCGGATTAAAGCGATCGGTCAACGCGATATGCAAAAAGGTAAATTAGGATTCATCGTGCCGGGGCCGTTTTTTGATATCGCCCGCGGTTACGCAGACCAGCTCTGGGCTGTGAATCCCGGCAAACACCAGTTGGAGAATTATACTATCGCCGGTGAGTTGCGCTCATCCTGGCGCCGGGTTTCGGTAGATATCGATGGTTTCTGTGGCTGCTGCAATCCGGTTCAAATAGCGATTCTGCCCGACGGTGCCTTCGTGACCTGCGAGAAAGGCATTCCACGGGTGAAAGTGCATGAACCCTCCGGCGACCTGCGCACGGTTGTCGCCGGCCCCGACCAATTTGCCGAGGGTACCGTCATCGCCGATGTGGCCGTCGATTCGCAGAACCGGGTGTTGGTGCTGGACCCGGTGAGAAAAACGGTGCGGGTTTTCAAAAAATAGCTGCAGGTTTCAGCCTGCGGCGGAATTGGCCCAAACAAGACATTAAGTTTGACCTCTGGTTATTAAAGGAGACCCCAAGATGCCAATATTTTACCAACCAATGCAACGCCGGGAATTTTTTAAAACATGCGCCCGCAATGTGACTTTTGCGCTTGTCAGTTTATTGGGGTTGTTTCTGGTTTATAAAAAGCGGGATAGCAACGGCGTGCATGTGTGCATCAACGACGGCCTGTGCCGCGGCTGCCGCAAATATAATGGTTGTATTTTGCCCCGGGCTGTTTCCGACAGGCAAGCGAATTATACCAACGAGCGAGTTGAATCATGAATGAAAATGTGAAACGCCGCGATTTTTTCAAAAACAGCTTGCGCGCCACGCTGGCCCTGGGACTGGGCGGCATCGCAACTTTTGCCATGCGCAAACTGAGTTCTCGCAACACCGTCTGGCAAATTGATCCTGAAAAATGTGTCCAATGCGAGCAGTGTTCGACCCGATGCGTGCTCGACCTCTCCGCCGTTAAAGCGGTGCACGCTCACGATATGTGCGGCCACTGCGATCTATGCGGCGGCTACCACCGGCCTGACGCCAAAGCGCAGGACACCGCCGCCGAAAACCAGCTCTGCCCGACACGCGCCATCAAACGCACTTTCGTCGAAGACCCCTATTTCAGCTATACCATCATCGAAGAAAAATGCATCGCTTGTGCCAAATGTGTGAAGGGTTGTGCCGCTTTCGGCAACAGCTCCCTTTACCTGCAGGTGCGTCATGACCGCTGTCTCAATTGTAACGAATGCGCCATTGCCAAAGCTTGCCCGGCGGCGGCATTTCGACGCGTACCCTCAGATCAACCCTATTTACTCAAAAGCAAACAGGCCGCGACATGGCACGCAAAAATGTAATTAAAAAGTACAGCCCGGCCTTCGGCATCGCGCTGATGCTGTTGTTGATGATCGGCTCGTTTTATGCGCAAGACCGCTTCCCGCGACCGGAATTTGAAAGCGGTTATCAACGCCCGCTGACGACCACACCCGGCCCGCAAGCGCGCTTTTTCGAGGTGTTCGATATTTTCGTTTTAATCGCTGCTCTCGGTGTTGCAAGCTATCTCGCATTTAAAAAACGCTCGCGCAGCGGCATTTTCTGGATGACGGTTTTTTCCGCCGCTTATTTCGGTTTTTTCCGCAACGGCTGTGTCTGCGCCATCGGTTCGCTGCAAAATGTTTCGGCGGCCGTTTTCTACCCCGGTTATTTTATCCCACTGAGCGTCATCGCGTTTTTCGTTATCCCGTTGATTTTTGCATTGTTTTTTGGCCGCACCTTTTGCTCCTCCGTTTGCCCGCTCGGTTGTATACAGGATCTGGTACTGCTCAAAGCGGTGAAAGTCCCTCGCTGGCTTTCGGAAATTCTGGGCGTTGTGCCTTATATTTATCTCGCTCTCGCTGTTTTGTTTGCCGCGACCGGCTCGGCATTTATCATCTGCCGCTATGACCCATTTATCTCTATTTATCGCATGACCGGTGATTTCAACACGCTGCTGTATTCGTTCGGTTTTGTTGGTTTAAGCGTATTCGTCGGTCGGCCCTACTGCCGTTTTTTGTGCCCTTATGGTGTGCTGCTCGGCTGGATGTCCGGCCTGTCGAAACACCATGTCACCACAACGCCGAACAATTGTGTACTGTGCCGCCTTTGCGAAGATGCCTGTCCCTTCGATCACATCGATAAACCGGCGAGCGGCAAAATCGGTATTGCCCACTCGACGAATCTGAAACGCATCGCTACGGTGATCGTTTTGATTCCGCTGATCAGCACTGCGGCCGGCTGGGCGTTGTCCGAAACGCACCTGATTTTCTCTCGCATGCATCCCACCGTCAGGCTGGCCGAGGAAGTTTTGCTGGAAGATGCCGGCGGCCGGAGAACGACTTCCTTAGAAACGCGGACTTTCCGCAGCAAAGACAAAACAAAGCAGGAGTTGATCGACCAGGCGCGAGAAATTCAAAACCAGTTTTGCCTCGGTGGCTGGTTTGCCGGCGGTTTTCTGGGATTGCTGTTCAGCATAAAAATCATCAAATTCTCCATCGTCCGGCCGCGTGCTGATTATGAAATAAACAAAATCTCCTGCTATTCCTGTGCCCGCTGTTTCGAATCCTGTCCCAACGAACATGTACGATTAGGAAATTTGAATAGTGAACCAGTTCTCGATATTAAACAAATTACACCTTAAAAAGGAAACACTTTACAATATTTGCCGCGGTGTGGCCATCGTCGCAGCCGTCTTTTCATTTGTCATGTGTACCTTGCTCATCACCAATTATCTGCAATCGCGCATGCTGGACCCACTTGAAAATCCCGCACTTGAGCGCCTGATTTCCCAATTGCAGGATAATCCGCAAGATATGCAATTAAAAGCGCAAATTCGCGAAATCGACCTGCTGTCGCGCAAAGCGTTATTCATCAATCAGTGGCAGATTCGCACCGGATCAACTATTTTGCTCGCTGCGGTAATTCTTTTGTTGATCACACTGAAGACGATGGATACCCTGCAAACTAAATTGCCCGATCCGCAGGGTTCGCTGGATGATAATGAGGCATGGTACTTATCGACAAAAATCAGACAGGGGATTGCCGCCCTGGGGCTCTTTTTAATTGGAACGGCTGTCATTTTTGCCATGCTTTCTTATAGCGAATTGGCGGAAACCGATAAAAAGATGCACGCGGCAACCGCCTCGCCGCAGGATTTTGCCCGCAACTGGGCAAATTTTCGTGGGCCGGGCGGCCTCGGTATCAGCCCTTCGAAAGCAGCTCCGGTTGCATGGGATATCAAATCAGAAGCGGGAATCCGTTGGCATGTCCCTGTGCCGAAACCCGGTTTCAATTCACCGATATTATGGGGTGAGAATATCTTTCTCTGTGGCGGGGATAAAAACAGCCTGGCAATATTCTGTTACAATATTATTGATGGAGAATTATTGTGGCGAAGCCGTGTCGATGATCCAAATGACAAAACGCTGGCTGAATTTCGTCCCCAGCATGATACCGGTTTTGCCGCGCCGACAATGGCGACAAACGGCCGTTTTGTTTTTGCAATTTTCAACACCGGCCTCATTGCCGCCTGTGATTTTAACGGCAATCTCATCTGGACAAAAAACCTCGGCGTGCCGGAAAATCACTACGGCCATTCATCTTCACTAATCGTCTTCGAAAACCTGCTTATCGTGCAATATGACCAATCGGCAAACGCCCGTTTGCTTGCATTGGACACGATGTCCGGCAGCACGGTTTGGCGCGTTAAGCGTGAGATCATATCCTGGTCATCACCGGTGTTAATCAATTTTGACGGACGCTGTGAACTCATCGTCACCGATTGCTTTTCGGTGACTTCATTTGACCCCAAAACCGGGGTGAAATACTGGCAAGTGGATTGTCTCGATGGCGAACATGCTCCCTCGCCGGCATTTGCCGCTGATATGCTGGTGGTCGGCAATGAATATTCCCAGGCAACAGGCTTGCGCCTCGGCAAGGACACGCCGGAATCTGTCTGGGAATATTATGATGACCTGCCCGACGCCGTCAGTCCGCTGGCAACCGATGAATTCGTCTTTTTTGTCGCCAGTTATGGTGTTGTAACTTGTCTTGATATCAAATCCGGCGAGCTGCTGTGGACACATGATTACAAGAAAAATATCTATGCTTCGCCGATTTTATCCGGCAAAAATATCTATCTGCTCGACCGCAACGGCACGATGCATATATTCTCTGCGGCAAAAGAATTTAAAAGTATTGCAGACCTGCCTTTAGGCCGGAAAGCCGCGGCCACCCCGGTCATCATCGACGGCCGAATTTATGTGCGCATGGAAAAGAGTCTGATCTGTATCGGTGAGTAAAAGAAAATAGCACTATATTAAACTGTAACGCGTTCACCGCAGGTATGGTCAAATTTCATAGTTACCGGCATGCTTTAATGGCCCGTGCATGTAAATCCTATCGATCGCTAAAACAAAGAGTTACACTACTCGCTGCAAGTTTGTCTGCTTTTGGCCCGGGTGTTGCTTTTCCTGAGATATCATCTATGGTATTCCGGTTCTTCCGAACGGCTTGAAGACGAAGGCGAGGTGCCGGGCCTGACCCAAATCGGTTATGCGCGCTCCGAAGACGGCGTTCACTGCATCAAAGATGTGAACAAACCTGTCCTTCGCAAAGGCGCATCCTGAATGACCTTATCGCGGTACCGAATAGAAATCTGCGCTTGGTCAACAGCGATGTGCAGGCCTGGAATTTTTATCCTGCCGGCAATACCAATATTACCATTCAAAATTGCATCTTCGGGGAACTAATTTCCGGAGACAGCGCTTCCGTGCGCATCGACAATTCCGTGTGTGACAGCAGCGGCGGCTACCTGGGCGCTTTCGGGCAATCGCTTACCATCGTCTTCAGGTCGATTATAAGCACGCAGGTTATCGCTCGTGAGCGGGGCCGTTCTGGTGGGCGCTCTTTCCGCTTTTACCGGGCCGGAAGTCGATGCCGATGACAATTCCATCATGGCGATTTTGAACACCTCAACTTTCGCACAACCGCAAGCGCATAGCGGTGCGATGATTTTTGAGGAGCATATGCCGCCGGTGGAAAGTTTTGTGGAGAGTGAAACCGCCATCAAAGGCACAGCGAGAATAAGTGCCGGCCAGCTCAACCCGGTTCAATTGACAGCAAAAGAATTCACGCAGACGAAAAAACTTTTGCTCGTCCGATAAGATGCTGATTGGAAAATAATAAAAAACATTTTTAATTACTGATGGCGAAGTCCTGTTCCCGACTAAAAACAATTTCGTCGAAGATTTTGAGAGTTATTCCACGTTCACCGACCTGTTTGTCAAATCCGTTTCCGACACCCACTTGTATTGGAATAGTTTTACTCTCCAAAGTACATTTTAAATTCAGCAATGAAAATGATGGTATGATTGAACTATGGCAAGACGGCGTTCTATTAATTTCCACGACAGGAATTGATTTGCCGACCTCGAATGTAATTCAAAATGTACTTGAAGTCGGCATTACCGCAACACCCATCGGCTGCGTATTATTGCTCGATAATATGAGAATTTCGGAAACGCCTTTTTAGCTTGAATAATGCATCAGATACGTCTACTCTGCGAGAATAATAATGACTAAAACAGAAATACTTTCCTGTTAAATAAAAATTCCGGACAATAATTTTTGTTTACACTTCGTATACCTTTTCAGATGAATACAAAACGGAGAAGATTCTGGAAGAGCAGCTCATAGAAAAATGCCGGAACGGAGACACGGCTGCGTTCGCAACCCTGGTAAGGTGTTACGATCGCCGATTGTTCACCTACCTATGGAAAATGAGTGGTGACAGAAATCTTGCGGAAGACTTATTCCAGGAGGCTCTGATCAAGGTGTGGCAGGGAATCGGTAAATTCGACCGGCGGCATAAATTTTCTTCATGGCTCTTTGCCATCGCCCACAACGTTGCCATCGATGGCCTGAGAAAAAACAAAACACGCAGGAATTTCATTCACATTGAAGAGTTGGCCGAGCTGCCGGCGGAAGACGAAAGCAGCGGCAATCCCCACTTAAGACTCGTCGCACGGGAATCGAGAGAAAAATTGTACAAGACGGTTGAACGATTGCCTGAAAAACAAAAGAACGTTCTCCTGTTGCGATTGCATGGTGAAGTGAAGTTCGAGGAGATTGCAAAGCTGACCGGCGAACCGCTAAATACGGTGTTGGGACACATGCACTGTGCTGTTAAAAGAATCAAAAAAAGGCTGAGGGATACCGATGGAACCTGACTTAGACAACATCTGCGCAAACTTTAAGCGGGAAATGTGGTTTTATCTCGATCAGAGTTTAGCGCAGTCAAAAAGAGTCTATTGGGAAAATCATTTAAAGGCGTGCAGTACATGCCGCAGGCAGTTGCACGAAACCGAACAGGCCCTGTCTTTTTGTGCGAGCGAACCCCTGGCCTGCCTTGACGAAAAAGTTCTCAGCGGCATGTTGGAGCGGGCTGTCGCTAAAAGCCGGCGACAGATTTTCTCAGAATGGATCCGAAGAACCCTGACTCTCTCCGGCGTTTCTTTTCCTTTTCCTGCTTTTGGTTTTGCCAGGATAGCAGTTGGGGCCGCAATGATCGCTTTTATTGCCATAGTGTTTCTTGTTTTCCTCAAGTCCGATCCGGTTGCCGTGCCGAATCAAGACATTATCAGTTGGAAAGCTGAAGCCATCGATTTACGGATTAACCGGGTGGAAAGCTCGATACAGCGCCTGCAAAGCAAAAAAAAACGCCGCACGCTTGGGCAGAATCGCTGGCGAAGCAATATTCGGTCCCTTGGCCGGCGGGTGGAAAAAATTCGCAGCAAATTGTGTGAATCGTCAATGTAAAATCCGGTAGCGTCAAGATTTGCATGAAAAAAATGTAAGATAGGAAGTGCGACGCACCTGGCAAGTGCGACGCACTTTTTTCCCGAGAGGAGATTAAAATGAACAGACTTAAATCCATTATTCTGTTTCTCTTGTTGACAAGCGCACTATCCGGAGCGTTTGCTCAGGAAAACACTCCGAAACCGCAGACGTCCCATCCTGCGGATAAATTCTCCCCTGATAACGAACAAATGTATTTGAGCAAACTGCCGGAGAAAACCCGGCAAGCGCTGGGCGGAATTAAGAATTTCCATAAGGATAAATATTATGAGCTGCTGCATCTTGCTTATTTTGAATCCCTGGAAATTTCAGAGTTATTAGAAAGTGGAAATAAAGAACTCGCTGGGATGTATCGAAGAATTTTAGACCTGGAGGCGATTTCCCGTACCGCCGGGATAAGATATGAATACGCAGGTTCTGAAGAAAAAACTCAAATTAAAGCGGAACTGATGCCGGTCCTCGAAGAGTTATTCGAGATACGCGAAAAAGCGAGAAAAAAAGAGATAGAGCGGTTGGAAAAAGAGCTGGCGGAATTGAAAAAAGCGCTTAAAGTGAGACGGGCAAACAAAACGAAAATCGTTCAATCCCGGTTTGGCGAGCTTTTGGGAGAGAACAAGTATCTCGAGTGGGAATAAGACCGCATTGCGAATGACTTTAATTGAACTATAAATCAGTTTTTCAGAAGCCACTGATATGCACGGATAAACACTGATTTTAAAAATATCCGTGTTCAATCGGCGTAAATCCGTGGCTAACATACGATCGCGCCTGGATTTTAATAATGGAAGTTATCTTTTTTTCATTGAGAAATACTATTCGAATTTACTCTTCTCTGTTCTCTCGGCAGCTCTTTTACAAAATTTAAGGGAGTCATCATCTTAAAAGCATTAAAATTGCTAATCGTTTTGCTATTTTTCGCCGCCTGTTCAAAATCCAATAGCGTAGACCCTGAAAATAATGATCCTGTTTTTACCCTCCCCTTTTCTTCATCCTCAATCTGGAACCGCGCAATTCCGGCAGGCGCAGAATATGTGGATGTACAGCAAGCCATTTGGGGCGATTCTACGCAGGCTCCGGCAAGTCTTTATCCTGATTTGGTCACCATCTGTTACGTGGATTCATCTCAGCCTGCGGTCAATTTCCGCTTGAACCAGGGCTGGAATTACCCCGAACGTTCACAGCGGCGCAGCGCTTTTTCAGCGCAGATTATCACCGGATGCCGGCAGCGAAGTACGCTACCCGAAAAACGGCAATGCGCTTTATGCGATCATCGACACGATAACCGGGCTTGCAGACGAAGGTTTGGGAGCCTGGCGTGAACCTGGGGGAGATTTTTTGACTTTTTACGACAGTGGAAAGCTGCATAACATTGATATAATCAATGGTGACGGCCTTGCCGGCCCGCGCGGCTCCGGCCTATCCGCACTCGGCGGTGCGATTCGTCTGCATGAGCTGAACACCGGTATTGAGCACGCAATGGCTATTGCGCTCAGCAGCAGGCGATACTCGAAGGACAGGCACTATGTTTGGCCGGCGTCCCGCGGTGATGGTTTTGCATCGAATCCAACATCTGGTTACCTGGGCGCTAATTCTTATTACACCATGGGAACGTTGCTGGCGATTCCGCATGATATCGATATCGAAGCACAGCAATGGCAGACGCCGCAAGGGTATATTATCGCCGGAGCCGCGCAAACCCACGGATGGTACATCGTCGATTCAGGCACTGGAGAATGGGGCGGACATGCCATTGCTATCGGCCTCGAGCGCCAGGCGGCTTATAATGATCTCGGCCTGACAATCGATCCGGTGACAAATGATCGGGAAGTCAATCCCGGGAAAATTGACATTGCAGGGTTTACGGCTGATATTCTACAAATCTTGCGTCTTGTGAAAGCAGTGAAAAGCGTAAGTTTTAAATAAATAGAATGTTACTAAAGCGCTGCCGTATCTCGTTCAGCACATCAGGTGGACGCTGAACAGATACGCGCCACTACCCCAATGGATACTAAAAAACAGGTGTAATAATATGAAAAATAGATTAATTCTGTTGATCGTTGCAATGATGCTACCAGGCAGCACGGCCTGCCAGAAAAAAAATCCGGTAGAGCCTGATACGGGCAGCTTTTTCTCCTCAAAAAGAGTGATTAAAACAGCCCTCGCTGACTACGGCCATCACAGCCTGGATGCTAATTACAAAACGTTCATCAGCAATAATTTTGACTACATCATTTCGGGCGACCGGCAACTAGATTTTGCTTTTTATAAAAACATAAATTCTGATATTGTTATCTTCTGTTATTTTAACAGTTATCTGCATGCTCTCGATCAGCCGGCGCCTGCATCCGAACGGGCCTACCTGCATGATTTGTCAAATCCTGCCAATAAAAACGCCCCCACCAAACGTCTCGGAAGGTTTTTTGAGAATGATTTTTATTACGCTATGAATCCGGGCAGCAGTGAGTGGCAGGCACATTCGCTGAAGCAGATTAACAACATTCTGAACAACGGATTTGACGGAGTTCACATCGATGACGTCTTCTCCCATCTCATGCACGAGGATCATTTTGGCGCCGGCCAGCCCATGGTTATCGGCCGGCCGGATAATTATTCGGAATTTTCTACAGTCCCTGCCTGGTATGACGCGCAGCAATCGCACACCGACTGGAAAGCCTACCTTGCCTTTCTCAAGCAAAACATTGCTGAAAAAATTATTTTTAACGGGGTTAACGATCTGGCGGAAAACCTTCAGCCCATCAATCCTTCGTACCATCCAATAAATTACCTGGATGTTACCGATGGCTCTGTTCATGAGGGTTTTGTTTACAACGGCAAGTGGGTCGCCAATCCGGATGATGGTTTTTGGGGAGATGAGTACTGGGAAGCTATTGTCGATCAGCTAATCAAAATTCCGGCAGACAAAATTCATGGCGTTGTGTCTTACGGTGACGCCAATTACTGGAAAAGCCGGATATATTCCTTTGCTTCATTTTTGATTGGATATGATCCTGACCGGACGGTTGCTTTTTCCTATACCGCCAATGAATTTACACTGACTTATCTGCCGGAATGGAGCCTGAACATTGGAGCGCCGGTCGAATCGTTTTCTTCCGTATTGGAATACAAAGACTCTGGGATCAACATTTTTTCGCGAAAATTTGAAAATGCCCTGGTTTTGGTCAACCCGTACAGCGCTGCAACCAGAGAGATTGCAGTCGACGCCGGCTATTACCTGCTGAAAAAATCAGGCGATGTAAATATCAAAACTATCGATGGCAGAATAAAAGTCGCTATCGGTGAAAATGATCAATTGAAATTTGAACCTGTTTCTTCTGTGCAGTTGCAAGGTTACTCGGCAGTTATTTTGATGAAAAACAATCCAATATCAAAAAGGAATTGAAAATGATCAGAACCACCCTGGTAACCATACTTGTTATTTACGGATGTAGCAATAGCATCACTACACCGCCAACGCTGGAACCGTCAGGACGCAGATTACGAGTCATTGTAGAGGATAAATATCCTGACAAGAGTGTAATTATCGGTGGAACAACTGGTTCATGGGCTTTTGGCGCCAATACAGGTTTAATTTTAGATCGTGAGTTTAGCTATGTAACCCCGGAAAATGATTTTAAACAATCAACTATCCACCCTGATCCAACAACCTGGGATTGGACTCGATCCGATGCATGGATTCAACACATTGCCGACAACAGTCAAATTTTAAGAATGCACAGTCCTATTAGTCGACAATGTTCCGGCTGGGCAAAAGATGATAGCAGAACTGCCGCAGAACTTGAAGAACAGGCAGCAACCTATAAGGCGATTCTTGAGACGCTATTAGAAAAACGTTCCACTGGAAAAGTTGCCTGGAATATTTGGCATATCGATGATGGCAAAGGTTGGAACATACATTGGTACCCATCACTTTTCAAAGCAGATTATTCACCAAAACCGGCATATTATGCCATTCAGGAAGCTTTAGAAAACAAATAACAAATTGTTACTTTTGAATAGGAGAGTATTATTTGAAACTGCACACACAAATTTATTTGCCACAGATTCTCACAGATGAAACACTGATTTTTAAAGCAGCATGATTAAAGCAAAACAAAAAATGATTCATGAAGATCTGTGTCCATCTGTGGCTGAAAGAAAAATCACCATAATGTGTGTGTTTAATAACTTCTTAATTTGACTTGAAGGAGAATAATACCAAAAATGCCCAATCGGAATTTAGTTTTATCGCTGGTTTTCATTTCATCCACATCGCTGGCGGCTCAGAACAATTCAGTGCAAAGCACACCCACAATTACGATCAACACGGGCAATATTATCAAACCGGTGCAAGCCAAATTCGGCACTGGCGTCGGTTCTTTGCACCGCGGCCCGGGCTGGCCGCCGGTCGACTTAGCCAACCCGGATTTGCTCGACCTGTTCAACGAAGTCAAACCCGCTTTCATAAATCTGCAATACACCAATGCGCCCGGTTCAGTGGAGAATGTGATCGGCTTGCCCTTTTACCCGGAAAGCACCGGCGAATTTTCCCAGCGGCTTTCTTATATCGAGCTGATTCAGAAAATGGGCATCGATAGCAACAGCGCCGGCGCGCAGGGTGATTTATACGCTTTGTTCACCTCCCCTGATACCTTCGCGGGAGCGCCGACGACAATCAATGGCGTGAACTATTATACCTATAAAGAGATATGCAGTCGACCGCCGCATAAAAACTATGACGATATGCTGCAATTTTTCGAACGTCTGGACGAAGCGCCGCAGATATTTATCAGAGTGCCCACCGTGTTTATGACTTATATCGACGATCCACTTCCCCACAATGGCAACACGCGAGCGGAGATCAGCGTTGATCTCGATCCGCAAACCGGCGCACAGATGGTGCATTATTTCAACGACCCGCCGACAACCGAGCTCGGCAAGCTGCGCGCGGCAAACGGGCATCCCGAGCCTTATAATGTGAAGTATTTTATGTTAGGCAATGAAATCTGGTGGCCGCAGGTTGATTATGGCCTGTCCATCGAGCGCGTCGTCAACCAGACGATTGCTTTTGCGCAAGCCATGAAAGCAGCCGATCCGACAATCACCCTTGTTTTTAATCCGGTAAATGATGCTTTCCCGGAAAGTTTTCTGAGAAGGTCGGACCCAGTTAATGGGCCGTTTATTGAAAAACTGCGAAATTTCAACACCGAAGTCATTCCAAGAATAAAAGATGATATAGATGCCGTTGAGTTTTTTCAATACGGTTTGGCCATTGGCGACGGCACAATTCTTCCTCCCCTCGACAATGAAAGTTGGGAATCCTCAATGGCGCTGAATTTTATCCATGCCAGGTACGATAACGCCGGACTGCACCGTAACATCGCCGACCGGTTTGGCCTGGAAACGCTGATGATTATGGGTGAGTTCAGCGGCCCTTCCGCGCGTTTGGGCGGCGCCATATACGACGCTGATTATATGATTTACCTGCTCAACAACGATTATGATATCTTTGTCGCCAATTGGAATGCAGGTTTAATAGAAACGAATTATTATGGTCTGCTCAACCAGGATGTTTTCAACGCCAGGCCACCGATCAGAAGACCCAATTTCTACACTTTGAAAATGTTTACCAATTATTTCGGTGATACTATAGTTGAGTCAGTTATTTCGGCCCCGCCCTTGTTTGACGCGCAATCATTTGATACCGGCAGCTTTCTGCTTTATCCAGCGGCGCAGGATGTTCCGGCTTTAAACTGCATCGCCACCACGAAAGATGATAAACTCTGTTTGATGGTCATCAACCGGTATATGGATAACGATATCCAGTCACAAGTTGTGCTCAATGATTTTGCCCCGACCGGGTCTGCTCGGGTGTACACGCTCAACGGCCCATCAATCGATGCTACCAATGAAGTGGTTGCGGAAAACGTGACTATCACGGAATCGACTATTGACAATGCCTCGGCTTCTTTTTCTTTTTCGTTCGAAAAACATTCTGTGACAGTGATGGATTTTAGTGGTTCAATGACGGCAGTGGAAGAGAGCGCAGGCCGAATCCCCAGGCAGTTTCGGTTGATGCAGAATTTTCCCAATCCTTTTAATCCAAGCACAACCATTGAATATGAGTTAGCAGTTTCCGCGCATGTTGTTTTACGTCTTTACGATATGCTTGGGCGGGAAATTATGACTTTGGCAGATGAGAACCAATCTGCCGGCCGCCATTCGCTCGTATGGGATGGAAGGGACAATTTGGGAAATCCGGTTATTTCAGGCGTCTATTTTTATCGTTTGAGAGCGGAAAATGGGTTTTCCCAAACTAAAAAACTGCTGTTTTTGAAATAAGAGCACTGAGATTGCGCTCCACGCTGCACATCCGATAGCTCCGACGGGTTCACAGCGGCGCTGAGAATGATACGTCAAAATTACAGAACTTGGCAGGCTAACGCAGGGTGCCGTTGGATAATTCACATTCATAAACTTTATTTGAAATAAAAACCTGCACCAGACTCTTGTCGACGCGCCCCTCATCGGCTTCTCTTTGCAAAATATCCAGGGTTTCCTGCACAGATACGGCTTTTTTATAAGGCCGGTCTTTTGCCGTCAAAGCGTCGAATATGTCACAAATTGCGATGATGCGACCCTGAATATTGATTTCATCGGCTTTGAGTTTAAAAGGATAACCGCTGCCGTCGAGCCGTTCGTGGTGTACGGCGGCGATTTTCGGTACGCTTTCCAGGTCTTTGCTGAAGGGAATATTTTCGAGAATGGCCAATGTCTTTTTCACATGATCCTGCATCTCGTAAAATTCCTTATCCGTCAAATTGCCCTTGAGAACAGATAAAATCTCGACTTCTGCATTGGTGAGGTAGGCGCAGCGCTTGCCCGATAAATCGGTGTAGGTCTTGCCGGCGATCTGTTTAATTCTTTTCAGGTTGCCGGCATTTAATCTGTCAGGGTTATTGATCGATTTAATGAATGCCAAATCATCCTCGATTTCCGCCAGTTTTTCCTGCAAATTCAATTCGAGTTTTTTACTGCGCCGGTTCGCCAATCCCAGCGTTTGCAAAAGATGGCGTTTTTTGTGCTCGGTTTTATTCTGTTCGAGAATTTTTATCATCTCGAAGCGGTATTCGATGACCTTGATTTGCTCTTTGTTCAGTTTGTGGGTTTTTTCGAGAATAGACTCATGCACGCCGATTTTGCCGATATCGTGCAGCCAACTGGCGATGCGCATTTCTTCGATCTCTGCGGCTGAAAATTTCATATTGGCCAAAGCGCCGTCTTCGGTGCCGTTCACAGCCCGCATCAGCGCGACGCTGTAATCTGCAACGCGGCCGCTATGCCCGGCGGTGGAGGGACTCCGCGCGTCGATGGCTTTAACCGAATAACGTACCAGTGCGCGAAAAACACCCTGGATATTTTCGATGAGTTGGGCATTGCGAATGGCAACAGCGGCCTGGCTGGCAACCGAATGGATGAGGGTTTCGTGTTCTTTTTTGAAAGGAACCGTGTGCCCGTTCTCATCGAGGCTGTTGATCAATTGCAGCACTCCGATGATCTCGTCGGTATGATCGCGCAAGGGCACGACGAGCATCGATTTGCTGCGGTAGCCCATTTTGATGTCAAAATCGCGATTGAGCCGATACTCGACATGCGGTGATATTTTGTAGGCGTCTTTGATGTTTAAAATGTTGCCGGTAATAGCAACATAACCTCCGATGCTTTCTTTCGTCAGCGGTAAATAGGATGCATGAAATCCTGCAACTTTGCCGTTGCGGCTGGCAAGGGATCGGGTTTGGGAGACGGCGAATTTGAGTTTATTTCCTTCGCGCACATACAAACTGCCGCCATCAGCATTGGTAAAACTTCGGGCCTCACTTACAATTAAATCTAACAAGCGGTGTAGCTGGTGTTCACTGGAAAGCGCAATTCCGATGCGGTTGAGCCTCGAAATGAGACTCTCTAATTCCCGCTTATTTAAAGATGAGGACAATGCTGTATTGACCATTTTCCTTCCTCCATGTTTGAGTCAGAACAATACAGTCTTGCCTTTTTTCATTAGCAAAAAGTAAAAACAAAATATAACGAAGATGAAATGCATAATCAAGGTTAAGTTTTTATTGTTATGAGTCTCATCCTTTGCATTCACGCCTCTTTTTCACCAAAATAGAAAAACTGTCCCAGCAGACGGACGTAAGAACTCCACTTGACGCCGTCTTTATGCTCGCGTTTTTTGATGCGGTAAAACGCGTTCAGTTTGGAGTCGGTTTCATCAGCATAGTAGAGAATGAATCCTTCGGCAGTCATGGGCACAACCGGTGAGGCTTGCTCCAGCTTGCCCTGGTGGCTGAGAATTAAATGCTGCAGCCGAGTGTTCAGTTCCTCCGGGAATGCCGGGATTTTTTTGATTTTTTCGACGACAACCTGGTTGCCGATGACGATATGCCCAATGAGCCGCCCGGCATCAGTGTATTCGAAAGTGGGGCCGTGCTGGTAGGATTGAATTTTGCCGATGTCGTGCAAGAGCGCTGCTGCCAACAATAAATCCTGATCAACTTGGGGATAAAGCGGGCAGAGTTTTTCACAGATTTTCGTCACACCGATGGTGTGCTCCAGCAGGCCGCCGCGGTAGCCGTGATGCCACATTTTACCGCCCGGTGTTTCGCAAAATGCGCTGCGAAAGTCATCATCTTCGGTGAATTTACGCAGCAGTGATTTTAAAAACGGATTGACGAGATGATCTGCGAGTTCGCTGTATTCCGCCCAGAGTTTGTCGATTTCTGCAGCGACCGCCGGCACGAGATCAGCCATGTCGACCTCATCTGAAGGCACAGCCTGACGGATGCGCTGAATACTGATTTGCTTTTGTCCCTGATAGGACTGCACCTGCGCTTTGATTTTTACCACTTCGCCGACGGTAAGGCTTTCCGCTACGCGGTCTGCATTTTCCCAGACATTGCCGGAAATATGACCGCTGGAATCGCTGATATCGATAGCGAGGTAAAAGCCTTTATTATCGCGACGATTTTTCAGATCGGCACGCCGCAAAACGTAAAAACCGGTAATTTCCTCTCCGAGCATGAATTCAGCGATATGTCTGTTTTGCTATGGCATGATTAACCTCCCGGTAATTGATCACAGGAAAAAAATTGCATCTTTTCTCATCCATCTGAAATTGTGGGATGAATTTTTGCTTTTTTAAAAGATAGGAATGTTTTAATCGGAAGCAATATCTATCAGTTCCCAAGCCTGATTTGACCGGCGCACAAGCCTATTCCGACGGGGTAAGTCTTTTAGATGCCAGCTGCTGTTTTCTCATCCACCCCCCACGACAGGGCGCGGTAATCGAATTTGCCGGCGCTGATGATGTTGAATTTGACGATTTCAAAATTCGGGCTGAGATCGAAATCACGCGGTAAAATCTGGGAATAGTGACGCATGATCAATTCACCGCCGTAAGGGTTTTTTTTCTGTTTTAAACCGTTAAACTCCGTCGGGCTGACGGCAGGCGCAACAGGATAACCCACGAGTTGAAAGGCACGGGCGATCATGCCGGAACAGATAACCTGATAGATATTGCGGTTGCCGAGACAGGCTTGCACGCTGCGTTCTTTGCGTGGTATCAACCAGCGTGGCATCAGCATGATCGCCAGATCGACGATGTTTTGCTGGTCGTATTTCAGACCGATGCTGTTGATCACATGATGCAGCACCACCTGCAGATCGTTTTTGCGAATTTTATACGGCCGGCAGATCCGGATATTGTAGGCTTCATATTTATCGAGAGGATTGACGACGACACCCTGACCTGTCAGCGCTTCGATGATCAGATGTTGCGCTCTGTCGCCGAATTTTTTCAGGTATTTTTCCCGGTAGGGGCTGTCTTTGCGGATGAGTTCATCACCGACATACAGGGCGATATGACTCCAGTGGCTGCTGGAAAACAGTTTGATGATCTTGCTCAGCTCGGTGCGTCCCTCGACGAGCACGAGGTCGCCCTTTTGAATGTATTTAAACAGATTATCCATATTATTATAAATCAGCCGGCGATATGATTTATCATCATTATCCAGCTTTTGCAGTATTTTTGCACGAAAACGACGAAAATGTTTGTGGAAAACACCCCACGGTGTACTGCGGATGTTCAATCTTTGCAAAATTCGGCGGAGGGTCAGTTTTAAAATAATATGCAGTCTGCGCCAACTCATAAGTTTTTCCTGGAGTAAAACATTTGGAATTTGTATTTTTATTTTGAAAATTAAAGTATTGAAGCAAGATAAGACATGCTCTTCTCGCATTCAAATTAAAAAAGTTCAATATCGATTCAAATTATTTGTGACACTTTCTTAAACCGGATTGCAATCCGGATTAATCCCATCTGTGCTGGCACACCTGTCGCCGGAATTCATCGAAAGCCTGATGAATCGCCTCACATCGCTGTACGAAATATCATAATTCGAATTCATTTTTGCGGGATGATAGTGTAAAACAAAAGGAGTAAAAAGTGGCCAAACTCACATTAAATGTCAATGGAAAAACGTACACAGTCGATGTTGCTGCCGACACACCGGTGCTGTGGGTTTTGCGCGATAGTCTCAAACTCACCGGCACAAAATTCGGTTGCGGCATGGCGCAGTGCGGTTCGTGTACCATCCTGCTCGATGGTGTGGCCGTGCGCTCTTGCACCATGCCGGTTTCCATGCTTGTCGGCCGCAAAGTGATCACCATCGAAGGCGTGGCCGAATCGAAGATTGGAGCGGCACTGCAGAAAGCCTGGCTCGCGGAAGATGTGCCCCAATGCGGATATTGCCAATCCGGACAAATAATGGCAGCGGTGGCCCTGTTATCGAAAAACCCCCATCCCGGCGATCAGGATATCAATGCTGCCTTAAATGGCCAGCTTTGCCGTTGTGGAACCTACCAGCGCATTCGCAAAGCCATTCACCTCGCGGCGGCGGAGGTGTAAAATGAATATGAAAAAATCGATTTCCCGCAGGAATTTTATCATCAACAGCAGCAAGGCCGGTGGCGCCCTGATGCTCACTTTTGCGCTACCGTTGAAAAAATCTCCCCTGGTGGCTGCCTCTGAAACGGATTTTGAACCCAATGCATTTATTCGAATTTCGCAAGATAACGAGATAACGCTGTGGGTCGCCCGCTCGGATATGGGGCAGGGTGTACGCACGGCTTTGCCGCTTATTCTCGCCGAAGAGCTGGAAGTCGATCTCGATAAAGTGAAAATAGAACAGGCAGACACCAATCGCGATTGTGGCAAAATGGGCACTGGCGGCAGCACCAGTGTGAAACAAAGTTACCTACCGCTGCGTCAGGCCGGGGCGGCAGCGCGGGAAATGCTCATCAGTGCGGCGGCAAATCGTTGGAAAATCGAACGTTCAAAATGTATTGCTGAAAACGGTTTCATCATTCACAGAGGAAACAGTCGGAAACTGAGCTATGGGGAATTGGTTGCTGAAGCGGCAGTTTTACCGGTGCCGGAAGCAGCGCCGCTGAAAGAGAAGAAAGATTTTAAACTTATCGGCAAATCGCGCGGTCATCTGGATACGTTTGCAAGAATTTCCGGCACAGCGAAATACGGCATCGATCTGGAATTACCGGGCATGCGTTATGCCAGCGTTTTGCGGGCGCCGGTTTTCGGGGCAAAAATCAAGTCGTTTGATGACGCAGCGAGCCGTTCGATTGCCGGCGTGCTTGAGGTTTTTAAAATTGAACGTCGCGGCAGCGGGGTACTACTCAGCGAAGGCATCGCGGTGGTAGCGGAAAACTACTGGGCTGCTTACAAAGGCCGCATGCTGTTGCAGGTGGATTGGGATTTGGGTGATAACGAAAAACTGGGCAGCGCTGATATTCGTAAACAATTTATCGCCGATGCAAAAAAAACGGGCGTCGATGCCCGCAGCGTCGGCGATGCGGAAAAAGCATTTACCGGCAGTGAAAAGAAAATTGAATCGATTTTTGAGGTACCGTTTGCTTCCCATTCGCCGTTCGAGCCGATGAATTGCCTCGCCGATGTACGCCCGGATGGTGTCGATATCCGGGGATCGTTGCAGAGCCCGCAGTGGGTGCAAAGCGAAATTGCCCGTGAGCTCGGTATAGAAAAAACACAGGTTACTGTGCATGTTTCTTTGCTCGGCGGTGGTTTTGGGCGTCGTCTCGAACCGGATGTGGCAAACGAAGCGGCACTGATTTCGAAAAAAATCGCCGCACCGGTAAAAGTCATCTGGACGCGGGAAGACGATACGCAACACGGATTATACCGCCCGGCGAGTTATCACGTCCTGCAGGGCGCTCTTGATAAAAAAGGCAAACCGCTGGTTTTTTCGCACAAAATTGTCGCGCCGTCAATTTCCGGCTGGCGCTGGCCCGATGCCGTTAAAAACGGCCTGGACAATTCGATGATGGAAGGCTTAAAAAATCTGCCTTATAATTTCCCCAATCTGAAATTGACTGGCGTCATTTCCAACACACCGGTGCATTGTGGCTGGTGGCGCTCGGTTTACAATTCACAAAATGCCTTTGCCAACGAAGTTTTTATGGATGAACTGGCTCGACTTGCCGGGCAGGATCCGTTTGAATTTCGTCTGGCGCTGCTCGCCGGGCCCAACCGTGAATTGGATCACTATCATACGCATCGCCTTCGTAAAACACTGGAGATGGTGGCGAAAACCGGCAACTGGGGTAAACCGGCGCCGGGACGGTTTCAGGGCATCGCTTGCCACGCCTGCTTTTCCAGCTATGCCGCAGAAATCATGGAAATATCAGTGGAGAAATCCGGCGCTTTTCGTCTGCATAAAGTCACCTGCGTCGTCGATTGCGGCACGGTAATCAACCCCAACGGTGTGCGTGCGCAGGTCGAAGGCGCTATCGTTTATGGGCTTTCAGCGGCAGTCAAAGATACGATTACTATCCGCGATGGCAGGGTCGAACAAAGCAATTTTCACGATTACCGCATTTTGCGCATCGATGAAATGCCGGCAATCGAAGTACTGATCATCGATAGCGAAGAAGCGCCTACGGGCATGGGCGAACCGGCATTGCCGCCCGTCGCCGCCGCTCTTTCGAATGCGATTTTTGCTGCAACGGGTAATCGTATTCGCAAGTTGCCGGTCACTGCCGCAGCGATCAGCGGTTCTTCCGAAAGTTAAACGAAAAGAAATTCCCGCAGGGCGGCGACAACTATCGCAATAATAACAGTTTGCGGGTTTTGACGATATTGCCAACCTGCATGCGGTAGAGATAGGTACCCGAGCTCACATCCCGGCCAAAGGAATCAGTGCCGGACCAACGACAAGTATGGTTGCCGGCGCCGGCAACGGCATCAAATAATACGTCTACAGTTTGTCCTTTGAGGTTCAACAAATGCACCTGAACTCTGCTGCCGGCATGTTTTTCAGGAATCAAAAATGAGATAATCGTTTCCATATTGAAGGGATTCGGATAATTTTGCTGCAGATTTAAAACAGTCGACAGAGCCTCATTTTCCGCTTCGGCAACCGCTGTCGTATTCATCGTAATCGGGATATCCGGCGCAGCAGAATCATCAGTGATAATTTGTACTGCGGAAGCGATTAGCTCTCCGTCCTGCGGGATTGATGTTGGCGAAAGTCTGATGTCGCCAATTTTTTCACCGCTTGTAAAACCCTCCAGACTGGCTAACGCCAGATATGCTTCATCACTGTTTTCGGGATTTAAAACGGCTTGCTGCTGTTTGGCCGCGGTATAAACGAGCGCCGAAGCCGGTGCCTGTTGCCACTGTAAAGTCAGGTTTACCGCTTTAATTTTCGTAGCATTTTGCGCAGCAAAAAGTGAAATGATCAGTGCGCCGTTTTCATCAGCAGCCGCGATGATTTCAAGCGGCTGCGATTCGGCTGCTTTGGGCAGGCTGCTTTGCTGCCAATTGCCGGTGACGTCACCAAAAATAAAGGCGATAAAGTTCTTTGTCGCCTGACCGACGAGATCGAATTGATGTGAAGCGGGATTAAAACTCCATTCACCGGTTGCGGCAGTCGCGCTGGTGAAAAATGCTGCATATCGCAAAACCGCCATGGCGTCCGCACCTGAGATCAAACCGTTGCCGTCGACATCGGCGGCCAGCTTTTGCGTCGGTGTGAGCTCACGTAAAAAAGCGGCGCTTTGCATAATCGCCAACGCATCCGAGGCGCTGATCGCATTACCCGTGCCGCCGGTTTTTGCAGGTATAACCGTGTAATGACCGCGGAACAGCCCTTTGAACGCATAAGCGCCGGCCGCATCGGTTACGGCTGCCGCCTGTTCCGGCCCCTGAAGTTTGACGGTAACAGCGGCGACGGCTTGATTGTTGGAAAAATATGAAACCGTTCCATCGATTTCGTCCCGTGCAATTGTGCGAACCGTACCATCGATCAATATGATCGCGGGACTGCACATATCCTGTAAATCATTCGTCGAAAGATAGGTGTGCGTGCAAGTCGAATCAAAAAGAACCGGCGTTGTGGAATCGGGCAGGCCGACCGCTTTAAATTGCAACAATGCAATCTCAAGCTCAGCGCCGGATAATGCTGTGACTCCATCACCCGCAAGTTGAAAAAGTGCATTGGCATTCGTGCCCGGGGGCGCTGCAAACGGTAAATTGCGGTTGATTTGTACGATCGATAAACCTGCCGTGTCAGTGCCGGGGAATACATCCTGCAGCCGGAGAGCGCTGCTATCCCAGGCAACGGTCACCTGCACAAAACCGATATTTTCGGCATTTTTCAAAGTCAACGGCATTGCCACGACAGCGCCGATTTGGGCGTCGGTCTGGGTGGGAAAGGACAATATGGCAACCGGTGAAAGCACATGCACCCATACTGCTTGCGAAGTTCCGACATTTAATTCGCCATCGGTTGCCCGGGCGAGCAGGGTATACCACCCCGGATTTTGCGGCAGCCAGTCGAATTTCCACTGCTCAAAAGAGCCGTTGACTTTTTCCACGGTTTGCCATGTCAAACCGCCATCAAGGCTGATTTCTACTGAAATCACACCTGAACCGCCGCTGTCGGCCGCGGTGCCGGTCACGGTGATCAGTTCGAGACCGAATTCACTCGTATCTGCAGGAAAGGTGATTTCACCGGTTGGCGGGATTGCATCGCGCAGTGTGATTTCGCCATCGATGAAATCAATTTGTGCGCCGGAGAGATCGACAAGATTTATCGTTGTCAGAAACGAATGCCCCAATCGTCTGTCGATATGAATTGAGCTTTTGGCAGTGAATGTATCCTTAACATCAAATAGCAGTTTTGCAATTTCAAGGTTTTCACCCCTAATCGACTGCGTGCCGCCCCCGGAAAGCTGAAAAAGCACCTGCCGGTTGGCCGTGCTGTCTTCAGTTGCCAGCACCAGACTGGTGTTGATGAGTCCCAACTGCAAACCGGCGGCATCGCTTCCGACCCGGATATTGGGCGCTGCAAGCTGGAGAGCCATCGTATCAAATTCTACGATGATCTGAACAAAAGCGATATCCTGATCACTCGATAGATAGACCGGTATTTCGATGCTGTCACCCGGCGAAACAGTCAAACTGTCCACTGCGATTTGGTTTTGCGCCCAAAGTATCCCGTTGATAAACAAGAGTATCGCAGCAAAGAGAATTCGTTGTTTTTTCATGTGTAATTCCTCAGCGTTTTAACCGGCAGACAGAAAAAGAATGACTGCATGCCGGTTGATTATTCGTCTTTCGTTCAGCCATATCCGCTTGGCGGGATTTTCTTCCTGCTTGTCAACCGTGGTAATCCCACCGTCGGATTCCATCGGGGATTCCCCGTAGATGCAGCACGTGAGCTTAAATCCCGATGAGCATATTGGGGCTGAATAGATACGATTATTCAGCGATAATTATTTCAGCAGCATTAATTTACGGGTTTTTACCTCTGCTCCAACCTGTAACTGATACAGATAAACGCCGGAACTGACGACATTTTTCAGGTTATCGCGGCCGTCCCAGATCACCTCATGTTGTCCGCTGTCGAACTTTTGTTGCAGTAAATCGCGAACTTTGATGCCGGTGATCGAATAAATTTGCAATTTGCCCGCCTGGCCGTCAAGTTTTTCCGGGATGGCGAATTTGATACGCGTCTCGATATTGAATGGATTGGGGTAATTGCTGTAAAGAGTGATTTTCTCGGGAAGCGCCGGCTGTCCCTGATCCGATCTGACATCTTCAACGACTGCGGGATAATCATTGATAACAGCGATGATTTCATTGGTGAGAAATGGCCGGGTGAAATCTTGCTCAGAGCCCTGCAAACGGAATTCACCGATTTTTTCACCTTGCCCAAAGCCCTCAATGCCGGCAAACGCGATGTGAGTTTGTCCCTGCTGCAACGGCGAGCAAACAGCCACCGCACCACCTTGCGGGATGAAAATCGGGTTCGATTTGGGTATAAAATTCCAGCGAATGGAGAGTTGTCCGCTATTTGCCGTGTTTTTTGTATTACCGGTAAAAAGTTCGAGAATGCGCACATTCTCACTTTCCCTACGCAGTTTCCATTCGAGTTTTACCGGAGCAATAATTTTCGGGGCGCTATTGCCGGCCCAACTGCCGTTGATGTCACCCAGGATGTGAGCGGTGAAATCGAAAGTGCTGTTAACTGTCGGGTTCACTTGCCCGTTTTCCGGTGCAAAATGCCATTCACCACATCCGGCCAGCCCGGTCTGCACAAAAGCGAGATAGCGCAGAATAGCGACGACATCCGCACCGGTGACGTTGCCGTTTTTATCAACATCTGCCGCAATTTTCTCACCGGCGTTCAAATTGGTGATAAAAGCAATGGCGCGCATGGCGATGAGTGCATCCGAACCCGTGATCGCCGAACCAATGTTCCCCGATTTGCTCGCAGCGATATCATAAGTTGTCGCTGCGAGATTGGTCAAATTATATAGACCAAGTGAATCGGAGATGACACTTTTGACAAACTGATTATTTTCTTTCAGCTCAATCGTTGCATTGGCGACCGGTTTCGCGCCGGCAAAATAGGCCACGCTGCCGGTGATGGAACTGGATTGCGAAATCACAATATTGCTGCGGTTGGTGTGCAATGTATTGCCGCACATGTCAAACGGATCACTCGTTGTCAGAAAAGAGTGTGTACAATCTTTATCCAGTTCCAGGGGTGAATAAGTATTGACCGGTCCTGTTGCTTTAAAAATCAGATTTAAAATATGGATAGAATTGCCACTGATGGAATTGGCTCCACCCCCCGAAAGCTGCACGACGACATTTTTGTTGGTACCCGGGGTCTGTGGTTGGAAAACCGGATTTGCGTTGATCTGTCCGATGGAAAATGCAGGGACATCCACACCGGTTTGTGCGTCGACAAATTCAACCAGGTTGCCATCAAAATCAAAAGTAAGCTGCAGCAAGCTGATATCCTGCGCCGTCGACAGATGCACCGGAATGACGACGTTGTGCCCCTGACTGGCATCAACGCTGGGTGGCGTATGAATGGTGGCCTCCGGCTGCAATGCCGTCAGGCAGACGTTGTCAAAACGTGAGGTGCTTTTGAAAACATTAAAACCGATATAACCGCTCTGCCAGGTATTATCCGAGAATTCGAATACCGGGTTTCCGTCTGCCCGGACTTTGATAATTGCACCGTCGTATTCGACACGAATATGGTGGTAATAATTATCATCAACATAGTCCTGGCTCACTTTTTTTAGAAGTGTACCGTTGCCGTTTATAAGTTTATACAGCTCGACTGAGCCAACACCGAATTTGAGATAATAGCCGTTATCGTTGCCATCGGCGAGGGTTTGTACACTGAAGAGCAGAGTATAGTTTTTGTATGTATTTGCCGTTGAACGGGCATCGAATTCGATGGCAAAATCACCCCATTTTTTATTGGTGAGCAAACTCCATTCGTCACCGCTGGCAGCAGTGTGCAGGTTATAAACATTGGAGCCGTCGGCATATTTGACTTCCCAATAGCCCGGATTGGACGGTTGCCAGCCATCGGCATTGCCGTCTTCGAAATCATCGGCGAAATCGCCGTTGCACGGCGGCAACTGTTCACGAATGAAATAAGTCGCAGTCGTCGAAATTAACCCGATGTTATCGTCGGCCTGAATATAATATTCGATGCCGGCTGCGGTCATGGCATTCGCCGGAATGGTCGTCTGATAAGTGCTACCATTTACCGTCATCTGCATCATTGTGAAAGCAGCCGCACCTTTGATGCGGTAATACAATTCTGCTTTGGAGACGTAATCCGTATTATCAAACACACTCGCTGAAATCGTAACAGCGCTGCCGGTTGTGGCGCTGTAAACCGGGGTATGGGTAATTTGCGGCGGGCTATTGCCACTGGCCGCACAGGTCTCGACGCTGAAATCATCGAACCACGCTTGGTCATTGTAAGAACCGATACCGACCTGCCCGACGCCAAATGTCTGGTTATCTGCCGTCATAATTATCTGGTTGTCGTAATAGACGCTAATTGTGCTGCCTGTTCGTGTAATCTGAACATCATGATAAGCGCCATCCCCCATGGTGGCAGGATCATACATTGCTAATTCCGTGCGGATGCCGTTTTCGATAATGTGCAATCCGGTAAATTCCTCTTTGCTGTTGTAGCCCACGTAATAATAATTATTTTCATCCTGAAAACCGAAGATGAGCGCCAGATCAGCAAAATAATTGGTCGGCCCGGCGGTTTCGGTTTTAGCAGCACATTTTAGAGTAAAATCATCATAATATTTCCCATTAACCACTGCATATTCCCCTAACCGTTGACCATCTGGCGAGAGATACTGAGTGGTATTAATGTAGAATTTCATATTGCCGTTGTCATTTAGAAATGACCAGCGATTCGCATTATAAAGTGTCCATTCGCTTGCATTACCATCTTCGAAAGTATCCGTAAATTCGGTTGGACAAGGACCGACAGGTGTAACATTAATCGCATAAACAGCTGTTTGCAGCGAGAGCCCGAGGTGATCTTTTGCGGTGATAAAATATTCCACACCGCTGGTTGTCACAGTATTTGCAGGAATCGATGCTACGTATTTGCTACCGGAAAGCGGCATGTTGACCAGGGAGTACTGGGAAGTCCCCTTTTTGCGATAGTAGAGTCGAACATAGTCCACATAATCGGTGTGATCTGTAACTGACGCAGCAATATTTATTATGCTCCCAGGTGCAGCTGTGGTGATCGGCGTATGATGGATGACCGGCGGCAAATTGTTTGTTGGTGTGCAGCTTGTGGTAATCTGAAAATCATCAAAATAGGCCTGATCGTTATAGGAGCCGAATCCCATTTTCCCCGGGGGAATGCTGAGATTACTCTTGCTGCCGACGAGAAAACCATCGTAATAAACATCAAGAGTTGAACCGCTTTTTTCCAGATGAATGAGATGAAATTCATTATCGTAAATATCTGCATCGATGTTGAATAAGGTCGAACGGACATTGTTTTCAATGCGAAAAACCTGGCTCCATGCTTTATCGGCATTGATCATGACATAATAATAGTTCTGCGCATCGACATAGCCGAAGACGACGGCAAAATCTGCAAACGCATTGCTCTCTAATGGTTCCGGGGATTTGGTATAAACCGAGAGTTTAAAATCATCATAATTTTGCGAATTTAAAATTGACAGCTCGCCAAGTGCTTCGCTGCCTACAGGCCCAAAGCTGGTCGTGTTTATACCGTAGTAATAATAAGCTCCTTCCTGCACAATTTCCCAGCGCCCCGGGTTCATCGGCAGCCAGCCGTTAGCATTACCGTCTTCAAAATTATCAGCAATATCCGGTGGGCAATTGCTGCTGCCACCGCCGCTTGTTTGCAGCAAATAAACTCCGTTTATCGAAGCTGTCCCCAGATCATCTGTCGCGCGGATGTAATACTCCACTCCGTTTGTCGTGATAACATTGCCGGGAATGGAAGCTGAATAATTACCACCGGTATAGTTCATGGGTTTCGAGGAATAAAGCAAGGTGCCGTACTTGCGGTAATACAGGCGGACTTCAGCGACATAATTGGTGTAATCGGTGACTACAGCCTCGATCGTTGCCGGGTTACCTACCGTACCGGAGAGCACCAGATTATGTGAAATCGCCGGTGGCTGGTTGGGTAAAACGGCAATCTGCAAGGGATACAGGCTGGCATCCAGTTGCGGGAAAGTGGCGGTTGTTTGCCCGTCGGTCGCTTTAATGTAATAGTCGATCCCAGGATTCAAAACCGCACCAGCCGGTATCGTTGCCCGAAAAATATTATTACCGATATTGACCATGATAATCGAATAATAAATCGAGGTGCCGGTGGTTCTGTAATAACAAGTCACATTTTGCACAAAAGGCTGGCTGGCATCAGTGACTTTAACCTCGATCACGATGGGGGTATTTTGTATCTGTCCGGCATTGCTTAAATTGAGCGTCCCATTGGTGATCGTAATAACCGGCCAACCGAACCCATAGTAGCCGAAGACATTTTTATTCTGCCCCAAAGCCGAAGTGTTAATGCGCACTTCACGCAACCCTCCGGTTGTTATCGCATTGGTGGTGCGGTATTGCACGATGTATGAGCTGGTTACATCCTGCAGAATGGCGTCGAGAATTTCATCATACGGCCCAACAACGGATTTCAAAATGCCGCCGGTCGCTCCGCGAATACTGTTGGGGCCGCAATAATCCGTCTGTGAAGTACCGTATCCACAATCGACCGCGGTATGGACAGTAATGCCGTTGCTTTGACAAACAGAAATACTCGGGGCCAGGTTGTCACCGTTGCTGTCTTCGTCGGTAATCAGGAGAAAATGGCGCTGGCTTGCGGGGCGGAAACTGAATTTCGTTGCCGCATCGTAAACCGCCTGCAACCCATGTTCATAGCCGCCGCTTACGGCAAAGGAATTGAGCATCTGTTTGAAATATTCAACATCAGCAGTAAAATTACCGTTGTTCATCAACTGCACTTCGCCGCTAAGGCCATGCCCGAAACGCACGAGTCCGAGACGAAAATCAATGTTTTTGATCACCAACTGATCAACAAAATTATTGATATTATTGATGACGGCCTGCTGCTCTTCCCACATACTGCCGCTGTCATCGATGAGAAATATCATGTCGAGAATGCGCGTTCCACCGCCTGTTCCCGCAGGCGTTACATCGAAATAATCGAGCTGGCGCGCACCGTCTTCATAGGCTTTAAAATTCGCCACGGTCAAATTATCGATACCGGCCACGCCGTCTGAAACGTCGATCGTCGAATAGATGAAAGGAAAGTTTTGCGCGTTCAGCGAGCGCATGGAGACCTGCAAATTCGTTGTTATGTTCGCAGGCGTTGTTTTTGCCAGAACCTTATCGCCATATTTTTTCAACGAGACCTTGCCGAGAAAATCTTCTGTTCCCGAAGCGAGAATCTGTGTATTTGTATCGATCTGATGAACCGCAATCGTATAATCTGCTTGCTTGTCAAAATTAGTAAATTCGACGGACTGTTGCGCGGAAACTGTACGAACTGTCTCCACCTGTGTCTGTTCATTTTTTAATACGATCTGGAACTGACCATTGGTATTGACCGCATACCACTTTACCTGCAGTACCCCGGTATCCGTCAGCTTGGCCGTGACATCAAAATCCTGAGCGAATACTTGAAAATTGCTGAAAAAATAAATTGAACTGATAAAACAGAAAAGCCTGCACCACCGAGAAAAAATACGTCGTTTACTGATCATTGAACGAACCCTCCAGCCTGAATTTTGGGATTTCAACTATGTGATTTTTTCGTTACACAGCTGCGCTACGAATAAACCGCAGGCAAGATCACTAACCCGAAGTTCATCGTTTACAGAGCTATTGAAAACCAAACCAATGACATGTCGCCTGACAATAAATTCCATAACATCGTGGTTTCCAGAAGATGAACTGTTGAAAGCCGATGATATGGTCTGAGTGAGTATTTAATTAAAAAAAAAGAATGCAGCTTCCCTGCGAAAAAAAAAGAATGAATCACCCTGATGCATCTATATTAAAGACTTTTTTAATAAATGCAACCGTTTTATCTTTCAGGAACAACAGACCGCAGTTAAACAATAAATCCCATCGATTGTTTTTGTCCGGAAATAATCATCCCCATAGCAATTCTCTTCAATTACTTTGTTTTGCAGGTACCTCATTCTGAATATAATCCATCATTCCCCTGTATTATTTGTTGATTTTTTTCGATGTCCGTCGTATTAAAAGCTAAAAAGCTGGTGCGCATGTCCCCGGATGAGTGGCGACACCGCATCAGAGAATACCGTGAAGCCTATCAGGAACGGAGAAATTTCGAGGCTGAAATCGCTAAAATTTGCGCTTCTGAATTCGATTTCTTCACCCCTGAATTCGCCGCAATTCACAGCCAATTATTAAAAAATGACCTGACGGGTCTTCTTGCTTCGCCGGAGGCCATGCGGCAGTTTCCCATTCCCCTGAACCACCGCAAAGGCACACTTTTCCAACTGCTCTATCCGCATGAATTCATTCGCAGTATCGACCGTGCGGATCAGTTTCTCACAGGTCGCTTCAAATATATGGGCATCGAATGCCATTTCCCGGAAAATATCCCCTGGCAAGCAGACCCTGTTTCGCAGCAGCAATATCCCGCGGGTTTTTACCGAGATCTGCAAATTTTTAAAAATCGGCCGGGACAGGATATCAAACATATCTGGGAAATAAATCGCTTACAGTTTCTCATCGAAATTGCCAAAGCGGCCTACCTCACCGGCGAGGAAAAATACCGCGCAAAACTGGAATTCCATCTGCGCGACTGGTTCGAAAAAAACCCCTATAAAACCGGCGTCAATTGGACCAGTGCGCTGGAAGTCGGTGTGCGGGCATTTTCCCTTATCTGGATTTTTAATTTCTATGTCGCAGCCGCAAACCCGTCTGCGGAAATCGTCCTTATTCTGCTTAAATTGCTCTATCTCAGCGGGCGTTTCATCAAAGACAATCTCTCGCTCTATTTCAGCCCATACAACCATCTGATCGGTGAAGTTGCTGCGCTTTTTATGATCGGTTATCAATTTCCCCTTTTTAAAAATGCCGCTGACTGGCAGAGCGAAGCCTGGCAAGTTCTCGATGAGCAGATCGAAAAACAGTTCAGCGCCGACGGCGGCACGGTGGAACAGGCGACATTTTATCATCATTTCACCCTGGGATTTTACCTGCAATGCGCTAACACCAAACGAATCAACGGCGAACCGGTTGCACAACGCGTCATGAACCAATGCGAACGTTCTATCGAATTTGCCATGCAGATGATGCGCCCCGATAGAACCCTGCCGTGGATCGGTGATATCGACAGCGCACGATCCCTTTATTTCAGCGAACCGGCCAACTGGAATTTTACCAGCTTTCAGGGTATTGGTGCGGTATGGTTCGAACGCGGTGACATGAAAGCCGTCGCCGGAAAACTCGGGGAGGAGGCTTTCTGGCTGTTGCCGCAAAGCGAATTTGACAAATTCAACAGCGTGGAAACTCAACCACCGCAAAACCTTTTTTACAGCCTCGGTAGTTCGGGTTACACCATCATGCGCGATGGCTGGCAGGCCGATAGCCATTTTAGCTACATTGATTGCGGTCAAATCGCCGATGGACTTTTCAAAAGCGGTACGCCCTCCGCAGCGCACGGCCATGCCGATTTGCTGCATTTTGAGATTTGTGCTTTTGGTGAGAACTTGCTCATCGATCCCGGATTTTGCAACTATCGCGGCGATCTCGAGTGGCACCGCTATTTCCGCAGCAGCGCGGCGCATAATACGCTGACGATCGATGGCCTTTCCCAACTGGACCATGTGGGCATTCTAAACTGGAGTAACGCACCGGAGTTTTTTCCCCTGCAGCGGTTCGCTGGTGAATTCTGCGTGGCATTTGCCGGGGAACACCACGGCTTTAAAAGACTGCCCGCAAAAGCCGTGCACCGCCGCTATTTTTTGTTTGTTGAACAAAAGTTCTGGCTGACTTTTGATTGTATGCACAGCGTGCTGCCACCACAAAACCGGCAACAACACTGTATCGAAGCCCATTTTCACACAGTCGATTATGCGGAAATTCAGCTCAGCGGTAAATCGCCAGCATCTTTTCTCATTCAGGGAGAGAGCGCCACATTACAGGCGAATTTTGCCACACGCGAAACGCTTTCCGTTGAATGTTCGACGGACCGCGGCGGCGATAGCCCGGAAAAAGGCTGGATTTCACCGACTTATCGTGAAAAAAAACCGGCGTCTATCGTCCGTGTTGCAGCCGACTGCACGCTACCGTTTGAAATGATCGGTGTGTATTTGCCGGAAAAAATCGCAGCCGAAAAGCAATTTTCCTGCAAGATGATAAAAAATGGATTTTCCGTGCAGTCATCAGATTGTCAATACATGATTGAATTAATTTCTCTGAATGAGCAGAATGGCAGCATCGCTGTGAAACAGGGTGTGCGCATCAGTAAAATCTCTGCTAACTTGCAGCAAGCCATTTTCCTGCAAAGTTTGGCCGGGCCGGAAAACAACAGCGGTTATGTCACCGCACCGATCATTAAAATTTAACAGGACATAGCAATAATTGGTAAGCAAACATTTGAAAATTCTGGAAATATCAAGTTACCCTCCACCGCGGGCAGGCTGGGGTATGCGGGTTTATTTTCTCAAAAAAGAGCTGGAAAAACGCGGCGATATCTGTGTTGTGCTCAACACCGGCAAAGGCCGTTTTCTCACCGGCCGGGATTTTGTCCCGGTTTTCAGCGGGCTGGATTATGTAAAAAAAATCTTTCTTTACCGTTTGCAAGGTTTTACCGTACACATGCATCTGAACGGCGATTCGCCCAAAGGATTCGTGCTCACTTCCCTCGCTCTGTTGATCAGCCTGCTCACATTGAATCGCCCGGTGATCACTTTTCACGCCGGACCATTGCAGCAATATTTTCCACAGTCACGGGCGCCGCGGCTCAATTTACTCTACAAATTTATTTTTACCGTACCGCGCCATATTATTTGCAACAACGTGCTGGTGAAAAAAGCCATCATGGGTTACGGCATCGATGGGAAAAAAATCGTGCCGATTCAGGCATTCAGCAGGCAGTATTTACAGTTTGAAAAAGTCCGGCTGTCACCGGCGATGGAGGATTTTTTTCAGCGTTTTTCCAACATAGCGTGCAGTTATGTCTTTTTCCGCCCCGAATTTTTTATCGATGACATGCTCGATGCAACTGCAGAGATCGTGGCTCGCAATGATAAATTTGGGTTAATTATCATGGGCTCGGACATGGGTTCGGAGAGGCAAAAAGTACGTGTCAGCGAACTTGGCATCAGCGATCACGTGCTCTTTGCCGGCGATCAGGATCACGATGCCTTTCTGAGCATCATGAGCCGTTCGAAGCTGTACTGGCGCACGCCGGTGAAGGATGGCGTCGCTTCCTCGGTTCTCGAAGCGCTTTCCCTGGGAACACCAGTGGTTGCGAGTGAAAACAATACCCGCCCGGAAAGTGTGATAACATACGAAAATTCAGATATTAACGATATGGTTATAAAAGTGCTGGGCGTGATCGAAAATTATGACCATGCACAGGCAAAAATTATTAAACCGCTGGTGCCGAATACCATTGATGAGGAAATTGACGTCCTCGCCAACCGCCGTGCGGCAGGCGCCGGCACAAATTTAAACATCAAAACAAAAGAAAGCCTGTCGCAGGCTTAAATTCAGGAAGGAACAAAATGAAGATTTCTGTTTTTGGAATGGGATATGTCGGCTGTGTTTCTGCCGTCTGTTTTGCTGATATGCAGCATGAAGTTATCGGCGTCGATGTCAATTTGCAGAAGCTCGATTTGATCAAAGGGGGGCAGTCGCCCATTATCGAACCCGGTTTGGATGAGTTGCTGGCGCAGGTCATCAAATCGGGCCATTTACAAGTGACCGATAGCGCCGATTTTGCCATTAAAAACAGCGATGTTTCGATGATTTGTGTTGGCACCCCTAGCCTGCCCAACGGCAGCCTGGACACGCACTTTCTTCTGCGGGTGATGGAGCAGATCGGCGCCAGCTTACGCGCTATCGGGCATTATCACGTGGTGACCATTCGCAGCACTCTGTTACCCGGCGTCGCGAAGGAGGTAATCATCCCGTTGCTTGAGCAGGTCAGCGGTAAAACAGTGGGTGAAGATTTCGGTGTCGTCGTCAATCCGGAATTTTTACGCGAAAGTTCAGCGATCGACGATTTTCGTAATCCGCCATTCACCCTGGTTGGGCAGTTCGATCAACGCAGCGGTGATGTGCTGGCGCAGGCTTATGACCTCATCGCGCGGCCGGTTTTTCGTACCGGCCCCGACGCCGCTTCGATGATCAAATATGCCAGCAATAATTTTCATGCCCTGAAAGTCGCTTTTGCCAATGAAATCGGCGCCATATGCAACCAGCTGGATATCGACAGCCAGCAGGTGATGAATGTCTTCTGTGAAGACCGCAGCCTGAATATTTCCAAAACCTATCTGCGTCCAGGTTTTGCTTTTGGCGGCTCCTGCCTGCCGAAAGATGTACGTGCTTTGAATTATGCGGCAAAACACCGCGATATCCATACGCCGTTGTTAAATTCCATTTTGCCAAGTAACGATGACCACATTCAGCGGGCGATCGATACCGTACTGTTGCGCGGCAATCGCAACGTCGTCATGCTCGGGCTCAGCTTCAAACCCGGGACCGATGATCTGCGCGAAAGTCCGCTGGTGCGGGTGGCCGAAACCCTGATCGGCAAGGGCTATAAATTAAAAATCTATGATGAGGAAGTCATCACCTCCAATCTCGTGGGCAAAAACAAGGAATATATCGAACGTATGCTGCCGCACATCAACGATCTGCTCACTAATGATATTGAGACGGCGCTACAGGATGCCGAAACCGTTATCATCGGTAAACGCCTGAAAAACATGGATGAAATTTGCGGCATGTTCGAAGAAAATCAGTTCGTGCTCGATCTCGAGTACGTTGCTGACTGGGCGCCAGCGGAGAGTGGAAAAATCGTCTAGAATGCAAATGAGCGATAAAAAAATCTGTTACATCTCCTGGGCTGAAAACTGCAGCCGCAGCGATCATACGGCGCGCGAGCTCGGCGGCAGCTCACACATGATTTATATGCCCGGTCTCGGCAGCCATGCGGCGACGATCATCTTTAAATATTGCGGTCAGTTTTTCATGACGCTGCGCACCCTGCTGCGCGAAAAACCGGGCGCTGTTTTCATAATGTCGCCACCGGTTTTTGCCGTTCTGCCGGCCTGGATTTATAAAATTTTCACTGGTGTGCCATTCGTCATCGATACCCACAGCGCCGCGCTGCTCATGCCGCGCTGGCGTCATTTTCAATGGCTGCAACATTGGCTCGAACAGCGGGCAGCGACGACAATCGTGCACAACGAGCATCTCGCCGCAATCGTTCGGCAAAATGGTGCTCATGCGACCATCGTTCGCGATGTGCCGGTGAAATTTCCGACGGGTGAAAAATTTAATTTAAACGGCGAATTTAACATCGCCGTGGTCTGTTCATTTAATTACGATGAACCCGTTGAAGCGCTTTTCACTGCAGCGGCAAAATGCAAAAATATGCATTTTTATGTGACCGGCAACCCCAAACATCTCGACCCTGCCCTGAAAGCCCAAAAACCCGGCAATGTTACGCTGACCGGATTTCTTTCCGATTCTGCCTACGGAGATTTGATTTGCCATGCCGACGTCGTGCTTACCCTCACCACACGGGATCACACAATGCTGCGTGGCGCCTGGGAAGCGATTTATCAGAAAACGCCGGTGGTCATTTCCAACTGGCAAATTCTACAAGAAAATTTTCCCGAGGGAGCGGTCCACGTCGATAATTCTGTTTCCGCTATCGTGCAGGGGCTCGAAATGATGCGGAAAAATCATAATGTGTTTAAGTCCGGTGCGGAAAATCTATGCGCAGCAAAGCAGAACCGCTGGCTTGAAACCAAAAAACACATTCTCGAACGCCTTAACTGATTCGAACATCCCACCCGTTTTACTACACGCTGGTTTTCCAATTTATCTTTTGTGGTCGTTTTTTTTCTTACTTTTTATAAAAATACGCAAAGATATCAGATAAAGGTCGATTTATTAGAAATGCGCCGGGAATCGGCAATATGGAAACCGGTTTTAACATGCAAGATTAAAATTTCTTCGGAGAAAAAATGGCTGCAGAAACTGATATTTTATTGGAAACCGGCACCAATGAGCTAGAACTCATCGAGTTCTCATTAAAATATCCTGATACCTACGGCAAGATGATCTACCAGTCGTTCGGCATCAATGTCGCTAAAGTCAGGGAAATTATCCGTGTGCCGCAGATCACCAAATTGCCGGGACAACACGAAACGCTTCTCGGTATTTTTAAATTACGCGATGAGCTCATCCCAGTTATGAACCTTGCCGACTGGTTATATCATTACAAAGAGCGTGATGACAAACAAAAGCTGATCGTGACGGAATTCAATGCACTCAAAGTCGGTTTTATCGTGCATGACGTGGAACGTATTCATCGGCTTTCGTGGATGCAGGTTGAATCGCCCGATAATATCAATGACCTGGATTTCGACAATTCATCTGTTGTCGGATTAATCAAATCGCAAGAGAAAATCATTTTGATGCTCGATATCGAAAAAATTCTCGCGGAAATCAATCCTGATCTCGGCATCAACGCGATGAGCGACAAAATTATCCAGGCTGATACGGAACGGAAAATTCTGTTGGCAGAAGATTCAGTGACCATTCGTAATATGCTAACGCAAAAACTGAGGGCCGCAGGGTATCAAATTAAATCCTTTCATAACGGGCTCGCAGCCTGGGAACATCTGCAGGAATTGGCCGTCTCGATTGAAGACCCCGGCGATATTTTTCAAACTTACGACCTGGTTATCACCGATATTGAAATGCCGAAACTCGACGGCTACAGCCTGACAAAAAATATCAAAACACACGAGAAACTGAGCGGTCTGCCGGTCATAATTTTTTCCTCGATGATCACCGATGATGCGCGCCATAAAGGTGAATCCGTCGGCGCTGATGCACAATTTTCCAAACCACAAATCGATTGCATTCTCGACAGTATGGAAGAAATTATCAAAAAAAGAGATGAAAAAATCGTTGCCGTCTGATTTTTTTTTGGGAACCAATATATTTTATTCGGGTAAACACTTTGAACGACGATTTATGCATACTCTCCTCCTCTGCAAAGAAGGCCTGTTTCAGGCCTTCTTTGTTTTTACGCCCGGCAGGTTCCTGTCGGGGCTTTCACCTTTTTGGGATAGCGTGTTCACCGCTGCATACGTGCTATTTTTTCCTTGCTATTGTGCTGCCGAATAAATACAATTTTAGAATTTTTTTTCATAAAAATTGAGTGATGAGCTGATTTTCTGCCGGCATATCGATAATTCAAGACGAACGGCCAAGCGCAAATTGCTCAGATGACGAGAAAGGATTTTTATGCCTCGCCCGTTTAAGTTGTCAGTTTTTTTTATCATAGCGATACTCATTTTCACACCTTTTGCCCTGCCGCTTCTGAACGCCCGGCAGCAATCGATGAACGCCGCTGAACTTTATCAGGCGATCAAAAAACTGAACACCCTGGGCAGCGTGCTCTATTTTGCCGCCCATCCCGATGACGAGAACAATCCACTGCTCGCCTGTTTTTCCAACGAAATGATGCTGCGCACGGCTTATCTTTCACTCACACGCGGTGATGGCGGACAGAACCTGATCGGCATTGAAAAAGGTGCGCTCATCGGCCTGATCCGTACGCAGGAATTGCTGCGCGCACGTGAAATGGAAAAAAGCGAACAATTTTTCAGCCGGGCTATCGATTTTGGTTACACAAAAAACGCGGACGAAACGCTCAGGTTTTGGGATCATGAAAAAGTTCTAGCCGACGCCGTATTTGTCATCCGAATGTTCCGGCCGGATATCATTATCACCCGTTTCCCCACTACCGGGGAAGGACGGCATGGGCAACATACCGCCTCGGCGATTATCGCGGAGGAGGCCTTCGATGTGGCCGGGGATTATGACCGCTTTCCCGAACAATTGCAATATGTCAGCCCATGGCAACCGAAAAAATTGTTCTGGAATGCCTGGGAACAGGTATTGCCGGCAAAAAATATCGATACGGCGTCGCTACCGATGATCGACGCAGGTGTTTATAATTCCGTGCTCGGAAAATCTTATGCTGAGCTGGGCGCCGAAAGCCGCAGCCGGCACAAAAGCCAGGCCATGGGCACTGCGAAAAAACTGGGGAGCTGGCCCAGTTATTTCGTGCAAATCAAAGGATTACCGGTGCGCCGCAGCCTGTTTGATGATATCGATATTTCATGGCGTAGAATTCCCGGGAGTGAACCGGTCGCGAGGCATATTCAAAACGCTCTGAAAAATTACGACCCGCAAAAGCGTGAAACAATGCTGCCGGAATTGCTCGCAGCTTACAGAGCATTGGATAACCTGCCAAAATCATTCTGGGGTGATTTTAAAAAAGAACAGCTCGCAGAAATTATTCGTGAATGCGCCGGTCTGAAATTTTTTGCACTGGCCGCTGATTACACCGCAGTGCCGGGTGGTGAGATCAAAATTACGAGCACGGCCATTTCGCGCTGCAGCATAAAGGTAAATCTCGTGAAATGTGCTTTGATTTTGCCGCAAATGAACTTGTTATCACCACGGGAATTGCCACCCAATGAACCGGAGACTCAGACAAATTCTATCCGCATCGCCGATGACGCCGCTTTTTCGCAGCCGTACTGGATGGAATCGACGCCACAAAAAGGGTTATTTCCCGTTGCCGACCCCGCTAAAATCGGGCGTCCCCTGTCACCGTCATCGCTGCAAGTTCGCTTCACTTTTTCCATCGATGGCGCCGGGTTGAGTTTTATCACCCCGGTACAATTCAAATGGCTCGACCAGCGTGACGGCGATAAATTTCGTGACGTCATCATCGCGCCGCCGGTCACTCTGCATTTTGATGAAAGAGTGCATGTGTTTACAAATACCGAACCGGTACACCTGCGGGTCACGGTGAAATCGAATATTGATAATGTACGGGGGCAGGTGAGTCTGAGCACCCCGGCCGGTTGGCAAGTTTCGCCGACGCAAATTTTTGCTATCGGCAAAAAATATGAGGAACAACGCCTTGAATTTTCCGTGACCGCGCCACAGCAGGGAGGAATCGGCAGCATTTCGGCGAGTGTTGAATTTGCCGGGAAAATTTATACACAGCAGCAGATCACCATTGCTTACGATCATATTCCGATACAAAATGTATTGCGCCCGGCAGCGCTCAAAGCTGTTTGTGTGCCATTAAAAAAGCGCTCGCGGCGGCTGGCCTATATTTCCGGCGCCGGCGACGAAATCCCGGAAATTTTACGTTCCATCGGTTATGCAGTGGAAATGCTCAGCAGTGACGACCTCGACAAAAAAGACCTGAGCCCATTCGACGCCATCATCGCCGGGGTGCGGGCCTATAATACGCGGCCGGAACTTGCACAAAAAAACAGCCGTTTGCTCGATTACGTGAAAAATGGCGGCACTTACGTGGTGCAATACAACACCAGCTACGCTTTGCAAACGGAAGCCATCGGCCCGTATCCGTTTACCATCAGTCACGATAGAGTGACTGTTGAAGAAGCGCCAATGCAAATGCTCGATAGCAACCATCCGGTTTTCAACACACCGAATAAAATTACCGCAGCGGATTTTGCGGGCTGGGTGCAGGAACGCGGACTCTATTTTTCTGATAAATGGGATGCGCGCTACCGGCCACTTCTCGGCTGCAACGATCCGGGTGAAGAGCAAAAACGGGGCAGTTTACTTTATACCCGCTACGGCAAAGGGGTTTTCATTTACACCGGGTTGTCTTTTTTCCGCCAGTTGCCGGCCGGTGTGCCGGGGGCCTATCGTCTTTTTGTCAATTTAATCGAGGCAGGAAAACGGATATATGAGAGGTAATGCATGGTGTTGCCGTGAGCGCAATCTCCCCGCTAAAGTTTGGCGGCCGCAACGCCTCCGGCGAGGTTTTACCCAGCGGTTATTTTTACACCCTGAGTTCAAAAAGAGTGAGGCAAATCCGGCATATGCAGCTATTAAATAAGGATCAGACCCTCAGGGTTTCAAAGCTTCCTCGCCGCCGAAACAAAACAGATCGCCGTTAACATTGCCGAAGACTAAGTGATTTCGCCCGATAGCCGGTGCCGCAATAATGGCCGCCCCGGTATCGTATTGCCACAGAACCCGGCCTGATTTGAGTTCAAGCACGTATAGTTTCCCGGCATCGTTGCCGAAATAGACGCGCCCTCCGCTGATCACCGGGCTTGAATCGATGCGGGCACGGGTCGCGAATATCCACTTTGTTTTGCCGGTTGCCAAATCGATGGCATGCAGAAGTTTATCCCGCCCGCCGATGACCAGCAGGCTGTCGCTCACAGCAGCGCTACTGAAAAACGGCATGCGGCGTTTCTCGCGTTTGTAAATCCATAAAATTTTCTTGCGGCGCAAATCAACAGCGCGTACTTAATCGACCATGCTGCCGAAATACGCTTTATCTCGTACTATCGTCGGCGAAGCGGCAACATAACCACCGATGCTAAACCGCGAAATTTCTTTTCCTGTACGGGCTGCAAAGATGCGCATAAAACCGTCGCAGCCGGTGATGACAACACGGTTTTTATATACTGCCGGCATGCTGTTGATATATCCGCCGGTTTCGAATTTCCATAATAATTTACCGGATTTTTGCGACAAGCAGTAAAGATAGTTGTCATAAGCGCCAAAGTAGAGATAATCTTTATAAAAATTGGCCGCACCGATGATATTCGCCTCGGCCTGAAATGCCCAGAGCTCGCCGCCGTTTTCCGCCGACACAGCATAAAAAGTCCCGGCTTCATCACCAAAAAAAATTTTCTGTTCATGGAAGGAAGGACTGGAAAGAATTTCATCACCAGTTTTGTAAACCCAATCGGTTTTACCGCTGCGCAAATCGAGCGCGCGCAGCAGGCTGTCGCGGGCGGTAAAATAGACCGTCCGTCCAATGATTATAGGTGAAGATTCGATGCCGCCGGTCGCTTTGAAACGCCATTTTAACTTTAACGCCCCGCGAATCGGCACGGCTGTGACGCCGGTGAGCGCCTGATTGCCACGGCATAGCGGCCAGTCGCTCGTGACTGGTTTTTGTGCCTGTCCCGGAGAGGGCAAGACGAGAGTTGCCAACAAAAGGAGTAAAAAAAATATGCCGGAAAGATAGGGTCGTTTCATTTTATCCTGAATTATTTACATAACTTTATTCGAATGTAACTGTTCGATATACCAGACGGACGCTGAGCTTGCCAAGCGGGAGCATTTCTTTGTCACTTTGTATGAATAATAAAGGTTAAATCGGGCACATCCGGAAATGCACCTTTTCTGTCATTTCGAACAGTGTTTTTTAGTGTGAGAAATCTTTGCTGCGCTCAATGCTGAGGATTTCTCCGCTGAAAAACGCGTCGAAATGACAATTCCGCATGGATACTAAATATTTAAAACTTTCACCAAACAAGCAACAACTTCTCACCGGCAATCAAGCATCGCTGGTCGCGCCGGTTTTTCAATTGTCCGTGTGGGGCGAGCTGCGGGGAATTTAGGCGATGCCAGGGGCGGCGTAGACTCTGAGCTGGGAGTTGCCCGGTTTCTGAACGGACTTGAATCTGTCCTCTGCTTTCCAGGAAGGGGAATAGATTCGGTTAATATGTTCTATTTTATACTTGCAAATGCGCTGATTAATTCTATTTTTATGCAAATATTTTAATTTTTATGATAAATAAATGATTTACATGTCTTGATTTTTTTGTATAAAAATACAGGAGTCGCTCGTGAAAGTAAACAAAGTCGTGCTCGCGTATTCAGGCGGGTTGGATACTTCCATCATCATCCCGTGGTTAAAGGAAAACTATGGCTGTGAAGTCATCGCGGTGGCGGCGGATCTTGGGCAGGGCGCCGAGTTGGACGGGCTGGAAGAAAAAGCGTTAAAAACCGGTGCCGGCAAGTTGTATGTCGAGGATTTACGTCAGCAATTTGTCGATGATTTTCTTTTTCCGATGTTGAAATCCGGGGCGGTTTATGAGGGTAAATACCTGTTGGGAACTTCCATTGCCCGGCCGCTCATCGCGCGGCGGCAGGTGGAAATTGCGGAAAAGGAAGGTGCTGATGCATTGGCACATGGTTGTACCGGCAAGGGCAACGATCAGGTGCGTTTCGAGCTCACCTATAAAGCCTTCAATCCCAAACTGAAAGTCATCGCGCCGTGGCGGTAATGGGATATCCGTTCGCGTGAAGACGCCATCGCCTATGCTGATGCACGAAATATCCCCATCACGGCAAGCCGGGAAAAAATTTACAGCCATGATGATAATTTATGGCATCGCTCCAGCGAAGGCGGTGCCCTGGAAGACCCGTGGAAAAGTGCGCCGGAGGAAGTCTATAACCTGAGCGTTTCGCCGGAGCAGGCGCCGGACCGCGCCACTGTGATCACCATCGAATTTGTGCAAGGCATTCCGGTCGGCATCAACGGAGAGAAAGTCAATTCGCTGGAACTGGTGATGCGGCTCAACAGATTGGGTGGCGAAAACGGTATCGGCCGCATCGACATTGTTGAGAACAGGCTGGTGGGGATGAAATCACGCGGGGTGTACGAAACGCCGGGTGGTACTATTCTCTACGCGGCACATCGCGAACTTGAAAGTCTCGTTTTAGCGGCGGATATTTTACGCTATAAAGATGAACTGGCGTCCAAATATGCGGCACTCATTTACAACGGCCAGTGGTATACACCGCTGCGCCAAAGTATGGAGGCCTTTATCGAAAAAACGCAGGAGAAAATAACCGGCACGGTGCGGCTGAAACTTTACAAGGGCAATTGCATCATCGAAGGCCGGAAATCGCCCTATTCGTTGTATCGCGAAGACCTCGCCACATTCGGCGAGGACGATATTTATGAACAAAAAGACGCGGAAGGATTTATCAATTTGTTCGGTCTGCCCTCGAAAGTGAAAGCGATGATCGAGCTTGAAGGCGATGTGCCGCCGCATTACGAGCATCCGGATTATAGCAAATTCAAACGGGATTAAAATGGCGGCAAAAAACAAAGTCTGGAGCGGCCGCATCGCCGGAGAAGTCAGCCCATTGATGGAGCGTTTCAGTCGCTCGGTGGAAAGCGATTTTCTCATGTGGCGGGAAGATATTGCAGTGAATCGCATTTGGGCGGAAGCGCTGGCGGAAATCGGGATATTTTCAACAGGGGAGCTACGCTCAGTGCTTGACGGTCTCGATAAAATCGCCGCTGAAATGGCGGCAAATGTGTTCATGTTCGAAGCTGCGGATGAAGATATTCACGTGGCCATTGAGCGTCGATTGACGGAAATTTGCGGTGAAACCGGCGCGCGAATTCACACCGGTCGCAGCCGCAACGATCAGGTCGCCACCGATGCTCGCCTGTTTCTGAAACGACGATCGGCCGATTGGCTGTGCGAGATTACGCATTTACAAGAGACGCTCTTACGCATGGCAAAAGCACAGACCAGGGTGATTTTACCGGGTTATACCCATTGGCAACAAGCGCAGCCCATTCTTCTGTCGCACTATCTTCTGGCGATTTTCTGGGGCGTCGATCGAACGATTGATCGTCTGCAGAACTATCTGCATCAAATCGACTTGTGCCCCCTCGGCTGCGGTGCGCTGGCGGGCAGCGCTTTTCCCGTCGACCGGCAGCGTATCGCGCAAAAGCTGGGCTTCCGCGAAGCGTCACCCAACAGCATCGATGCCACTGGAGATCGGGATTTTTGTAGTGAGCTGCTTTTTATCATCGCTACATTCTTCACCCTACTCAGTCGCGTTGCTGCCGAGATGCAAATCTGGAACACACTGGAATTTTCATTTATCGAATTTTCCGATGCTTTTGCCACCGGCAGCAGCATGATGCCGCAGAAAAAAAACCCTGATGCCATGGAATTGATCCGTGGGAAATCGGCTGCTGCAATTGCTGCGGCAAATCAGCTGCTCATTTTACAAAAAGGTCTGCCGCTGACCTACAACCGTGATTTGCAGGAGGATAAAAAAATCACCTTTGCACAGCTCGAAGAGGTTATTCTCGCCACCGCAGTTTTCCGGGAAGCGCTTTCCGGCGCCAGGTTTAATGCAGAGCAAATGGAAAAAGCACTGGAGCCGGGATTGCTGGCGACTGATCTGGCGGATTATCTGGTGAAAAAAGGCATGCCTTTTCGCAAGGCGCATGAAGTAATTGGCAAGATCGTGCAGCATTCAATTGCTGAAAAACTTGAATTGACCGATTTCGCGCTGGAGCAATTCAAAAAATTCAGTGATCTGTTCACTGAGGATGTTTTTGAAATTCTGAAATTTTCATCCAGCATCGCTCAGCGGAATGTCCCGGGTGGTACGGCTGAAAAAGCGGTGCGTGAACAAATTGTCCGGGCAGAGAAAAACCTGCAAAAATAATCTGAAAATGTTCCGCATCGCAGGCATAATCGTCAGGTGAAGGACATGAACAAACTAATTCATCGCAATAATTTATCCCGCCAGGGACAGGTGAAAATAGCCCGGCGATTCATCACTGGGTTGCATTTACTGCCCTGCCTCTAAAATTATTTTGGCAAATTCATCGCTGCTGAGGGTTTTGTCTTTGAGCCGCACGCCTTGCGGCTGTAGCAAGCTTTCTGCGGAAGACAGCCAAAAGCCGTTGTGTTGCATGCTCACTTCTTTTGAAAAATTCGCCCATTCGCCGGATTTAATCTGGATGGATGAAATCGCCAGAGCATGTAATGCATAAATATTTTGCCGGCGCAACAGATGCATGGCTTCGCGGGCAAAAGGCTCATAAGTAAATAGCAAGACCGGTTTTCCCGGGCTGGAGAGTCCGCGCAGCAGCCCCATTTCATACCAGTTGCCCGGCAGGTTCGGCAGGAACAGGCCCCAGCAAAATTCAGGGGCGAATGCTTCAACCCGCTCTCTCAGGCGGCGGGCGAAACGCTCGGTTTCTTCCATTAAAATTTGATAATACAACGGCAGCAATGCATTGTCGAGCAGAAAGGAAAACCGCTGGTCGGCCGGCGTTTCGACAAAATCGCGCAGCAGTGAATCGGGCGCGAAACCGCGGGCGCTTTCACGGAAAAACGCCGCTGTTTCAGCCGAGAACTCATGGGCGTTGGTGTAACCGTTGGATCGCGTCAGGCCGTAGAAATCAGTATCGATGATAAAACCTTTCAACGAGGCAAACTCACTGGCATTTTCAGCAATTCTTGTGAGCGGTGTCCAGAATCCCTGCTGCCAGAAAACCCGGTCAAGCGGCGACCAGACAGGCTCTTGCATATTTTGGAAATTTTTGCTTTTGCCGGCGGGCCGGCGGAAATCACGATAGTCAAGACCGGCAAACCAGTTGTTGTTTATCGCAGTGAATTGCTCACTTATTTCGAGCCACAACGCTTTGATTTTGCCACTTTCTTCTGCTGAATAAAATTCCCCGCCGGCAAAGGCCTGCGGTGCCGCGATGGCCCAGAAAAGGTTGCAGCCTGATTCTGCAAAAAAATAAACCAGCAGGTCTATTTCTTCCAGTCTTTTTGCCGCTGCGATGATCCGTTCCCTGCTGCGCAAAGGTGTTAGCCTGCCCCAAATAGCTTTGATGCCGTCACGTAAATAATTTTTCATCACCGGGGAGGTGATTCGGGCAGCAAAATATTTTTCTGATTGCAGAAGTTCGGCCTTGCTGATATGGCTGATTTTTTTGAGGTTAACGGTTTTCACCGGGAGAAAATCGCTTTTCGGCACTTCGGGCAGTGCGGCCCAATGCGGCAATTGTGAGTCGGAGCGTGATTCCAGCGCGGAACTGGCGATCACCGGTGTGAGCAGCATTTTTTGACCCTGCAGGATTTTCGTAAACCGCAAGGCGATATTCCGCAGGAATTCCTGTGTGTTGCGACGCAGTTTTTTATCGAAAAAGGGGCTCGCATTGCGTTCGTTCGTCGCACCAAAAACATGAAACGCCTTGCGCGGTATGATCAGGATTGGCGCGTTTTCACCGGTGATGACACTGAGTTGAAAAGGGCCGGGGTAGGTGATTTTGCCTTTTTTAAACGATGCTGCCGGAAAACTTTCAGCCACAAGTTCGAGATTGGCGCCGCGTAAAATGCGCAACGGCATGAGTTCGCCGAAAGCAACAGTGTCGGTTTTCGAATAAATCCACTGTTCGTGGCGGCGTACACGGCCAAATTCGCCCATCAAGCTGCGATATCGCAGTTTTTTTTCCTGCGCATGCAGTTCACTGATTTCGATATTCAGGCGTAATTCGCGTAAAAACTGATTCATCGCATGTCGGTCATCGTTACCGCGCCCATTCAGTGAGCTGGAAAATGCCAGCACGATGCCCTTGCCGGCAGCATAGAATTGCTTCATGATATCCACGTCTTCACGGGTGATGCGGGTGCCGGCCGCCAGCGGGGTGGGGCCGCCTAAAATCATCAGCATGTCGTAGTTTGCCAAATCCGATTGCAGCAGATACGGATGATAACGACGGTATTGCACCTCGCAACCGGCAGCCAGCCACGGCCGGGCATAGGCTGCTTGCAAAATCGGGCTGGACATGTTTTTATCGAGCAGCAGCAAGCGGTGATGTTTTACCTGTCCCGGCAATAAACTGCAGGTTGTGATGAAGATGGTGAAGATGATCAAACGAAGATTTGCCATGATATCGAAATCCTTTTCTAAAAATCCCTGTGAGGCTTTGGGGGGCACCAACACCGAATAATCCCTTTAAAAATATCAGCAACGGCAGGTGATTGGAGAAAATCGCGTCAGTTGTCGTCTTATTTGACGAATTGCGCGAGATAGGCGGAAAATTCAGCCGCTGGCTGATAACCGATGGCGCGGGAAATTTCACGGCCGCGGTAATCGAGGATAACCGTGGTGGGGTAGCGGGTAATATCGTAAATTTTGGCCAAACGCCTTTCACTGTCTCCATCGAGGCGCAAGCAGATAAAACGGTCGGAGAGACTGACGATTTCGGCGTCGCGATAGGTGCGCTCGTCCATGGTGATGCAGGGGCCGCTCCAGCGGGCATTGAATTTGATCAGCACCGGTTTGCGGGCGCGCCGCGCACGTTGTTTCGCCTTTTTCAACGAAGATAACCATTGGATTTCCCGTGCCGCCCGCGGTCGTTGCGGCTCTTCGAGATAGGGGTTATCACGGCTGAGGTCTTCCTCTTTTGAAAACTCGGGAACTCTTCGTTTTAAAAAAATGCCATGGCCGCTGCCGTCAATTTTCAAAATTTCAAAGGCATTTTCTCCGAACCAGGCAAGCTGGGTCATATCGCGAAAGTGGTTAAAATGAACCTCGGCAAAATCGGCATTTTCGCTTTGAAAAATCGCCCAGCTATCCCGGGCGTCAAAAAAACCGTTACAGTCATCATCGATGACAATAACACTGAGATTTTGATCATCGAATTCGAAATTTCCCTGGCGCCAGCTATTACGCAGGAAATGGGCGGTGGTGGGCAGCCCCCGTACAGGTTGCCAAAAATAGAGCCGCCCCCGGATATATTCCCTGGTTCTTTCTTTTTTCGCCTGAAAATCATAGGTGAGCAGTACCGAATCAAATTCGACGTAATGGCGGTTTCGCAAGGCGATAAACTTTCCGCGGGATAGGGGATAGTCGGCATCATTGGTCAAATCATCATCGCCATTTTCATCAAAAATGAAGCGGTTGTGATAGCGGTCTTTGGGCGAGTTTTTATCGAGGAGAAAGTAGCGTTTTTTGCCGGTATTGCCCATTTGGAAAAAGCCGGCCACCGCCTGCGAGGTCAGACGCCCAGGTAAAATCAATTGAGCATCGAGAGAATCGATGGGATCGAGATCGACGGATTTGGGCGTGACATAGGGCAAGTGACGGCGCCCATCGCCATCTTGTTGTTGTAATTCAATCTCAAATGTCCCGCGGTCGCAGGCTGAATTTATCAGAATGAAAACAAACAAACCGGTACGGGCAATATTTTTACAGATTTTCATTTTTTAAACGCAGTTATTTTATACTGAATTGAAATCGATTGATTCTCTTTATATACCGACAAAATATACCAGCAAAACACCGGTTTTCAGTTTATCTGGCGGAGAAATTATCATCATTTTCCCCGGGTTTGCTGCGGCTGCAGATCGTCATAAATCCACCGGGAAATAGCGGCGATTGCATGCTCGGCCTTTTCCGGATCGGCGATGCCTTTCGTCAGCACGACGAGAACACAAGCTCGCCGGGCGGGCGGAAAAATGATGGCGCAATCGTGGCTGATCGCTGTGATCGAGCCGGTTTTGTTCGCCACTGTAACGCTATCCGGAATGCCGGCAGGAATTTTTTTGCGATAGGCCTGACGCGACATGATTTCGAGCATCTGCGCACAACTTTTTTCAGAAGCAGCGGCGGCGGTGGCAATCGCCGTCATGATCAGACGCATATCGCGGGCATTGGTGTAATTGCTCCAGCCCTTGCGAAAGGCTTTGATGTCTTCAACACCGCGCAGCACCTGAATAGTATCAGCGCCCAGCGCGCGCATGGCTGCGGTGACGTTTTTTGCATCGACCAATTCGATGAGCAGGTTTGTCGCAAGGTTGCTGCTGTGAATGATCATCTCCTCGATCAATGTCAGCAGCCGTACATTTTGGCCAAGGGAATCGTAGAGCGATTCACCACCATCACGGCGCAGGTCGAGGGAAAAGCGGCTGCTGTCGACGATGCTGTAGAATTCATTTTTCACCGGAATCTTATCCGATAAAATCAGCGCTCCCGCATCGACGCGGCGAAAGAGTTCGATCATCACCGGCACTTTCATCGTGCTGGCCGCATGCATCATCGTTTTGGCATTGAAATCAAATTCCTGCTGCGTCTCAAGATCGAAAAATGAGACTGCGATTTCCGCCTTCAGGCTATCGGCCAGTTTGGATATTTGTACGGTTAATTTTTCCGTGTTCAGCATCGGCATTTCAGGCCCTTCGCATCCACAAATAGCGATGAAGACGATTGGCAGCATCAGCCTGAGTCCTTTACTCTGAATGCAGGTGCTCAATTTTATCCTTTCAGCATCTTGACAATATCATTTTCCCGGGGAAAACTGCCGGTGTTTTTCTTTGAATAAATCAGATCGTTTTCATGCATGATTTCGAATACACCACCGCCGGATTCGATTAACTCGACCTCGGCACCGGGAATTTCTTTTTCGATTGCGGCTTTCAAACTGAGAGCTCTGGGTGCAAAATTTCAAACAACACAATATTCAATGGAAACATTCATTTTTTCTCCTCAACCCTTTGATTTGGTAAAAAAACGATTGTGTTCAACTTTACAAATATGCAGTGAAAAAGCATCGTACCATGCCGTTTTGCCTTTTGCCTGCGCTATTTTATGGCGCGGATTGTTTTTCCAGCGCAGGATATCTTCTTCCGATTGCCAGTAGGAAACGGTTATCCCGGCGGCGGCGCTGCGCACGGATTCAGCGCCGAGGAAACCCGACTGCTTTTCCGCCAGGGCAATCATTTCATCCGCCATTTTTCCATAATCTGCACTTTTTTTCAAATTCAGTTTGGAAGTAAAAATTACCGCGTAATAAGGCGGCTGAGGAACGTCTGTAAACATTGATTAGCCAATCAAGTTTTCCGGATTTAACGGCTGCAAGTCCTCGGGTACGAAAAAGCCGTCTTTGCGAATAAGCACATCGTCGAAATAAATCTCACCGCCGCCGCAATCCGGGGTTTGCCGCATCACCATGTCCCAGTGGACTTTGGAGCGGTTGCCGTTGTCCGCATCTTCGTAGGCCTGCCCCGGGGTAAAATGAAATGATCCGGCAATTTTTTCATCGAAGAGAATATCGAGCATTGGCCGCGTTACGTGGGGGTTAAAACCAATGGCAAATTCGCCGATGAAACGCGCGCCTTCGTCGGTGTCGAGAATCTCGTTGAGTTTTTCGTTTTTGTCACCCGTCGCAGCGATGATTTTGCCGCCTTTAAATTCCAGGCGGATATCGGCAAATGCGGTGCCCTCGTAAATCGTTGGTGTATTATATTGAATGACGCCGTTGACGCTGTTGCGGACAGGTGCGGTAAAGCATTCGCCATCTGGGATATTGTGCTCGCCGCCACAGGCAATAGCCGGGATGTCTTTGATGCTGAACGAGATATCCGTGCCGGGCCCGGTGAGACGAACTTTGTCGGTGCGGTTCATCCATGAAACGAGCGCCTTGCTGTGTTCGGCCATTTTGCCATAGTCGAGGGTACAGACATCGAAATAAAAATCCTCGAATGCTTCAGTGCTCATGCCGGCCTGCTGGGCGAAGGAGTGCGAGGGGTAGCGCAAGACAACCCATTTTGTATTCTTTACACGCATATCAAAATGCACCGGTTTGACATAGTAGCTTTTGTAAAAGCCCATTTGCGGCGTCGGTACATCGGACATTTCCATGATATTCTGTCCGCCTCGGATACCGATATAAGCCTGCATGTGCTGCATGCGGTCGACATCCATTTTCCCCCAGTTTTTAAAGCCGTCTTCAGGTAGATTTTTCACGAGAGAGCGGGTTATTTCATTGTTTTTGATGGTGACAAAAGGCACGCCGCCTTTATTTTTAACGAGTTCGATGAGCTCGACCACGAGCTGGTGCGGTGTATCGATCGCTTCGATGAGGATATTTTCACCTTTCTGCAGGCGTGTTGAATGGTTGATGAGCACTTCAGCCAATTGACGATGTCGTGGGTCTTTCATGATGCCCCTCAAGGGTTTATTGAATCGGTTTGTACAAATTTTTAGAATTGCAAATATAGGGAAAGCAGGTTTGAATGTCAAGCTACACGTAATTGCTGATAAAAACTTGCAACTCTATGGGAAATAGATTATATTCGGCATTCTTTTATTCGGACCAAACGCAATAAATTATTTAAGTAACGATATGGATGAAGGACAGATAAAACACCTGCTGCAGCGGTTTCAAAAAGGTGAAATCGATGAAAACGAGGCGGTTAACAATTTAAAAACGCTGCCGTTCGAAAATCTGTCTTTCGCCAATATCGATCACCACCGTGCTTTGCGCCAGGGCTGGCCGGAGACTATTTTTTGCGAAGGCAAAACCACCGCCCAAATCACCGCCATCGCGGAACGCATTCTTAAAAATGAGAGCCGGCTCTTAGCAACACGCATTTCCTACGCAGCGGCGTCTGATTTGTTGGTGCGCTTCCCTGATTTAAACTACAATGAAACAGCGCGCACCATTGCTTCTGTTCCACAGATAAGCAGCTGTGAAAAAGCAGTGAAAATTGCGGTTCTTTGCGCTGGAACCAGCGATATTCCGGTCGCTGAAGAAGCCGTGGAGACATTGGCCGCGCTGTCGATCCCCTGCACGCAAATTTATGACGTCGGGGTCGCCGGGATTCATCGTTTGTTCGATCAACTTGAGCAGTTGCAGGAAGTGGATCATATCATCGTCTGTGCCGGCATGGAAGGCGCTCTGGCAAGCGTGGTCGGCGGACTCGTTGGTGTGCCCATCGTCGCCGTACCGACTTCTGTGGGATACGGCGCCAGTTTTAACGGTCTCGCAGCATTACTGGCGATGCTTAATAGTTGCGCTGCGGGCATTTCAGTGGTGAATATCGACAACGGCTTTGGTGCCGCCTGCGTGGTTGCACGGCAGGTTTATCATAATAACAGGTGAAGCTGTTGAAATAAGGGCTTTTTACATTGAGCCTGCTTAAATACAGATTTACAGTGATGAGAAACAGGCGTTGGATAACCCTGCCAGGGTTGTTCTGCCTGAAAAATGTCACTGCTTTGGCGAACCATTATTATCAAAAAGATTTTTACCAAATGAGCAGGAGGATATTTTGAATATTCATGAATATCAGGCGAAAGACATCTTGCGGCAATTCGGCGTGGTCGTACCGGAGGGCAAAGTTGTCACAGCGCCTTCGGAAGCTGTCGCTGCTGCGAAAGCATTAGGCACTTCCATCGTTGTTGTCAAAGCGCAAATTCATGCCGGCGGCCGCGGTAAAGGTGGTGGTGTGAAAATGGCAAAAAGTCCTGATGAAGCGGGCAAAATCGCCCGCGAAATCATCGGTATGAATCTCGTAACACATCAGACAGGGCCGGAAGGCAAGAAAGTTAATAAAGTCCTGGTCGAGCAGGGCCTTGATATCGCCCGCGAACTTTATGTCGGCATCACGCTGGACCGTACTGTCGGGCAACTGGCTTTTATGGCCAGTACCGAAGGCGGCATGGAAATCGAAAAAGTGGCTGCCGAATCACCGGAAAAGATTTTGAAAGAATGGATCGACCCGGTAGCGGGGATGCGCCCGGCGCAGGCGCGCAAGCTGGCGTTCGGCCTGGGATTATCGGGTGATGCTTTTAAAAACGGCGTCAAATTCATGATGGCACTGTATAAAGCCTATACCGCCACCGACGCTTCGCTTTTTGAAATCAACCCGCTGGTTGTCACCAAAGACGGCCGCGTGCTGGCTTTGGACGCCAAGATCAACTTTGATGACAACGCGCTCTACCGCCACAAAGATTTTTTCGAACTGCGGGATTATGATGAAGAAGAACCCCTCGAAGTCGAAGCGAGCAAATACGATTTAAACTATATCAAGCTGGATGGCAACGTCGGCTGCATGGTTAACGGCGCCGGTCTGGCCATGGCGACGATGGACATCATTAAACTCAACGGCGGTGAGCCCGCCAATTTTCTCGATGTGGGCGGTAACGCCAGTCCGGAAACCGTGGAAAACGGCTTTAAAATCATCCTGGCCGATCCCAATGTGAAAGCTGTTTTGATCAATATTTTTGGCGGTATCGTGCGCTGTGACCGGGTGGCCAAAGGCATCATTCAGGCTGCGAAAAATGTCAGCATCAAAGTGCCGCTGGTGGTTCGCCTGGCGGGAACGAATGCCGAAGAAGCGGCGAACTTGCTGGCGAAATCTAGCGTGAAAATGGCCGTCGCGACCTCGTTGAAAGAGGCGGCGGAAAAAGTGGTTGCAGCCATCGCCTGAGCCGGCGACCGTTTTTTTACGTTGCTAAACAGAAGATTGTTTTTGTTTTATCCCTATTTGAAAACAGGAGGATACTTTGAGTATTTTAATCGATAAAGACACACGTCTCGTCGTCCAGGGCATTACCGGCAGCGAGGGCGCTTTTCATTCTGATCAAATGCTGGAATACGGCACCAATATTGTCGCCGGCGTGACCCCGGGAAAAGGCGGGCAGAAATTCCGTGACCGCGTTGCGGTTTTTAACACTGTTGCGGACGCCGTTAAAGAAACCGGTGCCAATGCTTCGGTTATTTTTGTGCCACCGCCTTTTGCCGCTGATGCGATCATGGAAGCTGCCGATGCCGGCATCGGCGTCGTTATCGCGGTGACTGAAGGCATTCCCACCGCAGATATGGTCATCGTGAAAGCCTTTCTTGCCTCACGCAGTACCCGCCTTGTCGGGCCGAACTGTCCCGGTGTGATCACACCGGGGGAATGCAAGATCGGCATCATGCCGGGATTCATCCACAAAAAAGGCCGTGTCGGCGTCGTTTCAAAATCGGGTACACTGACTTACGAAGCCGTACATCAACTTTCAGAGCTCGGCATCGGCCAGTCGACCTGTATCGGTATTGGTGGCGACCCGATTATCGGTACGACGCATGTCGACGCGTTAAAATTGTTCAACGCCGATCCTGATACCGACGCTGTCATCGTCATCGGTGAAATCGGCGGTACGGCGGAACAGGAAGCCGCCGAATATATCAAAGCAGAAATGACCAAACCCGTCGTTGCATTTATCGCCGGACGCACCGCGCCTCCGGGGCGCCGCATGGGGCACGCCGGCGCTATTATTTCCGGCGGCAGCGGCACTGCCGATGAAAAGATGAATGCACTGAGCGCTGCCGGCGCTTCTGTCTGTGAAAGCCCGGCCGTCCTTGGCGAAACCATGCAAGGGTTGCTGAAATAAACACGCAACATAAATTTTGTAATTTTAAGGAGTCTTTCAACGTGAGTCAAACTTTGGCAATCATCAAACCCGACGCTGTCGGCGCGAATCATACAGGTAAAATTATCGACCGGTTTTTGCAGGCCGGTTTCCGTATCCTCGGCATGAAAATGGTGCGATTAACCAAAGAAACCGCTGGTGCATTTTATGAGGTGCATAAAGAGCGGCCATTTTACGGCGAGTTGGTAGAATTCATGTCCAGCGATCGTTGCGTGGTTTTGGCGCTGGGAAAAGAAAACGCTGTTGCCGACTATCGCCAATTGATCGGTGCAACCAATCCGGCGGAAGCTGAAGACGGCACGGTCCGCAAGCAGTTTGCAACCAGTATCGGCAACAACGCGGTTCATGGTTCGGATTCGGATGAAAACGCCGCAATTGAAATCGGCTTCTTTTTCAGCCGCAGCGAACTGGTACAAACATCGTGAACATAACTACCGGATGAAATCGTTGCCTCCGGCAGCGCACTTTTGATGCTCAGAAACGCATTTAAACGGGTTAAAATGATCAGCCTGGCACTGCATTCTCTCGAAATATCAATTTGGAGGCGGTATGAAAAATCACAAAATCATGCACTTGCTTCTGCTAATTGTAGTGCTTGGGGTTGCTTGCAATAGAGACGAAAAAGAACCGGCGCAAAAGGCTGTTACGGAAGAAATGCAGTTAGCGCAACCGCAGCAGGCAGATTCGGTAGCCCATGTGCAAAAGAAAACGATTGTCGAACCGGTTAAAAAGCAGCAAAAACACGAAGAAAAGAACATCTCTGATTATACGATATATTTCACCCCGGATGGCCGCTATACGTTGCAGCTTTCTTCCTGGAAAACCAGAACTTATGCTGAACGTGACAAACTCCGTTTTTTCGATGCCGGCTTCGATTGCCGCATCGATGAGGTCGTGCTGCCGCAAACCGGCGAAAAATGGTACCGGGTTCGTATCGGCCGTTTCCGTACGCTCCAGGCAGCGCGAGAGTTTGCGGATAAATATATCAATGAATTGCTGGAAGAACCGGCGTGGATTGATTATCGTTAGTTCTTCAAAATTAAAAATTTGAGTACTATATGTAAGCAGTAGCAGTTAAGAAGACTGCTTGCTGCAACTGCTGCTGCCTGCACCCACAAAATTAAACTTGAAGCACCATTAGGCTTTCATTTTGTAATGGTTTTTCAATAGCGGTAAGATGCGGTATAATGAATATTGTTCAGTCAATCCGGATGAAGTAAGTTAAAGTTTTGTTTCAAGTTATTGGTTTGACTGCCTGCTCTTCGCTTTCGAGCGCAGACTTTTTGCTTGACTTACAAGCGAATTAATTTTAAATTTGCGTTCTTTTTTGCAGAGTGGAAAATGAAAATACGTGTTTCACATTTAAAAGATGGTCTGTACACAGACCATCTTTTGGATTCGGCTGCGGCGTTCGGCTTTGAAAAGCCGGAGGCCTTCTGTGATAAAGTTTCCGTCGATTGTCAGATTGATAAACGCGCCAGTGATTTTTATATAAGGTTTAATGTAAAAACCAGGGCGCTGTTAACTTGTGATCGTTGTCTTGAAAAATTTGCTTTTCCCATCGACGACCAGGGCAATGCGCTTTACACGGCAAATGAGAAGTTGCTGAAAGATGACTCCGAACAGATACATCTGATTCAGGACGGCCAGCCGGAAATCGATCTCAGCGCCGATATACGGGAAACGGTTTTATTGGGCCTGCCCATAAAAAACCTTTGCAAAGATGATTGCAAAGGCCTTTGTTGCTGTGGGCAAAACCTGAATTTTGAAGCCTGCAAATGTGAAACAGAAACGATCGACCCGCGGTGGGCGGCATTATCAAAATTGAAAAAATCTGAATAAATTTTATATAACAAGGAGAAACCACAGTGGCTGTACCGAAAAGACGTAATTCACCGCAACGACGTGACAAACGCCGGACACACTGGAAATTGACAGCGACGAACGTGTCGGAATGCAATAATTGTCATCAACCCAAATTACCGCACAGAGCCTGCCCCAATTGTGGCTATTACGACGGACGTTCGGTTTTTATTCCACAAAACTGATAGCGATTTACGGCAAAACCTTTTGGGCTTTCAGGGCTGGAAACTTTTGTCAATAATATCGATTGAAAATGAACTCATGTTTGCTGTTGAAGATGTGATGAAAGCGTTTTTTGCCGAAGCAGGAATTGATGGATAGAATATGAAAATAGCTCTGGATGCGATGGGCGGGGATAAGGCCCCCCGGGCATTGATTGAAGGCGGTTTAATTGCCAGTACGCAATGTAATGGCGCGATTGAGGTGGTTTTTGTCGGCGACCGGAAAAGGATCGCGGATGAAATTAACCGGCACAAAGAATTGACCAGGAAAGCGCGTTATTCGATCGTTCACGCCTCTCAAGTCGTCGAAATGGGTGACAGTCCTTCAACTGCGCTAAAACGCAAGCCTGACTCCTCCATTTTTGTTGCTCAGAAATTGCAAAAAGAAGGGAAGGTCGATGCCGTAGTCAGCGCCGGCAATACAGGAGCAACGATGGCTTCGGGTTTGTTGACCCTGGGCAGGCTGAAAGGTGTGCATCGCCCGGCGATCGGCACATTCGTTCCCCATGAAGATGATTTTACCTTTATCATCGATGTCGGTGCCAATGTGGATTGTAAACCCCGTAATCTGGTGGAATTTGCCATTATGGGGTCGATTTTCACCTCCAAAATCATGCGTAAAGAACGCCCGAAAGTTGCACTTCTGAGTATTGGGGAAGAAAAGAAAAAAGGCAATGAATTGACTTTGCAGGTTCATGCTCAGCTTTCACAATCCAGTCTGAATTTTATCGGCAATGTGGAAGGCAACGATATTTTGAACAGTGAGGCCAATAGCATCGTCTGTGATGGATTTGTTGGAAATATACTTTTGAAATTTGCCGAAAACCTTGCCGAAGTGCTCGGTGCCCAGATCAAACGCAATATGAAAGGCAGTAAAATTGCCCTGCTTGGCGGCATACTGATGAAACCGGTTTTCACCAAAGTGAAAAAAGCATGGGATTATGAAGAATACGGCGGCGTACCCCTCTTAGGTGTTAATGGTGTTGTTATCATTTCTCATGGTCGCTCGACCCCAAAAGCAGTTTCCAATGCAATATTAAAAGCGCGAGAAATGGTTGATACGAATATCAACGAAACGATACAACACGAATTAGTAGCCTTGCGAGGAATGGAAGTTGTCTCTGAAAATGCCTGAAACGGTTTTACTTGGAACCGGTTACGAAGTCCCTGAAAAAATATTGACCAATCACGACCTGGAAAAAATGGTCGACACCAACGACCAGTGGATTCAGGAACGCACCGGTATAAAAGAAAGAAGAATAGCCTCATCTGATTTAACCACCTCTGAACTGTGCACGCGTGCGGCACGCAAAGCCTTACAGGACGCCAATTTACAGCCGGAAGATATCGATCTCATCCTGATCGGCACCGTCACCGGTGATGCGCTTTTTCCTTCCACAGCCTGCTATGTGCAGGAAAAACTTGGTGCCTGCAACGCTGCCGCGATGGATTTGCAGGCCGCATGCGCCGGATTTCTTTATGTGAGCACGGTCGCCGATGCCTTCATCATCAGCGGTAAAGCGAAAGTCGTGCTCGCCATCGGCGGCGAGATCCTGAGCCGCATCGTCGATTGGAATGATCGCTCCACCTGCGTTTTGTTCGGTGATGGCGCCGGCGCCGCAATCTGGGGCGCGGCAAATGATTCTGGCAAAGGCATCATCGATACTTATATGAAAAGCGATGGCCGCCTGACGGAATTGCTCTGCTCCTACGGTGGTGGAACGAATTATCCAATGCAGGAAGCGATTGAGAAAAATGTTCAGTTTATCCAGATGCAAGGGCAGGAGGTTTTTAAATCGGCCGTGAGGGCTATGAGCGAGGCCGTTTTGACTATTTTGAAAAAAAACGATCTCACTGGTGATGATATCGATGTTCTGATCCCGCATCAGGCAAATATCCGCATTATGAACGCAACAGTGCGCAAGACGAAAATTGATGAAAACAAGGTTTACGTCAATGTCGATCGCTTTGGCAACACCTCGGCTGCGTCTATACCTATCGCACTGGCGGAAGCGCGACAGAGTGGTGCGATCAAAGCGGGACAACTGGTTTTGCTGGTCTCTTTCGGTGGCGGATTTACCTGGGGTTCTTTGCTGCTGCAACTTTAGGTGAACGCTGCTGAGCAGCAGACAGGCTCGCCACCCGTTTAGCTGTATGCACAGTTATGGTTTAATCATGATAAACGCTTTTTGCTTAATAAAGGAAGTAAACTTTTGATCGCATTTCTCTACCCTGGACAGGCCTCGCAGTATGTCGGCATGCTCAAAGACCTCGTTGAAAACTATCCACTTGCTGCGGAAATGGTTGAAGCGGCAGAGCAAATTCTCGATTTTGATTTGAAAACAGTTTGTTTCGAGGGCTCGGAAGAAAAACTGAAGCAGACCTATATCACCCAGCCGGCTATTTTTGTGCACAGTTGCATCGCCACGGCCTTGCTGGCTGAAAAAGGCATCAAACCGGATTGTGTGGCCGGGCACAGTCTTGGCGAGTATTCTTCACTTGTCGCTGCCGGTGTGCTGGAATATATCGAAGCGCTTAAACTGGTGAAAATCCGCGGTGAAGCCATGCAAAAAGCGGGAGAAATTCAGCCGGGAACGATGGCTGCCATTATTGGTATTGAGAATGATGCAGTGGAAAAACTGTGTGCGGCGGCTGCGGAAGCCGGTATTGTCAGGCCGGCAAATTATAACTCGCCGGGTCAAATTGTTATTTCGGGTTGCCTGGAAGGTATCGAAAAAGCGGTGCAAATCGCGGTGGAATTCGGCGCCAAACGCGCCGTGCCTCTCATCGTTGGTGGGGCGTTTCACTCGCCGCTGATGGAGAGCGCCGGGCAGCCATTAAAAGAAGCGATTCACAATACACGATTTAAGGATGCAGCCGTTCCGCTTTATTCCAATGTTGCCGCGAAACCGGTACGTCAGGCTGAAAAGATTAAAATACTGCTCGAGCAGCAATTGACCAGCCCGGTTTTGTGGGCGCAATCGATGGAAAATATGCTGCGTGATGGTGCGGAAAAATTTTATGAAGTCGGCCCGCAGCGTATTTTGACCGGGCTGCTACGCCGAATCGACCGCAAAAAACGAGTCAAAGGAATCGATACTGTCGAAGATTTAAAAAACCTCATCGATTAAATAATTTAATTTTAGTTAAGGTTAAGCATGAACACTTTGCAGGATAAAATCGCGATCGTCACCGGCGCTTCCCGCGGCATTGGCCGGGCAATCGCACTGCAACTCGCGGTTGCCGGGGCAAAGGTTGTTTTAACGGCAACCTCACAAGCAGGCGCGGACAAAACGGCTGCGGAAATCGGCAGTGCAGGTGGTCAGGCATATGCCCGTGTGCTGAATTTGAACGACGCTGCAGCCATCAGCGAATTTATTTCTTCTGTACATAAGGAATTTGGTCGTATAGATATTCTTGTAAACAATGCCGGTATCACCCGCGATAATCTTCTCATTCGCATGTCTGCACAACAATGGCAGGAAGTCATCGATGTCAACTTATCCGGCGTTTATTACGCTATTCGTGCGGCGGCCAAACCGATGATGCGCCAGCGCGCGGGAAAAATCATCAATATCACCTCAATCGTTGGGCAGATCGGCAACGCCGGGCAGGTAAACTACAGCGCTGCAAAAGCAGGAATAATCGGCATGACAAAGGCCGTTGCAAAAGAGTTCGCAGCGCGCAATATCCAGGTCAACTGTGTGGCTCCGGGTTTCATCGCCACCGACATGACCAAAGATTTACCTGAAGATGTAAAAAATGATTTGTTTGCCGCCATTCCGGCCGGCAGCATGGGAACGCCGGATGATGTCGCCCATGCTGTTGTCTTTCTTGCCGGTGATGCGACAAATTATATCACCGGCCAGGTCATCAATGTTGATGGCGGCATGGTAATGTAGAAAAGAACAAACTAAAATAACCCAAACATCCTTTTTGGAGGAGGTAAATTTAACATGTCAACTGAAGACAAAGTAAAACAAATAATCGTTGAACAGCTTGGTGTCGATGTTAGCGAAGTCACTCCGGAAGCCTCATTTATTGATGACCTCGGTGCTGATTCTCTCGATACCGTTGAACTCGTGATGGCTTTCGAAGAAGAATTTGATACTGAAATTCCAGATGAAGATGCTGAAAAGCTGACAACGGTTGGCAATGCAATTGAGTATTTGCATGCAAAGTTGGGATGATTTTCCTTTCCCGGGTGTTTCAATAATGTGGCATTGGGACACCTTTTTTATCCTGAGATCTTCATACAAAGTAGATTTCGCAGCAGGCCTCGATCATAAGCGTTAAATTCTTTCCCGGATAAACTCAAAAAATTTCAGGATTTAATCAAACTGTCAAACCATGTTTAATTTCGAGTTTAATCTGTCCACCCCTGATAATAAATGACCAGATATTTTCCCGGGAAGTGATTTATTCTTTCACAAAAGAATAAAAAAACTATCTTGTGCAATCAGGATAATTTTGCTGCTTTGAATTCATATGCAAACTGCCGCACGTGTTCGAATCGCCACACCCAATCAAATCCGACCAATTACACCCTAAGGGTACGTAAATTCGATCCGTGTGGAATTGTGACTGATTATTTTGAAATGATTATTTGATTTAATTACAAGTAGAATGACTTTATTATGCAGATGAAACGAGCCGTGGTTACGGGTATTGGTGCGATGACACCACTGGCCCTGACTATAGAGGAAACCTGGCAGAAATTAATCGCCGGAGAATCAGGCGTTGGTGAAATCACTTTATTTGACACCAGCAATCATAAAACTAAAATTGCTGGCGAGGTGAAAGGTTTCGATCCCCTCGATTATATGGATACGAAAGAAGCCCGGCATATGGACCGCTTTTGCCAACTAGCGATCGCTGCAGCGACGGAAGCCGTTAAAGACGCCGAACTTGAAAAAATGCCGCAACTCGATATCGAGCGCGTCGCCGTGATCATCGGGTCGGGCATCGGTGGTATGGATACTTTTTCCAGGGAAGCGCAAAAATTGTTTGAACGCGGCCCAGGCCGTATCAGCCCGTTTTTCATCCCCAAAATGATTTCCGATATTGCTGCCGGGCAAGTCTCGATGCGGTACGGCTTCCGCGGGCCCAATTATGCGACAACCTCCGCATGTGCCTCCAGTGCCAACGCACTTGCCGACGCCTGGCGAATTATCCAGCGCGGCGAAACCGATGTCGTGCTTGCCGGCGGCTCCGAGGCCACGATCAATGCCCTGGGAATCGCCGGGTTTAACGCTCTGAAAGCATTATCGATGCGCAACGATGAGCCGGAAAAAGCCAGCCGCCCGTTTGACCGCGAGCGCAATGGTTTTGTCATGGGCGAAGGTAGCGGCATTCTCATCGTCGAAAGTCTGGAGCACGCGCTAAAGCGTAACGCGCGGATTTATGGCGAGCTCGCCGGCGCCGGACTTTCGGCAGACGCCTATCATGTCACCATGCCGGCACCGGAGGGTTACGGCGCCCAACTGGCGATGAAACGCTGCCTGGAAAACGCCGGGGTTGCACCGGAAGAAGTGCAATATATCAATGCGCACGGCACCTCGACGCCTGCTAACGATAAAAATGAATCCATCGCTATTCGCAAAGTTTTCGGCGCACATGCTGATAAATTGAGCGTCAATTCGACCAAATCAATGCTGGGCCATTTGCTCGGCGCCAGCGGAGCGATCGAGGCGGCTGTCATCCTGCTTTCCATGCGTGACGGCATCCTGCACCCAACGATTAACCAGGAATTTTCCGATCCCGATTGCGATCTCGACTACGTGCCGAATCAGGCGCGAAAGCAGGAAATAAATATTTCACTCAGTAATTCTTTCGGATTTGGCGGACACAACGCCTGCCTGTGTTTGCGGCGTTTCGGGGAATAATAAAAACCGTCATGAGATAAACTTCGGGAATTAACGCACGATAATAATGTAAGTCGCTGTATAAACAATTAAATCAGTACACTGTTTCATCATTATCAATAAACTCTCTTTAATCAAACGACCTTAACAAATTATGTTTGAATGGATTACCCGATTACTTAAAAAAACAGAAAACCGTACCCGGAAAACTTTAGAAATCGATTACGAGTCACTCAACCAATTGCTCGATTATTCGTTCACAAACAAGAATTTGATCGAACAAGCCTTAAAACACAGGTCGGTTTTGCCCTCCCTGCATGAACCGCGCATGCAATCAAACGAACGCCTGGAACTGCTCGGCGATGCGGTGCTTGGCCTTGCTGTAACGGAATTTCTCTACAACAGATATCCTGAAAAAGAAGAAGGCGAACTCACAGCGATGAAATCGTTACTGGTGAGCCGGAAGATTCTTGCAAAGGTCGCGAACCGGCTGAATCTCGGTGATTATCTTCTGCTCAGCGAGGCAGAAATCAAAAGTGGCGGGCGAACCCGGCATTCGATCGTCGCGGATGCTATGGAGTCGGTGATCGGTGCCATGTATCTCGATGGTGGGCTGGAGACGGCGCGAAAATTTGTTGTGGATAACGTGCTGAACAAGTTCGAAGATATTCTTAATGAAAAGCAGCATAAAAATTTTAAAAGTATATTGCTTGAATATGCTCAGGGGCACAATTTCGGTTCTCCCAGTTATGTCGTCCGTTCAGAAAATGGCCCGGATCATCAAAAAACATTCACTGTCCAGGTTTTAATCAAAAATAAAATCGTCGGCGAAGGGGTTGGCAAAAGTAAAAAACATGCAGAGCAACATGCTGCCCAGGCTGCAATCGAAAAAATTATGAACTAAATGGATTTACTCAATATCGAGCAGGATATCCATATTCTGGTCAAAGATGGCGATGAACTCCGCGAGTTCAAATCAAAAATTTATGCAATCCATGACGAGGCGATTGCTTTCAGGCTGGAGGACGCAGAAAACCCGCCTAAGATCGGCACCTCTATCGAAGTGCTCTTTACGCGCCCAGACGCCTACTATTCCCTGCAAACAAAAATAAGCGATAAAATAACCCGGCCGATCCCACTTTTCATTTTTCAATACCGGCAGGAAAAAATAATCCGCTCCCAGCGCCGGCGTTTTTTTCGCGTTGCCACACGGCTGCGTATTGCTTTTGCTTTCATCGGTTTTGAAAAAGGGCGGCGGAAGAAAATCGCCAGTTCGACTTTCACCAAAGATATCAGCGGAGGTGGGCTCTACTGTTATATCCAACGGCCGCTCATGGTCGGTGAAATTTTACCCCTGGAAATTTTTCTGCCGGATGAGGAGAAACCGATTGCAACCAAAGCGCGGGTTGTTCGCAAGAATGAATTCGAGAAAGCCGATATTGTACTCAACGCATATGGCTTTAATTTTGAAAAAATTAAAGAGAGCGACCGCACAAAAATCATCAAATACCTCAATCGTTTGCAAAGCCGCCTCAAACCATTATGAATGAAATATCAGAACATCCTGATTTTTATACAATTGACAAGCATTATTCTGTCGAACACAGCGTTAAAAGCAGCCTGTTCATCGCCCACCTTGCCCCGGCGGCAGATCGCGGTGCTGCAGAGGGATTTATTGACAAAAAACGCCGGGAGTATGCCGACGCGACCCATAACTGCTTTGCATTTCGCCTCGGCAAGGCTGATCAGTGCGATTACCGCTTTGATGATGATGGTGAACCCGGCGGCTCATCCGGCCGGCCTATCCTGCAGGCGATGCAAGGCCGCCGGTTGAGCAATGCAGTGATCGTCGTCACCCGCTATTTCGGCGGCACAAAGCTCGGCGTTGGTGGTTTGATTCGTGCCTATGGTGGCGCCGCATTCCTCTGCATCGACACGGCGGAACTGCTGCCCGTCATTCCTGAAATAACTTTACAACTACTGTTTTCGTATGATTTTACCGGCACTGTACGCAATCTGTTAAAACAGAACGATTGTACCATTTTAAATACAGACTATTCCGAAACCGTCCGCATGGAAATCAAACTCATCAAAGAACGGCAAGCCGCCTTGCGACAACAACTTATGGATGCGACTCGCGGACAGATAAAAATCCGGTAGCCATGGAAATTTGGATTATTATTCTCATATCGTTTTTGCTCTCTGCTTTTTATTCCGGTTCAGAAGCGGCTTTCTACAGTGTGAACCGCTTAAAATTATCCATTTTTAAGCGCAAGCATCACCGTGGCGCCAGACTTGCCATCGAATTCATCAATTCACCTTCTCGATATCTTGCGGCCATTCTCGTCGGCAATAATATCGCCAATGTGCTTTTTGGTTCGGCCATGGCCATCGCCCTGCACGGCGTTTTCAGTGAAACTGCGATCATATTTATTTCAACGACGCTCATCCTGATTTTTTCTGAAATACTACCTAAATCCATCAGCCGCATAAATGCTGAAAAAATAGCGATGAAAAATGCCCCCGGAGTACGAATATCCGAGGTATTGTTTTATCCATTAATCAAATTTTTAAGTTTGATTACTCGTTTTGTGAGCCATTACCTGGGTCATGAAAGCAATGGCGGCACAACCGGTTTATCCAAAAAGGAAATATCAATCCTATTTCAGGAAAGCCGCTACCTCGGTCTCATCCAGTCCCGGGATGAAAATTTTATTCAGAAAGTGATTCAACTGAACGAAGTCAAAGCCCGACAAGTCATGCGGCACCGCACGGAAATTCAGGCCGTTCCTGTCGAAAACTCCATCGAGGAGGTCAGGCAGTTCTTTATTCGCAAACAATTTACACGGCTACCGGTTTATGAAAAAAATCTCGACAATATCATAGGCATTGTCAATTCGCTCGATGTGCTGCATGCACCGGCAAATTTGCAGGAAATCATGCGGCAAGTGCCGTTTATGCCGGAAACCAAACCGGTACTCAGTATTTTACAACAATTGCGACGGCAGCAGGCCAGTATGGCCATAATTCTCGATGAGTATGGCGGCACCGCAGGTTTGCTCACTATGGAAGATATTTTTGAGGAAATCTTTGGAGAGATCGAGGATGAGCATGACGATCACGGCGATTTTATTGAGAAACTGACGGATGATGAATATCGGATTCGCGGCCGCGTGGAAATTAATGAGTTGAACGAACGCCTTGATTTTAACCTGCCGACAGGGGATTATGAAACCATTGCCGGGCTGGTGATTTCACGGTTAGGCAAAATTCCTACCGTCGGGGAGCACTTGGATCTGAACGACTGTCGCATTATCATAACCCGGGCAACCCGTACAACCGTTTCCATGGTGCGCATTCAGGGAACAGGAAAAGCTTAAAATATGAACGGTATCGATTTTAGTTTTTTATCTGCGTTCCGGAATAAAAAAAACACGGATCACAGTTAGAAATAACTTGCTAAAAAGATATAAAGTTAGTATACTATATTCTCAGAATATGACGCGGGGTGGAGCAGTCTGGTAGCTCGTTGGGCTCATAACCCAAAGGTCGGTGGTTCAAATCCGCCCCCCGCTACTAACGTAAATATTTGTTTTTAAGTAGAAAGGGAATCTCTAAAGATTCCCTTTCTTATTTCCCCGGGGACAGAAATGGACACATAAGGACAAATTTTAACGCTAAAATGACGCACGGTTTTTATGAGTTTTATTAAGCCTTAGGGCTGATTTTACTCTTTCCTTCTCCACAGAACCGCCAGATTTAAGTATCTCCCCAATATAATTTTGATCCCCTTGCGACGGCTAATTACAATCAAAAACTAATAATTAAAAATTGACGAGTTCGTAAAAAAGACTTTGTACATATAACTTCTATAAAAATAGTTCTTTATTAATTATTTTGCACTTGCATTATTCAACGATATTTAGTATCTTATATTATTGTTTATTTTAAACTAAGGTACTCCACGATTAACGCAAGACCTCGCAATAATTTAACCTTTCCCGGAATGGATCCCTGGGAAATGAGCTTGAGCAAAAAGTCATGGGCAGGTCTCTTCCGAGAACAATTTTTGCCCAATTTGCCTGTTGGCCCCATAGCAAAACACTTTAACCGCAAAATCGGACGCCCGACGAAGGAGTTATTTACTACCTGTGGAGCCTGTATTTTACAGCAGATTTTTGATTTAACAGATTCTGAATTACGGGCACAGTTAGCTTTTAATCAGCAATGGCATTATGCATTAGACATTGCCGATCAGGATGACCATGTTATTTCCTTAAAGACCTTCTGGACAATTAGGCAAATATTTGTTTATGACGAACTTGCAAGTAAAACATTTAACAAAATCACCGATGAGTTGATAAAGAAATTTAATGTCAGTACAGACCTTCAACGCCTTGACTCAGTGCATATCAATTCCAACATGGCTTGCCTGGGGAGAGTTCGGCTTTTAAGTCGGATCTGCACGAATTTCTTAAAAAGTCTCAAACGTCATTTCCCAGCGCTTTATGATTCATTATCAGATACGATAAGAACCAGATCTCAAAAAGATGAAGACCCGGATTATTTTGGCAATGCTAAACCGACTGCCGCTCCGAGACGCCTTTTAGATATAGCACTTGACATTAATGAACTTCTTGAGCTGTTCAAAGGCAACCCGGATGTTTGTGCTAAGTACACCTATAAAAACATGCAACGTGTTTTCTTTGAACACTGCTCTATCGAAAATGAAAAAGTTGTGGTCAAGCCAGCCAAAGAAATCCCTTCGGACAGCTGGCAGAATCCTTCCGATCCGGATGCCAGTTATGATGGGCACAAAGGCTAGGGATATCAAGTCCAAATCATGGAAAACCACTCCAATAAGCCACAGGAGAAACAGGCGATGCTAATGCGACTGAAAGCCTGGAATTAATTACCCATGTTCGTGTTGAACCGGCACATTGCCATGATAGCAAAGCTATCGAACCGGCTTTAGGTGATGTTAAAGAACGCTGTATCCTGCCCAAAGAATTAGAGGCGGATACACTTTACGGCAGCCACAAAAACAAAGAAAAAACAGCCGAACAGGATGTCGAATTAGTGGCTCTGACGCCGGGGAAAAAGCCGAAACTCAATAAAGATGATTTTCAATTTGATCCTGAAACTAAAAAAGTTAACCGCTGTCCACAGGGACATGCTCCAATCAATATCAAGATGAATAAAAAAGGTCCCATTACCGGAGTTTGGGCAAAAGAGACCTGTGCTCAGTGCCAGATACAAGCTGAATGTGCTGTAAAAAAAGGCAAAAAAGCCTACCGGCTTTGCTATCATCCCAAAGAAGTTAAAAGCATTCTCGCTCGCCAACATGAGCAAAACGAAGAATTTCGAGAGAAGTATCGCCGTCGATCGGGTGTTGAAGCGTCAATTTCTCGCTACATCCATATGACCGGGGCGCGGCGACTAAAATACCGCGGATTAAAACGTGTCTCTTTTGCTGCTCAAATAAAGGCCCTTGGGATAAATATGTTCAGATCGACCAAAACATGGGCTTTACAGCCTGAAAATGCATGCATCGCCTAAGGGCGAGGCCCTGTCGATGCTTTATTTCTGAATAAAAGCGTGAAGTCTCCGTGAAAAATGAATAGTATTAAACATGTTAATAACAAGAAGTCATAAATTTTATTTTAGCGCAAAATGCTGTTTTTTATCCATTTCTTTTTTACGAACTCGTCATGTTTTACCTCTTCAAAAAACGGCAAGTCCTGTACATAATAAAAAGCAGGAGGAAACATCGCAGCCGTGTGACACTCCGGCGATGATTTCGGAAAACGATGTGCAAATTGACCGGTTTGAAACTTTCCCAACACACCTTCATAAGGATTGTGAACGTGAAATTATACGCAACATTACTGCAATTGCTCCTGTTGTCCACACCGCTCACCTTTCTTCATTCCCGGCAAAATCCCGTTATTAACCTCGAAGGTGAGTTTTTGGCGCATACGACGGAACGGGCCTATTTCAACTCGCCCGTTACGACCTATAACAGCGTGATTTATCTCGCTTATATCGACCGGAATCTGCAACTCCGCGTAGCGAAAAAAGAGGAGAATTTCTGGCAGGAAAGCATCGTCGATTCTGTGGTTTACCCCTCGACCTGGCACAGCGCTGCTTCCATCGGTATCGATGAGTCAGGTTTTGTGCATGTCGTTGGCAATATGCACAGCACGCCGTGGCAGTATCACCGCTCGAAAGTGGCGGAGGATATCTCGCAGTGGGAATTTCTCGGGCAATTCGCCGGCAGCAACAAAGGGCATACGGTTCCCGGCGCCGATGTTCGTGCGACATGGATGACTGAGGGAAACGCAGCTATCCCTGGCAACCAGATCACCTATCCTTTTCTCTGCAACGACCGGCGCGGTCGACTCTTCGTCGCTTTTCGTGAATGTTTCTATTGCGATCGTTCCGATTATTTTAGCCGTGAATGGTCGGCTGGCATTGCAAAATACGACGCACGCAAGCGGAGATGGCGGCGCGTCGGTGGTGCACGAACCTGGGCGCATGATACGGGTTTTGTACCGCTGGGCCTGCGCCTTGCTTTCGATGCACGCAATCGCATGCATGTGTCATGGCTCTGGTATGCCCATTACAAAAAAGACCGCACCCATGATAAAGCGCCCAATTTTCCGGCCTATGCGCTGAGCCCGCTCGCAGGGGATGATTTTCAGCGTAGTGATTTACAACCCTTGTCGCTGCCGGTCGATTTTAGTCAAACCGATACGCTGTGGTCGCCGTTTGCTCTTGCACCGAACTCCAAAGGATATTTTGAGCGTTATACCGACATCGCTATCGCGCCCAACGGTTCGCCTTATGTCGTGCTTTTTCCCAAATCTCCATCGGCCGGCAGGAAGCGGTCATTCACCACCTATGTTCCCGGTTTCGGCTGGACGAAACCGGAGCCCATGCCCTGGGCGGCAACTCGCTTGCTGATCGATGATAATGGTATGATGACGGCTATTTCCAGCGGGGTGAGAATCCATCGCAAAAAAATTTCTGAAAAAAAATGGAAAACTTATACCGTGGATTTAAGCCTGGGAGGCTGTTTGGTCACTGTGGACTACCGCTATTTTCAGGAAAGCGGCAATCTGCGCATCTATGCGGTGCAGAACCGCTCCGGCAACCCGGTGAAATTACGAGTTTATACGGTTTTTTTTCCGAAAGAAGGAGAATGAGACGCTCCACTATCTTTCATTAAGGTATTCTATTCCGTAAAAAGCACCGGCACCCGGCGATGAATTGCCGGACTATTATCAAACGCTCCTGACGGAAAATTAGCTGATTCCCGCCGAAAAATAAAATGCAAGCTGCATTTCTACCGAATGGATACTTGGTTTTGACGGTACGAGCGCCTGGTATTTTAATAAAAAAGTCAGCCTTCTGTTATGGGAAAAAAGAAAGGAAATGGCCTTACTTTTTTTACAATCCCTTTATATTTAAACCTCTTCTTGCAACAACAATTCGATCAGTTAATGATTTCACTTTCAGGGCCGAAACCGGAATCCACATGGGAGGCCTTGTACAGCGCATAGCATTTCAATATTCAGCATGAATCTGCTTATTCACACAGGAAAGCTCACCTGTCGGCTGCCGGGGCTTTTCATACACCGTGCCTTTGTTCTGTATCCGGGGCTCTGCCCTGGAACTCACAGCAGCAGGTCTATCTGCAATACCATTTAAATATCTGCAAGTGCGAGCCACTGGCAGAGTCTGGGACGGAGTAAACCTTACCTTTAAAAAAGGAAGAAGTTCAAAAATGAAAAAAATATGAGTTTCTCTGTGTGGTATTGCGTTTCTTGCGACCATTTTTTCTTTAAGTTGCTCATCTGAAAATAAATTTACAACTAGCAGAACTAAAGTTCTTTTGAAAAACCATATTCTTTTGTAGGGAAAGAACATACCAATGCATGTCAATACTATTTTTCAGTTCGAGGTGCTTTTAAGATTTTTGCAGATAGCTTAACAAAAAAAATAGACTTTGAAAGTATTATTTCTATACTGGTTGAGTATTCTAAACTGAATGAATATGATTCTATCGCAGTAAATTCTACGATCGACAGTTTAAATCAATTATTTACAGAGAGTGGTATGTTTTATCAGGAGAATAATGCAACATATGTAAAGTATATTGATGCAACTAAATTTACTGATTTAGGCACAATTACTGTAAACATCGGTTTACTTGATGCCAATCAACTAAATTAAATGCGTAAGCATCCGGCCAAGCACACCTGTCCTTGCTAAATTTTTTTTCGTATTTTACTCGTGCGTACAAAATACGAAAGGAGATTGATTTTGTAAAGATGAGCTTCACCGGACGGTTTCCGCCATGTTAGCTGTGGAATAAATCCCGCAGCTCTTTAAAGATAAATGAACCATCCTGAAAGCGGCTCAATTATAGAGTTCACTTCAGCGAGGTTGAGTTTGCGTAGCTGCATGTTTTAATATGCAACCGGCATCTTTAAGCCGAGAGTCTGTGTCCGTGAAAATTTATTCAATCTGCTGAATCCGTGTCTAGTTATCGAGTTAACTCAGTATTTTCAACCTTTATCTAAAACAAGACAGTACATAGTTTATGAAAATTCTATCTTTTCGAAAAATCCTCAAAGTGATACCACCCCTTCGGGATTAATAAATCAGTAGCACTTCTCGAGCAATTTTTGGGCTTCTTCTGTATTCAGCGGCAGATGCATTGAAACCTCGGCAATGGTGAGACGCCCATTGTTGGTCTTGGCCAGTTGCAGAAGTTGACGTTCCTGGAGTTCATCGGCGCGGTTTTGCGCATTGCGTGTCATCTTGCAGCAGGTTAAGAAACCGGCAAAAAGGGCTGGGCGCCGCTTTTTGCCGGAATTTGTCGTATCAACTATTTTTACATCTGCTCATCTTTGACCAGGCGCATCGGCTTCAGCATCATACCGCATTCATCGCACTTTCCTGCTTCTTCCTTGCGTACATGGCTATGGGCTTCCATCGGGCAGCCATAGAATTCCATTTTCTCGGCGCTGGTTACCACACTGGCCACCATCGCCATGCCGCATTCAGGGCATTTCCCGGCTTCTTTGGCGTGAATGTGTTTGTGGCTTTCCATCGGGCAGGTGTAATAGACGGTTTTTTCACCCGTGTCGGCCGTTTGCTCCGTCATCTCATGGGATTCGTGGCTTTCGGCTTTGTGCTCTTCTTTTTGTCCGCAAGCAAAAAAGAACAGAACGGCCAGTAAGAACAACAGATTTGTCAATCGCATTTTTCGTCCTTTCGATTGGTTGATAGGAAACTTCATGGATTAATTTTTCTCACGTGCTTTATTTATGAATTTGCATCGGGTGTATATTAAAACAAGTCAGCCGACTGTGCCGCGACCGGTGCCACTACGAAAATCATATTCCGAGCCGAAAATGCTGTGTGGAATAAAGTATACCACCAGTGTAACGACGCCGGCGAGCAAAACCGACCAGCGGTTGCGCCGATCTCCGCGATTCAAATAGAGCGCAATAATCCAGAATACCAGCTCGACGAGTACTTTGTTGTCGGTCCAGTCCCAACCGAAAGGCACACCTGACCAAAAGACGCCAAACGCATACCACTGCACCAGCGGCCCGAGCACGAATGCGCCAAAAACCAGCGAGGAAATTGTCGCCCAGAGCATCCATTTGAAGCGGCCGTCGATGAGTGTTTCGAGGGTGGTGCGGATGGCGAAAGCCATCGATAAAAAGACGACAAAAATATGTGGTACCAGCACGAAAGCAGGTACTGCGCCTTTATAGCGTGCATAAACCGGCTCATCTCCGGTGATCGAGACGGCTTCGCCGCCATCTGTTTTGATATAGACAAAGTATTCATACTTGCCGGCACGCACCTCGAGGCTCGGCAATTCGGCACCCATGCCTGAAACCGATTCTTTACGGCTGCGGCGGGTAAATTCAAAATAACCGGCCTGCATTTCGATTGTGGACCAGTCATCGTGCGATTTGAAGCGGCGAAATTTCACGCTGCCGCTTACCCCTTGCGGCAACGGATCGACGAACATGATTTTCAGGCTGGTACCGATATTTTCACTACGCAGAAATTTAAAATGGACACTGCCGTTTGCCGTATTAAAATGACCTTCGAGCGGATAGGTCGGGCCGGTCTTGTCCTGATAATTAAAACAGGCGAAAGTGAGCAGGATTGCGAGATACCAGAGCAAAAGACTTATCAACAGAGGACGGGAATTGAATGCATTTTTCATCGCTGACATGCGGCAGTTCCTTGGATCGAATTGAGATATCGCAGTGCGCTTTATAAAGATAGCGGATGATTATCAGGACTGATCGAAAAAAAAGAAACCAGGTGTCCGGTACAAAAAACGATCATGCCCCATTTCACCAACGGCGATGAACTTACTGAAACAATCGACGAAAGGCAAGTGCTATCATCAGAAAATATTCGCCGGCAAACAGGATGCGGTGAAAAAAAACAGGGAGCTGATAAACACGGAAAAGTTCCGCAACAGCAAGGATAGTGTGCAGGTAATTTTTTTTAACCTGCATTATTCACAAATTTTTTATTAAAAAAATTATCTCGTCGAGTCGCAGAGTTTTGTCTTTAAGTATTTTATGCTGTTTTTTTCTGCGCCATTGCGTCTCCGTGAGAATAATAAAGGTTAAATACGTGAAAAAATGTAATTAGCGAGAAACATAATTCGATTAGTATCGTTAATAAAATCTCAAATTTTTATTTAGGTCGCGGGTTGGGAAATTATAATTTCCATTAATAATTTAACCGGCAAGCCGGACATATAGTTGTTAGCACCACAGCAGAAGGAGAAATCTGTGTCAGGAGAGTTTCACGTTATTTTCGGGACAGGTCCCGTAGGGTGTTGGATTGCCCGTACTTTGCGGTCAATGGGGATTTCCGTGCAAGCTATCAATCGTAGCGGTAAGCGTCCCGAACTGATGCCGAAGGATATTGAAATTATCGCTGCGGACGCATCTGATCCCCGCCAATCTGTTGAATCAACTCAGGGTGCAACGGTAATCTATCAGGCTCTCAATCCACCATACCATAGATGGCACGAGTGGTTCCCTGCTCTGCAAACCGGTGTATTGGCGGCTGCCAAATCGTCGGGAGCGCGGTATGTCTCTATCGAGAATCTGTATATGTACGACGCATCAGCACCCATTACTGAAGAATCGCCGGAGATACCCCAATCAAAGAAAGGCGCGCTTCGAGCGGTAATGGCGGAAGAAGTCATGAAAGCACATCAGCGCGGAGAGATACAGGCAGCCGCATTGCGTTCCAGTGATTACTACGGGCCTGGGGTGTTGAAATCAGTGCTTGGGGAGATGGTTTTTGGGAATTTAGTAGCCGGAAAGAAACCTCAGTTGAGCGGCTCGGCAGAAATGCCGCATTCCTGGACGTATATTGAAGATGTAGGGCGGGCCGCAACAATACTTGGCACACGTGACGAAGCTTTGGGGAAAGTCTGGATTGCTCCACACGCTCCGGCATTGACGCAGAAAGAGATAATTGAACCGGCGAGTCAAGCGGCTGGAGTTCAAACACAGTTTGCAGTTATCTCACCGCTGATGATGCGCTTTGCCGGACTGTTCATGCCTGAAGCGCGTGCATCTGTTGAGATGATGTATCAATTCACCAAGCCCTTAGTCGTCGATTCGGAGCGTATTCAACAAACGTTTGGTATAGAGCCGACCTCGATGGGGACAGGAATAGATAGAACGCTCAGATGGTACAAGGAAAGACTTGACCGTGAATAAGTGGCGCTAAACCATGCATCTACCCGAACCGCTTATGGTGGTTGGTCAGCGGTGCGATTTGAGTCAATTATCGCATCTTCAGGGTAGTGGGGTCTTAGCAGAGTCGGCGGGCGGGTGATGCTCATGTTCGATGCGTTTTTCAGCGATGAAATCTTCAGTATTGAGCACAGTAAAGATTTTTCATTTAAAAAAAACAGTGTTCGAAATGACAGAAAAGGTGCATTTTCGGATGGATACTAAATAGATTATAATTCCACAGACAGCCAGGGTATTCGGGGAATGCATTCCGGCAAAAGCAAACGATCAATTTTTCAAATACACCGAGGATACGAAACACAGTTTATATATTTTATTCCGGGATCACATCTCTCATTCAACGGTTATCAGTCAGTTTAATAAGCAGTCGCTGCATTTCGAGAGAAACGGGCTGCCGCTGCCTAATTTATACGCAGGACGGCAAGGCCGGCGTGCTTGCACAAACAGCGGGTTAGTCATGCTGAAATCGTTGCTTGAAATAAAATAAAACAAAGGGTTAAAAACGAATCACTCCGGAGGGCAAGATGAAATTTTTTCAAAAAACGATACTGCTTTTCATGTTAATCTATATTCCGCTTTGGGCCGGTGAACCTGAGAGCGGTTTCAGTTCCATCAGCGGTTATGTTTACGATCAATCTAATGGTGAAGCGCTCATTGGTGCAAATATATTTCTGCAAGGCATGAACCGCGGCGCCAGTACCAATGTTTCCGGTTTTTTTGTCATCCCAAAATTGATGCCCGGCAAATATACGCTCATCTGCCGGTATATCGGTTTTCAGACCTGGAAAAAGGAGATTGTACTGACGATCGTTGCACCGGAGCCGTTAAAAATCGACCTGCAACCACAGATATTGCAGGCTGAGGAAGTGGTCGTCACTGCGGAAAAAAAACGCACTATCGACAAGCTTTTTTCACGGCCGGTTTCGCAGGTGGAAATGAACGCCCGTGATATCAACGCCATCCCGCAGATTGCTGAAGCGGATTTGCTGCGCGCGCTGCAAACGCTGCCGGGAATTTTGCCGGTGTCGGATTTTTCCTCGGCGCTGTATATTCGTGGCGGCACGCCGGATCAGAATTTATACCTCATCGATGGTGCTGATGTTTACAATCCCGAACATGCTTTCGGTATTTTTTCTACTTTCAACACCGATGCGATCAAATCCGTCGAACTTTCCAAAGGCGGTTTTGGGGCGGAATATGGCGGCAGGCTTTCTTCTGTGCTCGACATTACAAACCTCGACGGCAACCGCAAGGAATTTGAAGGCACGGCCTCCATCAGCCTGCTTTCGGCTAAAACAACGCTGCAAATGCCGTTGGGCAATTTCGGTTCCATCTCCGGTTCTTTTCGTCGCACCTATTTCGATAAAACACTGGGACGGAAATTCGACGAAATCCCGGACTATTATTTTTATGACAGCAATTTCAAAGCGTTTCTTGATTTCGGGCCGCGCAACAAGCTAACGCTAAGCTGGTTCAATAGCTACGACGATCTCAATGTCAGCTTCAACCCGGATGCCGAGGTTGACGCCGGTTTTTTATACAACTGGGGCAATACGACGGGCAGTCTGCGCTGGACACATTTGTTTTCACCCCAGCTTTTTTCAAATTTCTGGGTGACCGGCAGCCGCTTTTCGTCGAAGTTTAAATTTGAAAATGTCGTCGATGTCGATGAGCTCAACGAGATTTCCGACTTCACTATCAAAGCCAATTTGCAGTATTATCATTCAAAAAAATTCAACGCTTCTTTCGGTTTTGAACATAAATTCCTCGATGGCCGTTATCGCCAGAGCTGGCCCGGTGGCAAAGTCGACGCCGGCAACAAACCGGAATATCTCTCCGGATATTTTGCGCTGAGCTGGCGCCCCTCAGTGCTGTGGGAGATCAACACGGGTTTGCGCATGCACTATTTCAATTCGAAAAAAGATTATTACAACCCCTCGCCGCGTTTTGCAGTAAAATACCGCGCCAGCGATACCATCAATCTCAAGCTGGCTGCCGGGCGTTATCATCAATATCTGCATCGTATTACGCGGCCATTTTTTGCCGATATCTGGACGACTTCCAACGAATTCCAGCGGCAATCGGACGCCACTCACATGATTTTGGGCTTTGAAAAAGAGATCGGTGAGTTTTATTCTCTCGAAATCGAAACTTATTATAAAGACTACCATAATCTCTATTCGCTGGATCAGAATCTTGGCGCCAAGGTTACGCCGACCTATTATGAAAATGATGAACCGGTTTACGCGACGACTGAAGGGCTTTTTAATAAGGGCAAGGGTTACTCGCGCGGCCTGGAGTTGTTGTTGCGGAAAAACAGCGGCGCGATCACCGGCTGGTTCGGTTATAGCCTCGCTGCGACGAAATATACTATCGCAGAAATTAACCAGGGTAAGGAGTTTGCGCCGCGCCACGACCGTAGCTCAACGGTCAATTTCGTTACCAATATCGATGTTAAAAATGCCTGGCGCAATTTTCGTGGTCATAACCATAAGCGAGATAAAGGGCGCTATACCCTGGGCATCAATCTGGTTTATTCCAGCGGCCAGCCGATCACTACGCCGAGTTCGGTTTATATCACCAACACCATGCCCGATATCATCGGCACCGCAGGATTCGGCGGTGACAGCCGGTTTTCGGCTTTTGCACTTTATCCGACATCGATCAACAAATACCGGCTGCCGGCTTATTCGCGCCTCGATATCAGTCTGACATATTTTCGCCGGTATAAGGGTTGGTCGATGGCGCCGTATCTGCAAATTTTCAACGCCGGCAACCGTAAAAATGTCTGGTTCATTCAATACAATGATGAAAGCACCGAAGACAGCATCGTGCAGAATGTCGATGAAACCAACATGCTGCCACTGTTGCCGACGATAGGCATTAAATTTGAGTTTTGATTTCGAACAAATTAACCAACAGGAAATCCCATGAAACAGATAAAATATATCATTCTTGCCGCTCTGCTTTTCAGCGCCTGCGGCACCGGCGTTGTCGAAGTGGATGACAGCAATTACGAACCCAAAATCGCTCTTGATGGTTATATTTATCCTCACACCCCGGTAAAAAACATTCGTATCATGCGCAATTTCCCGCTCAATACCTCACTTTTGCGCACCGACATTTTTCTTGTCGACGCCGAGGTTGTGCTCACCGATGTGAGCAATCAAAAAGATTATCCGCTGATTTTTAATCCGCAGGCGCTGGCGCATGAATATCCGGGAAATGATTTGCTTATCGAACACGGACAGGCATATATGCTTTCGGTTAAAGCCACTATCGATGGAGTGAATTTGCAATGCCGCACCACAACGGTCGTGCCCCAGGAAGGATTCTCCATCGTAAGAGAAAATTCGAAAATTACGCCCTCCACCTATTTTCCCATCAATGATGACGGCAGCACGGAAAGATGGGAATTCGCCTTTGAACGCAGCCCGAACACCGGGTTTTACGCCCTCTCCATCGTTGCGCTGGAGGCGGATACCAGCACTTATATTTATGAAAGTCCCTTCAGTCGTTTTGATACTGCAGCAGATTTTGAGGAAGATGAATGGAAAGACCTGATTTATAACTTTACCTGGCAGCAAGATTTGCAGGAAGAAAGCGGTGAAACCACACTGCCGCTGGACTGGTATCTTTTTGCATTTTACGGCAAATACCGCACGATTCTCTACGCCGGAGATCAAAATTTTCGCGATTATTTGCTCACCGCCTGGCAAGTACAGGAAATCGATGGCAATTTCCATGAGCCCATACTCAACATTCAGGGGGATGGTATCGGCGTTTTCGGCTCCGCCATCGCTGATACCGTTTTTCTTGAAGTCCTGCGAAACTGATTCAACAGCCGATTTCTTTAAATACGGCAGAAATGCCCCCAATGCCACAAAAGAGATCATAGCCCAGGCATCTTGCCCGCATATCATACGGCAGGCAAGATGCCCGCACTACATTTCCTGTTACTTTATCAATTGAGGTTTTGGGAGTACCATCCCTTGATGGCTTGCAGCATAAAATAGTGCATAAAAGCACTACACTGCAAAACTTAAAGCCTGTCTTCATACCATTAAAGCCGCAACCTTCCAAAACTTTACCGGAAAAGTGCAAAAAAAAGCCGGGCTAAAATCCAACCCGGCTCAACTTGACATGAAATAATTCTAACGGATCAAAAGCATTTTTTCTTTGGCAAAATAAACCTGTCGGGCGTTTTTTGTCACCCGCAAGAGGACAAAATAGGTGCCGCTGGCAACCGATTGTGCGTCCCAGGCGAGTTTATGACTGCCGGCGGGCATCACGGCAGAAAGCAGCGTCGCGACACGGCGGCCCTGCACATTGTAGATTTCGAGATGTACGGTTGCCTGTTCTTTGAGGTCAAACGGGATTGTCGTTTGCGGGTTAAACGGGTTTGGATAGTTCATTTTGAGTTGAAATTTATCCGGAACAGCCGTAAAACTTTCACCCACAGCGGATGGGTCTTTAACACTGATGAGAACATCGATATCGGAGCTGGCACCCTGCTGATCGGAGACGGTGAATGTCACCAGTTCGCTTCCCCGCCACTGGGAATTGAGTGGTGCGATGGTCGCTGTAAAACCGACAAAACCGATGAAAAAGTTTGTCGAAGGCCCTGCCGAAACACTGAGGGTTTCCATGGCATCGTCAATATCCGAGATATATGGTTTCAAATCGAGTGGCGCGAACGCTTCACCGGGGGGGGCCGCCTGCTCTTCAATTTGGCGAAAAACCGGTGCGTCATTCACCGCTGTAACGATGAAACTGGCGGATGCGCTGTCGGTATTGCCGGCGGGGTCGGTCGCTGTGAACAGAATATTTTCTGCTCCGGCCCATTCCGAATCCGGCACCGCGATTGACGCTGTGCTATCACTGATGGAAACCAGCAGTGCGTGATTGCCTGTAAAACTCCAACTCAAATCGGAATTTGGGTAGTCCGGGTGGGTGACGAACTGATTGAGAATGATATCCTGAAATAAGCCACCCTCGGCAATCGTTTGGCTCGGGATTGCGCTGATAATGGGGCGCGAGTTGTTGACCAGAATAAGCACTTCGGACTGGGTCTCACCGCCATCGTCATCGATGACTTTTACCGCCACTTTATAGGAACCGCTATCAGCATAGGCTTTTGTCGCTTCTGCGCCGGGTGTTTCAAAAATGTCGTCGCCGTCGAGATCCCAGGAAAACTCGTGCGTGTCGAAAATACCGGCGTCAGAAACGCTGGCACGCAGAATCACCGGTTTATCTTTTATCGTGTGGTAGGGGCTGCCGGTGCTTAAAACCGGCAGGGCGTTGGTGATTGTTACGGTATATGTTTTTTTACCGAGAAGTCCATCGGTATCGATGACACCGAGGGTGATTTCGCCGGTGAAATCATCACCGAAAAAGCGTTTTGTCTGCGGCTGGCCTGATGTTTCATCGAAAGTGCCGTCGTTATCCCAATCCCAACTATAGCTGACGATGGTTTTGCCATCCGGGGAGAAGGATGCTGATGCATCAAATTCAACGGAATCGCCTTCAACAGCCGTATAAGGCCCGTTGGCAACAGCAGTCGGCGGGTATTCGAACTGGGCATTGCGGAAAAAAAGTTGACCATCGATAGGATAGACGACGTAGAACATCGTTTGCCAGGCTTTTAATACTTCTTTTTCCCGCCCATCGGTGCGCCGGGTATCACCGGCAAGAGTTACATATTCAGACCATGTCACCCCGCCGTCGGAGGAATAACGCGATCGCAGATTAGTGGAATCCGCCTGATTATATGTCGCAACGACATATTGTCCATCATCAGAAGCGGCGACATTACCTTTCCCCAGGCTATGCTGCCATTCCCCGAGTTCAAATTTATCAGTGAGCACGATATCCCGCACTTGCTCGCCGTTTTCAAAACGAATGTAGCGTAGCGTCCGGTCGTTTTCCAGCGCTTTGTCTTTCGCAGCGCCGTAGACGATATGCACATTGCCGGATTGATCGGCAAAAATATCAGCATTGCCGTTGCGATCGACGGCGTCTTTGGAGTGGATATCGCCGGCTTTTTCCAGCGTCTCGCCGCCATCAAAGGAGCGCCAATAGGTCAATGGGCCGCCGGCAATGCCCTGATGGCTGCGATCGGGAGAGCACAGCAGAATATGTAAAACATCATCCTGGCTTATGGAGATTTCTAGGCGGTCATCAGCGCGGTAGCGGTCGAGATTTTCCTGTTTCCGCTGAATGCGGCCATTGACGATTTTATAATAAGTGGCGCTGCCAAAAATATCATTATTACCGTCCGATTTTCCTGTCAACACATGCGCCACACCTTTGGAATCCACGTCGATGCGTGCCAGATAGGCACGGTACTGCTTGTCGACAAGTTTTAATGATGGGCTCCAGTCACCGTTTTCCATTTTGTATGTATAAAAAATATCGAAAGTCCAGTTGCCGCGGTGGATGCGGAAAACCACATGCGGCCTTCCGGTTGCAGGATCAAAAGCAATCGAGGGGCCGAAATAAAAACCGCCCCAGCTTTTTTCGCCGCTTGCCCGTGGAATTTTTTCCGAGGAGAGCACAGTTCCCTGCGGCGATAGAACAGTATAAACCGAACCGCTGTTATTATAGATGAGGTGTATATTACCGGTTGCCGGATCGATATCAAAATCCGGCGTCTCACCCGGTCCGAGATCGATGGCTTCACTCCACTCCTGCGCTGCGAGAGCTTGCAGGCTGGAGAACATCAAAATCAGCAGAAAACCCAGGATGCGTTTTTTCATTATTTTCCTCGACACGTTAATTAATAAATTCACTTTATTCATTGTTCAAAATTCCCTGAAATTCAAGATTCCCTTCATCATGTGAGTTTATCAGAGTCCGTTTCATCTTTTTCAACGGATGAGCAACATCTTCCGGCGCGCCGAATAAACCAGTTTTTGACCATGCATGATCTGGATTTGCAAGAGATATGTTCCGGTCGCAAAGCGCGTAGCGTCCCACAGTATTTTATGCCGCCCGGCCGGCATATATTTATTGACCAGCCGGTTCACTTCCCGGCCCGTAATATCGAAAATGATTATTTTTACCTCTCCGGCATCCTTCAGATCAAATGTAATTGTCGTTTGCGGGTTGAAGGGGTTGGGATAATTCTGTTGCAAGGCAAAACTCTGCGGTAACCGGCTGTCGCTTTCGGCAACGGCGGTAGTATTCTTTCCCGAAAAAACCACCGATACCGTGGCAGTCGCCGAATCGACATCAGTGATCGAGAAAATGACAGTATCCGCACCTACCCACTTTTCTTGCGGTTTGGAAATGGCGGCAACCAGGCCGGAGATGGTCACCGTGACCTGTGCATAACCCGAAGCGGAAAGGCTTAACTCTTCGAGTGTATTGTCAGCGTCGTGTACGAAATCTGCAAAATCGATGGCGGTAAAGTTTTCTCCGGCATCCACCTGCTGATTTTCGATAGTCTCGATGACTGGCACGTCATTTACCGGATTAACTGTAAAAATGACCGATGTCGTGTCTGCATAGCCTTCAGGGTCACTGCTGATGAATGAAATTTTTTCCGAACCGGCCCATTCTGAATCAGCCGCAGCGATAGCGAAGGAAAAAAGGCTCTTTTGCTGCTGCACCAAGATTTTCTGATTGCCAAAATAACTCCAGTTGAGCTCTTCAAAACCGTTGTCGCCGTCGCTGGTATAATTTTGCAAATCCAGATCAGCAAAAGGCTGATTTTCATCCGTCACCTGCATTGGAATAGCTGAAAAAACCGGTGGTGTAAAATCGATGGAATTATGCCGCCGGATGTACTGTGGTTGCTGCCCTTCAATCACGGTTAAGCGCTGCCCGGCTGCCACATCGAATAATTTTGTCGTACCACCGGCAGGCCAGCGAATGATCAAGCTATCGGCGAAATCAGCCTGTGCCAAACCGAGGTGGAAAGGAACGATCGCACCGGAAACAAAACCTTCACCGGCGAGCATGATGCGTTTCTGACGCAGACCCGCGGCAAAACACTCGATCTCCGCCCCGATTGCATCCCGGTTGCTGATCTGCCCCTGTGGTTTGATGACCAGCCAATTCGTTGGTCCTGCCAGGTTGTCCATCAGGACACTTTTCTGCCCTGAGTTCGAGTAGAATACGTCAACATCACCATCGTGGTCAAAATCGGTGACACAGGAGCCATAACCGCTATCCCAGGTTTTAACACCGAAATCGCTCAACTTCGTAAATGTACCGTCCCCGTTATTCCTGAAAACTTTATCGGCGCCAAAATTGATAACGATCAAATCGAGCCAGCCGTCATTATCAAAATCGGCAAAATTGCAACCGGTAGAGCGATCGTTATCAGTCAAACCCGCCGCATTTGTAACGTTGGTAAAATAACCGCTGCCACTGTTTTGAAAAAGCGCGTTACTACCTGTTGCATTGGAAACGAACAGATCAAAATCACCGTCGTTGTCATAATCTCCCACCGTGACACCCTGCCCGTGCATCGAGCTCATGCTGATGCCGCGTTCGTAGCCTTTTTCATAAAAACGATTATTGCCGTTGTTGATGAACAGCAGGTTGGCGTTTTCTGTGCCGGTATCATCGTCGGTGCCGCGGGAGACAAAAATATCGAGATCGTCATCCCCATCGGCGTCAAAAGCGACAGCGCCAACACAAAATTTTTTATAGCCAAAGTTGAAATTCGAAGTCTGATTAGAGAAGTAGTCATTCTCGTCCTGCAGGAAAAAACGCATTTGATGGCTGAAATTGAACGATAACAAATCGAGCAAACCATCATTATTGAGATCAGCCCAGACCGCTGCCTGTGCCTGCCCGCGGTCATCGATACCGTTTTTCCCGGAAATATTTTTAAAAGTATTATTGCCTTCATTGCGGAAAACCTTGCTATGACCGGCTACATTCAGATAAATATCGACAAAACCGTCATTGTTAAAGTCTGCCGGTGAAATGCCGCGGTCAAACCAGTGGATATCGCCATAAACAGACCAATTCCCCGCCTGTTCGGAAAATGTGCCGTCCTCGTTGTTGATAAACAATGAATTGATGGTGTCGTAATTGGCGATGTACAAATCGGTGAAACCATCGTTATTGAAATCGGCACCGGCAACGCCATGCCCCCAGCCCAGATCGCCTGGCGGCGCCTGCGCTTGCGCTGCAGAGGCAATATTGGCGAACCTGATCGATCCCTGCACTACAGTACTACCGGCATCTGTCGTAAATTCGAAACGCTGCGAAATGGCCTTGTTGCCGTTTACATCTGCAGAAAACACCCGGAAAGTATAATTGGTCGCGCTTTGCAGGCCAAACAACAAGACACGATGCTGCAAAACATGGCTTGTATCCAGCGGCACAAATGTACCCATAGCGGCTGTGCTGCCATATTCAACCTGCGAGTTTGCCGCTTCATCCGTTTGCCACAAAATCATCGTCGAATGGGAAGTGATTTCAGACGCAGTAACCTGCGTTATTTCAGGATAAGAATTATCCGGTTGTTTGGTGCGGAATGAAAATACCGCGGAAGAAGATTCATTTCCCGAGCTGTTTTTCGAAAAAACACGATAAAAATAATCGCTGTCCGGTTGTAAATTTTGCAGAATAATGGCGTGGCTGGTGTCGAAAACGGTCGTGCGCACACTTGATGAATCGAGATTTGCAGTCAGACCGTAACGCACGAGGGCGTCTGCCGGCTGGTGTGTTTTCCAGCGCACCGTTGCCGTTGCGGTGTCGATATCTGCAACTTCGAGCGCTGAAATGACGGGTGATCCAGCGCTGACCAAAACCCGTGCCTCGACGGAGTGTGTTCCGCCGTCGTCATCGCTGACGGACACAGCGATAATCTGCTCACCGACACTTGAAAACTTCGCCTTGATTGTTGATCCGGCGATTTCAAACTGGCCATCATTGTCCAAATCCCAGGAAAACTGCAGGGAATCATCACTGCCGGCGTCAGTTGCCGTGGCGGAGAGCAGGGTCGGTACATATTGAAATGCAGCGAAAATACTGTCAACTTTGATCACTGGGTTGACATTGGCGACATCAACCTGAAATGTGCTTTGTCCGGAAAAACCTTCATTATCGACCACCTGCAAAGTGGCGAGACCGGAAAAATCATCGCTATAAGTGTGTTCTGCTTTTGCTGAATCCGATTCGAAATCAAAAGTGCCGTCGCCGTCCCAATCCCAGCGATAATTGACAATTTGCCCGTCGGCATCCGTCGAAGCGGAGGCATCAAACTGAATCGGTGTGCCCTCAAATCCTGAATATGGGCCGGCGGCATCGGCCACCGGTGATTCACCAAGAGTAATTCTGCGCATTTGAATCGACGAACCGGAAGGATAAACGATAAAAAAGCTGTTTTTCCATGAGCGTGCGACCTGCTTGTTGCGCCCTTCAGATTTCCGCGAACTGCCACCGATGCCTTCGGGCTCCGACCATGTTGCGCCGCCGTCTTTCGATACGCGGTAGCGAATGGGGCCCGTGTCGCTTTTGCGGTACGACATCAGTAAATGGGTGCCGTCGTCGCTGGCCGCTATCGAGCCGATGCCCAGGGAATGATGCCAGGGATCAAGCTCGCCGCCTGCATTCACCGCCACATCGCGAACACGGTGGCCATTTTCATAACGGGCATAGCGGATACTGGAATTATTGCCGAGAGATTTGTCTGATTTTGAGCCATAGGCGATATGGGCGACGCCGTTTTGATCGACAAAAATATCAGCATTGCCGTTGCGTTTGGTGGCGTCGCTGTGGTGAATATCACCGGTCAGGCGCATTGATTCACCGCCGTCGTAGGAACGATAATAGGTGATGGCGCCACCGTAGGCCGGGTTTGTTTTTTCCAGCGGATAGCTCAAAACGAGATGCACATCATTGTTGGGGCCACAGGCGAGCTCAACGTGATCGTCTGTTCGGTACTGATTGAGGTTACCGATTTTCTTTTCAATATTGCCCTCAGCATCAACACGGAGATAAGTCGCCGGGCCGTCCGTACCACCTGACGGCTTTCCCGAACCATGAACGATATGTGCTTTTCCGGCTGCGTCGATATCCATGCGTACGGCATAAGCACGGCGGACATTACTGACAATTTTTTTTGCAGCGCTCCAATTCCCATCGCTAAAACGACGCGTGATGTATATATCATAAAAGTCGTCATGCGTATTAATACGATAACAAACCCGAGGTTCTCCGGTAGTCGGATCGACCGCAACCGTAGCGCCAAACTTCCAGCCGATAGCATCGCTGTCGGCATTGGAGCCGGGAACGATCTCCTGCAGCAGTATCTCACCGTTCGGATTCATTTTCGTATATTTCACACCACCCCGGTGTTGCACGATGTGCAGCATACCGTTTTGTTGATCGATATCGAGATCAGGAACGCCTCCGGTTCCGACATCAAAAGTCTCGCTTAAAGTTTGTGCATGAGAAAAAGATGAAAAAAGAAAAACCAGCAGAATCAGTGTCAGTTGCAGTGCGTGTCCAACGTGAGACATTTGTATTATTTTTCGACAAGACAAAGGTGCAATCTCCTCAATCGTATGGGTGTTCCTAAGTGTATTCTTTTTCGTCGTTTAATTTTCGGAATTATGCGCATAGAATCAGTAAATTATTCTTATCCTTTAAAAAAGTGATGCTCTTTGAGCAGAAATGGTGCCAGTCATTTATTCTCCTGAAAAATAATCGGCTCTGCCGGAGATCGTACAAATCGATTTTGTACATACAATTAGCCGGACAGACAGCATGAACCCAAAAAGTTTGACCGGAAAGTCCATTTTGGGGACATGGAGCAATAGCGTTTTGTCCGGCACTCTGCTCAGCGTGTCGCTTTTCACTCCATGTGTCGGGAGTAAAGCTAAATAATTACGACGTTCATGGTGTAAATCTATTGAGTATTCTACGGTTAGACCCGGGGAAATGCAGATGGAATTCTTCGCCCTGACCATGAATGATTGTCGTTTTATCACTATTCTGATGCTGGTTTTTATGACGAACTCATTTTTTTCATTAGCCTGCTACGATTATCGCTTGCTTTAAGTGTCAAATTTATATAGATTTTGATCTTATTAAATCTGGCTGGTCAGCTCAGGTGTGCTCGTTGGCAATTTAAGCCCATGTGCTCACCCTTCAAGAAATCCCCGACAGGAAGAATGGTGGGATTCTACGATTGACAAGCAAGGAGAACCCCCCGCCAAGCGGATAGGGCTGAGAGGATGAATTGGCAATATGGCAAGTTCCTATAAAAAACTTTCCAATACTCGACTGATTCAATTATGCCAACAAGACCCCATCGATGAAATGGCATGGACTGAATTTTATCATCGTTTTCACAAGACGATTGCAAGATTCATTTTCAAATGGAACCGGCAGTATAAACAACATCACCTGCCTGATGATTTTACCAGCTATCTGCATGATCTTTCACAGACGATCATGCTGAAACTCAGCAGTGATAATCGCCGTGCTCTCAAAGCATTCCGCAATGAAAATAATGATTCTATTTATGCCTATCTGGCAAAGATGGCAAAATATACAGTCATCAATTATTCCAAGCATTATTCAGCAGCAAAGCGCAATGCCCCGACGGTTTCTCTGTTTGAGCCGCTCTCCATCGCAAATGATAAAGAACACTTGGAGCTCATCGATCTGCTGGCTTCGCCAACGAATAGTCTGGAAAAGGAACGGCAATATCAGGAAAAAATCGAAGAACTGCGGGAAAAAATAAGAAAACAGAAAAAAAACAAGTATTGGAAACGCGATCTCATCATTTTCGAACTGGCTTTTGTACACGAACTCAAAGCGCATGAAATAGCAGCGATCATCTCTTTAGAGATTTCTGAAAAGAGGATTGCCAACCGTATTACCGAACTGAAAAAATTGTTTAATAAATTATGACACGTTTTTTAGTTTGGGAAATTAGCACCAAAATTTTGTCTTTAATACGTACAATTCGGAATTCAATTTTACTTAAAAGCGTCAACAGGGATAGTGTACAATTTACAGGATTTGTGATTCACAAATGATGACGAGAGATTTTATCTAATGATGAATCGCTCACCCGTTCAGGAAAGAAAAATGGACCCCAAGCATAATAAGCAGCAAAACAAAACAGAAGACCTGAAGCAATTAATCGCATATATAACAGGTGAAATCTCACCTGACGACGCCAATGATATCGAAAACAAACTCATACATAATCCTGAGTATTTAAAATCGTTAAGCTCGATAATCAAGGATGAGGAATGCCAGTTGTCTGCAGCGGAAGAAGCTGAGTTTGCAGCCATGTACAAGGCACCCAAAAAGCAAGATCGCGAAACCTTTATACGAGCGGTGCTGCAAAATAGTGAACCGCCGGCCACAACCATTCGAAGAAAACTGCCGCGATTCGCCTTTGCAAAAGCAACCTGGATTTTCGCTATCGCCCTCCTCTTTGTCTTATTATTAACCCCCACTATAGTCAAATATCTACCTGACAACAATCAATTCTGCCACACATTTTTTTACGAAGCACTGCAAAATGACGCGCTTTTCTATTCCATCGATGCAAATGGGGTAGCGGATTCACCGTCAATATTGCGGGGTCCTGAAGCGGAAATCACGCAACAAATCATTTTTATGAAAAATCAGTTTATGGTTGGTTTAGGTTATTTTCTCGACGGGAAATACAACACCGCCGGCGACCATATGAATTTTCTGCTGCAAAAACAGAAATACAGGGATGATCTCAACCAAACAACCGGCGGGCAAAAGCTCCTCAGCGATATTTATTGTTTGCACGCGCTTTCCCGTTTAAGCCTGGCACTCGATCTGAGGGATGACAGCGAGTTGTACAAACAAAACCTCACGGCGGCTATCAGCGCCTTACAAACCGCACGGGATTATGCAAACGAAAAGCTGCCGCAGAATTCCGGCAAAGAGCTCTATTTTCTCGGCCTCGCCTATAAACTTAACGACGACGATATTTCCGCACAAGAAACCCTTTCACAAATTTCTCCGGAACAAACTTATTATAAAAAATCAAACGAAATTCTGACCCGTTGACCCTCCGTTCTCTCGGGGGATTTTTTCGAAACAATCTCCCGAACATCCTCAAAACTTCCTGCAACAGCACTCTCCCTGACAATTATCCTTTTCATTGATCAGAATATTTTGCACTTTATTGCAACTCATTAATTACAATGCAATAAGGATGGTATTATATGAAATTGATTTCATGGAATGTGAACGGTATTCGCGCAGCAATGAAAAAGGGATTCCTCGAATTTTTAAAGACCTCAAATCTGGATATTTTATGTATTCAGGAGACAAAAGCACGACCGGAACAGGTCGAATTCGACTTTGATGGATTTTATCAATTCTGGAATTCGGCGGAGAAAAAAGGTTATTCGGGAACCGCTGTTTTCACGAAAATCGAACCGCTCGACATCCGCCTGGGCATGGATGTACCTGATCATGATAACGAAGGGCGTATTATCACTCTGGAATATGAAAATTATTATCTCGTCAACGTCTACACACCCAATTCACAGCGGGGGCTGATGCGCCTGGGCTACAGAGAAAAGCAGTGGGATGTGGATTTTTTAAAGTTCGTTAAAAATCTGGAGGAGAAAAAACCGGTTGTATTTTGCGGCGATCTTAATGTCGCGCATAAAGAAATCGATCTTGCCAACCCCAAAAGCAACCGGAAAAATGCCGGGTTTACCGATGAGGAGCGCGCCGGTTTTGACAATATCCTCAAGGCTGGATTTATCGACACTTTGCGTGAGTTCAACCAGCAGCCGGGGCAGTATTCCTGGTGGTCCTATCGTATGAATGCACGGGCCAGGAATATCGGCTGGCGCATCGATTATTTTTGCATTTCTGAAGTTTTGCGCCCGAAACTGCAAGATGCATTTATTCTTCCCGAAATTATGGGATCGGACCATTGTCCGGTTGGCATTATTCTCCAATAAATCCCGCAAATCTACTCCACATAAGGTGGGATTTATGCACTTATCAATCTCCAACGCGCCGCAGTCCACCCTCCTGAACTTGCTTCAGATAAACTTCGGGCAGGGGCGCAAACCGATGCAAAATATACTTTTTCGCGGGGATGGATTTCAGAAGGAATTGGTCAGTCTGACGTGGACCTTGCCCTGTGAAAGGCCGTCGCCGCGACCGAGGCCGTAATCCAGTCCCACAATGCCCAGGCGGGTTTCCATGCGCACGCCTAATCCAACGCTGCCAAGCGTCTGCTCGAAAATGCCTGTAGTTTTTTTCTGATAAACATAACCGGCGTCGTAAAAAATGAAAGCACGACTGCGTGACGCCAATAAATAGCGATACTCCAGATTGAGCCAGGCGATGCGCTGGCCCCGGAATTGTTCCTCGCGATAGCCGCGCAGGGAACGGGCGCCGCCAAGCCGGTACTGATCGGCAAAATCAATCCGGATTTCATCGCTGGTGATATGTCGCCAATGCATGGCGGCATGAAACACCTGAAAGCGCCGGAGCGGCAAAGCCCAGCGCACATCAACAGATAATTTTTGTTGCCGGAATCGGCTCACCGCATCTTTTCGCACCGATTCGATCATCGTCGCGTAAAACACCCCACGACGTGGATTATATTGATCATCCATCGTATCGACCTGCAAACCGAATCCTGCTGCAATGGCCGTACTTTTTTCAATATTAAAAATGGTTTGCCCCGCCAAATCGGGATTGATGCTCTTGCGCCACAACCTGCCGGTAAAATGAAGAATCCGGCGTAGGGGCAAATCTGCTTCCAGATTAAACCGGCGCTCAACGTAGAGTGTATCCTGGATGAGCTGCTCGAATCCGCCGCTGACATGCAGTGGAAGCTTGAAAATCCACGGCTCGCGGTAATGAAGCGCCAGTTCCTGCGCATCGCGGTTGCGTTTTTCCCAGCGTGCAGAAATTTGTCGCCCGCTACCCAAAAGGTTGCCAAATCGCAGATCGATGATGCCGGTCAGATATCCTGACCGACCGTCACTTCCCGGATTATAGCCGGCCACACCATTAAACGCATTGGTATTGCCTTCGCGGACGTCGATTTGCAGCAGAGCTTTTTCATTCTCATAAAACAATTGCGGTTTGCCAACTGTTGAAAAAATACCGAGTCGGTTGAGATTATCCTGTGCGGTTTTAATCCGCGATGCCCGGTAGATATCACCTTTTTTCAGCCCAAGCTGTCGCCGGATCACTCTTTCCTTGGTCAACGTATTACCGCTGATGCCAATGGAATCGAGACGAATGAGCGGGCCGGGTTCGATCAGCAATCCGGCGCTTATCTCTGTTTCCCACGAATTCAGCCGGGCCAGGCGCAAGCTGTCAAAAACGAGCTGGGCAAAAGGATAGCCGTTTTCAGCAAAATCGGCGAGAAATTCCGGCAATTCGGTGACAAGATGATTGATCGGTATCGTGTCCGAAAATCGCTTGCGCCAGGCTTTTTGCAGGTTTTGCGGCATCGATCCGGGACGTACATGCATGTCGGCAAATCGTACTCCTGTATCGATAAATATAAACCAGCGCTGGGCCGGTGTCGCCCTTTTTTCAAGAGTATCGATAGTGGCAAAATAATAGCCCTGCTGGGTAAACCATGTTAAAATTTTCTGTGCCAACTCCGCTGCCGGGTCCGTCGTTTTTGCCTCGCGCATTTTCATGCCCAAAGCCCGTAGCAAATTCACGACGCTGCCGCCGTTTTTCAGACGGATATCGACGGTGATCGCTCCCGAATCGGCTGGCACCAATCCCATACCGCTGCCCATCGCCGGGCACAAAAGCAAAAAACTGGCGCTAAAAAGCAAAACGAAAATATATCTTTTATCCTTCAAACTTTCAACCCTCTCACCTAAAAATATGCCCGTAGCTCAACTTTTGCCAGATGGATCGTGCTCTCGCGCTGCGGCTCTTGCCTGCCCTGATAGCTCACCGAAGTATTGAGATTTGTCGACATGCGGTATTCAAAAGCAATATTCCAGCGGAACGATTTGCCCAGCCGGTTTCCCTGCGCCAGTTCGTAAGGAATAATGCGTGAGCTTTCATTGGCGCTCACATCCGTCAATTCGAAATCGGCGCGCAGGCGGCCGCGACCGTGGAAAGAATATGTTGTGCGTGGTTTAAAAGTCAATTGCTGCACTTTTGTCGCCGGCGAATAGGCTTTATCGATATCGCTGCCGAATACCGAACGCAATGCCAGTTCAAATTGATTTTTCGGGCGAAATGATAAATCCGCGATGAAACGCAAACCACGGATGAAGCGATCCGGCCGTGAATCACGGGCAAAGGTTTTATCTTCGATGCTGCGAATGATTTCGAAACGGCCGCTGAGTTTGCGTGCAGGATTGATGTTCAAACGCCATTCATGGCGAATTTGCCATCGTTTCTGCTCATCGTTGAGAAATTGATTATTGATGTTTTTACTGGAAATCAGCCGGTAGCGCAAAGAAAAATCCCGTCGTTTGCCGAAAAGAGTGATATCCTGCCGCAATTCCATGGCGCCGAAAAGGGTGGTTGCAGGTTTTTGAAATTGGGCCAAATTAAGCAAATAAATCTGCCGAACATCGGTTTCCTGCGTTTTTTCGTCGATGCGCAAAAAAGTCTCGCTGCCGATATTGCGCAGAATTTTCGTTAGAAACGACCTCTTTTTTTTCTTCCGGCCAAAGGCCTTGTGTGGATCGAAACGAATATTGAACCGGCTTTTCAGCTCAACGACGGGAATAAACTCATCCGTCGGCAGCAGGCGTAAAATATAATCGCCGAATGGATCGGAGATATATTCATCGAGGGTGGCTTCGTAGCGGTAATTTCCTTCGCCGTCTTTTACTTTAAAATAAACACGTTCCTGTCTGCCTACTTGCGTATTGCTGATGCGGTACTGCGCATCGAGCCGCAGCGCCTTACGCCAATGGTTACTGCCAATTTTGATTTCCGCCAGATTGGTTCGGCTGTCCGGTGTGCTTTCGGCGGCATAATTGCGGCGACGGTGGATATAGGAAGCGGAAAAATGAAAACGGCGGATATTTTTGCTGGCGAGATTAAAACGGCTCGTTTTTGCCACACTCAAACGTTGGAAAGCGCCGGCGAAGCGATCGTCGTCTTCACGCTGTGCAAACTGAATTTCAGCAGTTAGTTTATTCAATTTTACTAATCCGAGGCCGGCAATCAGTTCGGTAAAACGGAAACCGGAACGCAGACTATCGGCCAATGGCTGTTCTTTTTTAACTTCATTTTCAAAAGCAAACATGGGCTGCAGAAAACCAAAGCGACGGCGAATATCGCCTTTTTGCCGCAGCCAGTCATTTGCCTCCGTCCTTTTTGTTTCGGTTTTTTTGATACGTTCAACACGATAATCAAGCTCGACAAAACGTGGCGTACGCCAATTTGTGCTGGCGGTGATTTTTTTAGATTTAAGGCCGTATCCCGGTTTTTCGAGCAAGCCGGCAGTGGCAAAAAACTGCACCGAGGGAACCGGCGCATACTGCAATTGAGTTTCGCTTATGATTTCGTCGCCGCCACGGCCTGCGGTGTTTATATCCCACCGACGTCTAAATTCAATTTCATCGGCACGGTCGATATCGCGATATTTTTTGGCGCGGAAGCGGCGTTTTATCTGCAAACTGCCTTTGCCCAGGTTCCAGCCTCTTAGTTTCATGCTTTCCGGAGCGGCCTGCAGAGTTAAATAATAGGCGTGACCGTTGTTGTCTTCATCATCTTTTGCCGAATAAAGATTCTCATCGAGATTGCTCAACGCCCATTCAGCGCTGATTTTCACCGTCTTTGCTGCCTGAAAATCCAGCCGTATATCAGCGATATCGTGTTTCCGCGCCCGTGGTAATAATACAACCGGCGCATATCGTCCCGCACCTGCCCCGACGAAAATATAGTTGCCGAATCCCTGATAGTTATAGCTGCCCTCTCCCGGACCGAGATCGCTAAAACGAACCTGATAATCGCCGGAATTGATTCCCACAAACACGTAGACCGAATCCTGCAAAACATAACTGCCTTTATCTGCCCCGACGAAAGCAGCCCCTTCGACCAAAGCGCGGCTATCACCCGCGTTTCGCAAAGCCGCGCGGATGTCTTCTGTTAGCGACAGACCCAGCGGGTTGCCTGCGTCATCTTTTTCGCGCAAGAGTGTGGTTCGTAATTGCAATTTATCGGATAAAAGCCGGGTGCCGGCCTGCAGGCCGTACAGGCTACGCTGAAATTGTTCATCAGAATATTGAAAATCGACGATGATGCGGGAATCCGCGGTGATGAGCCTTTTGCGGGTAAACAGGATTTCACCGTTGCCGTATTCCATCACATAATCATTGTTTTCGCCGCGCACCATGGGGGTGCCATCGAGCCAGACGCGCTCGGTGCCGGCAAGTACCAGAATGTCGATTTGTCCGCGATCGCCAGTGAGTTGGTACGGCCCCTGGTTCCCTTCGATGCCCTGAAATCTTTGAGTGCGATATTTGCCTTTTGAAACCGCGCCGGAAAGCGTGATGCGGCTCTTTTCTCCGGGGAAAACCGTGGCCATGGCGCCCTGAAGTTTGCGCTGATATCGGGTAAATTCCGTGCCGGCAAAGTTGAGTTCATAATCCCCCAGCGTGGTTTCAAACTGCTTTGATTTAAGCTGGATAAAAACCTTGTCGATCTCCTGCAGCGTTTGTGTATTGCCTTCCGGCTGAATGGGTGTGTTTTGATCCGTCAATGCAGCGACCAGCTCGACGCCGGGCGCCACTTCGCCGTTGACCTGTAAACGTAACCCCGAATCCACTTTCAACCCCTGATTCGAACCGAGAGAGAGGCCACGCACCAGACTGCCGCTTTTGCGCAAGTCAGCGGTATAACCTTCTGATGCATGTGCAATCTGCGGCAGTAGAGCCGGGCTGTGGGGGCGGTTGGTTTGCAGAGAATCATTTTTTCCCCGGGGAATCAGCAAGCGGTAAGTTTTGTTCAGCGGCAGCAGCAGGCGTTGATAAGCGATAAAAATAGAATCACCTGTTTGAAATTGTAAATCAGGAAAAAGAAGCTGTGAATGCAAATAATCGAGCTGGTAATCGCGAAAGCGCTGTAAATGTCTGCCGTGTAATGCGACACTGTCGCTACCAGCGATGATAAATGAATCCGGCAGGGCGATGCTGTGGGCTGAATCTGAAAAAACGTGATAAAATGAAACCTGAAAATTATTTTTCGGTGGGGAAATTACCTGAGCATTGGAAACTGAAATTCCAAAAAGCAGCAAGGAAGATGCAACGTGTATAAAGGGGTGATTTTTTTTTACGAAACTGATCACACTGGGATTACTCTTTTCCTGAATTTGAAATCATTGGTCGTCCGTTGTCACAGTATACACATCGATTCGCCGGTTGGTATCGTTTAAGATGTATAAACGGTTCTTACTGGTACACAAATCCGTGATTCGTTGCATGCTGCTTTTTTCCGCTGCCGGGAGAGGATTAAAATGAAAACGCAATGCGCCGTTTGTTGCTGCGATCGTGATTGAATTATTCTGGCCGTCTAACAGAAAAATGTGCTTTCCCAGGCAAGCAATAGTGACCGGGTTGGACAGAAATTGAAATTCAAATGCCTGCAAAAAGTTCCCGTAGTAATCGAATTTCATGATACTCTTGCGTTGCTGATCAGCGACGAATATTTCATTATCATCGCTGATGCACAGGGCGACCGGCTCTTCAAGTTGCCCGGCGCCTTCGTCAAAATCACCGAAAGTCAAGGTGACATTGCCCTGTTCATCGAATTGCATGATACGGTTGAGCTCCGTTTCGATAATGAATAAATCTCCAAAATTTGCCCAGGCAAGAGCCACGGGAAAGGAAAACTGATCACTTGCCGGCTCGATTTCTTCTCCGATGATGGCGGTGACAAAATTCAAATTGCGATCGAAGCGTTGAATGCGGGAGTTATTATAATCGGCGACAAAAACATCGAGAGAGTTCTCAGCCCAGATATCCCGCGGCTGGTCGAATTGCTCCTTTTCCCAGCCGAAACCACCGACTTCCTTTAATAAAATGCCGGCGCTATCGCAGAGCAAAACACGGTTCAATCCGCTATCGATTAAATAAATTTTATTCTCCGAACTGACTGATAGCCCCTGCATCAGTGAAGCGGTTTCGGGATATAAACGTGAAATATCAATTTGATGGTGAAATTTGACCTGTAAATCCTGTCCGGGAAGTGGTGTAAATAAATTGGTGATGATAATTTGAGTGAAAATCAGCATTGTTTTGCGCATTTTTTACTCCGGCGAGAGAGGAAAGAATTTTTCCAAACTTGCATCATATGGCGGATTTGCAAACAAAAAAAGCCTGTAAACGCGATATTTACAGGCTTTGAATATGTTCAAAAAAAATCATACTTCCATGATTTCAGTTTCTTTATGTTTGAGGATTTCATCAATCTGTTTGATGTGCTTATCGGTAGCTTCCTGAATTTCATTGAGATGATTGTGCACTTCATCCTCCGACATATCATGGTCTTTTTCCAGCTTTTTGTACTGATCATTGCCATCGCGGCGGATATTGCGGATGGCGACGCGTCCATCTTCGACGATTTTCCGGCAGAGCTTAACCAGTTCTGTTCGGCGTTCTTCATTGAGCGGCGGCAGGGGGACACGGATAACAGTACCGTCATTTGAAGGGTTGAGACCAAGGTCTGCCTTCATAATTGCTTTCTCGATCTCGCCCATCAGGCCTTTATCCCAGGGCTGAACGACAATCAGACGGGCGTCCGGGGTGTTGACAGATGCGATCTGATTTAACGGCATTTTACTGCCGTAAGCTTCAACCCGAACGGGATCAAGCAGTGCGGGAGTCGCTTTTCCGGAACGAATTTTTGACAGCTCACTGCGAATGGCCTCGACAGTTTTATTCATCCGCTCATTCACGTCTTTAACGATTTCGTGCATTTTCATATCAGCTTCCCGTAATTAGAGTTCCGATTTTCTCGCCGAGAATCGCCCGGCGCAGATTACCTGATTTTTTCATATTGAGAACGATAATAGGTAAGTTGTTGTCCATACACAAAGTTGCCGCAGTTGAATCCATGACCTTTAAACCATCTTTAATGAGATCGATAAATGTCAAATACTCATATTTTTTAGCTTCAGGATTTGTCATCGGATCAGCATCATAGACGCCGTCGACTTTTGTGGCTTTTAAAATTACATCGGCCTGAATTTCAACCGCGCGTAGCGCTGCGGCGGTATCGGTGGTAAAATAAGGATTTCCGGTACCGGATGCAAATATGACGACACGGCCTTTTTCGAGATGGCGGACAGCGCGGCGACGAATGAACGGTTCGGCCAGTTCGGCCATTTTGATAGCGGTCTGTACGCGAGTGTAAACATTGTGGCGTTCGAGATAGTCCTGCATCGCCAGCGAATTGATGACGGTTGCCAGCATACCCATGTAATCAGCTTGCACCCGGTCCATGCCGCGAGCGCTGGCTGAGAGACCACGGAAAATATTGCCACCGCCAATGACAACGCCCAATTCTGTGCCCAGTTCGCGAATAGATTTGATTTCCTGTGCTACTGCATCGACAATTTGTGGGTCGATTCCCAGACCCTGGGTGCCCATCAGGGCTTCTCCGCTTAATTTCAGAAGGACACGTTTGTATTTGAGTTCTGACATAGAATCAGGCAGGCTTCACTTTCTATATTTGATGTGCGGCCATATGCCGGCAGACCGCTCCCGATCTGCCGGTTGTGAATTCGGGGACTAATACTGCGCTTAAATCTCTTCGCCAAGCTGGAAACGGACGAAGCGGCGCACCGTCATATTCTCGCCGAGTTTGGCAATCGTTTCGGTCATCATTTCTTTGATGGTTTTTTTCGGGTCTTTGACAAAACTCTGTTCCATCAACACGGATTCCTGGTAGAACTTATTCATTTTGCCATCGACGTAACGATCGATGATTTTTTCGGGTTTACCCTCATTTTTAGCCTGCTGCGTGTAGATTTCACGCTCTCTGGCGACCAATTCTTCAGGAATTTCCTCACGACTCACGGCCGTGGGGTTTGCCGCGGCAATTTGCATGGCGATATCACGCGCCATCTTTTTGAAATCATCGGTTTTTGCAACGAAATCGGTTTCACAGTTTATTTCAACCATGACACCCAGTTTTGCACCGGCATGTACATAGGTTTCGATAATGCCGTCGTTGGTTGCACGGCCGCCTTTTTTCTCTGCAATTGCGGCGCCTTTTTCACGTAAATAGACGATTGCTTTTTCGAGATCGCCATCGGTTTCCACAAGCGCTTTTTTACAATCCATCATTCCAGCGCCTGTTTTATCACGCAAAGCCTTCACATCGGCTGCTGAGATTGCCATATCGAGTTCTCCAAATTTCAAGGCTATATTGTTATTTGATTTATCTTGCGTTTTGCGGCATGCCAATCACGGCTGCAGGTTGAAAGAATACACACGCCACCACGCATTATTTTCGGCCATATTTCAGCGAAATCAGTGCATTCCTATTGCCCCGATTCCTCACTTTTAAGCTCGCACTGCATGCTATTTTTGTATGATGAAATACAGGAGCAAGTCCAGTCCAGTTGTTCTCGATTATTGGGCGTCGGCTTTTTGGGCAGGTTTGGCATTTCCATTTTTTTCTGCCTTGGCCGCTGTTTCATTCCCGCTGATGACCTCTGCTTTTTCTGCATCCTTATCAGCTTCAGCGGCGGCTTTTTCTGCGCGGACGCTCTGGCCTTCCATGATCGCTTCAGTGATCGCATCGACGATCAATGCGATAGATTTGAAGGCGTCATCATTTGCAGGAATGATATAATCAACTATTGAAGGGTCGCAATTGGTATCGATAATCGCAAATACCGGAATATCGAGACGGCGGAATTCCGCAACTGCGATGGCTTCTTTTTTGGGGTCCACGACAAAAGCTGCGCCGGGAAGACGGTTCATATCACGAATGCCGCCGAGAACGCGATCGAGTTTTTCCAAATCCCGTTCGATGGAAAGAATTTCTTTTTTGGTGATTTTATCATAGGTGCCGTCAGTTGCCTTTTTTTCGAGATTTTTCATGCGTTTGATGCTTTTCTTGATCGTCGAAAAATTGGTCAGCGTGCCGCCCAGCCAGCGTTCGATCACATAATGCATATTGCATTTCATCGCCGCGGATTTGATGATATCACGCGCCTGCTTCTTCGTGCCGACGAAAAGGACTGAATCACCATTACGGACAATTTCCGTCATGGCGGTTTGTGCTTCTTTAATCAGTTGCAAAGTTTTTTTGAGATCGATGATATGAATCCCGTTTCTTTCCATGAAGATATAACGCTTCATTTTGGGATTCCAGCGGCGGGTGAGGTGGCCGAAATGTACCCCGGCGGCGAGCAGGTCGTTGAGTTGGACTTCTTTCATCTATGACTCCATTTTAAAGGGTTGTTCCACCATTGGTTATCTTCAATTGCCAAACCTTTCTCAAGGCACCCGTGGCACAATAATCCAATGTGTGTGATTTGAGTGATTTCAATGTTGCTGTATGAGATTAAAGGGCGTGATTGAAATTAAGCGGTGTGTGTTTCGCAGGTCGTGCTGAGAAATATTGTCGACTATTCCTATAAAATGCAAACACCGATCACGATGTCCCTCATGAAAATCACAAAAAACCCATTTCAGATTTCTGAAACGGGTTGAATTTACTTTGTTAAAAAAAAAAGAAATTAGCGTTTCGAAAATTGAAACCGCTTGCGAGCGCCGGCCAATCCGTATTTCTTGCGTTCTTTGATGCGTGCGTCACGTGTCAGGAAACCCGCTTTTTTCAACGTCGGGCGTAAATCTTCGTCAAAGGTTTGTAATGCGCGGGAAATTCCCAGCCGCATCGCACCGGCCTGGCCGGTCAATCCACCGCCATGAACGATGGCGATGACATCGAATTTACCCATTGTTTCGGTTGTTTCAAAAGGCTGTTCGATGATCATTTTCAGGGTTTCACGCTTAAAATATTCCAGACATTCACGTTTGTTTACGGTAATATTGCCTGAACCGGGAATCAATCTGACGCGAGCAACTGAACCTTTGCGACGGCCGGTTGCGCCATAAGCCGTTGTTTTCATATAAATTCCGTTCTCTCTTTTCTTTAGAATTGCAATTCTTCTGGTTGCTGCGACTGATGCGGATGTTCAGCGCCTGCGTATACTTTCAGATGTTTGATGATTTTGCGCCCGAGCCGATTGTGTGGTACCATGCCCCAAACCGCTTTGCGAATGATACGCTCCGGGTGTTTGGACAACAAATCCTCAAAACTTATCTGGCGTAAGCCGCCGGGATAACCCGTATAGCGGCTGTATAATTTTTCCTGCGTTTTCTTGCCGGTAACCGCGATTTTTTCGGCATTGACGACGATGACAAAGTCGCCGGTATCCATGTGTGGTGTAAACATGGGTTTGTGCTTACCACGCAAAACTTGTGCGATATTGCTTGCCAGCCTACCAAGAGTGAGTCCGTTAGCATCAACGACGTACCAGTTCTTTTTGATTTCGCTGACCTTAGGTATATATGTTTTCAACTCGACATGCCTCCTTAGCATAATTTTCAGACTCAAATGATAAACATTTTTTATTTATTTGTCAAGCTGAATATCAATAAAATTTGATTGAATACATATGCTTATCCGTGGTTTAAACCTGCATACTCATCATCAAGGAATCCCCGACGCAATAAACGGTGGGATTCTACAGATTGACCAGTGAAAAGATATCCCGCTTCGGCAAGCTCAGCATCCGCCTGATGCGTTGAATGGGATACTTGACAACTATCCCGGGAACGGCACGAACGGTTTAATTTCAACTATAAATATTCGACTTCAAAGTCCGAACTTGTAGCCGATCATTTTGTAAGCCAGTTTTGCTGCCAGAAATTCGGGGTGTTGCAGGCCGGCGATTGGTTTTAGCTCGACAATATCACAGGCGATGACATTGCACTCCGCAAAAACCCGGCGTAGCAACGCCAGCGTTTCGTACCAAAAAAACCCGCCGGGCTCCGGTGTGCCCACTGCAGGCATAATGGAAGGATCGAAAAAATCGAGATCAAAAGTAATGTAGACATTTTCTGCCAACGCTGCCAGCGTTTTATCCATCCAGCTTTGATCCCGCTGCATTTGCCACGCATAAATCAACCTGGAATCAGGACGTAAATTCCGCCTTTCAGATTGAATGCCGCTGCGCAGCCCGACACTGACGAACGGGCAAGTTTCTGCGACCCGCGCCATCACACAAGCATGGTTGAGCGGCGATCCTTCATAACTTTCGCGTAAATCGCTGTGGGCGTCCAACTGCAGTACGGACAGATTTTGCCAGTACTTTGCTGCCTGTTGCACCAGCGGAATCGTTACACTGTGCTCGCCGCCGAGACTGAGAACAAATTTATCTTCTGCAAAGAGCCGCTCGGCTTCATCTGCAAGTTTGTTTAAAGCTTTTTCATGGTTTAAACCGGCGCAATTGAATTGAGCGAGTGTGCAAATTCCCTTTTCACTGGGTTCACTATCCAGTTCTTCATCCCAGAATTCAACCTGTTGCGAGGCAGCGAGAATTGCCGCCGGACCGGCATTTGTCCCCGTTGCATAGGTTGTCGTCGCCTCGTAGGGCAGCGGCCAGACAACCGTCGGTGCAGTTTCAAATGCCGCCAGTTCATCAACGAGGCCGAGAAAGTTTTCATTCTGATTCAAATATTGCATATCAAGTTTAATTTAATAGTAAAATGATGTCTGCTGCATATTAAAACATGCAACGACGCAAACGCAACCTTGCTGAAACGAGCTCAGTATTTGAGCCGCCTTCAGGCGGGTTCATTTTTTTTAAGAGCTGCGGGATTTATTCTGCAGCGGAAATGATGCTATATTCCGCTGAAATGCAGAGTGAAGGGTTCAATCTTTTTATTAAGCCTGCCAGATTTGCCCTTTATTGCACACCGCTTTAATCACCCCCTGCAGCGTGTCATTCAGGAAAATCGAATTTCTGCTGCGTGAATAAAATGAATCGGCGGTGACTTGCCGTTGTGCCTGCAAATCCCAGATGGAGAAATTTGCCGGCGCTCCCTCACGCAAGGCCGGCACCGTAAGATGGAGTATTTTTCGCGGTGCGACACTTATTTTCTGCAGCAATATTTCGAGTGGCAAACGCCCGCTTTGGACAAGCCCGGAATACAACGCAGAAAAAGCGGTTTCGAGCCCGGTTGTTCCAAACGGTGCTGCGAGAATTTCAACCTGTTTCTCCTCCGGCGAATGGGGCGTATGATCGGTGGCGATAGCGTCGATGGTGCCGTCGCGCAACCCCTTGATGAGCGCTTCCCTGTCTGCAACAGTGCGCAGCGGCGGTTTTACTTTGAAGTCGGTGTTATAATGCGCCAGGCTTTCCTCTGCAAGCAGGCAATGGTGTGGTGTGACGTCACAGGTTACCTTCACCCCCCGTTTTTTTGCATCCCGGATGAGCTCGACTGCACGTTTGGTGGAAATTTTAGCGAGATGCATCGCTGCGCCCGTGTATTCGGCAAGATGGAGATCACGAGAAATGATGATATCTTCGGCGATACCCGGAATGCCGCGCATGCCGAGACGGGTGGACATCGCTCCCTCGTGCATCAGGCCGTCACCGGCCAGCCCAGCATGCTCGCAAACATCGATGACAGGGACTTTAAACATACAGGCATAATCGAGTGCATGGCGCAGCAGGCCGGCATTAGCCAGTGAGTGCGGGGCATCGGAAAAAGCCACAGCACCGGCTTGCACCAGTTCGGCCATTTCCGCAAGTTCGGCACCGCAGCAATCTTTGGTGATCGCTGCAGCAGGGCTGATATCGACCATCGTCTTTTCTGCCGCCCTTTGAATAAATTCAACGACACCGCGGGTATCGGTCACGGGTTCGGTATCCGGCATGGTGCACAAGCCGGTAAAACCACCGGCGATAGCTGCCGCACAGCCGCTGGCAATTGTTTCCTGGTCTTCAAATCCGGGCTCGCGTAAATGGGCGTGCAGATCAAAAAAACCGGGAAAAACAACGCAACCACCGACATCCAGGACATCGGCGTTCTCACTGGGAAATCCTTGCCCGATCCCGGCGATTTTTCCCTGGCGCAGGAGCATGTCGGCCACTTTGTCCAGCTTGCTGCCGGGGTCTAGCAGGCGCGCTCCTTTTATTAAAATCTCGTTTTGCTTTTTTGCTTTAAATTCTTTCACTGAACACCTCAAATTTGATCGATGACTCGAATTTAAATTCCATTCCAGGCTGTTTGTTTTTTCAAAATCATTCTTGCGCAGGAACACCACTTTTCAGGTAGAGCACAGCCATGCGCAGCGCCACACCATTAGTGACCTGATCGAGGATGACGGAAAATTCACTGTCGGCGAGATCGTGCTCAAGCTCGAGCCCTCGGTTTATCGGGCCAGGGTGCATAATAGTAATTTCTTTATCGACCCGTCGTAATTTTTCCAGGGTTACACCAAAACGCTGCGTGTATTCTCGCCGTGAGGGGAACAAACCGGCGCTCTGCCGCTCCAGTTGAATGCGCAGTATATTCAAAACATCACCCCAGCGAATGGCATCGCCGATATCATAAAAAATTTCGACGCCCCATTGTTCAGCTTTTACAGGAATGAGCGTCGGCGGGCCGCAAAGAGCAACTTTTGCCCCCAGTTTTTGCAGGCCGTAAATATTGGAGCGCGCCACCCGGCTGTGCAATATATCCCCGACGATGACAACTTTCAGGCCTTCAACCGAGCCCAGTTTTTCCTGCAAGGTCATGATATCGAGCAGGCCCTGTGTCGGATGCTCGTGCAGGCCGTCACCGGCGTTGATGATGACCGCATCGGTGCACTCGGTGAGAAAGCAGGGTACACCGGGTGACTTATGACGCACCACAACCATGTCGATTTTCATTGCTTCGATATTGCGAATGGTATCCCGCAGGCTTTCGCCTTTGGCGACCGAAGAACCTGCCACCGAAAAATTGACCGTATCTGCGGACAGGCGTTTCTGCGCCAGTTCGAAGGAGATGCGCGTACGCGTGCTATTTTCAAAAAACAAGTTGACAATTGTTTTGCCGCGCAGTGTCGGAACTTTGGGAATGGGGCGGCTTAAAACTTCTTTAAAAGAAAAACCGGTCTGGATGATCGATTCAATTTCTTCGCGGGAGCAATATTCCAATCCCAGCAAATGTCTGTTCATTTTTTAGGTTTCCTCCCGCTCGGTCGAGACGAGATAAACGCCGTCTTCACCATCGATATTTTTCAACTTCACAGAGACTTCCTCTCCCAGCGATGTGGGCAAATATTTGCCGATAAAATCTGCCTTGATGGGCAAATCACGGTGACCGCGATCGATCATCACCACGAGACGGATTTTGGCCGGGCGTCCGAGATCGATAAGGGCATCCATCGCAGCGCGGATCGTGCGGCCGGTGTAGAGCACGTCATCGACAAGAATGACGGTCTTGCCGGCGATATCCATCGGCACATCGGTGACCTGCATTTGCAAGCTTTCTGCACGATGATTGATATCATCACGATAAAGTGTGACGTCGAGGCTGCCGATGGGCACATCGACATTTTCCTCGGTTTTAACACATTCGATGATGCGTTTTGCCAGCGGAAAACCGCGTGTGTGCAGGCCGATAAAAACCAGGTTCCCGGCGCCGCCGCATTGCTCGAGAATTTCCGAAGCCAGGCGCCGCAACGTGCGTTGAAACCCGTTCGGATCGATAATTTCCGCCAAATATTTTTCTTTTTTCATTAAAACACTCAGATCAATTTAGGTGATGATTGATAGTGCAAGCAAGTTTGGCTGCAAAATTTTAAGTCGCAGGCAAAAAAAAAGCTTCGGATTAAGAATAGAAATCCAAAGCTTCTAACAATACAAGTCAGGGCAGTTTGCCTGCCTTTTTCTGTATAATATGTGTTTTATTTTCATTAGACAGTTATCATGGTGTTTAAGATTAACCTGCCGTTTCAGGTTCGCCAAATTAGCGGCAATAATAAATATTTAAAACAACATTGTCAAGCAAAATAATCAGTTTGTACGGAGGTCGGGAAGTGTTAAATAATCGTGACGGAATCATTTGCACAATACAGGGATTATTTATATTTTGCAACAGGTGTTCCCTGGTTTATGAAAAATCAATCATTTGCACTTGATTGGGCAGACCAATTCATCCCGGCCAGTTACCGACAACTTTACGTTATTTGTGGAGATTAGCGCTATGCCAGATTCGCCAGTAAAATGTGAGCCCTCACTCATTCAGGCCTTGTTACCGCTTGCGTTTCTCATCGGATTACTCGCCTCTTCGGTCTATCTTTTTGGCAGCGATTCATCCTACGGTCCCAATCAGATTGTTCTTATTCTCGCTGCCGGAATCGGGATTATCATCGGCATGCGCAATGGTTATACGTGGAAAGACCTGGAAAAAGGCATCGTGCACAGTATTTCCCTCAGTATGGGCGCTGTGCTCATTTTACTGGTCGTCGGCTCGCTTATCGGCACCTGGATTTTGTCCGGCATCGTGCCGACGATGATTTATTATGGCCTGGAAATTCTCAGCCCGACGTTCTTCTATCCATTATCTGCGATCATCTGTGCCATCGTTTCATTGGCAACCGGCAGCTCCTGGACGACGGCTAGCACGATCGGCATTGCTCTTATCGGCATCGCCACTGCGCTTGAGCTCAATCTTGCCGTCACCGCCGGTACGATTATTTCCGGTGCCTATTTCGGAGATAAACTGTCGCCGCTTTCCGATACCACCAATCTGGCGCCCGCTGTTGCCGGCACCGATCTCATCACCCATATTCGCCACATGTTGTGGACGACGCTGCCCAGCATGGCTGTTGCGCTGGTTCTCTACCTGATCATCGGCCTGTTTACCATCAAATCCGGCGACCTGGTGCAACTCGAACAGTTTCTCGACGCCATCGGCGGTTCGTTTAATATTCATTGGTATTTGCTCATTCCACCGGCATTGGTCATCGTTATGGTCATTAAGAAAGTTCCGGCCATGCCGGCGTTGCTTATCGGCGCTTTACTGGGCGGTCTCTTTGCAATCATCTTTCAGCAGGAAGCAGTGTTAAAATATGTCAACGAACCGGAGTTGAATAAAACGGTGGCGCTGCTCAAAGGCATGTGGATGGCGTTATTCACCGAATATCGCGCTGATACGGGCAACGCAGCGCTGAATGAATTGCTGTCGCGAGGTGGTATGTCGAGCATGCTCAACACGATCTGGCTGATCATTTCTGCGATGATGTTTGGCGGCGTCATGGAGAAGATCGGGGTTCTGAACAAGATTGCCGGTTTCGTTCTGCGTTTTGCCAAATCGACCGGTGGCCTGGTTTTTTCGACGCTGGGGACCTGTACCGGCATCAATATCATCGCCGGGGATCAGTATATTTCCATCGTCATTCCGGGGCGGATGTATCGTGCAGAATTCGCTAGAAGAGGGCTGCATCCAAAAAACTTATCTCGCTGTCTCGAAGATTCCGGCACATTGACTTCTCCCCTGATTCCGTGGAATACTTGTGGCGCTTTCATGGCTGCTGCGCTCGGCGTACCAACCTATTTGTATATGGGATTTGCATTTCTCAATTTACTCAATCCGCTGATATCCATCTTTTATGGTTACACCGGTTTCACCATGGATAAATTGAAAGAAACCGAACAAGGCGAGGCTATCGACGAATTACAGGCAGCATGATAGCCGGCAATTGCCGGAAGTATTATTTTTTTATTGGAATTTTCATCAGGCCGATCGGTGAATTAACCTGGCGGCACCGCAAAGCTCACAGACTTTTGAAGAACTATTTCGAATAAAGCCATTTACAAAGTGTAACACAGTATTGTGCAAAGTGTACAATAGCTATTGGATAAATTAAAAACAAATAATTGAAAGAAATCTGGAGGACATAACATGGCAACTCAAAGACCTGGAAATATTCATGAGCTCAGGCCCCCGGAAATCCCGGCCAATGTCTTGCGTTTGATCGTCTCAGGCGCGGTGATATTGCTGATTGTCGTTTCGTCGGTTTTTACCATCGGCGCCGAGGAAGTGGGCGTTATCCTGCGTTTTGGCCAGTACAAACGCACCGAATCATCCGGACTGCATTTTAAAATCCCATTTATTGAATCGGTCACCAAGGTGGCTGTTGAACGGCAGAATAAAGAAGAATTTGGTTTTCGCACCATTTCCGCAGGAAAACGCACACAATTTTCCACCCGTGGATATGAGGAAGAATCACTGATGCTCACCGGCGATCTCAATGCCGCTGACGTCGAATGGATTGTGCAGTACCGAATCGACAACCCTTTTGAATTTCTCTTCAAAGTTCGCAATGCGCGGCAGACTTTTCGCGACATGAACGAGGCGATCATGCGGGAAATCATCGGCGACCGCACTGTAAACGAGGTTTTGACCGTTGGCCGGCAGGAGATCGCCGATGCCATGACGTTGAAATTGCAGGAATTATGCGAACAGTATGAACTCGGCATCCGCGTTGATCAGGTGGTGCTGCAGGATGTAACGCCGCCCGAGATGGTCAAGCCCGCCTTTAACGAAGTCAACGAAGCGCAACAGGAAAAAGAAAAACTGATCAACCAGGCACGTTCAGCCTATAATCAGGTGATTCCCAAAGCCCGCGGTGAAGCGCTGCGCACCATCGAGGAAGCTCACGGCTACGCCACCGAGCGCATCAATATCGCCCGCGGTGATAGCGCCCAGTTTGCCGCGATATATCGTGAATACATCAAAGCAAAAGAAGTGACAAGGCAACGTATTTTTCTCGAGACCATGAATGAAGTCTTGCCGAAAGTTGGCCGCAAACTCATTACTGATGATGCGGCATCCGGCATATTACCCCTATTTAACCTGCAGCAAGGAGGTGGAAAATGAAAAATCCACGCATGGTTATTATTGCCGCATTTTTTCTCATCGCCGCCTATCTCGTTGGTTCTGCAGTTTTCGTCGTTGATGAAACACAGCAGGTTATCATCACTCAGTTCGGCAAACCCCAGGGTAATCCCATCGTCGATGCGGGCATTCATTTAAAAATGCCGTTCCTGCAGGAAGCCAACTATTTTGACAAACGCTTTCTCGAATGGGATGGCGCTCCGAATCAGGTTCCGACAAAGGATAAACGTTTTATCTGGGTTGATACTTATGGCCGTTGGCGCATCGCTGACCCTCTGCTCTATTTTCAGCGCGTGCGTGATGAACGCCGCGCCCAATCCCGCCTCGATGATATCCTCGACGGTGAAACGCGCAACGCCATCGCTAACCATACGCTGGTTGAGCTCATCCGTTCGTCAAACCGCGAAATTCGGATCGATGAAACTCTGGGACTCGACGCCCAGGCGATTCTCGATAAAATTGTCGACGGCCGCAGTCGTATCACCAATACAATTCTTAAAGCCGCCGCCAACCGGACAAGTGAACTCGGCATCGAACTGCTCGATTTGCGTTTCAAACGCATTAATTACGTACGGGAAGTGCAGGAAAAAATCTATGAAAGGATGATTTCCGAGCGCAAGCGCATTGCCGATAAATTTCGTTCCGAGGGCCAGGGTGAAGCCTCAAAAATTCTCGGTGATAAAGAACGTGATTTGCTTGAGATTCGTTCGGCGGCATATCGGCAAGCGCTGGAGATTAAAGGGGATGCCGACGGAACTGCGACGAAAATCTATGCCGGCGCTTACAACCGCAACGCCGAAACACGTGACTTTTATGAGTTTCTGAAAACCATGGAAACTTACCGCAACACCCTCTCTTCGAAAGACTGGCTGATCATGTCTACCGATAACAATTTCTTCAAATACCTGGAAAAACCGAACCCGAAATAGATTTGATTATTCGCCCCGCGGGCAACCGCGGGGTCATCCGGAGTTTTTCATGCCAGAGCTGCTCAAGTTGGCCGCCCTTTTTGTCGTGGGGCTGGCTGTTGGTTTTATCAATATTCTCGCCGGAGGTGGCTCGTTGCTTTCACTACCTGTACTCATCTATTTCGGGTTGCCGACGGCTGTGGCCAACGGCACCAACCGCATCGCTATCATCATGCAAAATCTCACCGGTTCGTTCCGTTTTTACAAATTTAAAGTCATTCCCTGGCGCCTCGCTATATTTGCTGCAATCACCGGCATCATCGGCGCGGCTATTGGAGCAAACTTCGCTGTGGATGTGCCGGATGCTGTTTTTAAACGGCTGTTAGGCGGTGTCATGATCTTCGTGCTTATCATCATAGCGTTGGACCCCTCAAAACATATCCTTGCGCGATCGCAAAATCTGCAGGGGTGGGGCAAAGTCTGGTTTGCGCTGGCTTTTCTCGGGGTGGGTTTCTGGGTCGGATTTATTCAGGCGGGGGTCGGTTTCATCGTCATCACGGTAGGGCTATTTGCCGGCTTTGACCTCATCAAAACAAATGCGTTGAAAATATTGCTCATCTTCTTTTTTACCATCATCGCGCTGGCTATTTTTATCTGGCATGGACAAGTCGATTATACTTATGGCTTTACGATGGGAATTGGCAACAGCATCGGGGCATGGTGGGGGAGCAAAGCAGCGGTAAAAAAAGGACATCGCTGGATTCGCGGATTTGTCTTGCTAATGGGGGCCATTTTTGCAATAAAATTGCTTGTCGATTCTTTGCATTGAGAGAACACAGGGGCGACGCACTTTTCTCCAATTCCAAAACCATCATCCGCACCGAAGCTTTCCATCCCCCGGCTTGCAAAGTCATTATAAATATATCTTGTTTGTTTTATGAGAGCAATTAATGGCGCCTGGCTTTGCTTTTCCAGAAAAAGCATTCCCGGATGGACGCTAATTATGCTATTTGACGAAACTTAATGTCCTTCCCAACTTTAATAATATCAGCTAAATAATCGGCATGTCATACAAGATTTTTAAAGCGTTCAGGATAATTTTTTATTTTATTCTTGTTTTTAAAAAAGAACAAATTATCTTTAATATTAAGCCGTGTATATATTCCATAAAAAATTGATGGAATGAAATATTACTGCATCTCGCCAAAACTTTATTTCACAATGTTGACAGGGGGACATTCCGCTCGGAGGGAATGCTGCTCATTCCGGGTCAATTATTGTACTTAAATTCTCGATCTCAAAATGAAAAAACTAATTCTGTTCGGTCCAGTATTCCTGATTATCGTGATTCTTGCTGTATGGTTTATTGACGGTATGGGCGACGTTGTGCAACCCATCCAATACAATCACTTCGTGCATGTGCAAGAGGAGGAGATTGAATGTCTGGAATGCCACCAATATGCCGAAGATTACGCCCGCGCCTCAATTCCCAACATCGATGAATGTGCTGATTGCCATGACGAAAGCGAACTCGAAGACGAGGAGGAAATGACAAGCGACGAGGATATTATCAGGCAAGAAATGAAACGGCAAGAGAAAAAGATTTTGTTCGCTTATATGGCGCAAAACAAGAAAATACCCTGGCGGCAAGTCAACAATGTCCCTAATTATGCTTATTTTTCTCACCGGCGTCATGTCAAACTGGGCGGTATTGAATGCGTTGAATGCCACGGTGATACAGGAAAACAGACCACGCCGATTGTCAGACCCCATGAAACAAGAAGCATGGCTTGGTGCATGGACTGCCATGAAAAAGAAAACGTCTCAAACGACTGTTACGCTTGTCACCATTGAAGGAACGTCCCTATGGAGATTTCCCGAAGAGATTTTTTAAGGTTATTAGGTATCAGCACGGCCGGTGTTGCAGCGGGCTCCGTCGGGTGTAATACGATTTGGTCGGTGCCTGATGAAGTCGTCGAAAAAATCGGTGGAGCGCCGCGCCGCGAAAGCTGGAAAACCAGTGTCTGCTCTCTTTGTCCCAGTGGCTGCGGCATAAAAGTACGCCTCATCGACGGTATTCCGGTTCGCATTCTCGGCAATTCAATAAATCCGGTCAATCGCAACGGACTGTGTCCAATGGGGGAAACCGGAATCGAAGCCCTTTTCAATCCGAATAGAATCAAACACCCGCTTAAAAGAGTTGGCAGCCGCGGAGAAAACAAGTGGGAAAAAGTTTCCTGGGATGAAGCGATACAAAGCATTGTCACCAGGTTGCAGAGCTTGCGGGAAAAAAGCGAGCCGCACAAAATGGCTTTTTGGAGCAGCCAGGGGAATAACCTGCAGTCCGGGTTGATCGAACAATTCACCACAGCTTTTGGCTCTCCCAATTTCTTTCAATTTGATGATAACAACGTTGCAAAGCTGGCCACCCGGATCACCCTGGGGCATGAAAAACAACTGGCATACAATTTCGAAAACATCGACCTGCTGATCAACTTTGGTGGAGATTTCCTCGACGCCGGCCCTGCACCTGTGCGTTTCAACCAAATCTATGCCGAAATCAGGAACCGGGAAAACGGGCAGCAGGCAAAAATTATTCATATCGATTCACGTCTCTCCCGCACCGCCACTAATTCCGATGAGTTTATTGCAGTTAAACCGGGGACGATGGCCGCATTAGCCCTGGGAGTTGCCAACGTTTTAATTAATGACGGTCAGTACGATGATGAATTTATCGCAAAAAACAGCTTTGGATTTTTCGATTGGCAAAGTAAAGAAGGAAAGTCATTTAATGGTTTCAAGCATTTTATCGAGCGAGAATATTATCCTGAGAAGGTTGCAAAAATAACCGGCGTGACTGCATCGCAAATTGTCGATCTGGCACGAAAACTGAGCGCTGCGAAATCAGCCCTGGTTTTATCAGGCGGGCAAGCTTCAGCAAGCACTAATGGTTTATATACTTCATGGGCTATCGAATGCTTAAATGCACTCAAAGGTAACTTCAAAGAAAACAGCCCTATTTCACTTGCCCCACACCCACCTTTTGCCGAGATTCAGGAAGTGCAAATGGACGGAATCGCCACAAAGGGTTTGGCCCGGACCGGGCTAAGCCAGGCTGCCGGCGATTTCTGCTTCGCGGAATACTCCGTTTCAAATATACCAGATGCGATTTCACAACAAAACCCCGTTGAAATCCTTTTCCTTGCCAATGCCAATCCGGTTTTCAATGCAATAAATCAAGCCGGTTTCACCAAGGCGCTCAGCGAAATTCCCTTCATCGTCAGTTTCTCTTCTTTTATGGATGAGAGCAACGCTTTTGCCGATCTGATTCTGCCGGACCATGTTTATTTAGAGAAGCACGAGATCGTTCACAGTATTCCGATGATCGACTTTGCCCACTTTAGCGTACAGCAACCTGTCATCGAGCCCTTGTTTGATACCCGGCACCCGGGTGATGTTATCATTCAAATTGCTCAAAAAATCGGCGGCACGGTTGCCTCATCCCTGCCGTGGGTGGGTTATAAAGAATATCTTCAGGATCGAGTTAAAGGCATTTATGAAACCGGTACCGGTTTACCGTTTTCAGAGGAAGGCGATGAAAAGTGGCTCAAATATCTCAAAGAGCGCGGTTGGCAAATTTTTGAATTTACAAATTTTAAAGAGTTTTGGCAGGTGCTGTTGGAAAAAGGCGGCTGGTGGGATCCATTTCCTCAGCAAATGGATTTTAACAACGTCTTCGCAACACCTTCGCGGAAATTTGAATTTTTCTCACAGTTGTTAGAGAAAGAAATCCAGTCCCATGTTCAAACAGACGCCATCTCCAGTGATAACATTGCCGCCGTACTCGCGAAATTGAAAATCGCCGCACCGGGTGATATGGCGTTCATCCCCCATTACGAAATTCCACATTTCGATGATGGTGATGGCAGGTTTGATCTGCATTTGCTGCCTTTTAATTTGATAACCAACGTGAACGGTATGGGCAACAACATGCCCCTGGCGCAAGAGATGTTCGGAATGCTCACACGGGAATATTGGAACTCCTGGCTTGAAATCAATCCCGAAACCGCCCATGAAAAAGGCATTAGCGAAGGGGATTTCGTGAAAGTGACCTCATCTCGCGGAAGCCTAACAGTTAGAGCAAAGCTGCTGCCGACAACCATGCCGGGCACAATCTGCATTCCTTTCGGCCTCGGGCGTATAAACGGCGCAACCAGCAAACGTGTCGGCGTCAATCCATACTCTCTGCTCGTGGAAAAATATGATCATCTTCGAGGGATACCCTCTCTCATCAGCACGAAAGTTTCAGTGAAAAAAGCCAACGGAAGGGAGGCGGTGTAATATGCCGAAATGGGGTATGATTATCGATTTAAACAAGTGCACCGGTTGTGGTGATTGTGTTACCGCCTGCAAAGTGGAAAACAATATTGCCGTCGTTGGTCAGGAAGAATCCGCAAATGGGCGTACAATGCTGTGGATGGATATCATAACAACGTATGAAGGCGAATTTCCCAACGTCAAAGTACGCCACATGCCGCGGCCTTGCTTCCATTGTGAGCACCCGCCCTGCACCAAAGTATGTCCTGTGGGCGCAACCTACCTCAACGATGAAGGAATAGTAGCGCAGATTTATCCGCAATGCATCGGTTGCAGGTATTGCCAGGTTGCCTGCCCGATTACCGTCAAAACATTCAACTGGTATACACCGGAGTGGCCGGGCAGAATGGCGGAGGCCTGCAACCCGGACGTCGCTGTACGGCCAATGGGAGTTGTGGAAAAATGCACTTTTTGTATTCATCGCCTGCAAAAAGCCAAAGAGCAGGCCGCCGTCGAAAAACGGGAATTGCGGGATGAAGATTATGTGCCGGCCTGTGCAGAGAGTTGCCCGACCCGGGCAATTTCCTTTGGCGACATGGGAAATCCCACAAGCAAAGTCAGTCAATTAAAAAGAAATCCCCGAGCTTTTGCAGTCGGAGAAGACCTGGGGATAGAGCCCAAAGTATATTATCTATCAGAGGTGGAATAAGTGGCTGAAGCACAACAAAATGTTTTTCAAGACGAGACCCTCCTTCACCCGATCGAAAATACAGGTAGAGGGTTCTACATTTCCTCTGCCGTTTTGCTGGTTTTTATGGCTTTTGCCCTGGTCACATATCTCTACCAGATCATTTTCGGATTGGGCGTGACGGGTTTGGCGCAGCCTGTTTCCTGGGGCTTCTACATCATCAACTTTGTCTTTTTTATCGGTATCAGCCATGCCGGGACACTCATTTCAGCGATTTTGCGGCTCTCCCAGGCCGAATGGCGGCGGCCGATTACCCGCATGGCTTAAGTGATTACAGCAATCGTTTTGCTCATTGGCGCCTTTCATCCGGTCATCGATTTGGGCCGCCCCGAACGTATGCTCAATATTTTTACCAGTGGACGATTGCAATCGCCGCTGCTGTGGGATGTAACCAGCATCACCGCTTATTTTACGGCGAGCACAATCTATCTTTACCTGCCGATGATCCCCGATATTGCGATCATGCGCGACCGGGGGGTTAAACCGCGCTGGCTCTATGAAATTCTGGCCTGGGGCTGGACAGGAACTGAACATCAACATAAAGTGCTCAACCGAGCCATCAACATCCTCATGGTCATGGTCATCCCTATTGCCGTTTCCGTACACACGGTGATTTCCTACATTTTCGCCATGACGGTTCAGCCCGGCTGGCACAGCACAATTTTTGGCCCATACTTCGTCGTTGGCGCCATCTTCTCCGGTATCGCCGCTCTGTTGATCGTCATGATTGCATTCCGCAAAGCATACCGGCTGGAAAATTATTTGCGTGAAATCCATTTTACCTATTTATCCAAACTGCTTCTCATCATGTCCATATTCTGGTTCTATTTTACTTTTTCCGAATACCTCACAACCTATTATGGAAATGAACCCGCGGAGATGCGGGTTTTCTTCAATAAATTTTCAGGTACTGCCGCACCCTACTTTTGGGCGATGGTCGTATGCAATTTCATCATTCCGGTCATCCTCCTTTCCAATGCCAAAACCAGAAAGATACCGGGTATTCTGATCGCCTCCATTGCCATCGTTATCGGGATGTGGCTGGAACGTCTGACCATCGTCGTTCCGACTTTGGCAAACCCGAGATTGCCTTATCCGGAGGGTGTTTATATTCCGAGTTTGACCGAATGGTCAATTTTTATCGGCTGCATTTGTACGTTCATTTTAGGATTTATGATGTTTGCAAAATATTTCCCGATCATTTCAATCTGGGAAATACAGGAAGGGCGGGAAACCAGTGTTAAGGAAGTTGCCCACCGTCTCAAATCCTATCTCCCGGACGATCAATCGGAGGAATCTTTGGAAAAAGTACTAACGAAATAACTAAAAAAGATTGGGTTTTTTTCCACCATGAGGATAGCGATGCCAAATAAAAAGATCATCTTTCTTCTGCAATTCGCCAGCGTGGCCTTTATTTGGGTCTTCATCACGGCCATACTCTTCTGGATTGTCAACATGATTCTGGTTGCACACCGGCTCAACGACGCCCTCGATGCATCGGTTGCTATAAGCATTATTGCCATGCCGGTATATGTGTCGCTGGCCTCGCTTTTGACGTACGTATTTGTTGGGCTGCAAAAGGGCAAAAACAAATAAAATGAGAGTGAAATGAGAAATCATAAACAAACAAGGAACGCCTTGCATGCCATCGTTATTTTCATCTATCTAACTCTTGGTACTGTGAGCGTTTCGTTTGCTCAAAACCTGACCATCCCCGATAACCCTCTAAAAGGCCGTATCGTTTTCGAGCAAAAAGGATGCATTTCCTGTCACGCGATTCAGGGCGACGGCAAAGAAATCGGCCCTGACCTGGGGGAACAAAAAATCTACGGCAGCTTCCTGCAATTAGCCGGAATCATGTGGAATCATGCGCCGGAAATGCTGAGAAAAATGAACGAACAGAATATGCCTTTTCCTGAATTCACCCAAACAGAAATGGTCGAACTCATTGCCTATCTCTACTATTTACGCTATTTAGGCGAACCGGGCGAACCGGAACAGGGCAAAATTTTAATCAAAGAAAAAGCATGTTTGAATTGCCACTCGATCGGCGTAAAAGGTGGAGACCTGGCGCCGGCCTTTGAAAAATTCGCAAAATTTGTCGCCCCGCTTTATATAGCCCAGGCCCTGTGGAACCATGGTCCGAAAATGGACAAGCAACTCAAGAAAAAAGGTTTAAAACGGCCACATTTTGCAGAAGGAGAGCTTGTCGATCTCGCAGCTTATATCCGTGAGGCAAGCAGCGGCGCCGGCCGGGGAAAAGCATCTTTGTCGCCCGGCAATCCAAATAACGGTAAAAATGTATTTGAAGAAAAAGGCTGTATAAATTGCCACGATCTGGATGACCGCAAAAATAATATCATTCCGGATTTGGAGGAGGTGGATTTGGCTCTCAGCGTTACGGGAATTGCCGGGCTCATGTGGAATCACGGTGCTGAAATGCAAAAACAAATGAAAGAGGAAGAGATAGAATGGCCGCAATTTGAAGCCAAGGAAATGGCTGATCTGACTGCTTTTCTCTACTTTCTCAAATTCAACGGCAAGGCTGGAAATAAAAGAGCAGGCAAAGCCGTATTTTCTGAAAAAGGCTGCATAAGCTGTCACAGCACTGATGTCACAGGTGGTACAATCGGCCCGAACTTGACCAAATCAAAGCATTTCTCTTCAACGATTGATATGGCGCACGTCATGTGGAATCATGCCCAGGTGATGGAAAAAAGAATTGCGGAGAAAGTACAACACTGGCCAATTTTCACTGGAAATGAAATAACTGATCTCTACGCTTATTTGAAATCTATTTCCCAGGGCCGTGATAAATAGAGGTTGAGCCATACACTGCCCGGCAATACCGCAAAAACTAATCTCGCTCTTCACAAACAAACCTTTACGCTACCTTTATCCAGACTGTATTTTATCAAACCGCCATTCACATAATTGTTTAAAACGGTTTAAAATATTTGCAGAAACACGATCATGCACCATCTGCCAGGGTTGGTTTATCCAGCGTTTTTTTGAAAGTGCTTCCCTGCCGTAAAAATTGAAACCGACGATCATGAAAAGTTGCGCCTGTTCTTTTTCGTTTTGTTCACCGATGGAAGAACGCACATACATGGCAAAGACGCCGATGGGATAACCGCCGCTGCAATGGTAAAGCAAATAGCGGCCGTTATCGACGTCGAATTTTTCCGGCACCTGCAAAATTTTTAGTGCTTTCAAGTTAAAAAGCGAAATGCCTTTCAAATCCATTGGTTTTTGCGGGCGCTGAAATGGATTTTTTATCCCGCCGAACAGGTAAATTTTAATCTTTTCAAGATCATTGTCATTGTGCACGACGTTCGCGATATGATTAGGCCAGCAGGTCGAATCTCCGTTCCATTGCAATAAATCTTCAAAAATATAACTCGCCGGCGCTTCGATGCCGATTTTATGAATATTTAAAATTGCATACTTGTTAACGTCGATATCCAGCCGCTGGATGATGCGGTGGCCGTAATTTTGCCGTTGCGATTCGGAATCAGAATCGACTCGTGTGGGGATCGACGGTGAGTGCAAAAGGAAATGAAAAACATCCGTAAAAAAATTTTGACTCCGCGGCGGCGGGCATGGCGTGCCGGGTTTATTGGGTTTTATTTTCTGCAATTTAGTTGGCTTCTGACAAAAGGTGATGGGGGCTTAACCACACTCGTATTAATACAGGGGCGTGTATGCGTTGCTGCCTGCAGAAGCAGACAGCACAGAAAAATAGTATCTTATAAAAATGAATATGTCAAACCAAATGAAAAGGCCTGATTGATCTGGCGTTTGGCTGAGATATCCTTGTCATATAATAATTTAAAATTGAAATTCATGGTGAAATATTTGGCGATTTTTGCGCTTAAAACATTATCCCAGTTGACGTCGATTTCGTCGAACGCGGTAAAAGCGGTGAAGAGCTCGAGCTTCGAGGTCAGCAAAGTCGTTTGATTGATTTTCCAGCTCACATCGGTGACCGACTCAGCGCCGGCTTCAAAACGCGTCAATTCGATATCGTCCGGCGTTTGCGGGTCATCGGTGTAGGGAATGGGATAATCGCTGGTCACAGTTTGCTTAAACGAAAGTCCGCCACGTGTTTGCACTATTTCATTTACTTTGTATGTCAGCCCCAGGCTTTCACGCAGAAATCCCGGATCGAGAAATGCGGAGATTTGCGTCTTTGCACCAGCGGCATAAGCATAACCCGGTGCAAATTGCGTCTCCCCGTTAACCGAGATGTAAGGATTAATGACGCTACCGAGTTTGTAGGTAAATACGCTTTCTAACTTGATCTCATCGATGGATTTACGCGCCTCCTGATCGCCGGTTTTGGTGTTGCCGTAGGTCATTTTACCGGAGGTTGCCCAGGTGGTTTTTTCCTGCTCTTCGATGAATTTGAAATTTATATTAAGCTGCCAGGCGAAGGAATTTTCACCGCCCTGAACCCAGTTGTCGAATTTGTTTTGCGTCAAGTTGAGCCCGCCGGTCAATTCTTTCTGCCAACCGTATTTTGCCTTTTCTGTTTGTTCCTGCGCAAAAATCAGGTTGCCGGTTGTCATGAAAATGATAATAATAGTTTTGAATTTGTTCATTTTTCCCTCTGTTGAAAAATAAAGATATATTTTTGTGATTACCGGGTTAATAGTTTGCGCCAGCGTGCACAAGATTTCACTAATAATTGATGATCGCTCTGAAACCTGCACGATTAATGCCGGCGCCAACCGGGTTAAATTAATGTTGGTAAACGTGAATATCCTGCTGTGGGAATGGAATTGAAATACCGGCTTTGTCGAATTGTAGTTTTACCTTTTCTTGCATATCAAAATAAATACCCCAGTAATCGGCGCTATCGCACCAGGCACGAACAGCAAAATTGACCGAGCTGTCGGCAAGCTCGGAAACCACAACCATCGGTGCCGGCTCTTGCAAAACGCGCTCATCGTTTTCGAGCATTTTGCCAAGCAGTGCTTTCGCTTTTTTGATGTCATCCGAATATCCGATGCCGAAAGTCATATCGACGCGGCGTTTGGATTCGGTGGAAAAATTAGTAACGCTGGCATTGCTCAAAACACCGTTGGGGATGATGATTGTTTTGTTATCCGGGGTTTTTAAAATTGTATTAAAAACCTGAACCTGGCTAACAGTGCCGGCATAACCTGCACCATCGATAAAATCACCGATTTTATAAGGCTTGAATAGCAAAATCAAAACACCGCCGGCAAAGTTTGCCAGGCTGCCCTGTAACGCCAGACCGACCGCGAGACCGGCCGCACCCAAAACCGCAATAAATGAGGTCATCTCGATACCGATCATACCGGCAACGCTGATGATCAGCATAGCTTTAAAAAATATTTCCGCCATACTCAGGAGAAAGTGTTTGAGAGATGCATCGGTTTTGCTGCGCTCCAGCGTTTTGCCCAGCCCTTTGATAAAAACTTTGATAATCCAGAGACCAACGATGAGCGTGATGATGGCCAACACTAATTTGGGGCCATATTCCATGATCATCGAAATTGCTTTGTCAGAGTACACTTGTAAATTATTCATTCCGCTGCCTCCTGTGCAGGACTGTTTGTCCTCTATGACTGATTATTTACGAGTTATGATTTTTTTATCAGGTGGGAGTTGTTTATGTGGTTGTCGAAATGCTTATCCCGGTTTCAGGTCTGATCCTGGCTGAAAGAACAAGTTAACTTAAAATATGTTGGGAGAATGTCAATAAAAAAGAACTGTTTTTCATACACCATTCTTTACAGTTATACCGCGCACGTTGTTTTTTTCTTGCTTTCATAGCTGCGGGAGATTATATTTCTCACTGTTATTTTGAACATATGGAGAAGCCATCCCGAACCCTTGCTATTTTATCTGCAGTTTTTGTATCTTCGCTTTTATCTCAATAATTTTTTCCTGATTATAAAACGTATCAACTGATGGATATTTATCGTGTTTAGTGAAATGCTGCGCAATTGCCCGGCCGGTGTGTACAATTCACTTTGTAACAGGTCAGATGTTTTTTGATTTACATCTTTGAAAGGGAGAATTAAGTGTCAACTTTACAAGCGGTTATTTTAGGACTTATACAGGGGCTGACAGAATTTTTGCCGGTCTCCAGTTCCGGTCATCTGACGTTGGGAAAAGCCCTGCTGGGCGTCTCGCAGGAAGGTATTTTGTTTGAGGTTGTCGTGCATCTCGGTACGTTTTTCGCAGTGATCTCCGCTTTCCGTGAGGATGTTCTGTGGCTACTCAAGGGTATTGCAGGTTTTTTCCCGAACGCCGAACGGCGAAAACACCATTCGCAGGAAGCGGCATTACGTTATATCGCTTATCTTTTCTGGGCGACAATCCCGGCGGTGATCGTCGGATTATTCTTCAAAGATTGGGTTGAACAAGCCTTTTCTGATCCCTTTTTGGCAGCCTGTCTGCTCATCGTCACCGGTTTGATTTTATTGCTTTCGCGCCTGGGGTTGAAATCGACCGGCGAAGTCAATATCAAACGCAGCCTGATTATCGGCATCTCCCAGGCTTTTGCTATTTTGCCTGGTATTTCACGCAGCGGCACGACAATCTCCGTGGGCATGCTTGCCGGTGTTAACCGGGAAGAAGCAGCGCGTTTTTCATTTCTCATGGCTTTGCCCGCAATTGGCGGCGCTTTTATTTTACATCTGAAAGATATCGGCGACACTGCCTTCGATACCGGGCATCTCCTGCCGCTGATCGCCGGTTTCGTCGTCGCGTATTTATCCGGTCTTTTTGCGATAAAAGTTTTGTTGGCAGTCGTCAAAAAAGGCCGCTTCGATTATTTCGCCTGGTATTGTTTTGCTATTGGTTTCATTGCTCTTTATTTTCTGCAGGGTTGAAGTTTAGAGTTTTAATGTGCATACGGAGGGAGAATGGCAAAATCACGCGAGGTCTTTTCATCGCGCTGGACATTGGTGATTGCGGCGCTGGGCATGGCGATCGGTACTGGAAATTTATGGCGTTTCCCACGCATAGCCGCACAAAATGGCGGTGGTGCATTTCTCATCCCCTGGCTGATTTTTCTTGTTCTATGGTCGATTCCGTTACTGATGACCGAATTTGCCATCGGCAAAACGACGCGCCGGGGGCCGGCGGCAGCAATCGGCAAACTCATCGGTAAAAAATATACCTGGATGGGCGGGTTCATCGCTTTTTGCACCATCGCCATCATGTTTTACTATTCCGTGGTTGCCGGCTGGTGCATGAAATACACTTGGGCTGCGGCAACAGGCGGCCTCGATGAAATCACCGGAACAGCTTACTGGGCGTCTTTTTCAAAAAATCCTGAACAGGCTTTGTTGTTTCATTTTCTCGCCATCACCCTTTCGGCACTGATTATCTTCCGCGGCATCAAAGGTGGTATCGAAAAAGCCACAAAACTGCTCATCCCCGGGTTATTTCTGTTGCTGGTCGCCGGTGCGGTTCGCGTGTTGACCCTGCCCAACGCAATGCAGGGGCTGGAGTTTTTTTTCAAACCGGATTGGTCGGCGCTGGGGCATTACAAAGTCTGGCTTGAAGGCCTGTCGCAAAGCGCCTGGTCCACCGGTGCGGGCTGGGGACTGGTGATGACCTACGCTGTTTACATGCGTGAAAAAGAGGATGTCGCCCTGAATTCGTGCATTGCCGGGTTCGGCAATAACAGCGCTTCGGTGCTGGCGGGTATCGTGATCTTTCCGGCGGTTTTCGCGCTGGCGCCTCTTCTCGGGCTGTCGCCGCAGGAAGTTTTGGCCGATACCGGTCCGGCCTCAACCGGGCTGACTTTCATCTGGATCCCGGAGCTTTTCCGCACCTTGCCGATGCCCCGGCTTTTTATGACCGGTTTTTTTCTCGCGTTAACAATCGCCGCGGTGAGCAGCCTCATCGCTATGCTGGAACTCGCGGTGCGCACGTTGCTCGATCTGGGCTGGCAGCGAAAAAAAGCCACGATTTTTGTGTGGTTTGCCGGTTTTCTCCTCGGTGCACCCTCGGCCGTCAATTTAACCTTTTTTCAGAATCAGGACTGGGTGTGGGGGGTAGGCCTGCTGGTGAGCGGATTTTTCGTCGCTTTTACCGCGCGCAAATTCGGGGCAAACCAATTCCGCCGCCAATTCATCAATACGGAGGGCAACGATCTGCATGTCGGCAAATGGTACGATTTCATCATCACCTGGTTAATTCCTTTGGAGTTTGCGGTGCTGATCATCTGGTGGTTCTATCAGGCGATCACTTCGTATCACCCCGATTCCTGGTGGGACCCGCTGCAGCCGTTCAGTGTCGGCACCTGTATCTTACAATGGGGCATTGTTGTGCTTCTTTTTTTGTTTTTTAATAATAAATTATATCACAAAGCTATCGACTAAGTGGAGTTAGATTATGTCAACAAGCGCGATAATCATGCTCGTTATCGTTCTCGGATTTACCTGGGGCGGCTTTTTCAGCAGCCTGCTGCTGGCGATTAAAAAGGAAAAACTGAAATAAAAATGGCCGATTTTCGTATCGAAAAAATCAAAGCAGCCGCTGATTTGCCCGCATTGATCCTGCTCGCCGGCGCTGAAAATTATCTCAGTGATCGTTACATGGAAAAAATTATTTCCGTGGGGGTGCCGCAGGATTTGCGCGAATTCAACATGGATTTGTTGTACGGCAGCGAAACCGGCGCCAGACGTGTTCTCGATATTGCCGCATCCTACCCGATGATGGCTGCAAAACGGCTGGTGATCGTGCGTGATTTCAATAAAATGAGCCCAACAGATCAAAAACTGCTTGCTGCCTACGCAAAAAAACCAAACCCGACGACTTGTCTCGTTTTGATTTCCCGGACGGCTGATTTTCGCTCGAAAGCTTTAAAAGAATTGCAGGCAAATTCAGCTTTTGTTTCCTGCAAGCCGATGTATGAAAACCGCGTTGTCCAATGGCTCGAAAAGGAAGTGCAGGCCCGAGGATATTCAATCGATCCGGAGGCGACAGCGCTGCTGGTTTTGCAGGTGGGGACAAAGCTGCAGGAGCTTAAAAATGAAATTGAAAAAATCCTGCTCTATCTCGGAGATGAAAAAATGATCACCCGGGAAGTAGTGGCGGAAGTGGCCGGCATGCGCAAGGAGTACAGCCCCTTTGCGCTTCAAAATGCCCTCGGCGCCCGTGATTTAAAACAGGTTTTGTCGATTTACCACAAAATTAAGTATTCGAACTCAAACCTTGCGCTTATCGCTCAGATGTCGCGCCTGTTTACCAATATCCTTATCGCAACAGGATTCGATACCAGCCGCCAGAGCAGCACGACTCTGGCACAAAAAACCAAAATGTCGCCCTATTTTGTCAACGATTTGCATAAGTTTAAACGCAAATATTCGGTGGATGAACTGTTTTCCGCCTTGGAAAATATTCGCCACATCGATTTTATTTTAAAATTATTCCCTGTCAATCCCGAATCAATCATGGAGCTGCTATTTGTCCAAATTGTTAAAGGTTATCCTGCGAGACGATTGCCTTACGCAGGAAAAATATCTTAAACTTTTCAGGAACTTTTAATAAACCCATATGTTCAATTCAAAGGAATTTGAATGCAAGGACAAAAGCCGGACCAGGGAAACAAACCTTCGGATGAGGAGCTGATCGCCCGTTTTCAACAAGGCGATAGTTATGCATTTGATCTCATTGTCAAACGCTATAAGCAGCAACTGCTGAATTTTGTTTTTCGATTCTTAAATAACCGGGAACAGGCTGAGGATGTTGTTCAGGAAACCTTTCTCCGCGTTTACCGCAAACGCCATGCTTATAAACAAGTCGCCAAATTTTCGACATGGATTTATACCATCGCCGGCAATCTTGCGCGCACGGAACTGCGCAAACGGAAGCGCCGGCAACTTTTTTCCCTCAGCGACATCGGCATGGAAGAAAAAGACTACGAGATCGCCAGCGACGAATATAATCCCGAAAAATATACCAATACCGTCATGCACGAGAAAATTATCCAGCGCGAAATCGACAAGCTCTCGGTCAAGTTTCGTGAAGTCATCATTCTGCGTGATGTTCAGGGCTTAGCTTATGAGGAAATTGCCGAAATTATCAATGTACCCCTGGGTACGGTGAAATCGAGGGTAAACCGTGCACGCCTTCGTTTACAGGAAAAGCTCAGGCAGTATTTATAGACCCTTTTAAATTTGATTCAAGTCGAAGTTTTAAAAAAATACATCAACTGGAACCGCTGCGGCGGAAGGAGAACAGCCCAAACTATTGCTACGGAAATTAAAATTATGCAAAAATCTCGTGACTATTCTCATTTGTACTCGCGCCTTATTGATGGCGAGCTCTCAATCGACGAACGACAAATATTAGAAAAACATCTCGAAGAGAACGCACAAGAGAAACAAAGGGTTGAACAACTCAAGTCTTTGCGCAACGCGATGCAAAACCTGCAGCCAGTAAAAATCTCCGATGATTTTAGCACGATTTTACGGGCGCGCATTCAAATGGAGAAGAAGGTGGGCCGGCTTTCACTGGTTTCTGTTTTGCAGGCATGGCGCGTGCCGGCGTTTGGGGTCGCGACGGCTGTGGCTATCTTCATCGTGTTTTCTTTCCTGCAACCCTCCCGTAATCAGATTTTTTCATCCGATTCCCAACCTGTCCCGGCAATCGAACTCGGAGGAGCGATGCAGCGTATCCCTGCTGCAAATATCCATTACTCGCTCGATCATTTTGATGCACCGCCGGCTTCGGGCCGGCGTACAGGTATGCAAAAAACACCCAATATTGAAACTGCTGAAAAAATGCATACGGCAAAATTTGCTACTACCGATTCCTTAACAAAACCTGAAAACCCGGCGGTAAAACTCAACACCGCCCAGGTTCAATTTACTTATTAATCTGCCGGGATTTTCTCGATATGCTTAAAACCGTCATTTTAAATGCCGTTAGTTGCCTAACCATCGCAACCTCACATGTTGCCGGGCAAAGCCTGCTGGCAAACCTCGATGCGGAAATCAATGCCATCGTTGAAAAAATTCAGCCGTCGGTCGTCACGGTTTCCGCTATCATTCCCAACAAAAAACCGGACGATTCCTTCTTCTCATTTCTCAAAGAATCAGTCCCCGGCCCGGCCCGACCGGAAGCTGATTTTACGACCAATATCGGAACCGGATTTGTTTTGCATGAGCAGGGATTTGTGGCAACCAAAAGCAGTGTCGTCGCCGGCGCACAGCATATTTATGTACAGTTCGATGAAGACACGACCTACATGGCAGAGTTGATGGGCATCGATTCGGAGTTCTCGGTTGCCTTGCTGCGTTTCGATACGAAAAACCTGAAATCCCTGGATTTCGGTGATCCCCAACTATTGCGCGCCGGTTCGTGGACAGTGCTCGTCGGAAATTCGCTGGGTATTTCGAGTACCGTCAGCCTGGGCAATATCAATGCCGTTTATGCCAACGGGTTGCTGCAAATTGCCGTCAATACTTCGCCGGGCAACAATGGTTCACCGGTGATGAACTCGCGCGGGCAGATCATCGGTATGGTTTCGGGGCGTCTGACGATATCCGGAGGAACAAACCGCGGCAGCATGGCTGCAACCGAATGCGCGCTGGTGACACCAATCGATCAGGTTTTGCAGGCAAGCGGCAGAATTATGGCTGAATATCAAAAAAATCATGGCTGGCTGGGCATTACCGTACGGCCATTTGAGCGCAATTTACCACAAATCGTCGCTTTGCTGGAAAACTCTCCGGCAGCCCTGTCCGGATTGGCAATTGGCGATGTGGTGACGAAAATAAATGCAAATATTCTGAATGGCTATTACGATTTGAAGCGGATAATGGCAAGCGTCAAACCGGGGCATGCAGTTGAAGTGCAGGTGCAGCGCAGAGGGCAAACTCGCAAATTTAAGTTCCGTGCCGCCCATCTGCCGGACGTACCTCATTTCGCACAAATCAATCCTGAAATTGTCAAGGCACAAGAGCAGCCGATTTTTAAATTCGGCAGTAAAAATACCCGTTCCCGCGATCAAATCGAACGCCGCCTCCTGCTGATGGAGCAAAAACTGCAATTCCTGCAAAACCAGATTCAAAAAAAACAATAAATTCGCAGCGCCATTTTTTATCTTTTAATTTTGCCGCTTGCAACAGCGCTGCTGCACAATTATCCTTCCTGCTTACCGGATTCCCTCATCTTTTAATTTTTCAAGTTCATTAAACGATATCTCGTCAAGCGCTTCTTCGAGGCGTGCAAAGGGGAAGCCACGGCCTTTCACATTGACGATAAAACGTGAAGCGATAATCGTTCCGATTTCACCACGCTGTCGATGTTTGTTGTATTTTTTAAAGGCTTTGTTGCCTCTGAGTTCAAAGGTTTGTTCGAATTCATCCTCGGATTCGCGATCGATCTCCGCATGAAGCCAGGCGGCAGTCGCCATCGCGGCCATGCCTTTCATGGTGCCCAAATCGGTGATATTTATCGTCAAACGGCCGGCGCTGTTCTTATAATCTGCCCTGGCTGTGCTGACCATAATGCCAAATCCACCGGTTTTTTCACCCTCGAGATTGGAACGCTGTAAACCTTTGATCGATTCCGGCAGCAATGCTTTTAGTTTACGAAAATCGACCGGAGTGACTTTGTCTCCGCCGGACATCATTTGCTGCATCTGCGACATCGCTTCGTCGATGCCTATCTCGCCGGAAGTTAATTTTTGTGCTGTTTTGTTCACTTCCCCGGTAACATCAGCGACTGTCTTTTCTTCATCTTTGGCCTTCTCCGCATCCGAACCGCAGGCAAATAAAAACAGTGAAAAAAAGAGCATAAATATCATTGAAATTCGTGCCGGCATGTTTTCCTCCATTGGCTTTTTCTTTGAGATGATGATTTATTTTTGTATTATTTCCGTCTTGGAAATTGATCGTTGAATTCGACGATAAGAAGAGAAGTGCAACGCACCATTGGTGTGCCAACAATTTAACCAATTCCTTCAATTTTACAACCATTAATCGTACAACCAACAGGATGTGCCATCAATGAAAAATGATAATAAAACCACCCGGCTCTATCGCCGTGGATTCGGGTTGAAAGATACGGTCGCCGGGCCTCTTGATGCAGCTTATTCCAGCACTATCATCGATCGTTTGCGACAAAATGATAATCAAATACAGATTGGGCGTCTCACCGTGCACATCACGCGGGAATTCGGTTTCTGTTACGGCGTCGATCGGGCGATTGAATATGCTTATCAAACACGGCAACAATTTCCGGATAAACGTATTTTTCTCACCGGCGAGCTGATTCACAACCCACACGTGAATAAGAAAATGCTGGATATGGGAATCCGCTTTCTCAGCGGTAAATATGCTGCTTCACCGAAACCGGACTTACGCCCGGAAGACGTCGTCATTTTGCCGGCATTCGGAGTGGCTATCGAAGAGCTGGAGCGATTTAAAAAAAGCGGTTGCATTCTTGTAGATACTACCTGCGGATCGGTTCTGAACGTGTGGAAACGGGTGCAAAACTATGCGAAAGACGGATTCACCTCCATCATTCACGGCAAATGGAAGCATGAGGAGACGCGTGCCACCAGCTCCCAAACACAACAATTCACCGACAGCCACTACATCATCGTGCTCGATATGCGGGAAACAGAAATGGTCTGTGAATATATCGCAGGCAAGGGAGACAGAAATGCTTTTCTGCAGTATTTCCACAATGCTGTTTCTCCCGGATTTGATCCGGACAAACACCTCGGACGCCTCGGTTGCGCCAATCAGACGACGATGCTCTCCGGTGAATCGTTGGCTATTGCCAGGCGAATCAGACAGACGATGCTGTTACGTTTCGGTGAAACGCAGGTCCAATCACGATTTCGTACATTTGATACCATTTGCAGCGCTACCCAGGACCGGCAGGATGCTGTTGAGGCTATTTTGCGCAATTTATCCATCGATGTCATGCTGGTGATCGGCGGATATAATTCATCCAACACCACACACCTGGTTGAAATCTCGGCGCAGAAAACCCGTGCATTTCATATCGATGATGCAACCTGTCTGCTGTCGTTGGAAAAAATACGCCATCAGCCACTCACCGGGGGAGCGCTGGAGGTCAGTGAAAACTGGCTGAAGACACGAGAAACGACAATCGGTTTAACGGCCGGTGCTTCCACACCCAATAATAAAATTGGTGAAGTTATTGCCCGCCTTGCCGAACTGCAACATTTATCGCCTGATGATTATTTATAGGCAAATTATTAGCTACTGATTGACGCAGATTGAACATGGATTTTTTCAAATCAGAGTTTACTGCATGACCTAACCCAAGTTCACCTCTCATCCGCGAAGAAAACATAAAATTTGCCATATTTTAGTCTGTTTTGTGGGATAACTCCAATGTTTAGATATTAATTTGCTTTTGTAGTGACTTATAAATATTCCTTTCCCTTGCGCGACAGCC
>JAJRYV010000082.1 GCA_024275575.1 bacterium
ACGAGATGTGCTCACCCGCATCGCCGATCATCCCTTCAAAAAAACTCGATGAGCTCTTGCCGAATGTTTGGCAGACACTGCCCAGTTCCAACAAGCTATAATGCGGTGAAAAACAAGGTGTGCTCGGCCGAATGCTTACGTTGTGTGACGTCATCAAGATTGCCTGCTGGGCGGCAGAGCCGCCTTACATGCACTCCCGGTCTGGAAAACGCAGCAGCGCTACCCCTAGAATTTCAACTTTACCAAAATTATCCCAATCCCTTTAACCCGCAAACCACCATTCGATTTGACATTTCCGAACCCGGCCAAACCAGGCTGGTGATTTATAATTCAACCGAACAGCAAGTCCGCCTTTTGTTTAATGGGAAATCGGCGCCCGGCGCTTATACGCTGAAGTGGCGCGGCTAAAATGACCAGGGAGAAATACTGCCGAGCGGTATGTATTTCTATGAGCTCACCGCCTGCGCCTTGCATGCCCGGCGTAAGCTTTTGTTTTTGAAATAATGTGCGACGCACTTCTCGTGTTATATGCGAAGAATTTGTAAAGTGTTGCCACTCGCGTTTTCGGCAAGTGCGACGCACATTTACGTTGCAAAACCCTGGAACGAAAAACAAAACAGCAAATAACTTGTCTGGTTACTAATAATCCATATCGCCAAAATCAAACGAATCCCCGGCTGAATCGAACCAGCTTCCGGCGTCATCACCGATGTCCATCTCCGGCATGTCGCTGCCGGAATCGATACCGGCCTGTTCGAATTCTGCATCGAAATCGTGACCGTTGAGGAACTCCACGTCGCCGCCTTCCGGGGTTTCGAAAGCGGCTTCGGGGTTGAGCGTTTCCGTAGCGCCGGCGTCGAAGCCGGCATCACCGACGCTCATCATCGTCTGCCCCTGTTCATCGACCAAATCAAAATTATGACAATGAATGTGGCTGCTGTGCGCCATCGACGACCACAGCCAAGCGTAGAGAAAAAAATCACCAAACCCGGGATAGCCGTAATAAACCGGATCAGCGTTGCGGTTTTGCGGAATTTCCGACTGATGACGTACAGGCTTTTTCGGCCGCAACATTTTCAAACTGGTGTTTGTTTTAATATCCTCGACGCGAATGCTGCGTCGCAGACTCTGCTCGAAACGCTCGACAAACTGCTCAAATACAGTCTGTTTTTCCCGTAAAAAAGAATCGTATTTTTCCTGTGATGAAAAAATCGATTTCATTTTTTGCGGCAAATCAGCACTGGATTTGTCACTTATTTTTAATTCGCTCAAGACGCCGTTTATCTTAATTTCGATGGGGTAAGCACCGACGCGGTGCCGCCGGTTGATGTTGATTTCGATCAAATATTTGATCAGGTCTTTTTCGTGTTCGAGAACTATAAAAATCTTGTCGAACAATTCCGACTCGTAGCGGTCGGTCTTGAGACGAAATTGCTCCAGCACCTGCCTGAGATCATCATCATCTTCCTCGGTATCGAGGAAGAAATCGATATCGTCTTTCGCCAGCCGCACGATGTTGTTTATGCCCAGATTTTGGCAGGCGAGATTGATTTGCTGCAATATGGCCACTGCAGTGAATGTTTCGATTTCTTCCTTTTTTGAAATCAGGCCACCGGTGAGCACCTGCAAAAATTGTCCGAAAGCATTTTCCGGCTTTTTAATCTCCATATTCGTCATTTGTGCCGGGTCGATGGTTAACGTGCCGTTGAAATACATGATGGTATCCTCAAATTAGTTGATATATTTGTTTGCATCCCCGGTACCGGGATTTATTCGGGATTTTTCCATCTCTTTCAGGCTGAAAATTAGCGCCAGTCAATCGTAGTAATGATTATGATATTCGTAGGTGAGAACCCGATGCGCATCCTGAAAAAAACGCAGGAGAAGAAGTCCGAAAATAAATCCACCGATATGAGCGAACCATGCGATGCCGTCGTGTATGTTATTGCCCAAAACCCCGAGGCCGGAAAAAATTTGAAAAATGAACCAGATACCGAGTACAGAAAATGCCGGGACACGTGTGGAATGCAGCAAGATCAGGATGGGAACGACCACCGAAATTTTAGCGCGCGGGAAACGAATCATGTATGCGCCGAGCACGCCGGAAATCGCCCCACTGGCGCCGATCATCGGGATAACTGAATTCGGTTCGATGAAAATATGAGTCGCTGCTGCGCCCAGGCCGCAGAGATGATAGAAAATGAAGAATTTTACCGGCCCCATGATATTTTCAACATTGTCGGCAAAAACCCAGAGATACAACATATTACCGGCAAGATGGAAAAAGCTGCCGTGCAAATACATCGCGGTAAAAAGCGACCAGCTACTTTCCCCGGCGAGAATGCGATCCGGAATTGCGCCAAAAGTGAGAATAAAGTTGGAAGCGTCGCTTTCCGGCAGGAAAATCTGAAAAAGATAAACACTGATATTCGCAGCCATGAGAATACAGGTAACGTATGGAAATTCCAGGCGTGGATTATCGTCGCGATATGGGATCATCTGATTTCGTACAAAACTTGGATGTAACAGGTGCGGCTATCGATTAAAACCTAGTGCCGGGATTATTTTATCTGAAATGAGCGGGAAATTTCCACCTGATTTCCCGAGCGATCGGTCGCTGTAAAACGAAATTCATGTCTGCCGGGTTTCATCGCCTGGCGCGGCTGATATTGCACCATTCCGGTTTCCGGGTCAAATTCGGCAATCATTTTTTTACCATCGATACGCATAACCAGTTTCTCTTCCGAGGCAAATCCAGATTGTTCATCTTTTGCACGCACCTTAAAGACTGGTCGGCGGGAAAGAATTTCACCCGCACGCGGGCTAAAAACGGTGACCGTAGGGGCGGTGTCATCTTTGCGTACGGCAAACTTTTCCAGACTAAAAACCCGGGCGGAAATCAGTTTCTTCACCGTATCGATCTTGTTGTCGATAAATGCCCAGCGTTTCCGGGTTCGATAATACAAACCCAGTTTCTCCGGTGAGGAGAAATCAGCCGGGTAGTGCATGCGCACGACAACGCCTTTGTTCATCGGCACATCCTGCGGTTCGGCAATGTAAATATCGCTGACGGCATCTTTATCATAACGCGGAGGATTGCCCAACAAATAGACGCGCCCGAAGAGATCATCATACAGGGAATTGTGATTAAAATCAACTGTTATTTCTCCGTCGGGAGAGGAAAACGAGGCTTTTGTCTTATGCCGGACATGAAAATTATCGAAACTCGAATCCGCCGAAATAAATTCACCGGTTACCGTTTCGCCGCTGGTGAGAAGACGAACATTGCCGCCGTTAAAATCGAATAGTGAAACCGGCATGAGATATTCCATCTGGCCAGACTGCCAAATTTCCGGATAACGGGTACTGTGATCTCCGGTCGTCAACTCGACGAAAGGTTTTTTACGCAAAGGCTGAGTGCTGGTAATTTTAAAACGTACCCAGTGATCATAAAAATCCGATTCGATTTTCAGCACGGCCTGACCGTGCGACGTCTTGCCGGGGACACTCAAATAGGCAGGCCAGGTTTGCAGTCCGCTATCATCCGTTGCAACAAAGCGGAAAGATTGTTTTTTCAAGAGCGTATTTTTCTGAAACAGGTGCAATGGCAATGATGCTTCTACCCCATCGCCATCTCCATTGCTGCTCAGCGCTATCTTGTCGGCAAGAGACCAGTTTGTTCGCGTATTTCCGTTTGATTTCCAAAATTGCAGCACCGGTTTATTCATGGGGCCGATGCCTCCAATGCGGTCGAGAAAAACATTGCCATTGGTCACGAGGTATCGCGGAGCGATCTCCGCCTTTTTTCCGGCGATGATTTCACCGCTGACGACTGATTGATTGCCAAAAAAATCTTCGACAATCACCGTCATATAATGTTTGCCGCGGTTTAAAAATAACGGTGTCGGAGCAATTTCTTCGTGCGAAATCAGGCCCGCCAAAGCCAACGAATCAGCACGCTGCAGGGTGATATCCTGCGGAATTGGCGATGATGCAAGTGCATCATAAATCAGACGGCCTTTTTCCTGGCCACGATAATGATAAAATGAAAGGGGGTTTGCTGGATCGAGAAACAGGCGGTAATATTTACCGTAGCCGCGACGGCGCAAGCGGTATTCACGGTCGAGGTCCATAAAGCGGTTATACGCATAACTGAATTTGTCAAACTTGGAAGTGAAAAGATGCACTCCGTCGAGATACAGGCTGAGCTTGTAAACGCCGAAAGCATTTCTGACGGTACCACTCCTGTCAAAAGCACGCACGGCGATACCCATTTCACCATCGAATGAAACAGGTCTTTCAAGGGTGAAACGGTTTTTCCCAACAACTTTCAGAGAGGCGATGTGAGTGATAAAATCATCATTGATGCGGGTATCGAATTTTAACGGGATAAAAGCGATTTTTTTAATCGTCGGGGCACGCACGTCATCGATTTTATATCCTCGCAAAAATGGGTTGAAAGGGCGATTTTTAGCATCACGCATCTCGAAATGCAGATGCGGCACACCAATGCCGGTTTCGCCGGTATAGCCGAGAAAATCCCCTTTTTTTACCGGAAAAGCTGCTGCAGACAAATAGCGGTCAAGCCGGTATCGCTGGTTTTTCTGCTGCTCGTGATAGACAAAATCGGCAAGTGTTTTGTTAAAACCGCTCAAATGGGCATAGACGACGATTTCCCCGGTATCGAGTTTGAGATAGATGGCTTTGCCATATCCCGATGGAGAAACACGCAGACGGGAGACATAACCATCGCGGACGGCAAAAATTTTATAGCCGGATTGCCCCCAGGTTTTGATATCGATGGCAGCATGTAATCGCCGCGGGCGGTGCTCACCGAAAGCCGAAGTGATCCAGTGACTGGCATCCGTTGGCCAGAGGTATTCCTGAGCAAAACAATTGGCAGATTGGAGAAGAAATAAAATGGCGGATAAGATAGTAAAAAATATGCGCACAACAAATCCTGTTAATCTTACAGATTTTTCATCACCTGCTAAAACTATCGAAATGAGGTAATTTTTCTTGATCAAAGTTCAGAAAATGCAACCCGTTCCATATTACGAACAGAAAAATCGAAAAAAGGGAGCTTTTTCAGCACATGACCTAGCGCGGCAAATATAAACATTTTTCCGATCAGATGGAAGTAAAGGAATGTAATTCATCATTTTGTACAGAAAATTCAGATGCCCGCTTTCGATAAATAGAACGAAAGCGCCTTCGCTGAGTGCAAGACTCCCTGAACTTGAGGGGCATGCTATCGAGCCCCTGCGATTCCGTAGTACCGCTCCCGCTTCGGCAAGCTCAGCGCCCACCTGGTGCGCTGAACAGATAAAATTCCGTATCAATTTACTCTAACCTACATTATTCACAATTTATTTAAATAGCTGCGGAATTCATTCCGCAGCGGATGTTATATCACTGTTTTTCTTTGCGCCGCGGCGGTTCCCCGGCAATAATAAAAGCTAATTCGCTGCTGCACCATTGGTCACAGCAGCGAGAATCTTAACCAATTTTGCGGTTAGTTTCTTCCACTCAAATTCACATGTAAAGTGCAGATCTGCGTGATGCACTTGCCGTTCTAAATATTCTTTATAAAAAATACGCAGACCGGCATAAATTTTTTCAGTTTCATCTGCTGCAACCCATTTTGTCATGCCGCCTTCAAGCAGCAAACGGGTCCCTTCCACATCTTCCGCGATAGCTAAAACCGGGCGATTGGCAGCAAGATACTCAAAGGTTTTTCCGGGGATAAAACTTTTTGACGCGCCGCCACTGACGAGATAAATCAACAAATCTGCCTTTTGCAAAGCATGCACTGTTGTCTGGTGCGAGAGATAACCCGTGCTTTCGACGCTCGCAGCGAGCCCGGCCGCAGCGATTTTATCCTGTAATACTCCGGACATATCGGCACCGATGAAACGCATATGGAAAGTTTCATGGCCGAATTCTGTAGCAAATCTCTGTAGTGCACGCAATAATAAATCCGGATTGACGAAATTGCCAATACTGCCCGAATGCACCAGTTCAAACTTGCTGGTCGGCTGATATTCGGCAGAAAAACAGGCATCATCATAGCCATTGGTAATCACCGTGACCGCTTGCGGTCTTTCAGCAGCTAAAATTTGCGCCAGTCCTTCGGAGACGACTGTGATATGAGTTGCAGCGCCTATTATTTTCTTTTGTAGCCGGCAGTCGAACCAACGATGCGGCATGGATTGATTTCGCTGAAAATCACCACCGGCCCATCCATCGCGGAAATCGGCGATCCAGGGGATTTTGTGTTTTTGGGTAATTTTATACGCTAAAAGATGGCAAGAATGGGGTGGCCCGGAGCTGAGAATCAAATCAAATTTTTCACAACGAAACAAGCGGTTTACGGCCCGCAAGGCAAACGGCTGCCAGAGAATTTTGCTATCGGGAATGAGCAAATAGCTTATTAATCGGTAGATCAGTTTTTTGATTTTCCCGGCAGCGGCCGCATGGGCAGAATTGTTGCCGCCGCCCCGACTGAAGCGCGCCAGGAGCCGCGCGGGGTCCAGCGATTCCGTACGGGTAACATTTATTGCCGAGATTTCTTGCAAGAGTTGCGGATCGTGGGCATGGTAAACGATATCCTTGACGGTGACGACGTACGGCTGCCAGCCAAAACCCGGCAGCGATTTGGCAAAATTCATAATTCTCTGAGTACCGCCCATGCCCATGGGAGGGAAATAATAGCTGAGGATCAGAATTTTTTTCAAAGAATTCCTGCTGCTTCGTTCCAATTATTTATTCACAGAGTAGACTTTGCGAAAACGAAAATCATCCCAACGGGTGCGAAAAAAATAACGCAAAGCACTTATGTGCGTCGCATAGTTTTCCTGCCAGCATTTTGCCCGGTTGCTCAGTATCGTATCTTCACTGAGTTTTGCAAGAATATTCAACAACTTGACGATGGTTGCAACCTCGGTTTTGCCGGCCACGCGTTTTGAAGGGTGTAAATCTTTTAAAAGCCACTTTTTAAAACTATAACCTTCGATATTATTGACCAGCCCGGTGACCGCAGAATTAAAAACCGTTTCCTGGTTGCGGTCTTTAAAATAATGCGCCAGTTCGTAAATTCCGATGATGGCGAATATGTTGCCCATCAGTGGTAATGCCTGTTCTTTACCGGGAAAGCTTTCAAATACCAGACCGCCATCTTTAAAACGGCTGACAAAACCACCGGCATCGCAAGAGACGAAGAAGAGCTTTGCCGCTTTAAGTGCAGTTTCTTCATAGCTGGCATCATTATTAAAAAAAGCGACACGCAAAAGCAAAGAAATTGCCAGACCCTGAGTTTGGCAGCTCACCCACGGTTGACTGATGCCGTAAAAAGGTTCATCATATTCCAGGGGCCAGGCAAAAAAAAGTTCGCACCAATCCTGCAGATTCGCCTGCAGCCAGTCGGCCATGCGCAAAGCTGTGTAGCGTCGCAGAATGTCGCCATTGAGGAGAAACTGGTTGTGATTGTACAGACCGTAGGCAGCAATAAGCGTGGGGTCGTAATATTTTTTATCGAGTCCGGGGCGGTTGGCAAAGGGAATTTCACGATCATCGAATTCAATTTCTGCAAAAAAATCATCCCACCAGTCAAAGGGATATTTAATTGAGATATCCCCTTTTATCGTGGCCGGTTTTTTCTCGTACTCGTTAAACACCTGCCACGAATTTGTTAAAACTTGTGGAACTGACGGCGATTTTCCTGAACAGTCCGGTTGATCACTCATCAATATTTTCCTGTTAAAGGTTGAGAAATTCCCATAGTACAAAAGTCTGTGCGCGAAAACCCCAAAAAAATACGCTTAATGGATAGCCTGATTTCTCCATTGTTTAATCCGCGCAATCATGCCATCTCGCAGTTTACTCAAGAAAAGCAGTTCCCCGGCTTGCCAGAATTTGAGCAGATAGAGCCACAACGGCAAGCCGGCAATTAAAAATACTTTATACAATATCGCCAGTTGCAAACTACTATTTACGATATAAATGAACAAGACAATTATAATAATTTTCATTACCCGCAGAAATTCATATGGCGTCGGATAAACCTTCTGCGCAAGTATGTACAGCACAAAAGTCATGGTAGCGTAACTGAAAACCGTTGCCCAAGCAGCGCCCATCATGCCGAATTGAGGAATCAGCAACAAATTACCCACGATGTTCGTCAGCGCCCCGACAAAAGTTATGCCCGGCAAATATTTCGTTTTTTTCTCAAGATGAAGGCCGACGACAAATATGGCATAAACACCGAAAAAGATATAGGCCAGCATGACCACCGGCACCACCGCGGTGCTCTGCCAATAAGCTGCATCAAATAAATAAATATCGGCGAATTTGAGATGCACGATCGTATCGATAAAAAAGCTGAAAAACAGGTAAATAAACGCGCAGACGAGCAAAAAATATGTCAACACACGGGCAAAAAACTGCTTGACGTCTTTTTGCCCGGCAATAGACAAAAAGAATGGATGCCAGGCAAAACGAAACCCGGCGATGAGCAACGACATGATCATCGCCAGGCGATAACCGGCACTGTAAATGCCAACCTCGGCAGCGCCGCGAAATTGCAGCAAAAAAAAACGATCGATGAGCTCCATCAAAATGACGGCAAAAGTCGTCGGCAAGTATGGCAGCCCGAAAGCAAGGTGTTGTTTTAATTGTGATAAAGAGTATATCAGGCGCAATACCGGCAGCATAACCGGAATTGTCAGGCTAAAAGTCGCAATCGACGCCCCCAATTGTGCGTAAAACACCCCGGCAATGCCTTTATGCAGCCAAACGACGAAAACGATATTCAAAAAAACATTCAACACAACTGCGATGATTTTAATGCTAATAAAGCGAGCCGCCTGCTCGCGGGCGCGCAGCAGCAACAGCGGCAAATAGGACAGCGCATCAAAAGAAAGAATCGCCGGAGTAATTTTGATCAGAGAGGAAAAGTTCTCCGAACCGGTCAGGCTTGAGGCAATGAGCGGACTCGTCTGGTAAATAATCAGGGAAAAAACGAGGGATGAGGTGAGTATGGTCAAGTAACAAGTGGTAAATATTACTTTTTGTTCGACAGCTTCTTTTTCTCTGATATAAAAGCGCAGGAACGCAGAATCGAAACCGTAGATATAAAACAAATTCATCACGGCGAGAAATGCGGCGATCAACATGACGATGCCGAGTTCGGCCGGGGTAAAATAGTTGGTGTAAAGGGGCAGCAGGATAAACGCCAAAGACCGTGTTAGAATATGACCCAGGCCATAAACTGCGGTTCCTTTGCTCAATTTTTTTAAATTTTCCCGCATTAAAAAAACAACCTCTTTTCAGCCAATGTCAGGATTTTGTTCTGTTCAGCACACCAGGTGCACGCTGGGTCTATTTGTGCTGAGCTCGCCGAAGTATCGCAGCGGGAGCATTTTTTCGCTCTTTCTCCGGCAAGCTCAGGGAGCGTTTTTCTGGTGATGACAAATCAATAACCGGCAACAAGATAATATTTAGCGGATTAAAACGGAATAAAAAAGGCGATCCGTGAATCGCCTTTTTTATTTGAGGCGGGTAGTTGCTATTCAGAATTTTTCTTCCAGGAAGAATGGCGGATATTATGAAATTGAATTTTGTAATTGAGTGCCCGTGGCGAAATGCCCAATAATTCAGCTGCATCTTTTTGGACAAAGTTTTTCATTTCCAATGCCTTGACAATCGCTTCTTTTTCAATTTGCGTCAAATTGAGCGTTTTGCAGGAAAACATGCCTTCATCGATGCCGCGCTGCCTTCTGTCTTTTCCACCGGCGGCAAAATATTCCTTACCCGGCAGCGACAGATCGGAAGGCATGATGCTCTTTCCCTCTTCAGTAACGAGAATCGAGCGTTCGATTAAATTACGCAGTTCGCGAATATTGCCGTGCCAGGAGTGGTTGGTCAAAAGTTCGAGTGTCTCCGGTGCAAAACCCAGGGTTTTTTTTCGTATTTCACGGGAGAATTTCAGGCGAAAAAACTCGGCGATTAACGGAATATCCTCACGCCGCTGGCGCAGAGGCGGAATAGTCAGCGAAACCACATTCAATCGGTAGTAGAGGTCGGCACGAAAATTTCCCGCTTCGATTTCTTCCCACAAATCCTTGTTCGTTGCAGCAATGATGCGCACATCGACTTTGATTGTGCGGTTTCCACCAAGCCGGGAAAAGGTTTTTTCCTGCAAAACGCGCAAGATTTTTGCCTGTGTCGTCAGGTGCATATCACCGATTTCATCGAGGAAAAGCGTGCCGCCATCGGCCTGCTCAAACTTTCCCTGCCGTGACTGAAAGGCTCCGGTAAAAGCACCGCGCTCGTGACCGAACAACTCACTTTCCAGCAAATTTTCCGGTAAAGCGGCACAATTGACTTTTATAAAAGGTTTGTTGGCGCGATCGGAGATAAACTGCACCAAGCCGGCGATGAGTTCTTTGCCGGTTCCGGTTTCACCGGTAATCAAAATCGAAGCATTGCTTTTGGCAACCTTTTTGATCAGTGAGTATATCTCTTTGATTTCCGGGCTGCGACTGACCAAAGGATAATGATAATCAAAACCATAATTCTTGCCTGCGCCGGTTTGCAAAGCTTCCTTCGGAATCGTGGCTGCCTCAAATTGCTCAAATTCTTCTGTAGCTGTGATGTTTGTCATGTTTGCCTGTTCTCCCGCTACTCTCAAATTCTATACTATCAATCGACAATTTTTCATAGAGCTTTACATTTTCGTAATTACGAATTCTTGTCGTATAGAAACAGTTAAAACAAAATCGAAATGTATAAAAAACAACTCAGCGCCCGATTGCAAGGTTTATGCCACCAACTTACTATTTTGTCGCCAAAATATTTCAAAAGTGGCTTTCAAAATTGATGCATCACTGATCAGCCTGAAAACATATTTCAAATTACTTTATCGAAACGAATCAGCTTTTGAAAAAATCAAAAACAACGAGAACTACGATATCGTCATGGCGGCCAAATAATGTATCGCAGCTTCACAGCTACTTCATCACTGTTTCGCAATGGAACAACCGGCCATTTTTAAGATAAAAAAATCAGGATTTACGAGAAACCCGCATTTTAAGTGCGGCAATTTTCCGCTTAATCGCAGGGGAATATTGGGGGACTGCGCCGGGTCGTCCGACCACAAATGCGGCAATTTGAGTGGCAAACTGGGCTGCATGCAGGGGATCAAAACCTGAATAAAACGCATGCATAAAAGCGGCGCTGAAAGCATCTCCCGCACCGACGGTATCACACACCTGCACGGTTGCGGCAGGGATGAATTCCAAGCGGTCATTTTCGAAAACGTAAACGCCGTGGCTGCCGCAGGTGATCAGTTGAATGCCGACACCATAACTCTGCGCCAGCACCGGACATAAACCAACGAACTCCAAATCGGCATTGAATAAATCGCGGGCGACAAACGCCGCTTCCAACGCATTCATTTTTAAAATTGAGCAATTTCGAATCGAGTTTTCAATCACTCCACTGCTACAAAACGGCTGTCGCAAATTCAAATCACAAAAAACATGGCGCCAGTTACGGCCGGCCAACAAACGGCCTATAGTCTGCCGGTTTTCCGCGGAACGCTGCGCCAGGGTGCCAAAATATAGAATACCGCCGGGCGCGCTGCTGCCAATTTGAGCATCACACAATTGAATAAAATCCCAGGCAACATCAGTGTGAATCGTATAATCCGGTTGACCGTTGCGCAGTGAAACGGTGACCGTACCCGTTGGTCTGCTATGCGAGATGGTTACGTTTTCGGCCGTGACGCCCAATTTTTGCATTTCCGTCAGGGCGCCCTCACCTAGTTCGTCATTTCCGATAGCGGAGATAAACTCAACACGATTGCCCAGTTGAACAAAATGAGCAGCAAAATTGAAGGGCGCCCCGCCGAGGTATTTTTCACCAGCAATCAAATCCCATAGGATTTCACCGAAAACAACTGCATGCAGATTTTTCATAACCCATTGAATTGGTTTTCGAATTTATAACACATTAAGCAGCGGCTATTCGGGCGCAGGCCAAGCGATCCCCATGGATGAAAGTTTCTTCTGCAAATAATACGAACGTGGAAGCTCGATATAATCTTGCAAAATAGTGAAATCGATGGCAGCACGCGACATTGAATGCAGAAGGGAACCATGCTGCATAAGCCAAAGTTTATCAACAATTTGCAGCAAAAACTCAAGATCGTGTGAGACAACAAGCATGCCTTTTCCCGGAGAAGTTGTATAGCGCCGCAGCAGGGATTTGACCATGCTGACGCCCTGTGCATCCAGGCCTGCCGTCGGTTCATCCAGCAACAGCACGCGTTTTTGCATGACGAGTATACCGGCGATAGCCACACGTCGCTTCTCCCCCTGGCTCAGGCTACGAAGCGGTTTATGGTAATAATCTATCGGATTTAATCCGACACTTGCCAGCGTCTCTTCAACGCGGGTGCGTTTTTCCTCCGCCCCGAGCGTTGAATGATGCAGACCGAAGGCAATATCGGCGCTGACTGTTTGCTCGAAGAGTTGCATTTCCGGAAATTGAAAACAGATGCCGAACTGATTCTGATATTTGAGTTTTAATCTCTTATTGTTGTTGATTTGCTCATCTCCGAAAAGGATCTGCCCAGAATCCGCTTCAAGCAAACCGGCGACAACCTGCAGCAATGTCGTTTTTCCCGAGCCGCTATGCCCGATGATTCCGATCTTTTCAGTGGAGGAAAACCGGCAGGAAACCCGAAGGCGTGTTTCTTTGATTTTACCGGAAATGGGGTCGGAAAGCAAACAGATATCTTTAAGTTCAAAATGCATTTATTGCTTAATCCACATAGGTTGGATGGAGTGAATATCGACTTCACGCGCGAGATGGCTTCGGCTTCTCAGATTATAGATTTGCTCGACGGCAAAATTATCCGTCATCCCGGCGATATGATCACAAATAAAACGTGCTGCCAACGCTTCAGAATCACATTTCATCACCATCTTGCGCGTATTTTCAGGTAATGTTTCCGGATCTGATTTATAGATTTTAAACAAGCAGAGCACGAGTTGGGCTATTTGTTCATCAGCAGCCTGAACTGCCGGAATATAGATGATATTTTTATAAATGAATTTATTAAGCTGATTTTGCAGCGGCATCATTGCAGCGCTGAAGTGAACGATCTGTTTTGTAATCGGATAATTTTGACAACCACTTTCGTGATATTCTTTGAGGTTCAAAAGCGATTGATGAATGACATCGTTGACCAACACATCGACCAGGCGGGGAATGAGAATATTTCGATAATGGTATCGACTTGATGTTGTTTCTAAGTTCAATTTGCCGGAATTCTCAAGAAATTTGACGATATCAATTTGCTGAATTTCCTCCAGTCCGACAAAACCGGCACGAATACCATCTTCGAGATCATGGGTGCGTTGCGCAATCTCATCGGCGATCGCAACAATTTGGCCCTCGAGGGTTGTTGCATATTCCTGCTCGATAACCAAATGGTCGAGTTTTATTTCAGGGTAACGAATGAGGTTTTTCTTCAGCCGGGTGTGTTTTAATATACCTTCCCGCACCGGGCTGCTTAAGTTCAGGCCGGTGTAATCATACTTTTGTTCGAGCAAATCGAGAACGCGCAGGGATTGGTAATTATGTTTAAATCCGCCATAATTTTCCGGTGGAAAATATTCTGTGCCGGCGAATTTTCCTCGTAAAATATCATCGAGCACAACTTCACCGAGATGGCCAAACGGTGTATGTCCGACATCGTGTCCGAGAGCGATGGCTTCGGTGAGGTCTTCATTTAAACACATCGCCCGGGCGATGGTCCGGCTGAGCTGAGCAACTTCCATGGTATGGGTAAGCCGGGTGCGGTAATGATCGCCAACATTGACTAAAAACACCTGACGTTTATGTTTCAGACGCCGGAAAGTGCGGGAATGGATAATCCTGTCACGGTCACGCTGCAGTGCCGTGCGATATGGGTGAAGGTCGATTTTTCGTGCGCGCAGATTTTCTGCCAGCCGGCCATCGAAAGCATAGTCGGCAAGCATCGCCTGTTCGATTTGATAACGCAGTTCACGGGAACAAATTTTGAACATCTGAATTACCATTTTGGATTCTGCAACAGCAATAAAATACGAACAAATCTGTAAAATAAAAGGGATTTCCCGGACAGACATTCTTCATTTGGATGATTTGGAAACTCATCGGGGATAAAAAATCATGTGCGCGTCATATTCGATTGATTCTGTTTGAGGATTTTTTGCGCCTGCTGAACGAGATTTTCCAGTAAGAAGGGTTTGGTAATCAGTGTTATGCGTGGCAATTTCAAAGCATCGAGCAAGCGGTCTGAATCACGATAACCCGTGAGCAAAATCACCGGTATTTTCGCGTAACGTGTCTTTTCCCGCAGGTGATAGAGAAAATCGATACCATCCATAACCGGCATGACGACATCGAGAAAAATCAGATCCGGCTGCTTTTTTTCAAGTACGGCAAGTCCCTCCTGCCCGTTGCTCGCTTCGATAAAACGTAAATTTTTCATCTTGCGCAAAGCAGATCTGACTAAAAATCGGATTGATGCGTCATCATCGATGATGAGAATTAAGCGAGGTTTTATTTTTTGTTTTGACATTCCGTTGCCCAAAATCCTGGATCAGATAATTCGGGGTGAGCAGTTAACAATTCAATTTGTTAACAACAGATACGCTTTTGTTAAAATAAAAGTTCATTTCACCCGAATTATTCAGGTTAAATCATGCGCCATTGCGGGTAGCAGGAGTCATTCAATAAAAATCAGGAAACTGATGGCAAACGTGATTTACGGATGCTGTAAACAAACGGCACCCAAAAAAAGGCATGTTCAGAAAGGCCGACGTGAGATAATCTGGTGTATGCCGTCTGCATGAAAAGTGCAATGGATTCATAATTTACAATAATTTTTATAAATCCCAAATATTGCAATCCGAGCACAAAGAAAAACAAAATTGCAAAAAAATAAAAGATTATTTTTGTCAGGAAGCGAAACATCTTGCCGACGATAAAACCGGTTGCAACTGTAATCAATAGAATTACAGCTTGTTTATCTCCCATAATTTGTTCAATCAGTGCTGCCGAATTTTCCATTTTCCAGACCTGTTAGAGATTGTTTCAAATGATTGAACACTATCTGCATTCTCTAAAGTGTCGGAATTTTTACAATGGTTGTTGTCGTCTTTACAACATTGTAAATTAATTTGAAAAACAGATCTATGCTGGAATGAATCCATAAACTGATCCGGCAAAATCACGTCCGACGACAACATCCCTACAATCCGGGCAATTCATATCTATTGCGGATTAACGATCATGATCTCTTCGAGTGGTTTTTTGTTCAATAGCGGCACTGTCGCTTTCGCTGCGGGATACCCCACCGGTAGCAGCATGAATGGTTTTTCGTTCTGCGGTCGTTTGAGAATTTCCTGCAAAAATTTCATCGGGCTGGGCGTATGAGTGACAGTGACCAGGCCAGCATTATGAATAGCAGCGATCAACATGCCGGTGGCGATTCCGACGGATTCGTTAACGTAGTAATGTTTTGTTTTTTCGCCCATCTCATCGAGACCATAATCAATCTTAAAAATAACGATGAGAACCGGCGCAGTTTCAAGATAGGGTTTGCGGAAAGTTGTGCCAAACTGTGTCAGATCATCCAGCCAACGCTGTGGAAAACGTTTTTCGTAATTCAGTTTTTCTTCTTTTTCGGCAGCGAGCCGGATGGCTTTTTTGATTTCAGGATTGGTCACGACGATAAAGCGCCAGGGTTGCATATTGGCGCCTGAGGGGGCGGTTCCTGCTGTGGCGATGAGGTTTTCGACGATTTTCATATCGACCGGGCGATTTGAAAAATCACGCACAGAGCGGCGTTTTTTTAAAAGTGCACAAAATGTGCTCGAACGCGCAGCCTGATCTTCGGCAGACAGTTCCTCGAAGATGAATTCTGTCCGGGGAGTTTTTTTGCCGGTATTATCGTCCATTCTTTACCCTGTCATCAATTTTATTTATCAAATCAAATGATCATCCGCGAAACTGTAAAAGACACCGTCACCGATAATGACATGATCGATCACCAGCACGTCCACTGTTTTGCAAGCGGCTACCAGCTTTTTGGTTATGGCATAATCTGCATCAGAAGGTGTAACTTCGCCGCTGGGGTGGTTATGCAGAAAGATAACACTTACTGCTCCATTTGCAAGAATTTCCCGGATCACCTCGCGTATGCTGACGAGGCTTTCGGCGACACTACCCTCAAACAAAACTTTTTCGCTGATAATTTTATGACGGGAAGTTAAAAAAATGACGCTGAAGTTTTCCCGTTTCAAATCACGGTATTTGAGATGATACAGATCGAAAATATCCTGGCTCGAAGTTATGCGTTCACCAAAATTATTGGTTTGCTGAGCCAGGCGTTTGCCGATGGCGATCGCCGCTTTAATTTGTGCTGCTTTGGCCTTGCCGATGCCTTTCACCGCTGTCATATCCTGCACATCCATTTTGGCAATACCACGGAATCCACCACATTCCTGTAAAATGTATCGCGCCAGATCGACTGCGCTTCTGTGCTGAATGCCGACACGCAAAATGATTGCCAGTAATTCTGCATCTGATAATGCATCCGTACCCAACGAAAACAATTTTTCACGCGGCCGGTCATCTAACGGCCAGTCAGCAATTCTCGTCTTGTATACCACCCCACCCCCCAAATTTTAATTTGATGAATACTGGGTCATGCAGGAAAGTCTTTTTTGAAAATAGTCATGGTACCGCTCACGCTTCAGCAAGCCCAGCGTCATCCTATTGATGTGAGATTGACCCCGATTTAATATTTGACTTTTAAAACAGAAAATCTGAACGCAATTATATCGTTTTGAATAGTCCCCCACAGAGTGCCGGACTAATCTATTAAATATGTAAACTAATTCTATAAAGTTCAATTAAAAAAGCCCCTGTCTGCAGACAGGGGCTTTTTTTTGAAATTATAAGACTACTGTGGGACTTCCACTTCCGTAGACAGGTGCCGGTACCATTTAAAATAGAGACCGACCGAGAGTGCGATGAAAATCAGCAGGAGCCATGCAAATTGATCCCACCTTTGTGTCATCAGCGCCATTCCGCAAAGGAACAGCACAAGCTGCCACGGCACAGCCATGAAAGTTGAGATGATATCGCGTTTATTTTCAGCATTGATTTTCGACAAAACAGAGTCTGCAATCGATTGGCGCACGGGTTTCCAGAAACCGAACGGGCGTGTGCGGCGGTAGAATTCGAGCAGTACGCTTTTATCGGTCGGCGCGGAGGCAAATGTACCGATAATCATGCCTGTCAGGGATGAGACCGTGGCGATTGTAAATGCATAGTATTCAGGAATATCCGGCAAGAAAGCACGCTGCAAAACAGCCGCAACCATGCCGGCGATCGTTCCGGCGGCGAAACCGTAACCGTTCATGCGCCACCAATACCAGCGGGCCAAAGTTGGCACGAGCAAACCAGCGCCCAGGCTTGAGGTAATCCAGCCCCAGATTTCGTTGATATTATCAATAAAAAGTGTGCAGCCCAGTCCGATGAGCACGATGGCAACAGAGGCGAAACGCCCGTGCATCATCAATTGACGACTGCTTGCCTGCGGGTTCAGGTAGGCCTGATAAATATCCTTCACCCAATAGGCCGCACCGGCGTTCACAGTGGAATCAAAAGTGGACATTCCGGCGGCCATGAGCCCGGCAACCAGCATACCTTTGATGCCAACAGGCACCATTTCATTGATCACTCGCGGCAGCACCGCTTCGGGATCATCGATATTACCAAGGGATATGCCCAGGATAGCGATTGCCATGATAAACGGCCAGCGAAAGCCGAGCAAAACCGTCCACAAGAGTGAGAGTAAACCAGCTTCACGATCGCTGCGGGCGGCGAAAAAACGTTGAATCATATACTGACTGGTTCCGCCGCTGCCTTCGATGGTGACTTTCAGCAAGTAAAAAAGGATGGCGACTCCGAAGAGATTATAGATAGAATAAGCTGAGCGTTCATCGAGATCGAGCGTCCAACTGGGAATCATGCTGGTCCAGGCATCACGTGTCGTTTGCACTGACATGAAACCGCCCTCGCGCAGCGGCATGGAAACATTAAAAGTTTCCGGCAGCGCATATCCACTCGCCAGAATACAGATATAAATTATCGTACCGAAAATGAGCACACCCTGAAAGACGTCAGTCCAGACGACGCCATAGAGGCCGCTGGCGACAGTATAAACCATGGCCAAAATGATCATGAGCGTTGCAGCCCAGAATTGCGGTTCGAGGCCTAAAAATCCGGGGATTTGCAAAAATTCCGCGACAAACTTGCCGGAACCGATGGCAAAATAAGTGATCATCGCGATAGTCACGATAAGAATTGAGATTGCAGCGATGAGGCGGGCAACATCGCCCTGTCTATCTTTGCCAAAACGAAAATGCATCCATTCTGCCAGAGTCATCACTTCGGCGCGACGATTCCATTTCCCCTGAAAAATCATCAAAAAAGCCATAATCAAGGTGACGCCGCCGCGGATTTCAATAAACATACCGCAAGCACCGAGGGCAAAAATAAATGCCGTATTAATCATGGTACCGCTAATGTCCAAATTGGAGGCCATGCCGGAAGAACCGAGCACCCACCAGGGGATTTTACGCCCGCCGAGAAAGTAGGAATCGATACCTGCCGAAGCCCGCTTCTGCATAACCAGGCCAACGATGACCATGGCCGCAATGTAAATGATAACGATGCCGAAATCTAAATACGACATAAATATCCTCCCGCTGAAAAACTGGATCGATTAATATTGGTTTAATTTTAAGAACAGATAATATCCCATCGGATCACAAAAACTGTCCGTGGCAAAAAAAGAAGAACTCCCTGCCGGAAACTATAATCTGTACTATGTATGCCTGTGGGTTTTCAGCACAATTTTCTGGCGGAAGTGCTTCCATCGGCATACAAAAAGAAACCGGCATGACATCCGGTTTCTCTCTCTTCGTGGGACGTAATATAATTTATAGTGCAGCGAATTGCAAGAATTATCAAACACGGTAAAGGATATGGGGTTTAGAATGATAAACGAAGAATTCTCTGATTCCCCCGATTCTCAACTCCAAGATTGATCGGGGTTTCTTTACAAAGGCGTTGCGATATTTGTAAAAAAACCAGACTGCTCGCAGGTAAAAATTCAGGTTGAAAAAAAGATTCCGTTTTGCCTGACCGGCGGGCTGAACGCATTTTTTCAGGATAGGCGCTTATCGGGGCAACAAACTGTAATGCGGCTGGTTCCGTGGCGTGCTCTATTTTGATATTTATCGCAACAGCCTCTTCTTTGTTCTCTTTGTGTTGGTGCAGCAATTCCTGATGAAAAATCTCAAGTATGGTATAGATTAAAATTAAAAAATCCAGATTGGAAATTATTCCTCCAGTGAAAAAATCAATCTCAAAATCTTCCAAAACCGTTTGAATACGGCGAAATTTAATTTGCAGAAGTTTTATGAGCGCCGCAATTTCCCTGTCGAGTTTTTGAGAATATTTATCATTCAACGTCTGGATCAATGTGCTGCCAAAACCGCTTGTTTCCACAAGCCTGGCGCTAATTTCCCCAAGATCGGCGAGAAAATTCTCTCGCGGCAGGTTGCCTTTTGTCCGCGATGAAGCAGCGTAAATAAAGCCATAAGCCTGCAGTGCTGTAAGCGGATTGTTCAGCTCATGCAGAAGATATGGGAGGAGTTCACCCAGCATTTGAAAATAAGCTGCTTTTTTATCGGGTTTTTGCATTGGCAAATAAAAAAAGTTGGTTGAGTGATTTAATGATCTGAATTGCTCTTAACGAAGAAATACAAGCTGAATCCGAAGCTGACTTGCAAAGCGCCAAAAGCGACGATTGAAAGCCGGTCATACTGTTCGGCTTTATTGAATAATTCATCCATCTTTTCCGGGTCGACTTCACGGTTGTAATCGTGATAAAATTTATCGGCGCGTTTCTTTAACCAGACCGCACCCACACCGGAGGCCAGGGTCAGCGCAGTGGATAAATACGTCATTTTTTTACGCCGGCTCATTTTTGTTTGCAATTTTTTCTGCAGAAGATCCTGTTCGATCCAATAATTATCATCGGCTTCGAGCACGACTTTCATCAAATGATTGCCCATGGAGCGGCAATCGACAACCTGAGAAAAATAGCCGTCTTTCTCCAGAACCAGGCGGACACTCTCCGACTCATCATATTCCAAAACGAGCGGTGTTTCACCACAGTATTTTTCATTCTGATAAACATGTGCACCGTAGGGAATCGATTGGACATGATAAGTCAATCGGAATACGGGATTCAAGACCAGCGAATCCCCTGCATCCACGGTGACGGTTTCGCTCCAATCGGAGGCAAACCAACTCTGTTTGTTAAGACGCTGAACGGTAACTTTATGTTTTCCCACCGATACCGGATGCGCAAAAATCGGCGTCGTGCCAACGCTATCATCATCGATGATGACCAGGCTGCCCATGATTTCACTCACGACCGTGATCGAAGGCTGTTTGCCTTCCTGCAGCGACTGTCCCCTCATTTCCGATGCCAGGAGCAATAAAACAATGCTAAGCCAGGCGCTGCAAGTCCACATCCTGTTGTATCTCACTTTTGGCTCCTTTCGCTTTCATGCTCAAAAACATAGATGTATTTATTCTCACTGCCGACCAACAGATAATCACCGTTGACGGTGGGATCGGTTCGCACCCTGCCCCTTAGTTCCGTTTGCCAGACAACATCTCCCGAGTATAGATCGAGGGCGTAAAGGTTGCGGTCGGCGCCGCCCAAATAGACCCGATCACCGACGATGATCGGGCTTGTACCGACGGGGGTTTTGATCGAAAATTGCCAGTTGATGCTGCCGTCTGCAGTTTTAACCGAATAAATCAGGCCGCTTGAGGTGGCAACAATCAGGGTTTCATTTTTAAGCGCCGGGGTTTTCCATATGCCGCCCTGAACTTTTTTCTGCCAAAGGATCTTCCCATTTTCAGGATTCAACGCTGTCAATTCATTAGCTACTGAGGTGATGAAAACAAGTTTGCCGTCAAAAACCGGTGCTGTGTAGATCGGGCCCTTCAAGCCGGTTTTCCAGGCTGTCTCCCCGGTCCGCCGTGTCAGGGCCAGAATTTGTCCGGCATCGGTGCCAAAAACCAGCAAATTATCGACGATTGCAGCCGTGGAGTGGGCAAAGCTGCCAATGCGCTTTCTCCACAAGCGCCTGCCGTTTGCCAGCGAATAACGTGAAGTGTGTTTGAACCGACTGACGACATAAACGGTCGAATCAGCGACCAGCGGTTTGGCGCCCTGCAATCCGGCGTTCACTTTCCACAGATATTTCCCGCGAATGAGATCGTAGCAAAGCAGAGTTTTCTTTGCCAGTTTAAGCGCGATAATGAGGTAACGATCATTATAAAGGGTGGCAAATCCTTCAGAATTATTTTCCAGCTTCAATTTGCCGCGGATTTTCTTGCCTTTGATCAGTGAACCGTAAACTCTGCCGTTTTTCGTCACCATGACGACAGCATCGCCCAAGCTAAAGACATTTTCGATGGGCGCTGAGGTCAGCGAGAAGCGGTCGACGAGGCGCAGCGGTAAATCCGGCCCTTTATGATAATAATTAAAATTGGGAATATCGAGATATTCCGGCGAACCAAAATCATCATCCGGTTTCGGCTTGACGACTTTAAATGAAACGCAGCCAACGATGAGAACACTCAATGCAATGAGCGGCACGATATGATTCAGTTTCATTAAATTCCTTATATTCAAAATTTAAAAATCCCAGCCGAAAAAAAACTGTTTTCGCCACTTGTTGGGAAATGAGAAGGCGTCAGAACGTAATCCACCTTCCAGGTCATTGACGGCGAAGCGACGTCCGATATCATAGCGCAATACGAGAAAACCGCCGAGTCGCAAGCGCATGCCGAAGCCGTAACTGCCGCGAATATTTTCCAGGGTATCATTCCAGGCATTGCCCGCATCGACAAAAAAAGCACCGCGAATAGAACTGAACCCCAGCCCACCGAAGGGAAAAGAGACGGAGAGCCGGTCGATGAACGGCACACGTAATTCCTGGCTAACGAGAAAGAGTTTATGCCCCCAGATCGTCCAGCGTGGGTAGAGGCGTAAATCCCAACTACCGCCCATAAAAAAATCGAGTGCTTCCTTGCCCTGATTCATCGCAGCCCACAAGCGCACAGCGTAGGCGACACGATTTGAGAGGCGCTGATATTTGCGGTAATCTGCCATGATGGTATAAAAATTTACATTCGAATCACGGATATCAACCGTATTTCCCAAGGTGAAGGAAAAGCGTTCACCATCAACAGGGCCGCTGGCTCCCCAGAGAGAATTGTCTTTAATCCAACTGACAAAATTTGAAACGAGTAAACCATTTATCTCTTCCGTGCCGAAACGGGTTTTATCCGATTGACGAATATTGATTGAAGCCTCGGCGCGTTGAAAAATCGAAAGCGGATAACTTAGCGAAGCGAAACCGCCATAACGCCGTTCATAGAAAAAACTTTCCGAGCGGTTGTAGTAATTTCCAGCGAAATGATACGCACCATAAGCGTAGTTTAAACGATGACTGAGATCGATTTTCGTCACTGCGACATTAAAACTCTTGAGCATCTCCGAGCTGGTTGTGGCGGTGTTATAGATGAGAAAATAGTATTTATGGTTGCCCAACATATCGCTCATGGCCAATTGCGCCCCGCCCGAAGTGCCGAATAGCGGGTCCTGCGTCACCTGGCTTTGGGCGATATCCAGCGAGAATTTTTTGCGATAAGCCAGATTGGATACCGCAGCGACAGCGGATATTTTAGTCGGCTGCCAGCGGGTGGCAACTTTATGCAGCCGGTCGGCTTGCTGAACACCGGCTTTTTGCACCAGCGCATTGACATCATCAATTTTGCGCAGTTGAAATGAAAACCTTTCAAAGGCGGTAAAAATCAGAGCATTGTCTTCCATCCATTCCGGATCGAACGCTCCGGTGATAAAATTGGTGATTTTCTGTAATCGATGATCGCAATCGACAGCGCTGGGGAAAGGTGCATGCGGTAATTTGAAAACATCACCATTAGACAAGTTGGCCGCCAGTTTCAGGCTTTCCTGCGGGATTTGCAGCAACCAGATATTGAATGCTCCGTCGCGGTCAGAGGTAAAAGCGATGGACATGCCATCGGGCGACCAAACCGGTGTCAGATCATTGGCAGGGCTGCTGGTGATGTAAGAGATATCGCCGTTTTGAGCATTATAGATAAAAATATCATACAATCCGTCCTCCCCTTCCGGAGCACGATCGGAACTGAAAGCAATGTATTTGCCATCCGGCGACCAGGCCGGGTCGCGGTCATCATAAAAATCATTGGTCAGTTTTTGCAAATCCTGCGAGGCGAAATCATAGGTGTAAAGATCACTTTTGCCGCTGAAATCGACGGCGGTAAAAACGATGCTCTCATCGTCTGGATGCCAGTTTGGTGAAAGAATAGTGACGAGGTTGTCGAACTGTAACCGTTTTTGGATTTTGCCGTCATCGAGACGGCATTTGTAAAGCGCGTCCTTGCCATAGCTTTTGGCGACGAAAATCAACTCCCCATGCCGGTTCACATCGATTTTACTTTTCAATAAATTAAACGCTTCGAACAGGCTCGAACGCTCACCTTTTACCACGACTTGCGGGTTTTTATCTTTCTGTTGCGCATCGGCATCGATGGAATAGATATTGGAATAACCGATGCGATTGGAAATAAAAACAATTTTTTCCTGATCGCCATATTTGCAGTAGGTTGGTTTTGTATTGATGCCTCTTGTCGTCAATCGTTCGGTAACCATGCCGGGCATATCATTTTCATCGATGATGGGATATTTCGTTTTTTTGAGCGAATAGAGCCACAGCTCATCAAATTTCTTATAATCGACGCCGAGGGTATATTTCATCACGTCGGAGAAACTTTCTCCCATCCAGGTATTCTGCATCAATTGTAATAACTTCTCTTCCCCGTATTTTTCGCTGATGAAACGGCAGACAGCCTGCCCTTCTTTGTACATCAGAAAGGTGCCGAATATACGATACATTCGCGAAACCGGCACGATATATCCGCTGATTACCGCATCCCGCAAAAACATTTCGGCTTCGGTATCCCATCCCTCGGACCAATATTCCGCGATCCCCTCGGTAAACCACAACGGCAAACCCGGGTAGTTGGTTTTCCTGTGGTCTTTCAGAGTCCGGTTGACCAGGCTGTGGGTAAAAACATGCACCAGTTCATGATTGATGACATGTTTAAATTTATAGAGTGAGCCATCGGCCGGGATGACGACACGGCCTTTCAGAAATTCGAAAAAACCACCCACACCGTGCGGGATGAGATTGGGAATGGTATTGGTTTGCTGAAAATGCAAATGGTTGGAATAAAAAATCAAAGGAATGCGGCGGGGCACATTTTGATTGTATTTGACCATCAGCCGGGTGTAAGCAGCTTCAGCATAGGAAGCGCCGACTTCAGCCAGGTCCTTCATCTCGGGATAATAATAGATATCAAAATGTTCGGTTTCTAAAATATGCCAATCAAAATTATCGTACTGGACTTTATTACGTCCAAAATAGTATTGTGCATTCAGATTGATCGTCATGCCAACGATCAGTAAAAACAACAAGAAAAAACGCCTCATCGATTGCCTCGATTTTCTGTGTGCAACGAATTTGATGTTTAAAGAATTTAAAAACAATTAAGCCGCGATCAAGTTAATTAATCATTGCTTACGTCGATAAATTCAGTATGATTTTCTTTGCCGGCGGGTGCTTATAATAACGGAATTATGTTCATTACGCTCTTCAAATTTTTGAATCGACTCACAATTTTTAAAACTTGACGTCCAGCGTAAAATAGTAAAATCTTATAATAATTAATCCAGATTTGCAATTAAGTTGATGTTGAAAAAAACCTCTGCACAGACATTGATCGAAACGAATAAGGAGTTGACACAACACTTATTCGAACTGCACAACATCTTCAAAGTTTCGGCAGAGCTCACATCAATTATCGATGTACCAAAGCTAAAGTACACTTACCTTGTAAACGTCATTGGAATTTTGCGGGCCAGTGGTGCGATCCTGTTATTGCCGACGCATGCACGATCAAAAACACTGAAAGTCGCCCTCCACAGGGGGATTGAAAAATCGATAACAGATGCAATAAGTATACCCATTCTGCCGATCTTGCAGAATTCACTGCAAGACGCCGGCAGCACTTATAATATCCTCGATATTGATAATAAAAATTCCCGCTTGATTCTGCAGGATTCTTATGAAACCCTGAAAAAAGCAGGGATAAAACTCGTTGCCCCACTCACCCATCTGGACCAGTTTCTCGGTATCATGCTTGTTAGTGAATCGATCAATCCAAACGGATTCAGGCCAACTGATTTTGATCTGTTTTCGATTTTGAACAATTTTTTCTCAACGGTTCATTCGCATGCGACACTCATCCATAAATTAAAAAATCTGAGCTCAACAGACTACCTGACCACTCTTCTGAACAGACGCGCTTTCAACAGCGCCCTCGCAACCGAGATTTCACGCTCCAGCCGACACGGCCTGCAATTCAGCCTGGCATTAATCGATATCGATCACTTCAAGCAGTACAATGACAACAACGGCCATCTCGCCGGCGATGCGCTGTTAAAAATATTCGCCCGGATTCTGCGGCAGTGTTCACGCTCGAGTGATATCATCGCCCGGTTTGGCGGTGAAGAATTTGCCATCATTCTCATTGGAGTGGACAATGAGGGAACGCTGCTGTTTTGCAAACGATTGCTGAAAACGATTAAAAGCTATGCTTTCGAAAATGCTGAAGAGCAACCGCTGGGCTTTGTCAGCGCCAGTATCGGAACCGCCTGTTTCCCCGGAAATGCAAAATCCGAAAAAGAACTCATCACTTGCGCGGACCTGGCGATGTATCAGGCAAAAAATGCAGGAAGAAATTGTGTCAGGCAATTCAAAAATGAAATTGATAACGAATCAGGCAAAGCGTTCAGCCGGTTTAAACGCCCCATTCGAAGAAAGGTTAAATGATGAAAAAACTCCTGCTGACTTCTACGATCACGATCGCAGTCATCCTGACACTTGCGAGCTTTACCGGAGGGCGGCATACACAAAATGCGATGGCATTCGGCAACTCCATCAATGAAAAAATGGAAATTTTCAAACTCATCATGGAAACCGTACAACAACGCTATGTCGAAGAACATTCGGCAGAAGAGCTATTAGAATTTGCCATCGACGGCATGCTGGCCAAGCTCGATCCGCATACGGCATATATGCCGGTGGACAATTTCAAACGCTGGAATAAAAATTTTGAAGGATTTCAGGGGATCGGCATTCATTATATTTTTATCGATGAAAAACCGACGATCACCGGATTTGTCAACGATTCACCAGCCCGCAATACCGGTCTGCTCGTGGGCGACAGGATAACCCGAATCGATGGCCGGGCAACCAGCGGATTGAGCCGATATGAAATTTCAAATCTGATCACCAATTCCCCTTATGCTAAGCTGAGAGTGAAGGTTTGGCGGCCCTCTTCCGAGCAGGAAATGGATTTCAACATCCGCCGGACACACCTGAATTTGAACAGCGTTTTAATAAAGACGATGGTTTCCCCTGATGTCGGTTATATTTTGCTCGATCGCTTTTGCAGCAATACGGCTTTTGAATTGGACTATGCTCTGGAATCACTTGCGCGCAAGGGCATGCGAGGGCTGATTCTCGATCTGCGCGATAACGGCGGCGGTTACCTTTCATCTGCGGTGGAAGTCGCCGGCCGGTTTTTACCTGCAGGCAAACTCATCGTCTATACGCTTGGAAAACATCCGGATTCGTATCAGGAATACCGGGCCTCACGCACTTCGGATTTTGCCAGTCTGCCTCTCACTATTTTAGTAAATCACGGTACTGCGAGCGCTGCGGAAATCGTTGCCGGCGCATTGCAGGATTGGGACCGCGCATTGATCGTCGGCGAAACCAGTTTCGGCAAGGGCCTGGTGCAGAGCCAGTACCGCTTCCGCGATGGCTCTGCCCTGCTCGTGACCACTGCCAAATATTACACACCCTTAGGCCGGCTGATACAGCGAAATTATTACAATCGCACCAAAGATGAATATTATTACGATGCTTATGATGAATACGCGCGGCAGCCCGAACACAACAAACTGGGGCATAAAACATTCCTGACACCCCGCGGGCGAAAAGTCTATGGCGGTGGTGGAATTACGCCGGATTTATGGGTACGCAACACCGATGCTGGTCTTTCCGATGATTTACTTGCACTTTACCTCAATCATAACGAGCAGGTTCTCGAATTTGTGCTGAACCTCGTGCAAAAACGGCGGCAAATTGCGGATTTGCCCATTGAAAAAATAAACAGACAAATTATAATTTACGAAAATGAATTACAGGAATTCCGCCGACTCGCCGGCAGTCTTGGGGCACGTTTTTCCGCAGATTTCTTCAGAAAAAACAGGGATGACATTTGTTTTTTACTGCGCCGTGAAATCGGTTATCTGACACACGGGCCCTTGGGGCGTTTCACCGTCGCTATGGTTCGTGACCACCAATTGAATTCTGCAATCAGCAGCCTCGACCAGGCCGATGATCTTGTGCAGTATCAACTCTCCCATGTAGCTAAAGAAAAAACGGAATAGGGCGCCGGTCTCAGGGTAAACTCAGCCGAGATGACTGATCTTAAATATTTGAGATAGCCACCCACCCCGGTACTGGTTAGGCAAAATATGCTCGTTGAGGATTTAAGCCCACATCCTGCCCCGTCAAGGAATCCCCGACGGAATCGATGGCTGGATTCTACGGGTGACCAGCGGGAAAAATCCTGCCAAGCAGGTATGGCTAAACAACTATCCGGCTTCGGCACTAAATTTATTAAAACAGCAAAAACATCCCCGGGTCGCACCTCCCACAAATGCATCGGAAGATAAACGAGAGGTGCGTCGCATATTCCTTATTTCAAAAGCAGTAATTTTTGCGTTTCAACCCGGCGATTCCAGCTTAACCTCAGATAATAGATGCCGCTAGGGGTATCCGATCCAGCCTGCCAGGTGAGCTCGTAATTCCCGGCAGCCCGTTTTTCGTTGATCAAAGTTGCTGTTTTTTGCCCGAGTGTATTGTAAATCACGGCATTGACAAAACCCGCAGCCGGCAGTGCAAAGCGAATATGAGTCGCCGGATTGAAAGGGTTGGGATAATTGGGAGAAACCGCGAAAGACTGCGGCAGCATCATTTTATCTTCAGCTTGCCCCACAGATCGCTTGCCGCTATAAGCGAGATAATCACTCTGCTTCACCCAAACAGCATATCCCCGACTCGGCGCCGAAATCCACACCCGGCCGTCAGAATAGACATAGGTCGTTTCACTGTTATCAAAGGCATTGACCAGCGTCGTATTGGCCCAATTGGAAAATCCTGAGGGCGAACTATCGACCCAGAGTCCTTTGGTCGAGGAATCATGATTATTGATCGCCACGATGGCGCCGTCACGCGTGCCATTGCCTTGCCGCCGCGCAACGTACACATTGTAAGTATCGCCGGAGGGCCAGGGGTTGCCGATTTCACTGAGAACAGTAAGGGATCCGCCGAGATAGTTTTTACGCACGTGAATCAACTTTTTGATATCGGTTTGCAGGCTGGCCGGCGCTGTTATCTGATAGCTGTTATCATGTGCATCGACCTGGGTTACGCCATAATAATGAGGATAAAAAATACACGGACGGCCCTCGTGGGTTAAAATATAGGCGTAGGCCATTTTAAAATCTTTGGTCAGCCATTTGTCACGTTCTTTTCCCGTATCGTGGTTATCGATAAAAGTCACGATCGATGTACCAGGCAAGCCGTTGCCGCTATTGTTGCGCACCATGCCGGCATGATTGAGCCAGGCCATATTAAAACTGCTCTGATCGCCGTTGGCCATATCTTTAAGAGTATTCTTGAGCGGAAAATCGAAGCCGTCGACATCGGCGCCACCGCTTGCCACATTGTTGACCCAGTCGCGGATGCGATAATCTGCACCCCAGTACTCCCCGACGATGAATCGTTGCGAGCCACCGAGTGTCGGCAGATTATTTACCCAGTCAGCGACGAACGACTCCTGAAATCCACGCACGAAATCGAGCCGAAATCCGTCGAAGCTAATCTGATTGGCCAGCCAGTAACCCCAATCTTTCAGGCGCGTTTGCACCGCTGTGCTGAATGTATTGAGATCATTGCCAAAAAATTTCGTATTGGTGATAATCTCATCAGAACCGGGAAATCCGAGCCAGTCGTTATTGTCGACCGGATGAAAATCGGTGTAATTCCAGGTATAGTTTTGTTCGCCCGTTCCCGTATGGGTCACATAAGCGATGCCGGTATTTGTATGCGCTTCCAGCGTGGAGCTTGCAAGGTTGCTGCCATTATGCCAAATGGCGCCGGGATAATAACTGTTGGTCTGATCGGCCCAGGCCCACTGCCAGCCGTTGCTGGTGTCTTCACGGCGGGCTATCAGACGAATTTCGATGTCATGCACCGAGCTCAGACTGATTTTGTATTCATCGATAGCTGAGGCATCCTCGATATGTCCGCGGACTGTGCGCCCGGAGCCGGGGAAAGCATTCCAGCTTCCACCACCATCATTCGGTTCACTCTCCCAGGTATCCGTACCGTTGGGTCCGATACCGGTCCAATCGATCATCACATCGTAACCACGCTCGGTTTTGCTGGCGCTCCAGTTCAGAGTTGCACCAACAATCTGAATGTAATAATCACCGGCGGCAGCATTGGGGATGAGCCAGAGGATTTCATTGGTCGGATAAGACTGGTATTGCGTGCCGTTACGGTAAGCTTTATCGAAGACGTACTGTTTGACGGCGGGATTGGATTCGTCTTCATCGCTGCTGGTATAGATATGATTGAGCACAACATCGGCGTAGACCTCAATTTTCGGACTGCTATGCATGCTGGAAATCATGTTTTCAAGTTCGGAACGGCTGCCAAAACGGGTTTCGCTAGTCCCTTTCTGGTTATAATTCCCCAGATCGTAATGATCGAAAATGCCGTAGCCCATATCGTAAATACCAAAGTTCCCCTTGCATGGAACAGGCACCCAGATACCGGTAATACCGGCATTTTTGAGTTCCCCCGATTTGGCTGCGAGGCTATCCCACCACGTACCGTTTCCGGCAGTGTCATCCACCGGAACATCCCAGTAAAACGCCTGCATCATAGCGTCATTCTGAGCTAGAAGCGTCGGGCTGATCACCATCGACAGGGCGAGAAATAGCCAATATCGTTTTCTCATTTTCATGAGTCCTCCATAAAAAAGTGAAAAAAAACGGGAAATTAAATAAATAAGAACAGCGCAAAGAGAAAAAGCATGAAACCATTTCCAGAAAAAATTCCTGCTCAATAGTTTTAGAAAATGGTTTATTTAGTGCAGATCAAGGGAAGTGCTTCCATGTTAGAAGATTAATCTGTTAAAAACAAGGATTTTCCGACCAAAGTATTTAAAAAATTATTATTAATTGTTACCTATAACTACCCACGACGAAAATAACCGGTGGTTTTTATTGATCTTTCCGAAAAAAGAAGTAAATTACAGCAGAAAAGCACCAACTATTTATTTAGCCTTTATTGTTCTCGCGGAGACGCAGTAGCGCAGAGAAAAACAGCATAAAATATTTAAAAACAAAGCTCTGCGTCTCAGCGACTCGGCGAGATGATTTTTTTTGATAAAAAATCAAGTTTCCAACTATGCTTTATAAGAACTACAATGAAATCAATTACCTATCAAGCCTCTTTAAAAATTTGTAAATAATGCAGGTTAGTGTCCGTTCGGTCATCAATAAAGATATTCATCAATTTATGAATTGATCAGATTAAAAAGCGCTGCCGGGCAAAAGAAATGCCGTCCTGATGAAATCCAAAAAAAAGAAAAACCCGAAGCCAACAAAGCCGGAATGGATTCCTGCAGCTAAAAAGCGGAGCACCGATTTCGCAACGCTCGTCCAGCCCGGTGTTGTGGGCCGCCACGATGGAATACCCGGGCAGATGGCTTCGGCAAAAACCTCGGTTGCGACGATTAAAAAAATGCCCGCATTAAAAACTGAAGATTTCATCGCCGGTATTCACGCCGGCGACCGGACAATCCTCGCACGGGCGATCACTCTCATCGAAAGCAATGCCGAGGCACATCAAAAGCAAGCACAGTCTGTACTCACAGCGCTCATGCCACTCAGCGGCAATGCTATTCGCATCGGTATAACCGGTGTACCCGGCGCCGGGAAAAGTACATTCATCGAAGCATTCGGTTTGTATCTCATCGGTCGGGGACATCGTGTTGCGGTTCTTGCCGTCGATCCCAGCAGCGCCATTACCGGAGGCAGTATTTTAGGTGATAAAACGCGCATGGAAAAGCTGGCCGGCCATCCGGACAGCTTTATCCGCCCCTGCCCTTCCGGCGGTGCTTTGGGTGGCGTCGCACGAAAAACGCGGGAGACGATGCTGGTTTGCGAGGCAGCAGGCTTTGATATCATTCTCGTCGAAACAGTCGGTGTCGGCCAAAGCGAAATCAGCGTGCGCTCGATGGTGGATTTTTTCCTGCTGATACAAATCGCCGGTGGAGGCGATGAGCTGCAAGGCATCAAAAAGGGCGTCATGGAGATTTCCGACGCCATCATCGTCAACAAAGCTGACGGTGAGAACCGCACAAAAGCTGAAGCAGCAAAGCAGGAATATGCCACAGCCTTGCATTACACCACGCCTCACACACGCGGATGGCAGCCCCATGTTTTTACCTGCTCAGCTATTTCCGGAGCAGGTATTCCTGAGCTATGGCAGGTTATCGAAAAATTCATCCGCATCACCAAAGAGAACAAGGTTTTTGCAGAACGCCGGCGCAATCAAGCGCGGCAGTGGATGCATGCGATGATCGAAGAATATTTACATTCTGTTTTTTTTAAAAATACCGGTATTCAGCAGGTCTTACCTCAAATTGAAAATGCTGTCCTTTCAGGAAAAATGCCCCCAACGATCGCAGCACAAAAACTGGCCGAGATATTTGAAGAGAATATCAAGCAACTAACCGATAAAAATAGTTTATCCGCCAGCAAACCCTGGTAAGGAAAACATATCAAGCCCCCCCGGATCGTTGGATCAAGATGCTTTTTGCAGCTCTGGATACAAGCTCAAAATTAATCCTTTTTCATCCGGAGAGTTTTTTCGCAAAAAATGGAGATCTGCTTTATATATTGTACATCATTTAACGAGAGTATCCTATATAACAGGAATACAATGGGTTAGATTTGCTTGACATTCGTAAAATGATCGAATATATTCACTTCAGGAAAAAACTAACCAGGAAAGGCTTATGAGCGAGAAAAAAGAAAAACATCCTGAAGAAACTATTTCATCTCCGTTGGGCAGCCTTGATCAAATCCGTGACATCATTCTTGGTGAACACATCGAAGAATGGGAAAAGCAATTTGCCAGGCTTGATGCTTCGATCGCAAAACTTCGAAATGATACCAGCGCCCAATTCAAAGAAGTGCAAGTAAAACTCAACGAAAATGCCAATCAGGCCCAGGATGAAACCGGTAAGCTGGCTGAAAAATCTGAACAATCCGTCACCGAGCTGCGAGCGTTACTCAAGAAATTTCACCATGAACTCGGACAGCGAATCGAAGAACTGGATGAAAACAAAGTTGATAAAGATTCCATCGGGGAAGTTTTTATTCAATGGGGACAGCGGGTAAAATCAAAAACGTGAGCGGATGCGGAAATAACACATGAACCCGAACCAAATTGAATAACAAGCGGTAAAGCGTCTGCGTACGCTCATTTTACAGGAAGACATCAACCGCGTCTCGAAATTGCAAGAGGAGCTCAACCAGCTCCGCGACCGGATCGACGATACCGATGAATGGCTCGACAAACTCGACCCGGTGATCGCAGACAGTCTTGCCCGAAAAATCAATGACTCCAAAGAAGAAATGGCCGAAGCGCTGGCGCCGGTAATGGGCCCGGCAATCAAACACCAGATTGAAGAGGCGAAAGATGATATGGTGGATGCGCTTTATCCGGTGATCGGCAGGACGATTCGCAAATCGATCGCAGAAGCGATGAAAACACTCGTGCAGAACGTGAATGAACGTGTTGACAAAGCACTGAGTTTTCAGCTTTTTTTCACCCGATTTAAAGCCAGAATGACCGGTGTGGATAAAGGTAAATTGATGCTCAGGGATGCCCTGCCATTCCAAGTTCAGGAAATTTTTCTGATCCACAAGGAAAACGGATTGCTGCTCTCGCATGTCTCCCGCCAGCACAGTGACTCAGGTGCGGATCAGGAAATCATCAGTGGTATGCTCACAGCGATCAAGGATTTTGCTTCGACCGCATTTGCCCGGGGGCAAGCGCAGGAAATCAATGAAATTCAATACGAAGACTTGCAAATTTTTATCGAAGCAGGACGATGCGCTTATCTCGCCATCGTTTGCCGCGGCATTGCTCCGGAGTCATTTCTGCCAGCCGTCAAACGCCTCGAAGAAAAGCTGCATAACCAGTATCACCGTGATTTCCGCGCATTCACCGGCGACACTACAGCATTTAAAAGATGCAAAGCACAGCTCGGTAAATTTATCGACTTTTACACGCCGCAAAGCGAAAGAAAAAAAAACCAAAAAGTGTATCGCAAGCCATCGGTCGCTTCTTATGTTGTAACCACGCTGCTTTTTCTGATGCTCATTTGTGCAGGAATCTATTATGTCTGGGGCAATCCGCTGCACTGGTTTAAACTTGAACGGCAGACCCGTTTTTCCAACGAGCAACTCGGCAATTTGCAGCAGCAGTTTCGGGCCACACTCGATTTTCAGATCGACCAACTCAAGCTCGTCAGCACAGGAAATACGCTCGAACTGAACGGCGCCGTTAAAAACGAAAGTCAAAAAATAATTGCCGGTCGCTCACTCGCCACTATGGTCAGCGCACAAGTTGTGCTCAACAGCCTCACTTTCTCCCGGGCTTTGCAGCCGAACTCTACAGACTTGCTGCAAATGATTGAACGCACTGTCTTCACTTTTGCACAAAACAGCGCTCGCCTTTCCCAGGTGGATTCGTTGCAACTGCTCACTCTTGTACCGCTAATCAGGACCGCATCATTTGATACGCTCAAAATTTACGGCCATGCAGATACGCGCGGTGAAGATGCAGCGAATAAAACTATGTCCACTCGCAGGGCGTTAGCAGTCTATGATTTTCTGACAAAATTCAACATCGATCGCATGAAAATGAAAACGATCGCTGTGGGAACGGAACAGCCTGTCGCTCCCAATGATACAGAAGCCGGAAGGGCAAAAAACCGGCGAGTAGAATTGAGATTTTCGCGAAAATAAAAAAATGACAAAAACAAAAATCAGCAAAAAAACATGTATGCTCGGTATGTTCGGCGTCGGTAAAACCAGCCTGGTTCACCGGTATGTCCATGGCCTGTTTGATGATAGTTACAAATCGACGGTTGGTGTTCATATCCTGCAAAAAACCGTACCGCTTTCTGCAGCCGGAAAAGTACTCAATCTCGTGCTTTGGGATTTGGCGAATATCGAAAAAATGTCCCACGCATTTGAAAACTATTTTCGTGGTTCAGCAGCCGCAATCGTGGTTTTTGATGTAAGCCGTCCGGCTTCATTTGAGATGCAACGCATTCATCTCGATGATTTTTTGCACATCAATTCAAATGCTTCCATCTTCTTTGCCGCAAACAAAGTCGATCTGCTCGAAAATGAGAAAACCATGCCGGCCGCACTTGTGGAAATAGCACAAAAATATGACGCCCCGCTCGTTTTGACGAGCGCAAAAGAAAATCAGGGCGTGCCCGGTCTTTTCGATCTTATCGCCGCAAAACTGGGGAGTTGATGTGTGATTGACGATCGCCTGTTGCTGCAATCCATCACCCGGCAAACACGGATCGGCTATCTTGTTTTCGATACCGATTTTCACATCCGGGAGAAATACTTTCGTTTCACACGATTTTTTGAAAGCGGCGATAAACCGGAAGTGAACAGCGACATCCGCAACTGCATTCCGGAAATACATGGTCTTGAACAAGTCTTGTTCGAGCTGCAGGATCAAACCGCTCGCCCGTTTAAAATAGCGCAAGTCAATAAAGTGGCTGCCAATGGCCAACTGCGCTATTTCGATCTCGTTTTCTCATCGCTCAAATCTCCCGGGGCTGACGGGCAGGCTTCTTATATTTGCATCATTGATGATATCTCTGAAACTGCTTCACTGCAACAGATTTTACGGCAACAACGATATGAGTTTGAACTTGCGAAAACCAACCTTGCCGCCAAATCCGAGTTTTTTACCGATGGCCTGCTCGGGCAATCTGCCGCCATTGAACAAGTACGTGGATTTCTCAGGAAAATCGCCGAGCACCGGCCGACGGTTTTAATTCAGGGTGAGAGTGGCACCGGCAAAAGCTTGATTGCCAAACTCATTCATAACACTTCACTAGGAACGAAAGCACCGTTTGTCGAAATCAACTGTGCTGCGATCCCTTCATCACTAATCGAATCAGAGCTCTTTGGCTATGAAAAAGGTGCTTTCACTAATGCCGTCACCAGTAAGAAAGGGCTTTTGGAAGAAGCTGACGGCGGCACTCTTTTCCTGGATGAAATCGGTGAACTGCCGATTTCAGTGCAAGCTAAACTGCTCAGCTTCCTCGAAAATCGTTCATTTCGCCGTCTGGGCTGCACGGAAGAAAAATTCGTACAGCTACAACTCGTGGCCGCAACAAACAAAAATTTACAAAAAGCCGTACGAAATCAGGAATTCCGACAGGATTTATTTTACCGCATCCACGTAGTTTCTATAGATATGCCGGCGCTGCGTGAGCTGGGTGACGACATACTTCTGTTGGCGAATCATTTCATTCGAATTTTTTCTTTTGATTTCAAAAAACATGCGCGCGGACTTTCAAAAAAAGCGCGGCAAAAATTGCTCACTTACAGCTGGCCGGGCAACGTGCGCGAGCTACGCAATGTCATCGAGCGGGCGATGATTTTCTGCGATAGTAAAACGATTGAAGATCATGATCTTGTGCTCTGGCCGGCCGCAGAATCACCAGATACGGGGCATGGTTTTTCACTGCACATTCCCGATGAGGGCCTGCGTCTTGAAGAAGTGGAACGCGAGCTACTCACCCGTGCGCTGGAAAAAACCAACGGTAACCAAAGCCGTGCCGCATCTCTCCTCGGATTATCGCTGGACACCTTCCGCTACCGGATAAAGAAATTCGACATCACTTTTTAAAATATGTCATTTGCCCGCATTTCTCGGTCATATCCCCATAATCAAAACTTTTTACTCTAAATTTAAAAACACAATAAACAGATCTATTCCCATATAAAACAATAGGTTACTGTGTTTGATTGTTTTTTGGCGCAACATTTGTATATCAAGGCGAAAACAAGACAACATGTGCTGGAAAACATCATGTCCATCGACTACATCTGCCTCGACTGCATGTTCCGCAACCGATTCACTATCGATGATTTTATGGGCAATTATGTGCGATGCAAAAACTGTGGCACCATATAAAAACTGCATGAATTACAACCGCAGGAATCCACTGAATCAATGGAAAAGACTCAAGGAATAGCGTCAGGAACGACAACGGAAATAAACAAGCAGCGGTGATCAACAGAGGTTTCCCAGTCATTGACCGGGATTGGAAAGTGCTATTTCATCTCTGTCACCGCTGCTTATTTCCGAGGTCCTTTAGCCGGCTTGTTTAAAACTACTTTGAGGTGATAACATGTCTAAAAGCTCAGGGGCAGGCACGAAGTTTCAGCCTAAAAAACATGGTAAAGACACTCTTTTAAAGAATTGGGAGTATTTTGCGGCGATGACCGATGAGCTCGTTCTGCAGATGAACAGCGATGGTTTTATCGTTTCGAGCAATTTGACACCGGAGTGTCAGAATATTATCCTCACAGGGCGACATATTTCCACAATTTTCACACCAGGCTTGCATCAGGATTTGCATGAGGCACTGCAACTGGTTTTACGATTCGGAGTTAGCAGGCAAGTTGAATTGAATAGCGCACTCCCCCTGAAC
>JAJRYV010000083.1 GCA_024275575.1 bacterium
AGGGCTCGAAAACCGGCGAATAATGAGCCACTGTTTTCACCATACGCTCGCTGATATTTTTGAAAAGCTTGTTTTCCATCGGGCTGACGATGAGCCGACGCTCGAGGCGACGGGCATCGCGCAGCAGCATACCCTGATGAATGCCCAAACGCCGTGCCTGCCAGGAAACACCGTAAACCCGCGCCCGATCGTCCCCCAGCGGCGCAATCACAAACGGTCGCCCACGTAAGTTCGAACGGTAACGCTCCAAAGCTGTCGCCAAAAAATCGGCTATCTCAATGTGGAAAATGACTGCTGCCATCGCTGTTTCTCCTGCATATAAAACCAACTTTATGTTCACCTAAAAATACAAAAAGGTGAACATCTAATCAATAAAAATCTTGCAAATAAGAGTAACCTTTTTTAAATTTGCAACCATAAAAAGAACAGAACACGGATCAGGCGGATTGAACAGACCAGAACGGATTTTACAAGTTTTACCCGTTTAAACCCGTCAAATTCATTCGGTCTGTGTTCCAAAGGTTTTTAAAAATGCAGCCTTTCGCCCATTTGCACATTCACTCGAATTATTCGTTCTGCCGCGGTGCTAATACGCAGGAGGAAATCTGCGCCCGCTTGAAAGCGCAGGGCCACCGTTTTTTTGCTTTCACAGAAATCGATGGTCTGCACGGGCTGGTCTGGGCGCAGCAGGTAGCGAAAAAACACGGCCTGCGCTGTATTATCGGTGCGGAATTGCTCGATAAAGACATCGGCCGGCTGGTGCTGCTGGTGAAAAACACTAGCGGCTATCAAAATCTTTGCCGGCTCATTTCACAAAAACGCGCGCTCGATCTCGCCGGCGCCTGCGAAAATGAGCGCCGCCGTTTCATGCTGCAAACGGTGCCGCAATTCCGCGCCGGCCTGGTGCTACTCTGCGACAATCCGGCGCTGCTGCAAAACCTGCTGCAGCACAGCCGTACCGATCTCTACGTTTTGTGCATTCCCGGACCGCAGCGCCAGAACATGCTGCGTTTAGCGCGGCAAATGGTCTTGCCGCCTGTCGCCGGCAACGATGTTTATTTCGTCGATCCCGGTGATTTTTCCATCCATAAAATTCTGCGTGCTATCGATTGCAATAGCGCGCTGTCGCGTATTCCCCCGGATGAGCAGGCCTCGCCACAGGCCTGGTTGAAATCACCGCAAAAAATGGTTGAGGCTTTTCCCGATTGCCCGGAAGCCTTGCGAAACACCGTGCGCATTGCTGAAGCCTGCCGATTTGAACTCAAAAACAACGGGCCAATTTTTCCGCAAGCGCCGGCGCCGGGTGAGCTGACCGACATTGAATATCTGAAAAAACTCTGCCGCAAAAACATCAATTGGCGCTATAAAAAAACCTCGCCGGCGATCGAAAAACGGTTGGCGAAAGAACTGGCCGTCATCGAAGAAAAAGGATTTGCCACCTATTTCCTTGTCAGCTGCGATATCGTGCGCCACGCAAGCCGCACCTGTGGTCGCGGCTCGGCCGCGGCCAGTCTGGTTTCCTATCTGCTCGGCATCACCCACGTCGATCCCATTCACTACGATTTGTTTTTCGAGCGATTTCTGCACTGCGGCCGCCCCGATCCACCGGATATCGATATTGATTTTGCCTGGGACGAACGCGACGATATTCTCGATTATATTTTCGACAAATATGGCGAGAGGCACACGGCGATGATCGCCAATCACATCTGTTTCAAAGGCCGTGCTGCGCTGCGGGAAATCGCTAAGACTTTCGGCCTGCCCGATGGAGAAATCGGCCGCATCAGCAAAAAACTGGAGGGCTATTCGGTGCACAGCATCGCCCGTACCATCGACTCCCACCCTGTTTTCAAGGGCATCGAATTAGACGAACCCTGGCCGCAGATCATCAAACTTGCCGACCGCATCAACGGTTTTCCGCGCAATATTTCCGTGCACTGCGGCGGTGTGGTGATCACCCCCAAACCCATCGCCACTTACATTCCGGTGGAAAAAGCGCCCAAAGGCGTACAGGTCGTGCAGGTCGAAAAAGACCAGGCTGAAGAAATTGGGTTGATCAAACTGGACATTCTCGGCAACCGCTCCCTTGCCGTCATCCGCGATGCCGTGGTGACGGTGAAGCAAAATTCCGGCGTCACTATCGATTTTAACGAGGTGAAACCACAGCTTGACGCAGCGACGCAGCAGCTTATCAAAACCGGCGATACCATCGGTGTTTTTTATGTGGAATCCCCGGCGATGCGGCAATTGCAACGCAAAGCCAAAACCGGCGATTTTGAACATCTCGTGATCCATAGTTCGCTGGTGCGGCCAGCGGCCAATGCCTTCAATCGCGAGTATCTGCGGCGTTTGCATAGTGGTAAATGGCAGCCGCTGCATCCGCTGGTTGAGGGGATTTTGCAGGAAACCTATGGCATCATGTGTTATCAGGAAGATGTATCGCGGGTGGCGATCGCGCTGGCCGGTTTTTCCGAATCACAGGCGGACGGGCTGCGCAAGGTTTTCAACAAAAAAAACAATGCCGGGCGCATCGCACAATTTCAACAGGAATTTTATAGCGGTGCATTGAAAAAAGGCGTCGAAGTGCAGACGATCGAAAAGATATGGAAGATGATTTTGAGTTTTTCCGGCTACAGTTTTTGCAAACCACACAGCGCCAGCTATGCTATGGTTTCGTTCAAATCGGCCTGGTTGCGGGCACATTATCCGGCGGAATTCATGGCGGCGGTGCTTTCCAATCAGGGCGGATTTTACAGCGCTTTTGCCTATATTTCCGAGGCCAAACGTATGGGGATCGAAATTTTGTCACTCGATATCAACCACAGTCGAAAATTTTATTGGGGATTGGGAAAAACGTTGCGTATCGGTTTTATGCAGGTCAAAGGGCTGAGCGAACGGGCGCTGAAAAATCTACTGGCAGAACGGCAAAAAAACGGTGTTTACGGCAGCTTTGACGAATTCATGCAACGTACGCAAACCGCCCCGGCGATGGCGGGCATTCTGGTCAAAGCCGGGGCTTTCGACCGGATCGAAGGCCTGGAACGGCGGCCGCAACTTTTATGGCGCATCGCGCAAAAAAAAGCGGCAGCGGTGCGGTCTCCAGAAACAATCGTGCAGGCTTCCTTTTTTGACGAGGATGAGCAATCCGCCCTTTTACGGCAGGAGAGCCGCCGCAAAACGTCGCTGCCCCGCCTGCGCGCCTTTGATCTTCAAACTATTCTGGCGCAGGAAATCGAAACGCTGGGATTTCTCGTCAGCCACCACCCATTGGCATTTTACAAACATCGTGCTGCCGCACGAAAGGTCGTGCCGGCGAAAGAGCTGGCGCAGTTTATCGGTAAAACCGTGCGCACGCTGGGCTGGTTCGTCACCGGAAAACTGGTGCGCACCAAAGACGAAGATGCGATGGAATTCATCAGTTTTGAGGACACCACCGCTATTTATGAAACCACGTTTTTCCCGAAAGTATACGAAAAATACTGCCACCTGCTCAGCCACAGTCGGCCGTATATTTTAACCGGAAAAGTAGAAGAAGATTTCGGCGTGGTAATGCTAACGGTGCAGCGTGTGGAGAAGTTGTGAAAACAATTTGAACAAAACTCCTCACTTTTATCGATGACAGCAGTTCCCCCTCGACCAAATAAAGCGTTACTTTTGCATCCGTGCATAACCATCGTCGATAACGATGCGTTCCTGATCGCCGAGAATGCGAAAAAACAATTCGCGAAACTCCCCCCGGTCTTTGCGAGCCAAAAGCTGCACCCTGATATGCGAACCGGGGAGAATCATGCCGGTGAAACGGCAGGCAAGTACTCTTAGCCTGGCCGGATCACCATCGGCATGACGATTGAGTAGTTCGCGTGCGGCAAAAGCCAGCGCGGCTGTGCCATGCAGGATAATGCCGGGCAAACCCACTTCACGGGCAAATTTCTGCGAGGTGTGAATAGGGAAAGCGATATCGGCGCAACCATCATAAATATATGGCTGCAACGGGGCTATCCTGATCATGTGCTGCCAAACAGGCGAGACGGATTCCGGGCAAGGCGGGATTTGCGGCAGGTCTTGCTCTCCGGCACCTTTATCCGCACAGGCGACGCCACGCATCATGCCTCCGATGTATTCTGTAAATATCGGTTTCCCCTGCCGGTTTTGCGCTTCGAACCGTATGACGATATGGGTTCCGGTTTTGCCCGGCAGAATAGCGCTGATGCGGCCGTTAATGCACAGTTCATCACCCGGTTTTATAGTCGCGTGAAACTGGAGATATTCACTGTAATGCACCTGGGTACGTAAAATATCCCTTGGAAAATCAGCAACGTCAATATAGTCCCACAGTTTCGCCAGAATGGGCCAGGTTGCGGCCACGCAGTACATCGGCGGCGCGACGATACCGGCTTCCTGTTCGTCATTAAAATAACGGGGATTATTATCGTCCACGGCTGCCGCGTAGTTCATCGTGTTGCGCCAGCTCACCACAGTTCGGTATTCCTTGAGTGTGACGCCAACAAATTTTGAGCTTATTTTCATACTGTTTATGCCTGCCTTTTTCAAAGTTACAGACTTCGAGACCGCATTGTTTTGCTTCTCGAATTACACGCACCTTCGTTTCCCGGATGGACATTATTTAGTTCTACCATCCATCAAAAATTCAGCTATAAAGCAATGTAAGCACATCGGATGTGTTCAATAAATAAAACCAGTTGTTTTAAAGTCACTCCGGTTATTTAGTTAGCTCAGCTTGTATTGCTTCACAAGCTTTGGTCCTTTTTTGACTAATTTTACTTAACACATTGCGCAGCATCTTCTCATGTATTACCTTTTTACGTTTCGCAAGACAAGAGGGTAAGTCCATGAGCAA
>JAJRYV010000084.1 GCA_024275575.1 bacterium
ACATCCCGAATATTTATCTCGTATCCAGACACGTGCCACACCCTATTTGCATTTTATTCTTGACGAAATTGAAAAGCAGGGTATTCCAGGAGAAATTGCGCTGTTGCCCGCCGTTGAGAGTGCTTTCAAACCAGAAGCCTATTCACCAAGTCATGCCTCTGGGCTGTGGCAGTTCATTCCATCAACCGGCCGCTATTTCGGCCTGAAACAAACGCCATGGTATGACGGACGCCGCGATGTGGTGGCCTCGACTCAAGCGGCAGTCAGCTATTTAAAACAATTGAGCGAAGAGTTTGAGGGTGACTGGCTATTGGCATTGGCATCCTATAATGCCGGCAAGGGCAATATTCGTAAAGCCATTCGCAAAAACCGTAAAAAGGGTCGGAAAACGGATTATTGGTCTTTACGTCTGCGTCGGGAAACCATGAATTATGTGCCAAGATTATTAGCCATCGCTAAAATATTTTCTGATCCTGAAAAATATCATCTTGAATTGAATGATATTCCTAATGAACCCCATTTTGAAATCATCACACTTGACTCACAAATTGACATCAGCAAAGCGGCCGAATTGGCACAATTACCGGTAGATGATTTTCTTAAACTCAATCCGGCATTTAATCGCTGGATGACCTCTCCTAATGGCCCACACCGACTGCTGGTACCTAAAGATAAAGTTGCCATATTTAAGGAAAACCTGGCTAAACTGCCTAAAACCGAGCGGGTAAAATGGCGCTATCATACCGTTAAAAAAGGTGAAAGTTTAAGCCGCATTGCCAGAAAATACAGGGTCTCCATCGCATCAATCAAAAACAGTAATCATCTACACAGCAACCGGCTGCAGACCGGAAAACAGTTACTTATTCCCTTATCCGACCGTCCGCGCCAAGTCGCGGGCTTGCAGAATATGCAGTATTACACCGTAAAAAGAGGCGACAGCATCTGGAAAATTGCGCGCCGCTTTTCGGTATCCCAACGCGATCTTGTGCGCTGGAATCGCTTGTCTTACAAAAAACCACTGCGCCCCGGACAACGCCTGCTGATTAAGCGTTCTTTGACAAGCAGAAACAATAAAAATATTCACTACACCGTTAAAAAAGGCGATTCCTTATTCCTGATCTCGAAAAAATTCAACGTCTCGATTTCAGATATTAAAAAATGGAATCGCCAAACCATTGACCATTTTTTACAGCCCGGTCAAACATTGAAAATCGTAGTTGACCGGAAACCTTCGACCTAATACGCGGCACCAAACCATTATTTTCCGTCTTTTTCTTGAACGCTTATGACTCAAACTTGTCTGAATAGACTCATCCGCAAATGAGCAATGACATGCCAGTGGTTCATTGTTTATCGAGGGCAAAGCGAAAAATTTTACTGTGGCCATCGACTGCTGGCGTAACATTGCTCATGTGTGAGAGGATAAATATAACCCTTTTTGTAACTGCTCACCCGGTTGTGTTTTAGCCGGAGTAGGTCATTGATTTATCAGGACACGTGAATACATCCATGTAGTTCTGCATAACATCCCTGTTATGCAAGCCTGATAAATCAACAACCTACACCTGCTTTTTAGAGG
>JAJRYV010000001.1 GCA_024275575.1 bacterium
TCGACGGGCACTTTCCGATTGCAGAACTTACGCTTGGTCGATTTTGAAAGTGACGCTTGCGTGTTAGATTGATGAGAAGGATGCGACGGATCGTACTTCGAAATCGTTGTACGATGGAATGCCGGTCTCTTTTTGAATACGACGATAGGACCAGCCGAGAGCTAAAAGCTGTTGAATAAGGGCTTGTTTTTCCATTTTCAGAACGTTTGACATGACTCTTCCTCCAGAATTGTGTTCTGAAAGAAGAGAAAATATAAGGATAAATTAAATCCTGAAAATGGTCGGTTTTAAAGTGCCCACAACTGGTCGGTTTTAACCGCCCGCCGACAGGAATTATCGTGATTTTGCTTTGATGTTTTGATAGTGATAGATAAGAATCCACGGCAATAATCACAAGAGATGAATTTGTCGTAAATCGTTTTTACCAAATGCAGGCGACTGCGGCAGCCACGGAACCCCTTTGCGTGCAGCCAGCGGTTAAATCGAACACCGGTGCCCTTTGTAATGAAAAACTATCGTTCCTGTTTCTCCAGAAATTCGTAGAAATTTTGCGGTGTAATCGTCTCCCTCTTTATCATGCTTTTTACCGGGAAATTGTGCGTTTTATAATGCAATCTCACACCGGGGAAAATCGTGTCACGGGCTTGAACTTTCGCTTTTTCACAAAGAATTTCTGACTGACTTTTCAGTTCTTCAAGATGAATTTCCTGATCAGATAGCTGTGCTTCAAGTGAAATCCTTGCTTTTTTTAACTCATCCAGTAACTTGGATTTGTCAGGTGGCAATTTACCGATATTGATCTGTAACCTGACCAGCGCCGCAATTCCCATTTTAACACGTTCGAGCTGTGTATTGCTCTCTTCGATGATGACTTGCTGCTGTTTGATCATTTGATGCAACTGCGTATCTGCACCGATCGTGACGTCTGTTCGCGTGGTGTTTTCATTGCCCAGGTTTTGTGCATAAACATAAGTTCCGGCGATAACAATACCACCGACGATGTTGCCGGCCTGTCCCTTTGTCTGCACAGCCTCTCCGGCGATCAAATGCCCCTGGATGACTTCTCCATTAATGATGATATTGCCGTCTGCCACAATTTGTTGGTTGCTCACATGGCTTGTGGTGACATCTCCGGCAGCTTTTACAAACCCTTTGCCATGGCCGATAAATCCTTTTTTTATAAGGATGTTGGCACCTGAAACGACCTTGGCATCTTCAACAAGCCCTTTGATGGTGATATCGCCGGTTGCTTTAACCTCAAAACCAGATTTCACATCACCATTTATCACCACCGAAGCATTGGCTTCAATATTTCCAGTACCAAAATCGATGTCGCTTGAAATCGTCAATAAGTCCTCAACAATAACTTCCTTATTACGTGAGAGCCGTACATGCCCATCGATTTTTGCAATAAGGACTCGTGGATTCTCAGATGAAATTTCCACATTCTGGCAATGAGGCAGTTCCATGGTCTTGCCATCGTCTACTTCAATATCTTCACCTAATATATTTTTCCCTGGTTTTCCCGGTGTCGGTTCATGCAGTTGGACAAGCTTTGCACCTCTACTGACATTCTGCACAAAATCCAGATTGTGAAAATCGACCTTGCCGTCTTCTTCCGAAGTGATTCTTTTTTGGGGATCGACATCAAAAAAGAACTCAAGCCACGCATCCTTTCCCGGTTGGGAATATTGACCTTGCGCGATAAGACATTTATTTTCAGCCGTTTCATCTTGCTGAAATTCAGCGAAGTACTTTTCCCAGGAGTCAATCAACAGTTCCGTTTTGATCGAATTTTCAGCCAGCAATGTTTTAATACTCTCCAAATTTGGCGGATTCTTCCGGTCAGTTTCCTGAAAAATCAGGTAAGCTTGCATTTTGTCATCATTAATTTCGATTTGCACATGAGCCTCCGGTCACACGATCAATTTCATATAACACCATTATTCGTATTGTATATCATGTCTTTGTATTTATTAAGCGAAAGGAAATTCATAGTGCAGTCGGTGTTTTGAATAACAATAAGATTGGCTAATTGGATAAGGAATAATTAAAGTATTTAAAATATCTATTTTAATGATTCGTCATTAAAATAAGTTTATTTACTTGTTTTTAAAGTCTGCGCTCTTTCTTGCCCGTAACAAATAACCAATTCAAGTTAGGTGGGTGTGAACAAATCTTGGAATTGATGATAAATTTTACTATCTCCTGTGATAATAATTGAAACATGAACCGGAGGCAAGCAATGCGTACGATCATCGAACCCTTTCGCATAAAAATGACGGAACCGATCCATTTAATCTCAAAAGCTGAGCGCCTGTCGGCTTTAAAAAAAGCACATAATAACGTATTTTTGCTCGATGCAGATGACTGTTGTATCGATTTACTTACCGATAGCGGCACCGGCGCCATGTCGTCACAGCAGTGGGCTGCTCTCATGCTTGGCGATGAAAGCTACGCCGGAAGTCGTTCATGGAAAAAATTCGAAAGGAGCGTGCAGGAAATAACCGGGATGAAACATGTGTTTCCAACGCATCAGGGACGCGCTGCAGAGGCGCTGATGGCACAGATTCTTGTGAAAGATGGAGACGTCATCCCTAACAACAGCCATTTTGACACGACACGCGCGAATATCGAGTTTGTCGGGGGCAATGCGGTGAATTTACTTTGTGAAAAAGGCATGGATTTAACATCAAATGAATCATTTAAAGGAGATATGGACATCACCAGGTTAAAGTCGTTAATTGAAGAAACCGGTGTTGAAGGCATTCCTTTTTGTATGATAACCGTCACCAACAATACTGGTGGCGGACAGCCGGTTTCCATGGCAAATATCAAAGCAGTCAAATCTTTGCTGCAAGGATATGATATTCCGCTGATTATCGATAGCTGTCGCTTTGCGGAAAATGCTTATTTTATCCGGGAGCTCGAAGATGGCTATGCCGACAAGTCATTGCTCGAAATCGCCCGGGAAATGTTTTCTTATGCAGATGCCGCAACGATGAGCGCAAAAAAAGATGGTCTTGCCAATATCGGTGGTTTTTTTGTCTGCCAGAATGATGACTGGGCAAACGAATTTCGCAACATGCTTATCTTGCGTGAAGGTTTCCCGACTTACGGCGGGTTGGCCGGTCGGGATCTGGAGATTCTTGCAGTGGGTTTTATGGAGGCATTGGAATATGATTATCAGGTTTACCGCCATGCGACGATTAAATATATGGGTGATTTTTTGGAAAAAAAGGGAATACCGCATGTGAAACCCGTCGGCGGCCACGCTGTTTTTCTCGATGCCAGGGAATTCTTGCCCCACATACCGCAATTGAATTACCCGGGAATTGGTTTAGTCAATACGCTTTATATTGAAGGCGGTATTCGAAGCGTGGAATTAGGTAGTGTGATGTTTGGCCACTTCGACGCGAACGACCGGGAAATTGCGTCCCCTTTGGAACTGGTTCGACTGGCTTTTCCTCGCCGCGTTTACACACAAAGTCACTTTGATTATATGTTGGAAGTCATTGAAACTGTCTGGCAAAAAAGAAGTGAAATCCGCGGCTACCGGATCACTTCCCAGCCTGATTTTTTACGCCATTTTACCTGTTATTTTGAAGAATTAGTGTAAAAATGGAAAAGAGCGATCATCTAAACAACATCGAAAGACCGATGATAATGATAAAAACCGGCCAAACCGTGCCCCAATTGAGATTGAACAGAAAAATCAGGGCAACGGTGAGTGGGAATATCCCACCGATTATACGGTTTTTTACTTCGCGTGTGAATTGGCTGTCATTATTATTCCATATTTTCCAGGCATCGGTAAATGCGACAAAAGCGGGAATAAGTATAAATAATGCCCACCAATTATTCAGATAAATATCAAAAAAATTGTTTGCCAAGAAAAATAGTCCCATGAAAATCAATACGATACCGATGACTAAATTCCCATGGTTTTTTGTTTGCACTTTTGATTCCATTGCTATCGTTTCTCCGTTGTTTGTATTTTGCCGATCACTCAACAACCCACCCGCAATGATCGAAATTGTCATGGCTGTCTGGTTTCAAACCTCAAAAATAAAAAATATTTCAAGAAAGCAGAAGATAAAACGATGAATAAGTCAACAAAAAACAACAAAGTAGATAGCAGATGTCTTGATGTGAACAAGGATTAGTCGATTTCGCTGCAGGTTTTCAATGCCCCCGTCTTTCTTTCACCGATAGTTATGAGCAGGGAATTGACCAGTATTGGATCGAATTGTGAGCCGCTATTGCAAATCATTGAGTTCACAGCTTCAGCAAGTGTGCGTGGTTTGGAATAACGCCTGCCGGAGAGCATAACATCAAGTGCATCTGCGACTGAAATAATACGGCTGGCCAGAGGAATGGCTGAAGCGGAAAGCCCAAAGGGGTAACCTGCGCCATTGAAGTATTCATGGTGGCAACGGATTGCATCGATGAGATGGGAAGAGAGCTGAAAAACTTCGCACATATCGGCACCGATTTTTGCATGCATCCGGACATGCTGCAATTCCTGTTCACTGAGTTGCGCCGTTTTATTGAGTAATTTCTGTGGAATTGCAACTTTGCCAATATCATGCAGAAAAGCGGTAAGCAGTATCCCCTCGAGCTGCCTTTCTTGCAGGTTTAAAAAATTTCCAATCGTCTGAACAATTTCCTTGACTCTGTAACAGTGGAATCGCGTGTAAGTATCAAGCTGGAGAAAAAGTTCGATCAACTCATATTTTGCAGACGTTGCGTTAATCAGTTGCTTAACCTGTGAAATCGCCTGTTGCTCTTCCTTAAACATAATCATCCCTGGTGACTATCAAGTCTCTATCAGCATGGCCCGGTGGAAGTCAGGAGGTTGAATGCAGGAAGCAATTTAACATTAGACCACCATTGATGCTAAGGTCAGTGTTTATATTTCCGGTTTGAATCGTAATTAAAAATCCGCGCAACATGATAGGGTTCACGTTTAACCGAAATCAAACCTATACATAAAATATTGAAAAAAAAGAAATGCGCAAAGAAAAAATAACGAAACAGAGAAAATAATACGAGTTTCGTTAAATTTTGCGCATCCCGCACCGCTTTTTCGTGTATCGCTGTATTATTAACGACACCAAAATTGTAAAATCGTTAAGTTTATAAATATGTTCTTCTCCTCTGCTGAAAAACGTGTCGAAATCATGATGAAAGTCCGGCAAGTATTATCTAAGGGCTTCGGCGACGACTTGTGCAATATCCCTGGTTTCTTCAACAGCGGCGTTAAGCATCATTTTACATTCCGGGCAGGCGGTGATGAGCAAGTTCGCCCGACTTTCGCGCACATGCTCTTTTCGTGTTTGGTCAACCCGTTTTTCAACTTTTTGTTCACGTACAAAACCGGCGCTGCCACCGCCGCAACAAATTGCCCGCTCACGACATCTTTCCATTTCAACCAAATTATAGCCCAATTTTTTAATTAGTGAACGTGATGTACTGAAATCGTCTTCATATCGCCCCAAATAGCAGGGATCATGAAAAGTTACGGTGCCATTCGAAGTTTCTTTTTTAAGCGATATGGCATTTTGCCCGATGAGTTTCTCGATAAACTGTGCGTGGTGAATAACTTCGATATCAAATTGATCATCAAAATCGGTATATTCGCGACTGATGCTGTGCAAGCAATGGGGACAGGGTGTGATTATTTTTTGTACGCCTTGCATTGCGGCAATATTTTTGCTTGCGAGTTCCTGGAACTGCATTTCTTCTCCCTGCCGGCGCTGATGATGGCCACAGCACGTTTCTTTCTTCAGAACACCAAAGCTGACATTGGACTTTTTTAAGATTTTCAGGAAGGATTCAAGTGCTTCACGTGCGTCGACATTATAATTCCAGACACAACCCATCCACAGCAGGTATTCGCTGACGCCTGGTTCAAAAAGTGGAATTTCCAGCTCTTCAAGCAGCACTTTGCGTTCAGATTTTTTACCACCGAATGCGTTGCCGCTGCGTTCCACTGTTTCGAAAAAATCAGAGGCAACCATGCCGGTTCCCAACGACATTGCCTGTGCCCGTTTCGCACCGGTCAGAATTTGCAAATGCTCGATACCGACAGGGCAAAAAGATTCACAAGCGCCACAACTCGTGCACTGCCCCAGGGCCTCTTCAGAAATTACCGATCCAATGACGGGGTCTGTCGCCGGCAGCTCAAACATCGATTTACGACCGGCGAGAATAAAACCCCGGGGATCGAGGGCCTGACCGGAGACATTCGCAGGGCAGTTGTCTGTACAACGGCGGCATTCGACACAACTGAGAAAATCCATCCGTTGCTTTCGATTCAGATTTTCCAGGGTTTCCAAACGAAAAACCGGTTCTGCATCTTCAGATTCCAGCTCTTCCAAATCAAGGTTCATCGGCAGAATTTCTGCAATGCGTAAAGTACGAAGAAAGATATTAACCGGGGCGATAATCAGATGGAAATGTTTTGATTTTAAAATCAAATGGGGGAAAATGATGATGACCAGGGCGTGGTTCCACCACACTGCTTTTGCTGTCATTGAGGCTGGATCGTGAGGCAATTGAGTATAGAGATAGGTGAGCATGAGTAACAGAATAAACAGACCAACATAACCTGAGCTGTAAGATTTTGGATCGGGTGAATATTTGATGAAAACAAAGCGCCGGAGCACAAGACCGATTATACCCAGGGAAACCAGAATCGCCCAGAATGTCACAACATTTTTATAGATGCCCATAGTATCGCCAAAAAGTGTATGCATAAGATGGAAACCATACATTTTGCAGAAATGGTCGATCGTTTCCAAGGCAAAAAACAAAAAACCGGCAAAAACAGCAGCGTGCATCAGCCCTGCAACCGGGCGCCCACTGATAACTTTGGATTGAAAGAGGACCTCGCGAATAGTGATGATGAAACGGGTAAAAAACTTGTTGGTACGAACCCGATCAAAATCCTGTATAAAAACGGGGCGAATGTGCATCCAGAAATCTCTAAAAAATTTTCCCAGGGATAAAACCAACAAAAGGGCCAATACAATCTGTTCAAATCCGGAGAAACTCATTTTGACCTTCCATTTCTTTGCAATGAATGCGCTTGATTAACAATCGGAATAAGAAATATCAGCTTTTGAAAATAGAAATTTTAGATTTGCGAGACAAGGGAAAATGCGCGCATATGAGGGTGAATTCACGGTGGCAGGAAAGTGAAAAAAAGAAGAAGCAGATCGTTTGGAATTGATCGCTTTTATCCGTGGTTTTCAGCAAAAACCTGTTTGATCAATTCCCGGTATTCTGCGAGAATAGGGTGTTCTCCCTCATCTGCAATATTTTCACACAGACTGGTATAAACACTTTCGTGGTACCACCGCTGCATTTTTTTGCCCTGGTTAAAGCGGCGCCAAACGGTTTCGCCCAAAACATCGATATCAAAGAGAATGGAATGCAGGTTATGCAGTTTATCGGCACAGGCAATTATCTTTGCCGGCAGTGCGGCATCTTTTAAAAAACTTATCGTATGAGTTTTTCGTTCGATCCATGGAGCGTTATCATGCTCGGGCTCTGATGCCTGGCGTACCAACTGCAAAATTGCTGCGCCAAAAGTATCTTCGATTTCACTTTCTGTTGTGGCGGTATCTTCGAGTGTGTCGTGCAACAAGGCAGCAATACACCAGTCAATAGGATAGTTATAATGCTGCAGCATGGAAAAGACAGCGAATGGATGATAAAAGTAGGGAACGTCGCTGCTTTTTCGCGTTTGAGTTTTATGTGCAACTGCAGCAAATCGCAGGGCTTTTTCGAGAAGGGAAGTGTATAACAACGAGGCTTGCTCCTTTTAGTTAAAAAAAAGGCCCCGCACTAAGCGGGGCCTCAACTCTTTGGAGCTTCCGGGGCTTGGTGCTAACAAGCGCTACCAGATGCTCCTATTAAATTTCGACTATGAATAGGACCACCTCTCTTTCTCAGGGGACCGTTATCGCACCAGAAAAATCCCTGGTCAAATTCCCGGTGCAGCGTGAAACTGACGGCATCAAAATATCCAGAGGTTTTATAAATGTCAAGAAAAATTGTCGTCAAATTAAAAAAAATATAAAACAACTGGCTGGTGAATTTCCGGACTTCAATTTAAAAATCTTTTATTTGGGCCTTTTTAACCAGAAAAAAGGTTGGCAGAATGACCCAGAATGACAATATGCACAGTGATAAAATCATACCCATTGAAGTACCGAAAAATTTCTGAAATACGGCACCCGTATAACCGAGCAATGCTGAGATATCCAGTTTTAACAAGATCAGAATTCGTGATAAATCAATAGGATTGAACATGGTCGCACCGAGAGCAAATTTATCCAAAGGGTAGTCATGAAAAAAAACCATGGAAAGCAAAAAAATACCGTCGTAAATTACTGCAAGAAAAAGCCACAACAAGATAGAAAAGCCAAACCCTTTTATTTTATCATTAAATGATAAAGCAATATTGAAGGCTAATGCGACAAAAATAAAAGTCAGGTAGCCGCCGATGAGTAAAAGAGTGGCAAAATCCAGAATAGCAGATGATTGAAAAATACCATAGAGAATAAACGGGATGCCCAGGCCGACGATTAAACTCAGGGCGAGGGATAAGCTTAAACCGAGGTATTGGCCCAAGAAGATCGTGCTGCGTTTCAACGGTTGTGCAAGCAGCAATTCGGTGAATTCCCGCGAGCTGTAATAATACATCACGCCGAAGATCGTTCCGATCAATGGTGTTAGGACGATTATGATATTCAGCAGTGTAATAACGGCTTTGGTCACATCATTGTTGAGAAAAAAGAGAATAAAACCCAATATGAGATAAAATAGAAAATAGACATAACTCCAGCGGCTGCGCATGAGATCGAAAAAACTGTATTTGAGTATTTTAAACATAGGATTCTTTTAGTATTTCTGCAATAGCATGTTCAAGATTATCATGTTGTGTCTGTTCTTTAAGTTCATTCACCGTGCCGTTAAAGTATATATTGCCATCGAGGAGAAAAACCACCTGATCGGCAATCTCTTCAACAAGGTTCATGATATGCGTTGTGATGAGAATGGTTTTGCCATTTTTTTTCTCTTCCCGGAGTATCTGCTTTAAAGAAATGAGAGCGACCGGGTCCAGACCGGTAGTCGGTTCATCCAATATGACGAAAGGTGAATCGAACATAAAAGTTAAGACAATATTCACTTTTTGCCGCGTCCCGCCGGATAATATGCCAAGTTTCTTGTCTAAAAAAGGCTTAAGTTGAAAAAGCTGGATAAGTTCAGCTTCTTTGGTTTCCTGCCGGCGAAGGTTTTTTATCATTTTAATAAGCTCTTCAACTTTCAGGTTTTGTGGAAAAGATGCAATTTGCGGCATATAGGAAATGTTGTTGCGATAATCCCATTTATGCAGTACAGAATCACCATTAAGTTGGATATCGCCTCGATCAGGGATGACCATTCCGAGAATACTTTTGATGAGCGTTGTTTTTCCCGAGCCATTGGGGCCAAGAATAGCGATAATGCCTTCGTGGTCAAAAAACAAGTCGATGCCTTTTAAGACTTTAATTTTTGTATAGCTTTTATGCAAATTCGTCAGATTAATCATGGTATTTTATCGGCGTCATTATTGGGTGAAAATCTTGCAGGTTGTCAGGAGTAAAAATAGGGGAGACCTTCTCCGAAAAATTGATAATATCGACAAACAGACTTCTTAGTAAAATAATAGTTTCCGGGGTTCGGTTGACAATATAAGAAAAAAGCTTCACCGGGCGGTAGGGGACGTCGCCAATATTGTCCTTGTCGAGATCGTAACCGGCATACGAACTCCAGTAGTTTTTATCGAAAAGATTACCGTTCATCATGCCCTTGTAAGAAACATCCAAAGCATTATGTAGGAAGTTGTTTCGCAGGAGTTTATTACCATAGCAAGCGCCTAAAAAACGAATAGCCCAGCCATTGTTGATAAAATTATTATTTTCATAATTTATGCGGTTGGAGCCTTCGACATTAACTCCGATCGTATTTTGTTCGAATGTATTGTCGATGATTTCTGCATCATTTATTTCTTTTAGCAGCAAGCCATAGGATGCTGTTCCCCAATTCAGCCTGAAAATATTTTTTCGCATCGATATATTTTTGGAAAACATGACGGCAACACCGGCACCATTTTTTTCGAAGATGTTGTTTTCATAGCGGTCATCATTTGAAAACATGAAATGCAGGCCATAACGCAAATTATTGCGGCTTTTGTTTCTTTGAATGATACTGTGTTTGACAAATTCAAAATAAATGCCGTCACGCATTTTTTCGATATGATTATCCTGAATTTGTATTTTGGATGAATGCCACAAATGGATTCCATTACCGGAACTGTATTCCTTGACAGCATTGCCCATAATCGTATTGTTTTTAATAATACCGTTATGAGATTTTTCAATTAAAAACCCAAAAAAAACATTTTCAAAGCGATTATTTTCAAACCGGAAATGATGAATTCTCGAGGTATAGATTGCGGCAAAATCGGAGGTGTAGCTGACACCAACATTGACGAATTTGAACCCGATAAGAGCGACGCTGTCAGCATAAATTTTAAAACCATAACCCTTTCCCCGGGCATCGATTAGCGGCAAGTCCTGACCTATCAGTGTCAGCGGTTTGTCGATGCGAATATCATGTTCCTGATAAATCCCTTTTCCAACAAGAAGTGTGTCGCCCGGCTGAGCTGTTTTAATCGCTTGTGTTATCGAAGCTTTTTCACAGTTTGGGCATACTTTTATCTCTTTTGCAAATACTGCAGAAGATACAAAGATAAAGAAGGACAGGGACGAAGCAACGCTGGTAAACATATGTGTTAAAGACATAGGCAATAATTGACCTGATTTCCGTTAAAAACAGAATTAGGATGATATCATTTTACAAGGTAAGTAAGTTAGCAGGAATTAGAAAAAAAAGAAGTATAAAAACTAATCTTTTATACTTCTTTTCATTTTGACAATTTGATGTTTCTTATTTTAAAACATGTTTTTTAACTCACCCCAGGAGTAAAGTGTACCTTTTTTTTCTAACTGCACTTTTACGGCGTCACTCTTGCTGGCAAAACCTGATAAATTTGCGCCCATCGGGCTTGGCAGGTTTTCACTTATCAAGTAGGTTGCACCGCTTGCGTTAATAAATTTTCCCGGTGATGAATAGTCGCTAACCAAAAACAAGGCGATTTGACTTTGTTCTCTGTTTCTGCTGTCACGTATCATGCATTCTATCGAATCATATTTAAATGTTTTGCCTTTTTGCGTCACAATTTCAGCAGCACGTTGTCGATCGACAATGTTCATTTTGCAATAATGGCATGCATCGTTTCCATAATCAATAGGTTGAGGTTCAATAGAGCATGAAAAGAGCAACAAAAAAAGAACAAAGGCACTATGATTATGGTTCGCTTGGGTGATTTTCATTATTCAACCGGTCTCTTCTTCTTTCACGGCAACATAATACGCGCTCAGTGTCAAAAACATACCTAAGAACAGTAAATAACCACCACTCGACGGGTAGGAGTGGGCGGTAAAGCTGAGAATTTTTTTTGTCCCAATAAGTGGAGGCTGGTAGGCTGTTCCCGGGAATTTAATCGCGGCTTTGGGATTCAAGTTATGCCCGTAATCGTATTCCCAAAGATAAAAGTCATACATACCGATAGAACCCAAAACAGACATCAGAATAAACCAGGCCAGGAAGAGGCGTTTTTTTCCGATAAATCCGATTATCAAACCAAGAACAACCATTGCAATCACAATGATCGGGAAGAACTCAAATTCTTTCATTTTTTCTGGCAACTTGGCCATTCCGACATAATGATTTAATATGTTTATATTTTGAATATCACCTTCATTATGCCCAGCCATTTTTGTAATATAAATATCAATGCCCAGAGGAGTTGGGTACTGTGGCGCTTCCAGAGTAATATTCCACAACGGCAGAACGAAAAGGGGCAAGAGCAACAGAGAACCAATGATCATTAATATCTGTGATTTTTTCATAAAAACATCCAATTTAAAAGGGACTGCAGAACAGCCCCTTTAGTTTTATATTACGTCTTATCATTCACCATCTAATGACCAACTTAGCTTGATGTTTGAGTTCCTGGGAGAAACACGTACATATCCCTGCATTTCCTGGTGCAATGCAGAACAGAAATCAGTACAATAGAATGGCCAAACACCGGGCTTCGTTGGTTGCCAAACAAGTGTTTCTGTTTGTCCCGGCATGATCAGCAATTCAGATGTGTTGGCACCGATCATAGCGATACCGTGCGGCACGTCGTAGTCTTGTTCCAGATTGGTTACATGGAAATAAACACGGTCGCCAACTTTAACGCCTTCAATATTATCAGGAGCAAAATGGCTGCGGATCATCGTCATGTATATATGGACGTCTCGTCCTTTTCTGACGACTTTTGTAGCCGCTTCACTCTTGGTGGCGTAGGGATGGTTATTCTCTTCCAGTTTGAAAAATTTCTTTGAGTTGGCTTTAATAAGGTCTGCAGGAATTCCTGCAGCATAGTGAGGTTCACCCATCGTCGGGAAATCCAGAAGCAGTTCCATCTTTTCACCGGTAATATCATAAAGCTGTGCCGATTGACAGACTTCCGGCCCTGTCGGTAAATAACGATCTTTGGTGATTTTATTCATTGCAAGGAGATATTTACCAAATGGTTTTTGAGAATTACCACCGGGAATCATCAGGTGTCCAACAGAATAATAGGTTGGTTTTCTGTCAATCACTTCCCAGGTTCCCAACTTCCACTTTACAACCTCGGATGAAATAAAGAAAGTGGTATAAGCATAACCCTTGCCATCAAATTCTGTGTGCAAAGGCCCTAAACCCGGTTGTACAACTGAACCGGCATTTACGGCTTCAAAGCTAAGGATGGGGATTCCATAAGCCTCTCCATCAAAAGCTTTGTCTTCAATCGCTTTGAGCATTTTAGTGAAGGAATGTGCCGTAACATTTGCAGACAGTTTTCCGCTGGCAACAATATATTCACCCGTTGGGTCTACATCACAACCGTGTGGCGACTTAGGTGTTGGCAGGAAATACACCAAACCTGGCAATACGGAAGGATCTAAAACACGCACTGTTTTTTTCATTGTTGAAGTGGCGGAGTGGGTTGCATCCTCATAGACGTTGTGAGCATAACGCACAGGCATTGTTTTAAACTTTCCTGCTTTCATATACTCTTCTGCTTTTTTCCAGTTAATTGCGGCGATAAAGTCTTTATCTCTCTGAGATGCATTCACTTCCAATAATGAATTTGCTTCTTCGACGTTATAAGTGGTAAAGAAGAACCAGCCATGCGATTTACCTCTTCCGGGGTGAGCTTTGTCATAATCAAAACCCGGCATTAATATCTGGAACTCAAGGCTCATGCTGCCATTTTCAGGGTCAACTTTGACAAAGGTCATCGCGCCTTTAAAGTTACCTTTGTATTGATCAATTGACATATCCCTTTGAGGAACAGGAACAGCAAATCGGGTTCCTGCAACAACATATTCGGTGTTGTCGGTGACGTAAGGAGAACTGTGGTTACCGGCCGAGTTTGGAATTTCGATGATTTCAACAGTTTCAAAAGTTGTTAAATCGATTCGGGCAATTCGTGGCGTGTTGTTTTCGTTAATAAAACACCATCTGCCGTCTATAACGCCATTCGTTTGCGATAAATCAGGGTGGTGCGCGTCTCCCCATGGGATAAATCCATATGAGGTTTCCAACATCGGCTTGGTTTCTTCGTTGAAACCATAAGCCTTTTCGCCATCAACAGAAAAAACCGGGATGATCTTAAACAGTCTGCCGGACGGGAGCCCGTGTACGGCAAGCTGGCCGCTAAAACCACCAGAGACAAAGGCATAAAACTCATCGTACTCTCCTGGGGCAACAAATACTCGTTCAGCAGCGCTATTGTTTAAAGCTCCACTATTTGAACCGCTTTGTTTGCAGCTCGTAACAATAAATGCAATCGTCATAATAAACATCACAACGATCAGTTTATTTGTTTTTCTCATCTTATATACCTGTGTTTTTTGGGTTATTGGTTTACGCTACTTTTCTGTTGGAAGTAAAATTTTGTCAATCACATGTATAACACCGTTGGAGGCATCGATAGTAGCGAGAATTTTAGCATCGCCAATGTATATATCGTCGCCATCGCGTCTGATTGGGATATATTCCCCGGTTGCCATGTAGATTTTCCGTCCGTCTTTGAGCAACCTGCCCTTGTATGTACCCGGAGCTGCATGGTTCGTTAAAATAAAAGCTAATTTTTGTTTGTTCTCCGGCTTTAGCAATGTTTCAACAGTTCCGGCAGGCAAAGCAGCAAAAGCATCATTGTTCGGGGCAAAAACGGTTAAAGGACCTGTGTTGACAAGAACATGCTCGATTTCAGCAGCTTGAACTGCGGCTACCAGGGTCGTGTGATCCGGCGATGAAGCAGCAATCTGCAAAATGTTTTTTGCAGATTCATCATCGACAACCGAGGCCTGGCCTTTGGGTGTGTTTTTGGTAAAATTCGCCGATGAGCCCGGTTGCTGATCTGCAGGACCACAGGCGCTCAAAAGGAACGCCAATGAAATCAGGAATACAATTCGACTCTTCACTTTTCTCTCTCCCTGTTAAGTGAGTGGTTAATTATTAATTATTTATGACTTGTTTAGCGAGTTGTGTTTTTACTGCATGACGATCGATACTGAAAGTTACTATCAAGATTAATGAATATTAATATGAAAATAATTAATAAAAAAATAAATCACCCCAAACAGATTCTTTTTAGTATCATCAAAATTACTTTGGGGTTTCAAAACAAATGAAAGCTAATCTATAAAAAAATCAAAGAAATAAGTATAAAATATAATTAAACCCGCCCGTTTTTAACATAAATTTGACTTATTCCATTGCGGGTGACTCGAGAGCCTATGGAAAAATTTATTTAATGTTATGTTAAAAAGACCATCATAGCTTAATTTAGGGAACCATTCTTTGGATGCAAGGAAAATATTCTTTGAATATAAAAAAGGCTTCGGGAAATCCCGAAGCCTTTTTAAAACCATGTATTATGATTTATTTTTGATTGCGATAAACCGGATCGGCAACGATGTTTTTCTCACGGCCCTCTTTCGCAACCAGACGTAAATATTCGAGCAATTCTTTGGCCTGATCAAGTGTGAGGTTCATATTGGTCATCGGTGCGAGGTATTCGGCCAGCATTTTTTTGCCGGTTGGGTGTCTTTTTGTCATTTCATCCGGGTTGAGAATCATATTTAAAATATATTCGGGTGTACGGCGGTCTGCAGTATAGCGTTGGGCCGGGCCAACGAGGCGCTTATCAAGTTTGTGGCAAGGTGCACATTTGCCGATGAAGGTCTCTTCTCCTTTTTTTGCCATTTCGACATTGATTTCCCCGAGTTGGATTTTTTCTTTCACCGGGCCGATTCCATTTTCGATTTCAAAATCAGTGAGACCGTTGGGGTTCGCTATTTTTTTCGCTTGATCATCTGCGGACTTTTCACCGCCACAGCCTAAAAAAATGATAAATAAACCAGCCATCATGAGTACAACTACTCTTTTCATTCTTCTTTCTCCTTTATGAGTGTATAGTTAATCAAACTTATTGTTCAAATATTGGTCAATAAATTGATCAAATAGATTAACCCGGGGGATATCCCCGGATAGAGTGCAAAGTTTATTAAACTTTTATTGATCATGCAATAAAAAAATGTTTTTATCCTGCATTATTCTTAAATATTTTAAGAATAATGGTTAGACGAACAACTTTTTTTAGAAGTTCAATCCCATCAACCGGATTTACAGCGAGAAAATCGGATGAAAATATTCTGTAGTAGAGGGGTTTGGAAGGCATTTGCAGTCTTTAGCTTTGAAATGCGCTGCATCGGCGGGTCAAAAGTGATGCATGTTACCGGACCATCTGCAACTATTCAAGAAAATTATCGGTATTTGATTATTCTTGGTTTCTTTTGCATCATTCTTAATAAAACAGGGCGAAAGCGTCCTCGCAAAGCGCAAGAGTGCTGTTCGGCGAAGACGCCCATCCGGCAAGCTCAGGACATGACTTCACTCTATGTTTATCAAAGTGTACAAGCGGAACAGTTACTGTTCCTATTTGATGTAAACCGTTGCTCTTATTACAGTTGTCGTGTTCAATGACAACGGAATATTCAAATCTTTATTTTCCATATTGGCGTTGAGCTGGCTTTCGATACCTATTGAAAACAGCGGATGGAGATAATAATCCGCCCCGAACAGACCGCCGAGAGAAATTGAAGTCGTACCGGACCCACCTGTCGGCGACATGATCGAAGCCATGACCTGGCCGCCAAAATATGGTCGGATACGTCCTTTTTTAGTGTGAACATGGATATATGCACCGGGTGTGAAGGTTGAACCTACCTTGTCTGTTTTCGAAAAACTAATCATCGGTGCGATTGAAATAGTTATGGAAACCCAGAACGGCACGGTAACAAATGGTGTGCTGCTGATTGTCGATGAAAGGCCAAGTTTGGGCTCCGGCATGCGTTTTTTTTGTGCGGCGGCCGTTGAAATCATGACAAAAAAGAGCAAAAGGACGAACGCTACATGAAGAAAATTCTTTTTCATTGGATATCTCCAAAAAAAATTAAAAATCGTTTTTCACTTTCAGGAAGAAAACGAAAAATCAGACCCGTTTTTGATCAGTATTATATAAAAGTCAAACGATACTGGTTGCGTAAAAAAAATTGAATCAGAAAGAAATCAACGCAAACATCGCTATATTTTTCGAAATCCACACAAAGCAGCAGGGCAGAGGTTCTCAGAGTCCGAAAGAGCAGGGGATTCGCATGGCAGATGATTTTAGTTTTCAGCAAAATGTTGAATAATCGTCTGCTGCAGCATTTGTGGATCGATCGGCACCGCGCCAATTTCCGCGATAACGACACTGGCAGCGAAATTGGCCATGTGTGCGGCTTCGGCAATCGTAGCGCCGGAGGCGAGACATGCGGTCAATGTGCTGATTACCGTATCACCGGCACCGGAAACATCGTGTACTCTTTTAGCGCGTGTTGGAATCTGGGTGAAATGGTTTTTATGATTGACAAGCACCATGCCTTCTTCGCCGAGTGTGATGAGAATATTTTGACAACCCAGTTTTTCGCGCAAATTAATAGCGGCAGCAACACAACTCTCAATGCCTTTGATCACCTGTGCAGTGGCTTCCTCGGTTTCTTTTCGATTGGGTTTAAAAAGCGTTACCCCTTTGTATTCAAGAAAATGATTAAATTTGGGATCAACCGTGGTGAGGATGTGGTTTTCATGCGCCAGCGCGATCGCTTTGCGAATGAGATTGCTCGTCAATAGACCTTTATTGTAATCTTCGAAGATCAACGCGTCGAGATTTGGTATTTCCGACTCCAGAAAAGTTATAATATTTTGCTCGATATTTTCCGGAATTTCGGTTTTTAATTCACGGTCAACCCGTACGACATGTTGATTATGTGCAATAATCCTGCTTTTAACTGTCGTCGGTCGTGATGGATCGGTAAAAATACCGCCTTTTTCAAACCCCGATTGTACGGCTAATTTGAGCAATGCTTGGCCATCTTCGTCATCTCCAATAACACCGATTGGAACCACAGTGACGCCAAGACGATGCAAATTATTCGCAACATTTGCTGCGCCTCCAAGAGAATTGCTTTCATTTTTTATTTCGACGATTGGAACAGGAGCTTCAGGGGAAATGCGTTTTACCGAGCCCCAGATATATTGATCGATCATCAAATCGCCGATCACAGCGATTCGTTTATTTAGAAATTCAGGCACAAAGCTTAAAAGTTTATGCTTATCGATATCGTTCATGGCGGGCGATCATATTACTTGTTTTTTTCGAGATAAAATTGCATCAACTGATTGGATTCTTTTGGGTTAAGACCAAATTTTAAACAGGCATCATTGACCAACTGCATTTTATTTTTATCAGGGTTTTGCAGCAGGGTGTCCGAAATCCATTGTACAGCTTTTCGTAAATTCTGCCCTTCTGGTAGAACAGTGCTCATGAGAAATCCTCGCAATTAAAAAAACAAAAAGGATCTGAAGTTAAACCGCATCCAGATCCTTTAAATGTTTAAAACATAAATTCACAAACACGATTTTTATTTATACTTTTTGGTACCCATCAATTTTGCGGCAATGAATGTGGTTGCGACTGCACCAAAAGACATGAGTGCGCCCATCTTGGCTGCGTCCTGAACCATACCCGGTTTGAAAGCAACAGTAGAAACAAACAGTGCGACAGTAAAACCAATTGCAGCAGCATTGCCGAGGACAAATAAATCTTTCGGTGTTAAACCATCCGGCAGGCCAAACTTCAAAATTTTTCCGGTAAACATGCCGGTAAACCAGATTCCGATCGGTTTGCCGAGCAGCAATCCTATCAAAACGAGATAAGTGGGTTCACTAATTGCGCCGAAGACGACACCTGCATTGAGCAAACCAAACAAGCCAAGAATAACTTCCACAGGATTTTTCCAGAAATGTTCAAAAGCATTCAAGGTATCATGTTTTTGCATTTGTACCCAATCGAACAGGCCTTTATCAACTTTGGCATGCGGGAGCGTGGGAATAATCGGCAGCAAACCCAGGGAGGGGTGTAAACCAGCCATAGCGAAACCAAACCAGGAAATGATTCCGGGACCGATTAAATAGGGCCAGAAGTTATGAACTCCCCGACGTCGCAAGATGAGCCCGAGAATAACAGCGATTACAGGCAAGAGCATCCACAAAATCTTAACTTCTCCGGATGGATAAAATACAGCGATGATGAGCAAACCAAGGGCATCATCGGCGATGGCCAGCAGCAACAAAAACGGCACTGCAGGATGACCCTGCCCGAAAATCAGCCGTGCGACAAGATAACTGAACGCGATGTCGGTCGCACAGGGAATTGCCCAGCCGTTGCTGATTTCTGAATATTGCCCGATGAGGTGCGCACCGTACAGGTAAATCGCCGCCGGACCAATCATGCCGCCAACCGCTGAAAGCAGGGGAACCGCTGCTTTTTTCGGACTGGATAATGGGCCGCCGGGTAATGTTGCTTCCCAGACTTCCTTGCCGGCGATGGCAAAGAAGAAAGCCATCAGAATATCGTTAACGAGATAGTGTAAATTGACCACACGTAATCCATGCGCTGCTTCACCTGCTTCATGAAGCGGATAGCCGATGATTGTGTTACGGAAGAATTCGAATTCCAATAAGTGCTCGTAGCTTTCGTGGTTCAGATTGGCCCAGATCAAGCCGGCAAAAGCACCAGCAATGAGAATTATTGAATTCTCCAAAAGAAAGTTTATTCCCTTTTTAAGCATGTCAGACCTTCATTTTGATAAAATAAATTTTAGAGACTTGATTAAGAATATTAATTACTTAGCAACAATAGCGCTGAAGATAAGGCAGTTTTTTCTACTTTGCAAATAAAAAGATGCAATGATTTAATTACATTCCACTAATAGTGAAATGGCTTTAAATATATAAACCGATCATAGTTCTATCGGAAGACATTTTGAGAACTCGATCAATCTTCAATTGTGCAAAGTGCATGACAAAATTGAATTAATGAATATTGTGGAATGATCTATAGGAGTGCGTGAGAGCATGCCATGGGTGTAGTTTTTATCCAGCCTCAAAGCGTAGCATTATTAGATTGACTGACCGGCAACGCATGATCGATCAAATGAGAAACCTCGCCCCAGGTTGCCAGCATCCACGTATCTTCTGTTCTGTAAAAGCGGTTAATTGAGGCATTGAAATTTTTATATTTTCGTGGTTGCGAAAGTGAGAGGCCGAGAGCATACCGAAACAATGCATCAATTGTGCCTCCATGGGAAACGACGAGGATTTCATTTCCGGATTCATATTCAGCTATTTCATCAAAACAGGCGATCGTGCGTTCAAACTTTTGTCTCGAACTTTCACCATCCGGAATGACATAATCCGGGTCCCAGGTCATGAATTTTTTATGTTCGGTGGGAAATTTTTTCTTTATTTCTGCGAAAGTTAGTCCCTGAAAAATCCCCATATTCCTTTCGCGCAATCTGGCATCGGAAATAATCGGCAGCCCCAGACGTTTGGCGATCGGTTGTGCTGTCTGTAATGCCCGTTGCAGGTCGCTGCTGTAGATGGTGCTAATGGAATAACCCTGCAGTCGATCTGCCAGCGCCGATGCCTGTTTATGCCCAAGATTGCTTAAATTTGTATCAACATAGCCCTGAAACCGGTCAACAGCATTCCACTCCGTTTGTCCATGGCGCACAACGATTAATCGTGTTTTAATCTTTTTCATCATCAATTAAGTCAGGTGAGTTATCAGTATAAAATTTGGCGTGGAATATAATCAAGGTATTGCACAGAAACAAGGGGCAAAAATTGCATAAAAAAAGCCCGTCCTGTCAAGACGGGCATGGATGAGGAAAGTTAGAGTTAGCTTTTGAGCACAGTCAGACTGAATTTTACCGGGACACTAATCCAAACCTTAACATTGCGGTCTCGCTGCTGCGCAGGAATCCAGCGGACTTTAGCCAGCGCTGCCTGAGCGGCATCTTCAAATCCAATGTCACAACCGGATGATTTGATGACTTGCGTGCGTTCGACTTCGCCTTTTGTGTTGATGAGACATTTCAAATAAACAGTGCCCTCGAGCCCGGCTTTGATCGCCAGCTCCGGATAGACGACATACTTATAAATTTCGCTGAATCCGCCGATCGGTGTGGGTGGCGTATCATAGACGACGAATATTTCATCGAGATCATCGGCAACAGGTTCGTCCGGCGGTGGCGGGATTTCAGCAAAATCGATTTCCGTATCATCGATAGTGAGATCATCCGGAATATCTTCATCTTCCGAGGCGATTGGTACCGATGGTCGCGGTGGGGCCGGTGGTTTGAAAATTTGCTGTGTAATCGGAATTTCTTCAACTTGCAGGACGATGTTTTCAGGGGTGTTGAATTCTGAATTCGTCGATAAACCACGCAATGTGAGAAAGCACAGAACGGTAAATGAAATGGCTGCAACGAACGACTGTTCCAACGTTTTTTTATACAATTGTTTGATATCAGCTTCAGGGTGTTTACGGCGTGGAATACCCACAGGCTTCAGGCTTTCCCAATAGGCCATACTTTCTTCGGTCTCTATGATTTTTCCGACACTAATGCCAGTAGGATTAAAAGCTTTGAATGTTCTCATCTCAGCTCCTTTTATAAGCAAATCTTCGAAACTATTCCCGATTGAACAGAAATTAACAATTTGTGCCATATAAACGAAATGCCGAGTAAAAGGTTTCTATAAAATAGAAATAAATTAATCTGATTAATAAATTGCGGACAGGATAGGGCTGATGGGAAATATAGTGATGAATCGTGCACGATTTCCTTACAAAAAACGTGCACGATTATAAAAAAACCTAATTCTCGGCGATGAGTTTTTCGCGGGCATAAGCGATCAAACCACCGGCTTCCACAATAGCGTCACGGGCAGGGGATATCGGTTCATAAAGAAAGGATTTCCCGGTCGTTTTGTTGTGCACATTCGCTTCATCAATTTCAATTTCATCACCTTCGGACGCTTCTATTTCCGGTGCGATGATTGTTTTGAGTCCAAGATTAATGGCATTTTGCATAAATATCCGTGCTATGCCTTTCGCGATAACGATGACCTCATAACCTTTAAGACATGAAGCTGCCTGCTCACGTGATGAACCACAACCGAAATTATTACCGCCAACGATAATGCTGCCGGGTTCGATATCCTCAGTGCGTAATTTTTTATTGAATGCTTTATCATCAGCAAAAGCGAACATTGGCGTTTCACTGGGCAAAACTGTGGCCATAAATCGACCCGGATAGATGACGTCGGTTGAAATATCATCGCCGACTTTATAGATAACTTTTCCCATTTTAATGCTCTCCATTTCTGGGGTCTGTGATTTCGCCGGTGAGCGCTGATGCCGCAGCAACAGTTGGACTGCACAAATAAACTTCAGCTTCAGCGTTGCCCATGCGGCCTTTAAAATTTCTGTTTGTCGTCGACAAGGCAACCTCATTACTTGCCAGCGCCCCCTGATGAATTCCGAGACAACAGCCGCAACCGGGATTCATCACCAGTGCGCCGGAGGCCATGAAATCTGAAATATAACCCAACTCCAGCGCTTCCTGATAAATCCGCCCGGATGCAGGAAAAATCAGCATGCGTGTATCATGGGAGACTTTTTTCCCGCGCAAAATATCTGCAGCAGCAGCCAGATCATCAAGGCGACCGTTGGTGCAGGAACCGATAACGATCTGGTGTACTTTAATGCCGACCACTTCATCGATGTGTTTGACGTTATCAACCATATTCGGGCAGGCAATTTGCGGGCATAAATCATCTACATTGATTTCGACGATCTGTTCGTAAACCGCATCAGCATCAGGAACCATCAATTCGATACCTTCATCCACATGCGCTGTTTCTTTGAGATATCGTAAAGTCTCCTCATCCGAGGGTACCATGCCGGCAGTTGCACCTGCTTCAACAGCCATATTTGAAAGAGTGAGCCGACCGGATGTCGGCATGTTTTCTATCGTCGATCCGTGAAATTCAATCGCTTTGAAATTGGCGCCTTGCGCGCTGATTTTGCCGATCAAATGCAGGATCAGGTCTTTGGCCTGGACAGCGGGTGAAAACTCACCCTGGACCACAACTTTTATCGAACCGGGAACTTCAATATTTAACACCCGACCCAACGCCCAGACAGCAGCCATTTCCGTTGCACCGATGCCGAAAGCGAATGCACCCAGCGCCCCGTGACTCGTCGTGTGCGAATCCGTTCCGACGACGACGGTTCCCGGGCGAACATAACCATTTTCCGGTAAAATTTGGTGGCAGATTCCACCTTCATCACCCCGGATTTCGTGGAATTTTTTTATGCCTTGCTCTTTTAAAAATTCGCGTATTTTTTTCTGATTATTTGCTGTTTTTGCACTTTCAGCAGGAACGCGGTGGTCAAAAATTATCGCGATATTGTCAGCATTCCATACTTTTGGCTGTAAATTTGTCTCCTCGAATACCTTGAAAAATTGATTGATAACCAATGCCGCATTTTCATGTGACATCGCCAGATCAACCTGTGGTTCGATGATATCACCAGGTTTTACTCTTTCCAGCCCGGCTGCGCGTGCAAGAATTTTTTCCGCGAGCGTCATTCCCATACTGACCTCCAATTTGATTTAATGGGGCGCTTATTCCGTTAAACGATATTTTTATTCTTGAATAAAGTGATATCTGCTTCATTATAACCCAATTCTGCAAGAATTTCATCCGTATTCTGCGACAGATCAGGCGGCGGTGTTTCCAGTTTGCCCGGCGTCTTGCTGAACTTGGCGGTCAAATTGAACAACTGCAGGCTACCGATCCCCTCTTTTTCGATCGTTTCCAGGGTATTGCGAAATTTAACCTGCTCAGCGCCGAGCGCCTCGGGAAGTTTCAGAATAGCACCGGCAGGCACACTGTTTTTATTAAAGATATCAACCCAGTATTCAGTCGATTTGCTTTTTAGTTTTTTTCCAGCAGCGGAGTGAGCGCTTTGCGGTTTTTCTTACGATTGTCTCTTTCGGCAAAACGTGGGTCTGTTTTGAGCTCCGGCAGCCCAAGAATGTCTGTAACAGCGTGCCATTGCTCCTGCTTGTTGGCCGCGATATTGATAAAACCATCTGCTGTGGCAAATGTACCGGAAGGCGCTGCGGTAAAATTATCGTTTCCCATCAAAACGGGTTCTTTGCCACCGATGAGCAAATTTGCAGCGATCCATCCCATCAGCGGCATAATTGAATCCAGCAAGGCAATATCGATCATCTGTCCTTCTCCAGTGCGTTGCCGGTGGAAGAGCGCGCCCATAATTGCAAATGCGGCGTTAAGACCACCAACCGTATCACAAAGTGGGAAACCGGCGCGCAAGGGGTTCAGTCGATCGTCACCATTGACTGCCATCACACCACTCAATCCCTGAATAATTTGATCGTAGGCCGGTTTTAGTGAGTCCGGGCCTTCCTGGCCGAAGCCGGAAATAGCGCAATAAATTATTTTGGGATTTAATTCAGCCAACGATTTGTATCCGAGGCCCAGGCGATCCATCACGCCGGGGCGAAAATTTTCGACGACCACATCAGCTGTTTTGACGAGCTCACGGAAGATTTTTTTGGCCTTTTCTGATTTCAGGTTGAGGGTGATGGATTTTTTATTCGCATTCTGGGCAAGAAAACTGGTGCCCATTAATTTCTGGTTATATTCGGGCACATTACCCAATTTCCGGGCCAGATCCCCGCCATCAGGATTTTCAACCTTGATGACCTCAGCGCCACAAAGCGCGAGGTGCAATGTTGAAAACGGACCTGAAAGCACATTTGTGAGATCCAGAACCCGAATTCCTTCGAGCAATTTCATCGATTCTCTCCACAGATTAAAACAGTTCTAATGATGAATTTCATATCTCATTTTGTGTAGAATAGCCCAGCACACCTGTGCGGTAGATCTTACCTTCCATTTCGCGATTAAAAAATTCATAGGTCTGCTGCGCAAGTTTTATGAGTTTTTCGACATCGACATGGGTGCATGAACCATTCCTTTGCAGCATATGTACGAGGTCTTCGGTGCAAACATTGCCACCGGCAATTGCTGTAAACGGACAACCTCCAAGTCCGGCGAACGATGATTCGAATGTGCTGACGCCCATTTTCAGAGCGCTAAAACAGTTCGCCAGCGCCATGCCGTAGGTATTGTGAAAATGACATGAAATATTCAGCTTAATGTCGATTTTCAGAATACGTTCCAGCAGTTTTTCCACGTCAATTGGGCTTGCATGCCCGGCCGTATCAGCAAGGCTGATATGTGTGAACCCGGCGTTGACGTATTCCCCGACAATTCTTTCAACCTGGGAAACAGCGATACGCCCTTCAAAACCACACCCAAAAGCGGATTGCACGGAGAGCTGTACGGATTTGTTCTCTTTTTCTGCATCCTGTGCCATTTTAATAATTCGCGGCAAGGCCTCGGCGACTGTCATTCTGGTGTTTTTCATACTGTGAGTTTCGCTGGCGGAGACACCCATGCAAAACATATCGACACCGCAGTTTAGACCCCGTTCGAGTCCTTTTTCATTTAAAACCAGTCCGGAAAAAACAACGTGCACCGGTTTTGCTATTTCGATGGCAAATTTGTTAAACAGCGCATCCGTTTCGGCCATTTGCGGTACATATTTAGGATGGACGAACGAGCCGATTTGAATGATATCAACACGGGAATCGATGAGTTGTTGCAACCAGTCTGCTTTGGTCGCAAACGGAACCAGCATTTCCTCCATTTGCAAACCATCGCGCATACCGACTTCATGAATCGTTATTCTTTTCATAATCAATTTGATTTGCAGTTTATAAATTTAATAAAGGCGTCAACGGGTTTAGACGTCAACGTCCTCGAACTCGATGAAATTTTGTCGTAAATTTAGATTTTATCAGCGATCGCTCTGGCCATGTCCAGCGTTGATGTGTTACCGCCCATATCATAAGTTTTAACACGCCCTTCCTGAATTACGGTTTTGACGGCGTTTTCCAGTTTTTGCGCCATGTCGTTTTCTCCCAGCCAATCGAGCATCATTTTCGCGGCTAAAAGCGTTGCGATGGGATTGACTTTATATTGTCCGGCATATTTTGGTGCCGAACCGTGTGTCGGTTCGAAAACAGCAAGATTGTCGCCAATATTGCCGGAACAGGCGAATCCCAAGCCGCCGACCATCTGCGCACAAAGATCGGAAACAATGTCGCCATAGAGGTTGGGCGCGACGAGCACATCGTAATTATGGGGGTTTTTCAACAGCCACATGCACATGGCATCGATGTTGGCATTATCCAGTTCGATGCCCGGATAATCCTGAGCAATGCGTTTTCCGGTTTCAAGGAACAATCCGTCAGTCGCCCGAACAACGTTTGCTTTATGCACAACAGTCACTTTTTTGCGATTAAATTTCCTGGCAAAATCAAATGCTGCCCGGATAATTTTGTCACAACCAGCGCGCGAATTTATTTTGCATGAAATCGCCAGGTCTGCATCAGCGACATCTTTAAAGCGTGAAAATGCCGGTGCGAGGTCGGAAAGGATATCTCGCAAAACCTGTGGTGTTTGCGAAAATTCAACGCCGGCGTACAGGTCTTCAGTATTCTCGCGGAAAACGACAATGTCGATACCCTCTTTGTGGTTTAAGGGATTGCCCGGATAGCCTTTGGTCGGGCGCATGCAATTGTAAAGATCAAAAGTTTGCCGCATGCGAACGATGGGGGAGCGATAGGAAAAACCTTTATCCCGCAGGGCAGGATCGAGCTCATTCACAGCTTCTTTTGCCGGTTTTGAAGTGATTGCGCCAAACATCGCTGCATCGACTGTTTTTAAAAGATCGATTGTGCGTTGCGGTAGGGGATCTCCTTCCTTACACCAGAACTCCCAACCGATGTCGCCATGAATCAGTTCGCCGTCGAAATTCAGTTTTTCAAGGATGATTTCCGTTGCTTCCAGAACTTCGACGCCGATGCCGTCTCCGGGAAGCCAGGCTATCTTGTGTTTTGCCATCATTTTCTCCGAACATTTTGATGATGCATTGAAAGGATTTAGGGTGATTTAGAAAATTGTGCCTACTGTCTTTTCTTGAAATCAAAATAATGCACGAATCTGCATTCTTTTGATTTTTCGCAACAGAGTTGTTTAATATATCAATTCGGGTTCAGAATGCAATTGAAAACGAAAAAAATACTAGCATAAAAATACGAAAACATTGTCATCCCGGATGCTGTCGGTTTATCTGCACATCAAACCATTTGACGCTATCTTCTGCAGTTGCCTGCCCGTCTAAATCGTTTCTTAATCGGGTGCTAATATAAGGAAATCCAGCGTTGATTTACAACAAAAATCAACGACTTTAATTTATTAATATTTAATGCATTTATGGTTTAATGATTTAATCGGAAACCAAGTGTAGTTTTATCAAAATAAATCACTTGAATGATACAAACAAAGCTTTGTCAAAAAAATACAATATTTTGTTTTTTAATTCTAAACCTATTGTATTTTATTTAAATCAAAATGCATCTGCTAAAAATGAGTGACGGAGAAGATGACTTGTCCCACTATTTGAATCTCGAAACATGGCCGAGGAGAGATCAGTTTTTATTGTTCAAAGAATATGATGATCCGTTTTTCAATATTTGTACAGAGGTTGATGTGACGAATATTGTTGAAATTTCAAAAAAAAACTGCCTTTCATTTTTCATCACTTCACTTTTCGCATCCATAAAAGCCGCGAACGAGATAGATGAATTCCGCTATCGAATCAAAGATAATGCCGTCATCATCCATGATGAGATCCATCCTGGTTCGACTGTTTTAAATGACGATGAAACCTTCAGCTTTTGCTATTTCACCTACCATGCATCTTTTAGTGAATTTAATCGGATGGCCCAACAGTCGTTGCGGGATATAAAAGAGAAAAAGTCACTTCATCCACGATTTGATCAGGATGATCTCATTCACTATTCAATTCTTCCCTGGTTTTCATTTCACAGTTTTTCCCATGCCAAAAAAAACCGTCGCAATGATTCGGTGCCGAAAATTGTTTTTGGCAAATACCAAAAAGCCGGCAACCGCTTGATGATGCCCATTTCGATTGAAGTCAACCATGCAGTGGTGGATGGCTTGCATGTGGCAAAATACTTGAAAAAACTGGAAGAAATTTTAAACAGCACATTAATTTAAAACGCGGATAATTTTTATTATGGAAAACGATCTTGCAGGAGAATAAATTGTTGACGAAAGCGGACAAGATTCAGATTCAGAATCACGGTTTGGAAGAGGCTCATATTCTGCGACAAATCGCAAAATTCAGGGATGGCGTCAAATATCTCAAACTAAACCGGCCATGCACAATTGGCGATGGAATTACCCGGATTGATGAGGGCGCCTACACATTTTTAACTGAAAAATTTGAACTTGCACAGGCTGAAGGCCGTGTTCAAAAGTTTGTACCTGCCTCCGGTGCAGCTACACGCATGTTTAAGAATTTAATCAATGAGCTGAACAATAACCACGTTAACGAGGCAGAAGCTGCTGAGGTTTTTTTTCTGCTGCCGCAGTTCGCTCTTTTCGATGAACTTGAAGTAAAACTCTCTCAGCATGGTATCTCTTTCGGCGTTCTCCAGAAAAAAAAAGACATCAAAACTTTGCTTGCATTCTTGCTCACAGACCGGGGATTGAATCTGGCGAATTTACCCAAATTGCTCATCCCTTTTCACCGTTACAGCCAGGGTAACCGCACTCCTTTTGCAGAGCATTTAATTGAGGCCGAACAATATGCACGCGACAAAAACGGCATCGCCAGATTGCATTTTACGATTTCTCCCAAGCATGAGACGCTTTTTCAAACGCATATGGAGAAAGTACTGGAGACTTTTTGTGGTAAAACGATGTTTGAAATCGGATATTCGTTCCAAAAGCCGTACACCGACACGATCGCTGTCGATTTAAATTTTGAGCCGTTTCGTACACAAAATGATGAACTTGTTTTTCGACCCGGCGGCCATGGTGCGCTTATCGAGAATATCAACGTTTTGTCTGCTGATTTGCTCTTTATCAAAAATGTCGACAATATCTTGCCGGATCCGGCCAAAAAAAATGAGGTTAAATATAAAAAAATACTCGCCGGCTATTTGCTTGCAAAAGAAGAGCAGATTTTTGAAATTTTGCAGGGTTTGGAAAACGACATCGATAATAGCCATGCCATTGCAAATGGCCTGAATTTTATTCAAAAGCAGCTACAGATAGAATTGCCTGTCAAAATAACAACGGGCAACGAACGGGAAAAAGCGCATTTTGTCAGGCAAGTTTTAAACCGGCCGATACGTGTTTGCGGTATGGTTAAAAATGCAGGAGATCCGGGGGGTGGGCCATTCTGGGTTGAAAATAAAGAAGGCGTACAACTACGGCAAATAGTCGAACAGGTTCAGATCGAGGTGGATGACCCGGCACAAAATGAAATTCTCAAACAATCGACACATTTCAACCCGGTGGATTTGGTCTGCAGCCTGCGTGATGTTCACGGGAAGCCTTTCGATTTACGCACTTTCATCGATCCTGACGCCGGTTTTATCTCGACAAAATCCATCGATGGCTGCGAGCTGCTGGCGCTTGAATTGCCTGGCTTGTGGAATGGCGCCATGACTTACTGGACGACCTTTTTTGTTGAAATGCCGCCATCAACCTTCAATCCGGTCAAAACTTTTTTTGATCTGATGCGCCCGGAACACCGGGGCGATAATTTATAATTCATTGGCCATAATCCTGTTACCAACAACACAAACCAGGAGAGATGATCCATGGCAGAGAAAAAAGATGTGTGGCAACTGTCCGGCGGTATATTTAAAGCTCATCCCTGGCATGGGGTTTTTATCGGTGATGAAGCCCCGCGTATCGTCACGGTTTATGTTGAGGTTGTCACTTCGGATACGGTAAAGTATGAAGTCGATAAAACCACCGGTTTTTTGAAAGTAGATCGCCCACAAAAATTTTCAAATATATGTCCGACGCTTTACGGATTTATTCCCCAAACATTTTGTGCTAATGAAGTCGCGCAATTTTGTAATCAAGCCATAAAGCGGACTGACATCAAAGGGGATGGCGATCCATTGGATATTTGCGTGCTCACTGAAAAAGCAATCAGCCACAGTGATATTTTACTGCAGGCTACACCCATTGGGGGGCTGCGCATGATCGACGGGGATGAAGCTGATGATAAAATTATCGCAGTGATGAAAGGCGACGCGATGTATGGCCGCTGGACGGATATCGAACAATGTCCGCCGCGCATTCTTGAGCGGTTGCGGCATTATTTTCTCACTTATAAAGATGTGCCGGGGCAGGAAAAAAGGAATTGCGAAATCACGCATACTTACGATTCCGAAGATGCTCATGAAATCATCAACTGTGCTAGGAGAGATTATAGGGCCGCATTTCACAGTTTTGAAAAAATGTTGATAAAGTTACGCAATCAAAACTAAAAGATAAGCATAAGCCGGCCGATGCATTGCTGCAGTTGGTTGGAAAAGAAGTTTTTAATTGATGGTCGTGTCAAAAATCGTATAAACAATAAAAAAGAGGAAGTGCGACGCACTCGCCTTACTGGCAAGTGTGTCGCACTTTTTCCGGAGAAAAGATGAAAAACAAAAAGAGCATAAAAGAAAAAAAGCAACCTGGCGAATACAAATTCGACCATATTGTTGCTGCAAATCCGGATCGAAAGAAGAAAGTTTTTAATGTAGAAGATGCAGCAAGTTCCATCCACTATCATCTGAAGTATTCATTGGGCCTTGATCAGGATGCGGCAACAGCGAAGCATTTGTACCACGCCGTATCGCTCTCGATCCGTGAAAAAATCATCGACAACCTGTTGCTGACGGAAAAAAGATTTGCTGCCCTGAAAGTAAAACGGGTTCATTATCTGTCCTTGGAATTTCTGGTCGGGCGCTCATTGCTCAATAATTTGTATAATTTAAATTTATATAAAACTTATAAAGACGCGCTCACTGTTCTCGGATTTGAAATTGAATCCATCGAAGAGAATGAACCCGACGCTGCGCTGGGAAATGGTGGTCTGGGGCGTCTCGCCGCCTGTTTTCTCGATTCTATGGCAACCCTGGGTATCCCCGGTTTCGGCTATGGTATCAACTATGAGTTCGGGCTTTTCAAGCAAAAACTCGATAACGGCTATCAGCGGGAAATGCCGGATAACTGGTTGCGTGAAAAAACGCCGTGGCACCTTGAACGCAGCGATCAGGCGATTCTTGTTCCGGTCTACGGCTCAATTCAACATGAACGAGATCGCTTCGGCGAATACAATCCCATGTGGCTCGACTGGCAATTGATCGTCGGGATCCCCCATGATATGCCTGTCGTCGGATATGGCGGCAAAACTGTCAATTCATTACGCTTGTTCACCGCCCGATCATCTTCCGAATTCAATATGAAAATTTTCAATCAGGGAGATTACCTTAAAGCGGTCAATCAGAAAATAACCACCGAAACCGTGTCAAAAGTTCTTTATCCTTCCGATTCAGTGGCAAAAGGGCGTGAGTTGCGATTAATTCAGGAATATTTTCTCGTTGCTTGCACATTGCGGGATATCATTCGCAAGCACGAAAGCGCCGGTTTTTCAATCGATGAATTTCCACAACAGAATGCCCTGCAACTCAACGATACTCATCCGGCACTGGCAGTTGTCGAATTGATGCGCATTTTTATCGACGAATATGAAATCCCCTGGGAGAACGCCTGGAAATTAACCGTGGCGACTTTTGGCTACACCAATCATACATTGTTGCCGGAAGCATTGGAAAAATGGTCTGTAAATCTGATGGAAAAAGTGATTCCGCGCCACTTGCAGCTCATTTATGAAATCAATCGCCGTTTCATCAACCTGCTCAAAAAAAAATGGCCACAGGACATCGAACGGCTCCGGCGGATGTCACTCGTGGAGGAAGGCGAGACCAAATCAATCCGTATGGCCAACCTCGCAATCGTTGGCAGTCATTCGGTTAATGGTGTGGCTAAATTGCATTCACAATTGATCAAATCGAATTTGACACCGGATTTTTATGCGCTGTGGCCGGAAAAATTCAACAATAAAACCAATGGCATCACCCAGCGCAGATGGTTGCTGGCGAGCAATCCCGGTCTGGCAAAATTGATCAGCGACACCATTGGAGAAAAATGGATTTGCAATCTCACACACCTGAAAGCACTCGAAGCGCTGGCCGATGACAGCATGTTCCAGGAAAGATTCCTACAGGTCAAAAAAGCCAATAAAGTTAAACTGTGCCAATTAATTAAACAGGAAACACGCTACCAGGTTGATCCGGACTCGCTATTTGATGTGCATGTCAAGCGCATTCATGAATATAAAAGGCAATTACTCAATGTACTGCATATCGTACATCAATATCTCACAATCGTTGAAGATAATGTCAATCTGCCCTGGCCAAAAACTTACATTTTTGCCGGTAAAGCGGCGCCCGGTTATGAAATTGCGAAATTGATCATCAAACTGATAAACTCCGTCGCTGAAGTCGTCAACCATGACCCCCTTGTACGCAACCAATTAAAGGTCATCTTTATCCCGGATTACCGGGTGACACTTGCGGAGAGAATTATCCCGGCGACTGAACTCAGTGAGCAAATTTCTACGGCAGGCAAAGAAGCCTCGGGCACCGGCAATATGAAATTTATGCTCAATGGCGCAATAACCATGGGAACGCTCGACGGTGCAAATATCGAAATCAGGGATGAAGTGGGTGCAGAAAATATTTTTATCTTCGGACACACTGCGGCGCATGTTCAAAATGCTTTAGCAGGCGGTCATTACCAGCCATGGGATTATTACAACAAGAACCAATCCATCCGGCGGGTCATGAACGCTGTCAATTCAAGCCGTTTCTGCGGCAATGAAAACGATCTCTTTAAACCGCTTTTCGATAAACTGGTTTATCAGGTTGACCAGTATTTTCATCTCGGCGATTTCGACAGCTATCGAAAAATACAGAAAATTGCCGTTGCAGAATATACAAATCGGGCAAAATGGACTGAAAGGGCAATCCTGAATGTAGCACGTTCGGGGTATTTTTCCAGTGACCGGACAATTATGGAATATGCACAAGATATCTGGGATGTCCAGCCTGCAACCTGAAAATTTCCATGCAATCAAAAAAATTTGCTACTGTTTTAGGTCTTGATTTATTTTTGATTAATGATTTATAACCTGGGGCAGGATTTTTTCACCGGCGGGAATTGCAATGTTCAAACTGTTTTCTTCCGGAGGCATCGGACAGATATAGTTGTTATTACCATAAGCGCAGTAGGGATTATAGGCCTGATTAAAATCCAGTGTATATTCGAGATTCTCGTGTTCTTGCAAATCCAAAAAACGGCCGCCACGATAAGATTCTGAGTCGTTTGACAAATCCATGAATGGGATAAACAGGTATTTTTCGTGGACGGTCTGACCATCAAGAAATTTATATGCAAATAATTTACATTGCTGCTGCTCGATGGCAAATTGAAAATACCCGTACCGCAGGGCCATCTTTAGCTTGCCGTCAGTTGTCGGAATTGAAACAGTGTCCGAAGATACAAGTTTGTTGAAACGAACTCGCAATGCAAAATGCGGCTGCACAGGGAAATAGGACAATTTTTTAAACGTTAATCGAACCTTTGGCGGCAGCGGGCTGTGCGGCGAATTCTTGAAATAATCATCTTTCTGTTTTCTGTAAATCTCGATTTTTTCGACATAAGCACGTTGCTCTGCCGGGAGTTGATCGAAACTGCACCTGTTTATAAAAAAGAAGATGATAATTAAAAAAAATACCGGTAATATTAAGCTGCGAGACAGTGTGGTGGAACAGGAGAGCATCGTTTTAAACCCTTGACTTTTCAATGAGAAATTTTATTTTCAAACCGGCTTACCGGAGTTTTGAATGTGTGAGTTTACAGCGTATTTGCATCTTTTTCTGAAACCAAATCTTCAAGTCTTTATTCCCGACTCTCTGATTTAGTCAATTCCCCAGTTCTCGTTTTCACTAAAAAAAGGAATCAAATGCGGATTGCGATTATCAAAGAAACAAGCATCGAAGAGAACCGTGTTGCTATCACACCGGCCGGTGTGCATGCGCTTGTAAAGGCCGGACTTGAAATAATCATCGAGGAGGGGGCGGGAATCGGCAGTGGTTTCACCGATGACACCTATTTTCTCACCGGGGCAAAACATGCAACTGATTTTCAGGAAGCTCTCGATTTTGCCGATGTCATCGTCAAAGTCCTGCCACCCAACGATGAAGAAGCCGCGAAATTACGCGCCAATCATGTTCTGCTTTCTTTTAATCAACTTTCATTGCGAACACGCAACAGTATCGATTCACTCTTGCGGAATAAAGTCAATTCAATGGGGATCGAGCTCGTCTTTTCCCAGGATCAATCTTATCCTGTGCTTGTCGCCATGAGTGAAATCGCCGGAAAAATGCTACCGCAAATCGCCGGTCACTATCTCGAAGGCACCTATGGCGGTCGTGGAATTATTCTTGGCGGCGGCCCGGGTGTTCCATCTGCGAATGTCGTTATCCTCGGCGCCGGTGCCGTGGGAACAAGTGCGGCCAAATGCTTTCTCGGTATTGGATGCCAGGTTCATATGCTCGATAAAGACATCGAAGCGTTGCGCAAGATTGACCGATTATTTGACGGTCGCGTCATTACCTTGCCGGCTACACCGATGGATATCGACAAAACAGCGCGTTTCGCCGATGTACTCATCGGCGCTGTGCACATTTTTGGCGAACAAACGCCACGTATCGTTTCCAGCAACGTCGTACGTGAAATGAAAACCGGTGCAGTGATCATCGATATGTCCGTCGATCAGGGTGGCTGTTTCGAAACTTCCAAACCAACAACATTGAGCCATCCGGTCTATATTGAACATGGTGTGATTCACTTTTGTGTGCCCAATATTTTATCGAGCGTTGCACGCTCCGCATCGCATGTTTTGAATCATGTTGTTTTGGAGATTATCAAAGCCATCGCGTCCTATGGCTTTGAAGATACATTGCGACAAAACTATCACTATCAACATGGATTGCTGACCTACAACGGAATTTGTACCAATCAGGGTTTGGCCAATATGCTGGGAATAACCAGCGTTATTCCGGCCTCGCTGATCATTTCATCATCGCGAAATTAAAATAGTGGCGATATTCCATCATATATTTAAACGGAGATTGTGATGACAAAACTAACCATAGATGACATCGAGCTGAATGAACAACGAGTGCTCATGCGTGTCGATTTTAATGTGCCATTGAAAGACGGTGCGGTAACGGATGATACGCGGATTCGCCGCGCGTTGCCAAGCATTAAAAAAGTGATCGACTGCGGTGCTAAACTCATTCTTATGTCTCATCTTGGCCGACCAAAAGGAAAAGCAAAACCGGAATTTTCATTAAAACCTGCCGCTGAAAAATTGAGTGAGTTATTAGGGAAATTCGTCCCTATCGCCCCGGATTGCATCGGCGGGGAAACTGCAGCGATGGTTGCTCAACTCAAAGCCGGTGAAGTTTTGCTGCTGGAAAATTTGCGCTTTCACAAAGCTGAAACAGATAATGATGCAAATTTCGCCGGGGAGCTCGCCGCTTTTGCGGATGTTTATATCAACGACGCTTTTGGCGCTGCACACCGTGCACATGCCAGCACTGCAGGCGTAACCCGTTTTATCATGAATTGTGCAGCAGGCTATTTGATGACCAAGGAGTTGCAGGCCCTGAGCCGTTTGCTGTATGGTGCTGACAAACCCTATGTGGCAATTCTCGGTGGTGCAAAGGTATCTGATAAAATTTCGGTGATCAATAATTTGCTCGGCTGCGTCAACAATATTCTCATCGGCGGCGGCATGGCTTATACATTTTTAAAATCACAGAATATCTCAATTGGCAATTCACTCCTGGAAGCTGACAAAATAGACGTCGCTGAAGATGCGTTGAAAAAATCGCAAGCAGGCGGGCGAGTAAAAATCAGCCTGCCGAATGACCACATCGTTGCGACAGCAATCGATGCGAACAGCGGTGAAGCCACAACCATTTCTGCCATTGAAAATGAAATGACCGGTGTCGATATCGGACCGCGAACAATCAAGTCATATTGTGAAGTCATTAAAAAGGCCAAAACAATTTTCTGGAATGGCCCTATGGGCGTTTTCGAAAACCCGGTATTCGCTAAAGGTACTTTTGCCATCGCCGCCGCCGTCGCTGAAGCGACGGCCGGCGGCGCATTCAGCGTTGTTGGTGGAGGTGATAGCGTTTCAGCTTTGAATAAATCGCAGTTAAGTGAAAAAATATCACACGTATCAACCGGTGGCGGCGCCTCTCTCGAATTCATGACTGGAAAAACCCTTCCCGGAGTCGATGCTTTGACGACAAATTAATTCGCTGTCCAGCATCATTCGATATAAATAGTGTTGTTTGTCCTCGGAGTGCATTGCCTTTGTGCAATGCGAGTTGCAGCCCCTAACCCGGATAAACCGGAACTTAAAAAAGAAAATTCCAAAGCGCACGCAAAGTCGCCGAGACGCTGAGAATACACAAATATTTTTTAAATTTTTTCTTTGCGATTCCTTTGCGTCTTCGCGTGAAATTTTTGCTTTTGAGGATTTAGATCAATATTTCTTACCAAAAATGGCAGAAAATAATTTGTCAGTTACTAAAGGGGCTGCACTCCGGTCTGGTTATCCAGTTGGGTCAGCACTTTCAATTTTTTGTTAAAACAAGTTACTTGAGCCAAAGAAATTTTATCTTCAGACGGACGCTGAGCCTGCTGAAGCTGGAGCATCCTCTCATCTTGTCCGAAACGCGCCTCCTTCAGACTCAGGGAGCACTTCTCGCGCGCACGCTGAACGAATACCTAAATATTATCTTTCCGATTCGCAGATATTTGTTTTTATCTGCACCATAGCGGCTTGAAAATAATAAAGGCTAAAACTCCAATTTTTGCCAACCTATCCGATATTTAATTCAACTCTTCAGTCTGCCGGTGATACAAAACATTATCGCCGGGAATTTTAAATTCAGAATTTTCTCTCCGCCATGCCGCATTATAAAACAGAGAATAAAGTGCCGTTCGAAAAGGCAAATTATCATAAAACAACTTGCGCCATTCTTTTTATTGTGGCTGTCTTTTTCTTAAATCATGCATTGGCACAAAGCGGCTCAAAGACAGTGAGTCCATTTGAACTTTTATTGAAAAAATATGACGAGCAGGTAAATCAGGTCTACCGTCTTACAGAGAAATTGGGATTGCCGCACTTACCTTTGCAACCAACCGCATCTCCTGTTACAGCGTCTCCCCTTGATTTGTCAATCCACACGTCGCAGATTAATGAGCTTTACTTGCTTAATCCTGGAGATAAATTGGGCATCCGTATTTCCGGCAAACAGGAAAAATTTTATACTGTGCTCATCTTGCCGGATGGTTATATCTATTTGCCGGCAATCGGCCACACAAAGATTGCCGGACTGAAACTCGAAGATGCACAAAAAAAAATAGATTATCTGATCGGAAAACGATTGACCCATTTTAAGGTTGAAATTCATCTTACCGAAACGCGGCTGATTCGTCTTCAGGTCACCGGTGAAGTTTACCGGTCAGGAGAATATCGGGTACCGGTTGGAGTGAGCCTCATAACTGTTTTACACCAGGCAGGCGGTTTTTTACCCGGTGCGAATATTCGCGATGTCGAAGTTTATTTTGCCGATGGCAGACAGGAAACATTCGATTTGTATGATGCGCTCTATCAAATAAATGCACCGCGGCAAAACCTGTTTTCAAATGCGCGGATTCGGCTTAAACCTCAGACAGGCTGGTTTGCGATCGATGGTGAAATTCCACGGCCGGGATTATATCAGTTTGGCAGAGAAAAACAGCAGCCGCTGTCCACCATTCTTGATTGGGCAGGAACGAAAACAACCAGCACTGATTCACAAATCGTATTCATCAACAGGTTGGTGAAAGGCAATCGTCGACTCATTCAGGTCGGGCAGAAAAGACGGGGTGAATTTCAAATTCATCGCGGGGATATCATCACTATCGCAACGACTCCAGCTATACCATCCATATTTGTAACCATCGAGGGAGAAATCTCCCGACCGGGCAAATATAGCTGGGCAAAAGGGTTGTATTTAAGCGATATTATACAAATAGCCGGCGGACTGCGCAAAGAAGCCGATTCCGCTCACTGCGATGTGACAGTTGCAGGCAGGCAAAATAAAATAATGAGTTTTACCGCTGATCCGGCGGCTGCTTTGTCAAACCCACATGGAGAAAATGATCCTGAATTCACCGGTGAAACAACGGTTCTCATTCGAAAAAATCGAAACCAGGGGCGTTTGCAATTTGTCACTGTCCGGGGCGAGTTTTATTTCCCTGGAAAATATGCGATTGAAAAAAACAAAACGCGAATGGCAGATATTCTCGAAAGGGCCGGTGGATTTACCCCATTTGCACAAAAGCGCGGTTTACGCATAATTCGCAAACAACCGCAATTGTATTCGCAAGCAGACGCGGAACGATTTGACCGGACGATTACAAATCAACTTTCACAAAAGGAATATGAACATTTGTTGCTCGCAAATGATTTGCGTCAACTGGAACAAATCTCTTTTGAACAAAACCGGCTTTTCGATACGGTTCCGGCCGACGAAAACCCATTATTGCGCAAGGGAGACATTATTTTTGTCCAGGCAAAAACAGACCTCATTTTCATCGCCGGCAGGGTAGGGCGGCCCGGTGGAGTGAAATTCATCAAGATTTTTAAAATTGACGATTATATTAGAAAAGCAGGTGGGTTCACCTGGGATGCGGATAAAAAACATACGAAAGTCATCCGGGTTTCCGGCGAAGTGAGCAAAGCGGACGACAGCACAAAACTAATGCCTGGTGATATTATCTGGGTGCCTGTCGGGCAGGGGAATGGTCTCTGGTCAAATTTTCGTGACTTGATGACTGTTGCAATACAACTGGCAACTATTTTTTTAATTTTTGATCGTGCACGAAAAGAGTGAAAATATGGGCCATTGCTTTCAATGACGCGAATAGATAAATATGAAAATATCGATTTAAGAACAGTGCTGAAGTTTTTATGCACAAGCCGTAAACAACTGCTCGCTATCGCATCGTCTGCGCTGTTTCTGTTTTCACTGCTCTGTCTTGTTATGCCACACAAATTTGCAGCCACGGCAGTCATCATGCCGCCGCAACAGGAAACCAGCCCGTTCCATCTGCAAAACATCAATGCTTCTCCGCTGGCGCTACTGGCGCTGCAAAACGCCCTTGATTCAGGTGAATTGTACATCGATATTCTGCAAAGCGAGCGGGCGGTGCAAGAAGTTTTAAAGACAGAACTGGCACGTGGTGGAGAAGCGACAGACTTGCTGGAATATTGGCATGTGGAACGCCTGCAGGATGCCATTGAAACGCTGCGACAGGCCACAGTCATCGATAAGTCACCTGCCGGTTTGATCAGTGTAAAAATCATTTTAGACGATGCTGAACTTGCCGCACAAATTGCCAATACTTACTTTGCCGTGCTCGATTCAATTCTGCAGCGGCAAAACCGGCAACAAAATGCGGCAACGCGGCGCTATTTGCAAACGCAATTGCAAAGCAACTCCGCAAAACTGCGCGCCGCCACTGACAGCCTCGCTTTTTACCGTTCGCGTTACAGAATTATTGCTCCGGCTGATCAGGCAACAGGCATTTTAGGTCAATTGGCAGAGCTCAAGAGCAAAATGATCACGAAAGAAATGCAAATTGAAATGTTTAAAAATTCGATGCAGGTGGATAATCCTCAACTTTTGCTGGCGCAGGAGGAACATATCGCGCTACAACGACAATATAACAAGCTGCAAACAAAACAAGATGGTGATAACGATGTTTTTGCATCTTTGTATGTTTTGCCCCGGCTTCTCGCTCGTCTCGCCGATTTGGAACGCGAAACCAAAACGCTCGAGCTCGTCTGGCAGTTTTTAACTGAACAATTGCAGCGCACGAGATTTCAAGAGCAACAGAACATGCCGGTGATCCATTTTCTCGATCGCGCAATACCGGACGAAAAGCCGGTCTGGCCCAAGCCATTTATCGTGATCCCGGTCGGTGTATTTGCATGTACTTTAATCGGTATCGTTTTGCTGTTGGCTCACAAGTTTATCACATTTTCCCAGGATGACGAGAAAAACAGCAGGGATGAATATGCCTCAGGTTACCCCCAAATTCATCGTGTTGAATCTTCCGATTTGCAAACACCGTCGGTTTCCCGGGAAACTGATATTCAAAAAAATTAAACCGACCTGGTTACCGTGTTTCCCCATTTAACCACCCACTGTTTGATCATCTCTTTGCTGGTTTTCTGCTCACCTGTATCAAAAATACAGGCTCAAAATATTGATGTCGAATCGAATCATCCGGTTTATAATTTCATCGATTATTTGGAGACCCGGGGTCTGACAAATGCGGTGATCAGCACGACAAAACCATTGAGCCGTCGCGAAATCAGCCGCCTATTGAAAAATGTTTTGAATAGTAAAAAGAGCGTCCTCAACTCCCGGGAGTTGAAATTAGTGACTGCGTTTCGTGCAGAATTTATCGATTTTTCACATGTTCAGGCAGTGGTGAGTAAACCTTATCCTGTTAAATTGCAGACGATTCTTAAAACGGCACATCTATCTCATACAGTAATATTTAAAGACTATCGATTTTTATTTTTAAAAATTGACCGGGATTACAGTATTGCAGCGAATCCATTGTTTGCATATTCCGCCGGCGAATCGGTACTTGATTTACCCGGAAAAGTCAATCTGGTAAAAAGATCAGGCGGGCTGCAATTGCAGGGAACCATCGGCCGGCGAATGAGTTATTTTGTTGATTTTCGCGATACCCGGGAAAGCGGCAACAAGTATTTCCCTGTCGGGCACCGTCTTGCCTGGCCGGGTTATGGTTACGCAGAAGGTCGTGGCGATCAGCTTTTCCATGATGAAGCCGTGGCCTTTATCAATGTTGATTTTAGAAAGTTGACTGTTCAACTCGGCAAAAACAGTAACCGCTGGGGCCCGGCCTTGTCCGGTGGGCTTATTTTAAATGATGCGGCCACTTCCTACAATCAGATGCGTTTGCAGGCCAAATTCGGCAAGCTGCGGTTATCTTACTTTCACGCCGGGCTGCAAACTTACCCGCGAATTGTGGTTGATTCCTACACCAGCAATTCCGTTGCAAGAGAGAGTTTTGCTGAAAAATATATTGCCGGCCACCGACTCGAATTTAAACTGCATCGACGATTACTCCTGGCGTTGAATGAAACTGTCATCTATGGTGAGCGCGGTTTGCAATTAGCCTACTTAAACCCATTGATGTTTTTTCGCAGTGCGGAGCATTTTTATGGTGACCGGGACAATGTCGCCCTGGGCGTTGATGTGAAGTTTTTGCTGAAAAGAAATATCCTCATTTATAGCGAATTGCTTTTGGACGATTTTTCCTGGGGCAGGTCAGGCACAAGCTGGTACGGCAATAAACAGGCCTGGCTTGCCGGTTTTAAAACAACAAAGGTTGTGCGCTCAATACCGTCGATGGTGCAGTTCGAATATGTGCGTATTCGTCCATATGTTTACAGTCATACTTTTCCGATTAACACCTACACGCATTATAACACCAGTCTTGGTAACCTGCTTCAACCAAATTCTGAAGCCTTTTTTTTGAATTTTCGATTCTACCCACGCTGGAATACTGTTTTTGATTTATTGCTTAAACGAACGCTGCATGGCGATAATCCCGGTAGTCGTAATGTCGGAGGCCGGATTGCCGATGCATTTGATGTACACGATTCCCACACAGCCAAATTTCTTGACGGGATACTGGAATCGCGCCGGGAAATCAAATTCACAACAACGATATCCCTGTATTTGAATTTCGACTGGTTTGTTAGTGGTCTCTGGCAATCAAGCCAAAAAGGGCAGAGCTTTGATGCAAATTTTTTCACTTTTAACACCGGGTTCAGATTAAATTTCCATGAAAAACATTCGAGATCAAACTAAAACCCAGGCATCCTTTCGGCCTCTCATCATTTCTGATTTTTATCCATCAATGCGATGTCCCTATGAAGGTTTATGCGTTAAGGAACAACTCGAACACATGCCCGGAGGGGAAAGTGCCATGCTCATTTCTCCAGCAATAAATTATCCGCCATTGCCACGCTATCGATTTCTGCGTGCTCGCAGCATTGACCGTGGTTGGCAGGGCGCTGGAAATAATGTTTATAGAATCCCGGCCTTTTACCTGCCGGTTATCGGTGAACACATCATCTTGCGCCGATTGATTAAGGAATCGATAAACTTTCTTCACTGGACTGATAAGTCATTTAACCTGATTCACGCCAACTGGGCGTATCGTAGCGGAGCTATTGCTGCGGCTGTCGCAGAATATATCGACGTTCCTTTCGTGTTGACGATCTGGGGGTCTGATATCGATATCTGGCTGCGCGAAAGGCGGAAGCGACAGCACATTTTAGAAGTCTTTTCGAAAACCGGCGCCTTGATCGTACAAAATAAGGCACATCGGAAAAAACTGATGGAATTAGGAATTACGGCAAAAAAGATATTCCTCAATCCACTCGGCATCGATACCGAAAAATTTACACCCGCGGTGAACAAATGTCGCAATCAAAAATTTACCCTCGGCATAATCGGCAATCTTTTTCGGGACAAGGGGCATCATGATGTTTTTCGGGCTTTGGCGATCTGTACATCGGACGCCCGGTTGACAATCATCGGCGATGGGCCGGAATTGAACAATTTGCGAAGCCTGACACATCAGCTTAAAATCAACCATCGTGTTAAATTCGTCGGGATGAAACCACCACAGGAAATCCCGGCTTTACTGCAGAAAATCGATGCTTTGATCATCGGCAGCTATCATGAGGGCGCGCCTAAGGTATTGCTCGAAGCATTGAGTTGCGGCAAACCGGTGATCAGCACAAAAGTTGGTTTTGCCCCGGAAATCATCGAACCGGACTGCGGTCTTCTCGTCGATATCGGCCAAATCGATGCGATGGCGGGGGCGATCGATACGGCAGTATTGCAAAAATGGTGTGCGCAAGAGATTCGCAGTTTCGCCTTGCCCTACGACTGGCGATTTTTTAAACAACGTCTGCGCTCAATTTATGAATATGTTCTCAAAGAAACAAAATAGTGAGTTTTCTAAAAGACAGCCGTGATTTGTTGCTGATCCGAGGCTTGACCGTCTTATCCCAAATGCTGGGTGGGGTATTCTTAGCGCGTATCCTGGGACCGCATGATCGCGGAATCTTTGCTTTGCTCATCCTGCTGCCAATACTCTGCGGGCAAATTGGTATTTTTGGTCTCGATATTACAAATGCTGTTTTCACCGGCCGGCAGTATAAAAATATCCAGGGCCTGATTCGTCAAAGTTTGTCCCTGCAATTCACCATCGCAGCAGTGTTGGCCTTGCTGTTTTTTATCTTTAGCCATCGAATCAGCGCTGCAACTGGTCTGGGCGATTACATTATTGAATATCGTTTTCTGGCCTTGATCATCCCGCTCATTCTTTTTGTGCAAAACGGCGGCAGTGTACTCTGGGGGCAAAAAGAATTTCGTGTTTTTGGGATTTTGCAGTTTTTGCGCCCGGCGAGTTTTCTCGCCGGCATCAGTGCACTGGCATTTGTTCATTTAGCCTCGATTAAGATTTTTATCAGCATTTTTATTGCGTCGTTTATCGTGCCATCGGCTTTTCTTGTTTTTTTCAAAAAAATAAAACCGATATGGATATGGCCTCGCGGTATTGCGCTTAAAAAAATAATCTGTTTTTCTTTCCCTGTCTGGCTCGCCCAGATAAGTGGTTTTTCCTATTTTCGTCTCGATTTGTTGATATTAAATCATTGGTGGCCGACAAAAATATGTGGGTATTTTGCAGTCTTGTTTTTTATCGCTGAAGCTGTTGGCTTCATCGGCAGTACCCTTGGAGAAGTTCTGCTGCCCTACACAAAAATATGTAAAAAAAACAAAAATACGCAACTCCTGAGTCAAGCCTTGCGGTTGAGTCTGTCGATAACGATTGTAATGGTCGCAGTCATCGCGTTATCAGCTCAATACATGATCAAAATTATTTTTGGTACTGGTTTTTTACCGATAATTCCTGCGTTATACTGGTTGTTGCCGGGCATCGTTTTTCGTAACGGCGTTAAAGTTCTTTCATTATGGCATATCGCTTACGGGAATTTGTATTTTAATGCAGCGCTAAATTTCGCTGGCATTGCCTTAATTACAGTCGCAAACGTGATATTCATTCCAGCAAACGGGATGATCGCTGCAACCGCAATCAACAGTGTTATGTTCTTTTTACTTTTTCTTTGTTCAGTCTTATATGCCTGCAAATGTGCATCTTAGCATTTACAGCCACCTTTTGAAAAAAAAACATGTGAATTATGCCCAAAGTTTTAATGATTACTTATTACTTTCCCCCTGTTGCCGGCGTCGGAGCACAGCGAAGCTTGCGTTTTGCGCGCAGTTTGTTGCATTTCGGTTGGGAGCCCCACGTTCTTACACCGCGAAATCGGTATTATGTTTTGAGTACCAAAGAACAAGGGTTCGATTTCGGCAATTCACTCACCATACATGAAACATCGGCTATTTTTCCTGTGCAATTCCTGCAAAAAAAACTGGATCATAAACCAAATACCGGACTATTTTCACCACAAAAAAATAATTTCTTTTCAGCGATCAGGAATTTGCTTTTCAGCCTGTTGTGCAAACCGGACGAATATCGTGGCTGGATTCCCTTTGCCGTGCGCGAGGGACGAAAAATTATCCGGCGCCACGATATCGATTTAATTTATTCCTCCGGTCCGCCAAATTCTTGCCACATCATCGCACAGCAGCTCAGGGAAAGCCTGAAAATTCCCTGGGTGGCTGATTTACGTGATTTATGGAATATGTTTCCCCATAGTTACAATCCTTTCAATTGGCGCTGGCGGCGGAATTACGATGAACGAATCGAGCAAACCATTTTAAGCCATGCAGACCAGATCATCACAACTTCAGAAGAAATGCGTCTTGAACTGATGGAGATTCTCCCAGAATTCTCGAAGCCGGCATTCCATAAGATCACCAACGGATATGATTCAAGCGATTTCACTTTTAACAAAAATGGTGAAAAAAACAAAATACTGACCATTTCTCATGTGGGGAACCTTTTTCCCTGGCGTTCACTGCAGCCATTGTTAAAAGCGTTGCTGGTTTTATATGAACAGCAGCCCCAATACAGGAATCGTTTGCTGATAAAATTGGCCGGATTAATTCCCCAGGTAGAAATCGAATTGATCAAACATCATGATCTGCAAGATTCCATTCGTATCGTTGGTAATTATTCCCATGAAAAAGCGCTTTCACTGATTCAGCATTCTTCTGTTCTGTTACTTTTAACAGGAACTTTAAAACAGGCGCGACAAATGATTCCAGCAAAAATCTTTGAATATGTCGCTGCTGAAAAACCGATTATCAGCATCGGACCCGCCGGCGCATGCTCGCGTTTGATTGCTGCAGAGAAGTTGGGTTGGCATTTTGAACCGGATAAAACGAACGATATAACGATGCGACTCATTCAGCTATTGAAAGATTTCGAAAGCGGCGGCATCTGTTTTACAAATACACAAAAATTCAAATTTGAACAAATAAATTTAACAAAAAAACTGGTTGCGATCTTCGGTAAGTGCCTTGACCCGCGAAGGCAGGCCATCTCACTCCCGACGCCGGTGACTTATGGTTATCAAAATAAAAATGATTCCACCCGATAGTGAATTATGACGACGACAGCATCACTTTCTCCAGTCTTTGAAAGCACAATTTTTATCGCCGTCAGCAGCGTCGTGCTCATCCGGGAGCGAAAAGAACTCAATTCTGCTGTCTTCAGAGCATTATGGCCGATCATCTGTTTGATCTTTCTGTTTTTTGCCTCGGCATATACAAATATTTCAAGCCCTGCAGGACCGGCTGAAAAGTATTATTCAATTTATTACCATTTTTTTGGAGTCATCTCAATTTGGGATATAGGGCTGGCGACCGTACTTTTAGCGGTATTGATGAAAAAAAAACTTTTCTTCAGCTTTGGATATTGGCAAGGACTGCCGGCGCTATTTTTACTCCTGGTTCTAATTTTTTGTGCAGGATTGATGCATTCTTCCGCCGGAATATCGCCGTTTGGTCCCTCGGAATTCCGGCGCGTGCTTATCGCATTTACCGGACCTGTATACATGATTTCAATTTATCTCCTGGTAAAAAACCTGATAACGAATCAAATGGAATTGAAAGTGATCCTGAATTTTCTGAAAAGCATGGTTCTCGCATTGGCGATTTATGCGCTGTTACGTTTTTTTCTGATTTTAACCGGAACAGTGCAAACAATGTGGTTGTTTGCACTGCCCGTCATCATTTATGACCGCTTGATATTTTTTTACATCCCTGTTTTTATATGGCTGATCAACGCCCTGACAGGGGAGATACAGAAAACGAAAATCTTAACCTTTATCGCTATCACCGGTTTATTTCTCATTCTCATTAGTACGCGACGGCTGAATTTATTAATCATCTGCTGCGGCATATTTATTTCTCTGGCTGGTACTGGTTTTTTAATGGAAATAAATATTCGCAAAAGTCTCAATTTCAGCAGAAAATTTATCCTGCTTCCTATAATTGGCATAATCGCATTGTCTTTTGTCGTTCCCCGATCGCTGACAAAACTGATATCCGTTGTCAAATCTTTGGATCTTTATTCACAAACCGGACGGCACCACAGTGGTGAAATGCGTATTGCCGAAAGCAGGAACCTGCTTGCCAATCTGGAATCTCGTCGTTATGCGCTACTCACGGGCTACGGTTACGGTACCTTTTGGCAGCAGAAACAAAACCAGCCACTCGATCCTTTGACAAAAAAAATCCGCCCATTCGGTAACTGGTTTTCACAATTTCATTTGCCTTATATCTCGATTTTTTATCGTTTCGGCTTGTTGGGAACATCTGTGTTTTTAATCTGGTATTTCTCCTGGTTCGCAAATATAGTCGGCAGGCTAAAACGAACATGTCCAAAGGCACAGGTTTTCGCACTTTCAGCTTTTGTATTTCTCATGCTTCTGTTACCAGCCACCTTAGACAGCTTAAATCCCACATCCTGGATTTGTTGTGGCGGAATAGCTGCAATCCTTGAAAAATTATTGTGTGAGGACATAAATCATACATACTGATAAAAAAACAAGCACCAGTTTGTGTGCCATCATCGTGCATTACGGCAAAGTTGAAGTGACTGAAAAATGTGTTAAACATTTGCTTGCTTGCCGTCCCAACCCCTGGATCATGCAAGTTGTGATTATTGATAACACAGGAAAAAAAGTTTTGCAGCATAAACTTTTACCTGACACAGGCACCGGATTGCACATCATTTCCAACGATGCCAACAAAGGTTATGCTGCTGCGCTTAATTGCGGATATCACTGGTCTCGGTCTATCGGTGCAAAATATTGTCTGTTCATCAATAACGATTTGCAACTCCTGCCTGAGGCATTGGAGAAACTTTATTATGCTGTACAAACGATACCCACTGCCGGGTTGTGGAGCGGGATGATTACTTTCCAAAACCAACCTGACAAACTCTGGTTCGCTGGAGGAAAAATCCAACCTGCGCTTTGCCGAACAAGGCATTTTCACGACCCAAAAAAGAGAAAGGGTGATTTTATTTCAGGTGCACTGATGCTGGTTGACTGCGATGTCTTTAACAAAACCGGGCTATTCGAGACTGATTATTTTCTCTATTTTGAAGATGCTGATTTATGTCTGCGCAGCAGGATAGCCGGTTATCTACCATACACCATCACCGAGGTGATCGCCAGACACGATATTGGTGCGATCGATAAAAATGATTACACCTCCGATTATTTATACTACCAGACCAGGAACCGGCGATATTTTTTCTTGCGCTATGGTGGGCGTTTTTACCAAATCTATTTTCAGGTAGTCAATTTGTTCTGCTATGTTTTGTTGCGCTCGACACTCGTTCTGTTATATTCATCCACCGGCAGGAAAATCAACAACTGCAGGGCAATTTTTAGTGGTTACTGGCACAGTTTAAAAAATATCAAAAATGCACGACCGGTCGTTCGATGAAAATCCTGATTCTGACTTCACGCTTTCCTTTTCCGCCAAATTCAGGCGATAAAATCCGCATCTTGCATTTTATTCGTTTTCTTGCGAAAAAGCACGCTATTTCGCTGTTTTCAGCGACAGATAAAAAAATCCCTTCAAGCGATATTGCTGAACTTGAAAAAGATGTAGCTGAATGTCGAATTGTAAGACTTTCGCGCTTAAAGTCGATCATAAATTGTTTTTGCGGCCTGTTCTCCGCAAAGCCACTGCAGGTGCACTACTACAAATCCAGACATTTTGCAAGAGAATTGCGACGGATAGATGAAAACAAACAATATGATGTTTTGATCTGCCATCTTTTACGAACCGCAGAATATGCCAGGTTAGTGCCGGCAAAAACAAAAATCCTCGACTTGACGGATGCAATGAGTTTAAATTACGAACGGCTCGTATTGTCCCGACCGGTTATCCGTTTTTCGATTAAAAAGTGGGTTCAGACACTGGAATATGAACGCATTCGTAAATATGAAATTACCGCTGTCCATCAATTTGATAAAAACCTGTTGATCTCACAGGTCGATAAAGATTATTTATCGAAATTTGTACCTGCGGCAAAAATAAAGGTTGTGCCTGCCGCTATTGACGCAAATTATTTTTCCTTTTCAAATGGGCATTACGATCCGTATAATATCATCTTTATCGGCAAGATGAGCACGGTACCGAACATTGATGCGGTCTTGTTTTTCGTTCGGGAAATATTGCCCCGAATCGAAATTAAAGAGCCTCGGATCAGGTTTACCATCGCTGGTACTGAACCAGGGAAATCCATCCTGGATTTGGTGGAAAATCATCAGGTCATAGTTACTGGCGCCGTCCCGGATATCCGGCCTTTTCTCCGGCAGGCAGCTGTGAGCGTTTGCCCCATGCGCCTCGGCGCCGGTTCGAAGAACAAAATCATCGAATCCATGGCGATCGGCACACCTGTTGTTTCCACGACAATTGGCGCTGAGGGCCTGGGAGTTTCAAAGCGAAGCGGTGTGGCCATTTGCGACACACCTCGTATTTTTGCCGATGAAATTATCGCCATCATTGGAGATGGGAAAGAAAGACGCCGACGGGCAGAATTAGGCAGACAAACCATTGAAAACGATTTTCTTCCTGAAACTTCATTGAAACATCTGCAAGAGCTGCTGCAAATGGAATAATTTATGCAAATCAATCCTTAAACTATTCAGGCATCCCGTCAGATTAATAATTTCATTTTAAGATTTTCATGAATTCAAAATTAAAACTTCTCTTAATTCAACTTACATTTTTCAACAGTATTTTGTCATCTCTATTCGCCGGTGCAGGTCTGCAGGAAATAACCCGAAATAAACCTGATCAATTGCAATTCCGCTTTAATTTGTCTGTACGCGAGCTGAATAATGCTGCTGATTCCAGCATGAAAATGATTAATGGTGACAAATTCATCAAAGACAATTCATCGCCGATTTTTTTTCTGCCGCCATCAGGTATCGTCAACATTCAGATAAAAATCGATGGCAAGCCATTGTCTGAGCGTGAAGTCAGCCAATTTGCAATTTTAAAAAATCACGGAATTTGGCGCGGTTTTCATTTCGGCGGTTTGGTTTTTGACACAACAAAACGTCCAATTGCAGGGGGATCGGTAATCGATGTCTCTATCGCCTACCCGTCTGCAAAAGCAGGCCGTGAAATCGATAATTTCGAGCGGAAAGTTTTATCGAATGTATTAAACCTCGATTATGCTGCTTATTTTCGTGAACGCAGCGACAAGACAATTGTGCACAATTCTGTTTATCAACTCAGGGAAAGACTCAAAATTGTCGTACGAAAAAACGGATTTTATCGCCTGACCATTGACGAAATAAGCGCTGCCGGGTTCAATGTCGATCTATCTAACGCCGCTGGTTTTCATCTTTACAACCGCGGTTTGGAAATCCCTCTTTTTATTCAGCAAGCGGACAGCGCCGTACTTTCCCCAGGCGATGCCATTTTGTTCTATGGCAAACGTATAGCCGGTGATTCGACCTGGTTCAACGATGAAACTGAAGACAATATCTACCGGTTGTTGCAAGATCAATCGCCCGGCAAACGATTTCAGGAAAAATTGAGTTTTGATACCGGCTCGGTTGCGATGTATCCGGGGTTTCGCCAGCGGTTGCATTTCGAAGAAGATAAAGCTTACAATCACGGCGAGAATGATCAGGACTTATATATCAGCACAATAGTGGCGGGGGAGGGCTGGTACTGGCGGCGTTTTGGACCGGGCAGTTACATTCAAAATTTCGTGTTACCGAATTTCATCGAATCGAGTGATCCCTGCAGTCTCGCTGTATATTTTCGCGGCAAAACAAGTAATGTACTTAAACCAAATCATCATTTGATTTTGTCGGTGAACGGACATGCATTGGCGGATACACTTTTTTCTGACAATGCGGATTTGGTTTTGCGATTTGCCGTGCCCTCCAGCTGGCTGCAAAATGGTACAAATTCACTTCAAATCAGCCTGCCCGGCGATACGGAAATGCCCAATGAACGAATCGATTTCCACTGGCTCGATGTCGAATATACGCGCTCATTTGTCGCCAGTTCGCACCAGCTCGGGTTTTCTCAACCTGCAGGCGGTACCGGCGACAGCATCAGGTATCAAATTTCCAATTTTCATGAAAATGAAGTTCATCTCTTCGATTTGGCCCGAAGCGAGAAAATTGTAAGGGTCAAAACATCACAAACCGGAGATTCATTTTTCATTAATTTTGTTGCGGAAAAAACCGACTCTGCACATTTTTTCGCTGTTTCAGCCGAGGGGCTCAAAAAACCCGACAGCATTTACATCGACCAGCCATCGGATTTAAAATCACCGGGGAATGCGGCAGATTTAATCATAATCACACATAAAAACTTCGAAGCGGCTGCGGTGCGACTGGCTTCACACCGCCGCCAACATTCCGGGCTGCGCATTACCGTCGTGGATATTGAAAACGTTTATGACGAATTTAATGATGGCATTTTCGGAGTAGCAGCCATCAATAGATTTTTAAAATATGCATATGCAAACTGGCAATCGCCGGCGCCGTTATATGTCGTGCTTTTCGGTGACGGCACCTGGGACCCCAGAAAAGTTAGTGGCAGCGCTGTTCACCAGACATTTATTCCCGTCTGGGGAAATCCGGTCAGCGATAACCGGATCGTCTGTTTTGACGGGCCGGATGATTTTCTTCCGGAAATGATCATCGGCCGGATTGCAGTGGAAAGAGCTGATGAAGCCGAGGCTGTCGTCGATAAAATCATCAGTTATGATATCTCTCCTGTGCCGCCTTTCGTGAAAAAATTTGTTTTTTTAAATGGCGGTATCAATAATTATGAACAGTTCCTTTTTCGTGCGCAAAGTGAGGAGCTCATCAGTCGTTATGTCGAATCTGATCCCGTTGCAGGGCAACCTGTACGCATTTACAAGAATACGCAGGGCAGAACTGTAGGAGAACTGCAACCGCTGATTCTGCAAGCGTTTGCGGATGGGCTTGGTGTTTTTTCGTTTTCCGGGCATGCGGCAAGCAGTACCTGGGAGACGATGCTGCAAAATGCCGACATCCCAAAAATACAAAATGCGGGTAAATTACCGGTAATTTTCAGCATGACCTGCCATACGGGTAAATTTGCCGAACCACGGCAGGTGAGTTTTGCCGAGGAATTTTTGCGCTTGCCGGAAAATGGCGCGGCGGCATTCTGGGGCACCAGCGGCTGGGGGTGGATTACGCAAGACGGGTGGCTGCTTGACGGTTTGTATCGCACGATGGCCAGGGACAGCGTGCGGGAAGTTGGAGCGTTGGTGACTGCGGCGAAAATCAAATTATATCAAAGCCGTTTTGAATACAGCGGCAGCAACGTCAATGTCATCGATCAATATACGCTTTTTGGCGACCCTTCAATGCAGATAAAGTTACCACGGCAACCTGATTTTTACCTGTCGCCACAAGCTATTCGTACCGAACCGGTGCAATTGCGCGAGTCGGATTCTCTGATTGTGATCAAGATTTATGCGGAAAATATCGGTCTGAGCTCTGTAGATTCAACCGAAATTGCTCTGCGTGTCTTTGATGATAGCGGGCAACCGGTTTTTTCTGCACAAAAAAAAGTCGGCCCGGTGGGATTGATCGATTCGCTTTCTTTTGAATGGCCGGGCAGCGATCGCCGCGGTGCCTATAAAATTGAAGCTACAGTCAATGCGTCTGCTTCGGTGAGCGAACAACGGATCGACAATAACAGTGTTTCGCAAAGCATCTATTTTTATTCATCATCACTGACGATTGCCAAACCGAAGCCGCTCACGCAAATCGCTGAAAACCGGCCCACACTTTATGTTTATAATCCAGAGCTTGCCGGGCAGGAAACATCCATCTATGAATTTGAAATTGACACAATAGAAACTTTTTCTTCACCATATTTATTGCAATCGGGATCAGTTGATGAACAAAAAGTGCGTACCGGCTGGAAAGTGACAAAAACATTGACCAATGGTCTCCATTATTGGCGTTGCCGCAGAGTGACCGCGTCTTCACAGAGCCGTTGGGAAGAGGCTTCATTCTGGCTTGAAAGCGCGGGAGTACAACAAGCCTTTCGCCAGAGCGGCATATTTTGGCCCGCGGAAAACATCACTTACGCATCTTCCAATGATGGAATCACGCTGCCTCTTGACGAAAGCAAGACACGCATTTTGCAAGTCCGGTCACTGGGGTTCTGGCAGGGCACAGGTCATTGCGATTTAATAATCGATGGCCTGAAAGTGAATTTTAATAACGACTTGAGAGGACATAATTTCGTAGCGCTGGCGCCGGTATCGCAAGAGATTATCAGCGGGCCGCTTAATTTTGATACTTATGCATCTCCCGCTGCCGCCGACAGTATGGCGGATATCCTCGAAAACCTGCCACCGCGTACGGTTCTGCTCATCGGCATACACGATGAGGGCAGTGTTTCAATGACTGTGCGGGCGCAGCAAGCGATCACGCAGTTTGGCAGCGCCCGCATCGCCGAAATCGGCTTTCGTGATTCCTGGGGAATGATTGGCATCAAGGGAATGGCGCCCGGGCAGGCTGCGGAAGTTTTGCTAAAAAACGGTCTCGGACAAGCCGTAGCAAACGATACCCTCCGACAATACAAAACAGTCGGTGAACTCAGCTCCAATGCAATCGGCCCGGCGCTGGCCTGGGGGGAATTACAGGTCAAAAAGGCCCTGCGACATCTCGTTTATACAAATTCTACTTCGCCGGAAGCAAGCAGTACTGTTTTTGTCGATGGGCGCGCCGGAAAAAATGGAAGCTGGCTGCCGATCACACAGTTTCAGAATATCGGAACGTTAAGTCTATCCAATGTACCGGCAACTTCATATCCCTACATTCGCCTGCGCGCACTTTTCGAAGATGATGACGGGTTGGATTCATCTCTTTTGGAAAAATGGTTGCTCGGATTTCAACCGGCAGGGGATATCGTCATCGACCCGGCTTCGTTGCATCTTGCTCAGGACTCTTTACTCGCCGGTGAAATGATGCAGCTTTCTGCAACGATGTATGTTTTCGATGAATTGGCCACAGATTCGGTTACAGCCGGATTGTATCGTGTTAAAGATGATGCCGGTTTGCAATTGTTGCAGCGACATAAAATCAAAATCCCGGATAATGATATTTATGATTTTATTTTTAATTTCAGTCTGCAAACACAAGGTAAAAATCGCTTGCGTATCAGCGTCGATGATATGAATATCATCCCGGAGATGAGTGAACAGAATAATTTCTATGAAATTGACGCTTTTATCGCTCGCGATGCCCAGGCCCCGGAAGTGCGAATTCTGGTTGATGATCGCGAAATCATCGATGATGATTTCGTTTCATCAGCGCCCGTTATCATTTGTGATATCTTCGATGAAAGCCCGGCCGCTATCCGTGATACCAGTAGTTTTATCATCAAGCTGGATAACCGGCAGGTCTATTTCAATACACCGGATAACAGACTCGATTTTCAGCCGATTCAGGAAGGCCAACTCCGGGCCCGTCTCCTGTTTCAACCCCAATTAAAACCCGGAGAGCATTTGCTCACGGTGCAGGTCAGTGATATTTTCGGTTATCACAGCACAAAATCGGTTAAGATGCGCATTGCTGAAAAATTCACCCTGCAGCAGGTGATGAATTATCCGAACCCATTTGAAAACGAGACCGAATTCACCTTTTTCCTTACACAAGAGGCGCAATCCGTAATCATTAAAATATTCACAGTCGCCGGAAGGTTGATTCGTACAGTCGAAGATTTTAGTCCTAAAATCGGCTTTAATCAGGTCTATTGGAATGGTCGCGATGAAGATTATGATCTTTTGGCAAATGGTGTGTATTTATTTAAGATAATCGCACGATCGGAGGGCAAGACGGCCGAATTTATAGGTAAAGTCGCTATTGCACGCTGAACTGTTACCTCTTTAATTTTGCCATGCTTAATTTTGCGAATTTATTTTTCACGGCGACAGCCGTTTCTTTCATTCTCATCAAACCACTAATTAAACTTGCCAACCACTGCGGCTTTCTCGATATTCCAAATGCACGCTCGTCCCACAAAAAAGCGACGCCGTTGGCCGGAGGCGTCGCCATTGCCGGTGGATTTTATACGGCTGTTTTGATTTTTGCTGTACCGGCAGAAATCTTTCCTGGCCGGGCATGGCTCATCTATTTACCGCTCGCGATTTTTTCTCTCGGTCTGGTGGATGATTATCTGCACACTGCCATTGATCATAAAATAAAATTACTCATCGAATTCATAGTTGCATTTCTCTTTGTTGCCAATGGTGCTTTTCTGCATATCACTCCTTTTATCTTTGTCGATCAGTGCATCTCGATTTTCTGGATAATCGGATTTATAAATGCCTTTAATTTGCTCGACAACATGAACGGTCTCAGCGCCTTCATCGCGATATTTACTACGGTATTTTTGTGTTTTTTTTTCATACAACAGAATAACCCGGCAACCGCTGTTTGTTTGATACTCGCCGGTGCATGCCTGGGATTTCTCTTTTTTAATTATCCCACAGCATCCATTTTTATGGGGGATGCGGGAAGCCTTTTTATCGGTTCGTTTATCTCTGTTTTAGCGATTATCTTGAATAATACGCTTGTGCAAAATGGTGAATCGTACGCTTTGGGTTTAACACTCTTGTTTTTACTGGTTCCGTTTATCGATACATCGCTCGTCATTTTTCTTCGCCTCAGAGCCGGCCGGCCAATCTACTGTGCGGATCGATCTCACCTGTCGCACCAACTCGTCAGGTTTGGATTTCCCCCGTCAACAGCCGTTTTAATCCTGACGGCGGTTTCCTGTTTTTTCTCTTTAATTGCTATATTAATCATTGATGCTTGCAGCAAAATGTTTATTTTATGAATTCGTGATACAAAAGGAATAATTTACATCCCCTTCGCGTTGAAGTAGCACCGTTTTGTGTTAATATTGCCAAAGCATGCAATGCAAGTATGTAGTGGAGGAGAGAAGTTGATGGAGCTATTGTTCGGGGTGCTTTTGGGTTTATACGTCTTGGCGTTAATCGGGTTGGGTTTATTCGGTATTCATAAATATGTGTTGATTTACCGGCATCATAAATATAGCAAAATCCCGCAAGAACAACCACCGGTTCCTGAAAATTGGCCAAATGTATTGGTTCAATTGCCGGTTTATAATGAGAAATATGTACTCAAACGGCTGATCAAATCCATCGTTAAGATGGACTACCCTAAAGACAAGTTACACGTGCAGGTTCTCGATGATTCGGTAGATAATACCAGCCGTCTGGCTATGCGTTTAACCCGTATCCTGAAAGAAAAGGGGTTGCGAATAGAACATGTACGCAGGCCGAATCGCCTCGGCTTTAAAGCCGGGGCTCTCGAATATGGTTTAAAAATCTCTGATGAAGAATTTATCGCAGTTTTTGATGCCGATTTTGTCCCGAAACCCGATTTCCTGAAACAGACCATTCCCCACATTATGGCAAAAAAGGAGATCGGTATGGTACAAACGCGCTGGGGACATTTGAATCTAAATTATTCACTGTTGACGAAATTGCAGGCTTGCTTTCTCGATGCGCATTTTCTCATCGAGCATTTTACCCGCAACCGTTCGGGCAAGTTTTTTAATTTTAACGGCACCGCCGGCATCTGGCGTCGTCAGGCGATCGTCGAAGCCGGTGGCTGGCAACACGATACGTTGACCGAAGATCTCGATTTAAGCTATCGATCTCAATTGGCCGGCTGGAAATTTATCTTTTTACCGGATGTGATCGCACCGGCCGAACTGCCCGTGGATATGAACGCTTACAAAAATCAGCAGCATCGCTGGGCAAAAGGCTCCGTTCAAACGGCAATCAAACTGCTGCCAATGATTTTGAAATCTAATCTGTCGTTTGCTATACGGCTTGAGGCATTTTTACATCTCGGCAGTAATTTTGCCTACCTGCTCATGGCAGTACCGGCCTTTCTGCTGATTCCCATGCTGAATCTGCAAATAGCTTTTTCGGTTAAATGGACAATTATTCCATATCTGGTGATGTTTTTTACTGCAACCCTGTCGGTTATTTTTTACTATGCCTATACGATAAAATTGGTGCATAACCGGCTATGGCCGCATATTTTATATGTTCCGGCGATGATGGGGTTAGGTATCGGCCTTTCGGTAAATAACGGTAAGGCCGTTCTCGAAGCCCTGGTTGGAATTAAAACCGATTTCTTGCGCACACCAAAATTTAAAATAGAATCTCGCAAGGATTCATGGAAGAAAAAAACGTACAGACCGCAGGCATCCCGGGTCCATTTCGTTGAATTGATCCTGGCTTTATATTTCACTGCAGGGATGAGTTATTTCTACTTAAATGAACTATATCTGTCGATACCATTTTTTATATTATTCCAATTTGGCTTTTATTATATCGCATTTTCCAGTTTTTTTCAGAGCAGTCGATTTGTTGGAAGTAAAAAGCTTTAATAATTTGTTTAATTACCGAGCAGCCTGGTTTAGGGCTTTATTTTAAAAAACTAAGGAGTTAATAACATGGCATTTGAATTCACGGATAGCAATTTTGAGCAGGAAGTCCTCAAATCTGACAAACCTGTTTTGGTCGATTTTTGGGCAGAATGGTGCGGCCCCTGCAAAATGATCGGCCCGGTCATCGAAGAACTGGCAAATGAGTATGAAAGTACGTTCAAAATTGGCAAGCTTAACGTCGATAACAGCGGCACTATTGCCGCCAATTACGGCATCCGCAGCATTCCATCTTTATTGATTTTCAAGAATGGCGAGGTTGTGGATACCATCATCGGCGCCGTGCCCAAGAACGAACTGCAGCGCCGTCTCGATAGCGTCGTTGCCTGAACGAATTAATTTTTCGGGAAGTGATTGTCGGCAATCGCTTCCTGATTTGAAGGTGAAAAAATGTGCACACTTGAGAACTATCTTGAAAACTTACAGCAGGATTGTAAAATCACCCTGTTTAAAGCATCCGGTCCGGGGGGGCAACACAGGAACAAGACCGAATCCGCAGTACGCTTGCAGCATCTGCCGACCGGCATTATCGTTACAGCCAGTGAGAGCCGGTCGCAAAGAACCAACAGAAAACTCGCGTGGATGCGAATGATTCAACAATTGCATGATCGTTTTGCGGAGCAGAAACCGCGTATCACCACATCGCCACCATTGCGCAGCAAGGAAAACCGGTTGCGAGCCAAGAAAAAACGAAGTTTGTTGAAGAACGCACGAAAAAAGCCTGATCAGGATTTAGATGATCAGGCTTTGTTCGTCTCTGCTCAATATGCGCCAGAGAAGCGCTCCCTGAGTTTGAAGCAGTACCCTGAGCTTGCCGAAAGGGGGATGTATTTCGGTGAAATGAGAAGATGTTCCCGCTAAAGCACTGTTCGATAAACGAATCTCGTAATTTATATCAGGAATTAACCTCGGGAACAAACTCCTGTACCGGTTGTAAAACAACCCCAACCGGCTTTTCCAGCAAAGCCTTTTGCCTTTTATAATCCTGGTAGCCAAAAACAAAAAGTATCAGCATCACCAGTAAAATTGTCACTATGAGAATCCAGTCTTTTTTCGACATAACAAACCTTTGATTAATCCACAGTTTAATGAGTGCAAGTATAAGAGATTTCTCAGATTTATGCAAATGGAAATGTAAGGTGAGTTGCTTTTATGAAAAAAGAGGGAGACATGCAGAGAAAGGGCTGGAATGCAATATTTATTTTTCTATCTTTGGAAGCCTTCCCGGATGGATATTTTACATTAAAAATTATCATGAGCAAAAAAATTATGGCGGTTACAATTTACGACGTCGCCAGACTGGCGAAAGTCGGCATCGGCACCGTTTCGCGGGCGATTAATGACAGCCCGCAAATCCGGCCACAGACAAAAAAGATCGTACAGGATGCCATCAAGCAACTTGGATATACACCGCATGCGATCGCCCAGGGTCTGGCGCGGAAAAGGACCGGGATACTGGCGGCGATCATGCCTTTTTACACCGGTCATTTTTACCATGAGCTGCTGCGGGGCATCATGAAATCCCTGAGCAAACATGAATATGATCTCATCCTCTATTATGTCGATCGATTGGAGATGAAATATAATTTTTTAAACCGGACTTTAGAGGAACGACGCTGTGACGGAGTGCTGACATTTTCAATGGAAATCTCTGACGAATACGCAGAAAAATTCACAAAGGCGAAAATTCCTTTACTCGTTGTCGACCGCGCCCATGACAGGATCGATTGTATTCAGGTTAAAAATGAAGAAGGCGCTTACACGGCAACCAGGCATTTAATCGCACTCAATCATCGGAATATCGCAATGATTTCCGGGCATCAAAACAGCGCTCCCGGCAAGGCACGTCATCGTGGTTTCAGACGCGCCATGCATGACGCCGGTTTGCCGGTTACCGCTGATGCGTTTATCAGCGCCGATACACTGAACGATCCTGAGCTCGTCAAACAAAATGACGGTTTTAATCAGCAGGCTGGTGAGGCTGCGATGAGAAAAATGATGCAGAACCCTGACAATAAGATAACAGCTGTTTTTGCCGCCTCCGATATTCTAGCAATCGGTGCAATGAAAGCCGTGCGCGATGCCGGCATGTCTATTCCTCAGGATTTTTCCATCATCGGATTTGACGATATTGAACTCGCTGCGTACCTCTCGCTGACGACGATGCAACAGCCGATGTATGAAATGGGCAAGATGGCGGTGCAACGTATCATGGAAAAAATTAAAGATAAGGAATCACCGATTCGTCAGGTTCAGCTCTCTCCGAAGCTGGTTAAGCGGCAAACGACGAGAATATTGCAATAGCCAATGCCGTATCGAATAACACCGGGCTGACTTTAATGTTTCAAGCCGCCGGGCCGACCTGTGATCAATTATCATCATGCCCGGTGCTGAACCCCACCTCTCATTGTTGATAAAAACATTTCCGAATTTAATAAAAATTCAGGAGGATTTTCGTATGAACCGGGTAAAAATGGCTTTGCTGGGCTGGCTGGTTTTTTTCGTAACTCTGAGCAATTCATATGCACAAAGTGATTTGATTATTACCGGCGTCGTCGATGGCCCCTTGCAAGGCGGCCTGCCGAAAGCTATCGAGTTTTACGCCGTCAATTCGATTCCTGATTTGAGTGTTTATGCTTTCGGTTCCGCCAACAATGGCGGCGGAACAGACGGCCAGGAATTTACTTTTCCGGCAATCAGCGCAAGTGGTGGGGATTTTCTCTATCTTGCTTCTGAAACCGGCAAATTCCAAAGTTTTTTTGGTTTCCAACCTGATTTTACCGGCAGCGCGGCAAATATTAACGGTGATGATGCACTGGAACTTTTTAAAAATGACGTGGTCGTCGATATCTTTGGCGATATAAACAAAGATGGTTCCGGCGAAAGCTGGGAATACCTCGACGGCTGGGCATACCGCAAAAACAACAGCGGTCCGGATGGTTCAACTTTTGTTTTAGCGAATTGGCAATTCAGTGGCCCCAATGCGCTCGATGGAGAATCATCAAACAGCACGGCAGATAAGCCGTTTCCGATCGGAAGTCATGCTCGTAGTACCTCCGGCGATGTCGCGCCGGGAGTTTCTTCAACCACGCCGGCGAATGCCACAACTGCTGTTGCCGTTGCAGCGAATATTGAAATCATCTTTTCTGAGGCCGTCACTGTGACCGGCGACTGGTTCGCCATTTCCGGTTCATCGAGTGGATTGCACTCTGCCGTCGTGAGCGGCGGCCCGCAAAACTACACGCTTGATCCCGAAGCAGATTTTGAACACAATGAAACGGTGACGGTTACCCTGTCTGCTGCAGCAATTTATGATGCCGACAGTGAGGATCCTCCGGATAATATGGCAGCGGATTTCAGTTTCAGTTTCATCACCGTCAGCAGTACATCCACTTATGAGATTTTTGATATTCAGGGTGCCGGTTTGTCCAGTCCTTATGATGGTCAAAATATTACGACGACGAGCAATATTGTCACCGCGGTTGGCCCGGATGGTTTTGCGATGCAGACACCGGACGATCGGACGGACGGCAATCTGCAAACTTCCGATGGGATATGGGTTTACACCGGCGGTAACCCAACGGTTAAAGCAGGCGATATGGTCAACGTTTCCGGAAAGGTCGCCGAATTTTACGAATTTACCGAATTCACCAATTCGCCAGTCGTTGAAATTATTTAACAAAACAATACGCTGCCGGCAGCAATCGAGTTTGATGCGCAAATTCCTTCACCGGATGCACCACAAAATGCAACAGAATTCGAACGTTTTGAAGGCATGCGGATTCACATTGCAAATGGCACGGTCACCGGCAGCAATCAGCGGTTTGCCTCAGACCCCGTAGCCGAGGTTTTTATCACTGCGGCGGGACAGCGAACTTTCAGGGAACCTGGTATCGTTTATCCCGGCATTCCCGGTCTGCCGCTCTGGGACGGCAATCCGGAGGTTTTTGAAATGGACCCGGATCGACTTGGATTGGCTACCACAGCGATTCCGGCGGGCGCAAATTTTGAGGCCAGTGGTGTTTTAGGCTTTGAATTCGGAGATTATGAATTGTGGCCTGCTGATTTAACTCTAAAAAACATCCCGGATTTTCCCACACCGGTCCGGTCAAGGGAGAGTAATGAAATCACCATCGGTTCATTGAATATCGAGCGCTTGATGGTGAATGAAGATATTTACTCTAACCGGCTGGTCAAACTTTCCAAATACATCCGAATTGCAATGCAGGCGCCGGATATTCTGGGCATTCAGGAGGTCGGGGGGAAGGCTGAATTAAATGCACTGGCTGCTCAGATTTCTGCAGATAATCCAGCTATTAAGTACACAGGCTATTTTATCGGTAGCAATCAAAATAGCGATATTTTTCTCGCATTCCTCGTTCGCACCGGAATTTCCATAACCGGGTTGATCGAATTGGGTGCTTTTGAAACCTACACTTTTGCCGGACGAACCAAACTGCTACATGACAGGGCGCCGCTTAAATTAAGAGCGACTTTGCCCTGGGGCAAGCCCGTTACCGTGCTCAATGTGCATCTGCGGTCATTGCGGAAAATAGAAGATTCTGCTGAAGGGCCGCGCGTTCGCTATAAACGAGACAAAGCCGCGACCTCTATTGCAAACATGGTTCAGACACTGCAAAACAGCGATACTGATGGCAATCTTGTGGTGCTTGGGGATTTTAATGCTTTTCAGTTTAGCGATGGCTATGTCGATGTGCTCGGACAAATCACCGGTGACCCGGCGTCTTCATCTGGGGCGATGATTGCCGGTACCGATATCGTCAATCCGAATCTGATCAATCATGTGTTATCGGTGCCAAAGGATAAACGCTATTCTTTCAACTATCGAGGCAATGCTCAGGTGCTCGATCACATCTTATCCTCGGTAAAGCTGGATCCCTATGTGAGTGGAACTGAGTTCGCACGCGGCAATTCTGATGCTGCTGAAGAGTATCGTTATGATGATCCACCGACAGTACATTTCAGTTCCGATCACGACGGCATCGTGTTGTTTATAAGTCAATCAGCAAAACCACCAATTGCCCTTGAAAGTTTTACCGCCACAACTCTCAACGGTTTAATTAGACTCATGTGGACAACGACCAGGGAATCGTCCATTTCCGGTTACAATATTTATAAAAGTACAAGTGAAACAGAGAATTATTCTCAATTAAATCCCACTTTAATCCCTGCCTTGGGGGATGCCGGCACAAGGGTAACGTACTCGTTTGAAGATCATGCAGGCATACCTGGACAGACTTATTATTATCAACTCGAATCAATATCACTTAATGGTAATTCATATATCTATGGGCCGGTAAATGCTGACTTTATATTAGTCTCTGTTAGCGAACAATTCGATTTTCAGGGAAATTTTGCACTCATGCAAAATTTCCCCAATCCATTTAATCCGAAAACCACTATCGAATTTGCTTTACCCCGGCGAAGTGATGTTTCCGTGAAAATTTTTAACGTTCTCGGAATCGAAGTGCGAATGCTTGCGGACAGGCAGAACTTTCCGCCGGGCATAAATACAATAGTCTGGGACGGGCGTGATAATCAGGGGCGGGAATTAAATTCAGGCGTTTTTTATGTTCGTTTAAAGGCGCAAGAATTTACCGGTATGAGAAAAATGATTTTAATCCGATAGAATTTAAAAAGCAGCCGGGTTATGTCGGCTGCTTTTAGATTTAAGATGGAGCAGGGGGGTGCGCGTTTATCGAGATCAATGCCTGTGTAAATCAGGAATTGATCGAGCTCGCCATCAGTTCCAGTTGAATCTTGCGCAACTCCATATCGATCTGGGAATAGCTGTTAAAGCGGTTTTCCACTTTAAAAGCCAGTGTCTTATCGATTAATTTTTGCCAGGCCTCACAGCATAGTTCCAAGGAAAAATCACTCAACTTTTTGATTTTAAGCTTTTTGATGTCCTTTGGTCCTTTGATGCGTGAATTAGCGCTGTCATAAGGATGCTGTCCGGTCAGAAGTTCATAGGTAATGATACCGAATGAATAGATATCCGAGCGCAAATCATGCATCCCCGGACCAAACATTTCCGGCGCGAGATAACGCCAGTAACCAGGGTAAAGCACTTTGCCATTTTCAACCAGATTTTCGGTGAATCCTTCGAGCCGAAAATCGGTCAGGCTGATTTCACCGACTTCATTGATCCAGATATTGGCTGGTTTTAAATTCAAATGCAAAATATTTTGATGTTGCGCATAAGCCAGGGCACGTACTAATTTTTGAAGCGTCTCTAATATTTTCCGCTCAAAATCTTCCCCTGTCCAGTCAATTTCATTAAGCTGCTTGCCATCGACATATTCACGCACATAATAAAACATGTTTTTATGTTCACCCATATCATAGAGATTAGTGATATGCGGGTGATTTAAACGACCAATACCCCTGATCTGGTCGAATAGAATTTGCCGTGCATTCGCATCTTCCAAAAAACGGATGGATTCTTTAATCATCAAAACTTTGATCAAAACAGAGCGCGAAAGTTGTTCGTCAAATGCTTTATAAGTTGCGTAAGTTTGATGCTTTGTCAAACAATTTTTAACTTCGAACCGGCCAAGGTAGTAACTCTCTCCTTCGCGGATTGAGTCAAGGGCTGTTTTCCACATTATTTCGTAATAAGAGACAGGTTGTGATGGAAGCAGGTCTACCGGGCCGCGTTTTAATATCGATATTTCGCCAAGATCTTTGCTTATCAGTTTGTTATCGATCACATCCCCGGCAAGGAGCAGCATACCGGCTCCGGCATCCCTGGTGATATTTAATTCGACGATACGCGACAAATGCAATGCCCGCAGAAACTGGATAAGCTTTTCACGTTCATTTTCTATAGCACCCAGGTTGGTTATCCAGATACTGGAAAGCAGGCTGATCCGGTATTGCAAATGTGTTTTCTGATTATAATCATCGAGATGTTGCAACAAACGGGTGAGTGTATCGATCAAATCCGGCACGTTGCAGGACAACACAATATAACCGATACCAGCCTGCCGAATCGACATGTTTTGCGCATTATCGCTCAGATGTTCTTCGACGAGTTTAATCAATTTTTCAGAAACCTGATTAGCACCGTGAGTAAAGATTTGCATGAAACTCACACACACAGCAGTATTATCAGAAAAATCGTTATTCTGGCGGGGAAGTTTGGGAAACTGGTTGAGTATATCACGAATAAAATTGAATTTTCCCGCTTGTTCCTGCTTTTTAAAACCATTCGAACTTTGCAACGCATCATCCAGCGAGACATTGCCGAGAATGAACTGATATTCTTCAAATAGGTCTTCATTGAGTTTTTTTTCAGCTTCATCATCATCCGGCAAACACGATTTTAACGTCAGGTAGGAGCGAAGATCGAACAGGGAATTGGCAGTATTGATCTGTTTAAGCCCGGCTTCGATATTTGAGCGTTCGAGTTTGTTTGCTTTTTCGTCTTTCCGGGAAATAATGGAGTAGGCATATGTCAATGCACGCTCGACATCGAATTGTGAGCCCTGGTTTTGTGGTTCATAGGCTGTTGTTAAGGAACGATGTGCTTCCTCGAATTTTCCTTCCCACCACAGGCTTTCGAGGTATGAGCGAATCGCTTTTTTATTGTTACTGCCAAAGATCACCTTTTGCTCATGTTCATAGACCTTCTCTTCATGTCCGGATTCAGCGTATGCTTTTTTAAGAAACAGATGGATTTTCTGCGCATTGGCAGGGTTGAGTTTTAACGCATTCTCGCAGACTTCAAATGCGAAAGGAATAACGACATTATTTTGTGCAAAAAGTGTAGCCAGACCAATTATTAAGGCGCTGGAATCCTGATCGTTTTCCAGTGCTTTTTTATAGATCGCCAAGGCCTTATCATTTGAATAATTTGCTCCAATTGCGCTTATGGCCGCCTTATTCATAATTTCCGGCGTCTGAATCCCGCGTTCGATCAATTGATCAAATTTTTCAAAAGCCTCCGGGTATTGTTGCCTGTCAAGATAAGCATTACCAAGAGTGATCAGGAGCTGACTGATGCGATCTGTCGGGTTGAACTGCTCAGGATTTGACATATTAAAAAACCTTGTTGATCATACGACTTATTGCGATCGAGATGTTTGTGACGCACTTTGATATGCTGATATGGCTTCTGACGAAGCAGAACCTTTGACCAGATATTTATTCTGGATAATTTGCTCGAGTTTTTTCCGATTGGGGATATTCAAATTCAGTTTCAGAATTGTACTGAAAAGCTCGAGCGCTTTTTGATCTCGCCGGCCATTTAATAAATAAGCATTGGCCAGTGGAGGATACAGTTTGATTTTCCCCGGATTCTGTTGCAGAAGATGTTCATAAATATTTGCTGCGAGATGGTGTTTGCCGATCAGCGTAAAGGCACGCGCCCTGGCCTGAGGGACAAAGACAATATACCCCAGCAGAGGAAAGAAAACCAGCGTTAAAAATATACCGCTGAAGAACAAGGAAGATTCATCGCTACTTTGCTTTGCCAGAGAGTTTTGAATATCGTTGTTGCTGAGCGCAAGATTTGTTCTTGAAGTTGCCAGCAAATCGATAACATCGCGGTAGCCTGGTTTGATGATTTGAATTTTCTCCAGCAATGCAACAGATTGAAACCAGTCTTCAACCTGAATAAAGCCTTGCGCTTCGGTATAAATCGAATCCAGCAGGGAAGCTGTTTTAAGATCGATATTATTATTTCCATTTGATGAAGAAGCGATGCGTTCCTCAACTTCTACGAGCAAACTCTGTACATCACGATAGCGGGAGTCGATATTTTTTACCTTCTCAAGCGCAACGAGGGCGGCGCCCCAATTACGGGCAAACATCGCTTGTTTGCCATTATCATAAAAGCGTTGAACGATCGTGGATTGATTTTCCTTGTTTAAATTCAGTTTTGCAAATTGTAACTTTTTGGCGGTATCGAGATAACCTGCATCACTTTTAAGAACACGCTCAAATGCGATGATCGCTTGCGTCCATTCACGCGCCTCTATTGCGGCGATACCTTCGCTGTAAGCCCGTTTGATCGCACCCTCTTTGTTTTCCTGAACAATTTGTCGTTCGAGCGCTTGCAGCCGCTTGCTCGCATCCTTAAAATTTTTATCCCGGATGACAATTTGTTCGAAAGTCGCCAGGGCAAGTTCGGTTTTTTTCTCCTTTTCAAAACGCACGCCTTTTTCATAGAGCGTCGTCAGGATTTCGTCAGACTCCTTTTTCTGCAGGAGGATGTCGATTTCCCCGATCAATGTTTCCACATCTTTATAGCTGGGAGATTTCTTTTTGATGTCCGATAGCAATATTTTCGCTTCCAAAAGGCTGTCTTCATCCATGATTTTTTTAGCGCGTGTATATTTTTCGGATACTATCCGGGCGCCTTCCACAGCCTGGAGGAAATTTTGAAAATAAATTTTATTCTCGGAACTGTTTTTCATCCCGGCTTGTGCCTCTGCAGTTGCAGCAGCGAAATTTTCGAGACGAAAATAACACGTGGCCAATTCAAAAACCAGTGTACTCTGAATGGATTTATTGGGCACACTTTTACGGGCCTTGCGGTAAAATTCTGTTGCCTTTTCATATTGTTTTAAAGATTTATAGATTCGTGCCAGCTCGAAAGCGGAGTTAAAGTGAATTTTCCGCCAATCTCGACCTCGTTTTATTCGCATTGCTGCTTTCAGGTTCTGTTCAGCTTTGTCGAATTTTTTTAGTTTTTTGTAAACCAGCGCCAGTTGAAAATAGGCCTGCCCGAAATCAGCATCCGCCTTAATCGCTTTTTTAAAGGCCTGAATTTTCAATTCCGGTGTTTTTTCTTTAAGCGCCTTGTTATACCAGCTTACAGCCTCACGGCTCTGGGGATTTTCGGCGAAAACCATACCGGTAAAAAGGAAAGTGGTAACCATTGCAAAAAATACACTTTTTGCAGTTTTCATGATTTTGCTCCCGTTGCGGTTGATTGATCGTTTATCATGAATTTTCTTCATTCTTTTTTTTATATTCACTGGCCAGTGCTTCCTCCAACAGGTGGATACCGTCGGCATCTGCAGTCTGGCTTTCCGTGAGATAATTCTGGGTCAGGATTGAACTGATTTGCGGCTGATGCTCGGGACTCAGATTGAGCTGCATGATCATCTTGTAGATTTTTATAGCTTGCTCATCTTGCCTTCCCGCAAGCAGATAAATATGTGCCAGCATCGGCAAAACACGAATACGGTTCGGATGCTTTTGCAATATGCGCTCATAAATACGTGCAGCGGCAGCGTAGTTTTTGCGTGCAAGATAAATTCTTACCTTGACAGCGGGGGAGATTACGACATATCCGAAAAAGGGAACGAGCACGATACATGAAATCACAAAGGCAAGGGCGACTCGCGTACTGGTATCATTTTCATTTTTTGGCTCGTTGCTATCCAAACCAAACAAGTTTTTTTTACAATAGGTCAATAATGTATCAGAACCATGGTAACCTTTATCGATAATCTGAATTTTTTCCAAAATGACGATCGCCCGGCGCCAGTTTTTGATTTTTATCTCGTTCTCAGCATTTGTATAAAGACTTTCCAGTACCGGATTTGATGGATGCCCTTCCTCCGGGTTTGCCAATTTCGAGGCACTAATTTTACCTTCAATTTCCGCAAGCAATGATTTTGCATCTTCATAATTTGGATTAATTCTACAAATTTTCAGGAAAATAGTGTGCGCTCTGGTGTAATCATCTCGGTTTTTAGCAGCGAGTCCTTCTCCATAAAAGCGTGCGAGCAGCGTCTCCGATTGATTTTGATTCGCCCGACGATTGGCTTCGCGAAGACGCTTTTGAGTATCCTTATACTTAGGATTTATGGCGATAATTTCTTCATATGCCATCGATGCTGTAATCCAGTTCAGCTCTTTTTCTGCCTCTAAGCCCTGCTGATAAGCCCTTTCAAGCCGTGTTTCTCGCTCAGTCTCAGCTTTCCGTTTCACCAGCCGATCAAACCTTTGTTGGCTATCCTTGTAGCCGCCTTCGAGAATGATGTTCTGGTAGAATTTCATGGCGTTTTCTATCTTGCCGCGTTTATCAAAAGCCAATGCCTTTTGATAAACATTTTCGAGAATTTGAAAGTTGCGAGCGTTAGATAACTTCTCATTGACTTTTACCATCTGCGCTGCAACATCTTTGTAGCCGGTGCCAACAGACTGGAGTATCATTGTGTAAATGGTTTTTGCTTTGATATAATCGCCGTCGGCTTGAGCAGTCTTTGCTTGCAGGTATTTTTCATTTAGTTCCGCTTTTTCTTCAATTTGCCCAACCAAATTGGCAGTATCGAGCCGTTTTGCGGCAGTTGCATCATTGGCTTTGTTTGCAGCAAGCAAAGCTTCGGAAAATCTCTCCTGTGCAGCAAGATTTTTTGCTAAAGCGATATTCAACCGCCAAACGTTGTTTGGTTTGAGTGCCAGTCCAATCGCACCGCGTAATGATTCTTCTGCATTCTTTAAAAGCCCCTGTTTTTCGTAAGTGCGGCTCAACTCATAGAGTAGAAAAATTTTTTCTGATTGTTTTTGTTCACTTGCATTGGTTTTATAAGCCAGAAGCAGATACTTTTCCGATTCGGCATAATTTTCAAGCTGGGCAAAGGCAAGGCCGAGCTCTCGCAATGCATCCACATAGTCCGGTTTTTCCCGAATTGCCTGTTGAAGAATCTGAACCCTTGTTTGCAGATCAGATTCTTTCATCGCTTTCTTATAAAGTGATTTTGCCCCCGGCGCCGGATTGGCATAAATAACCGGAGTCATCATCCCGCTTGTTGGTGCAATCATTACACCCAGGCTAAATAACAACAAAAACTGAATTTTTCTCCAACTGGTTTTATGCATAAAATAATCCTCAGCTCTTGAACAATGCAACCCTCTGTTAAAATTCAACAGCTATAATTTGACCATTAACAACCTCAACATCCTGTTTTGTTCGCTGTATCCGTCCTGATTCTGCCCGGATTGTGATGGTATAATTCCCCGGGCGCAAGAGAAAACCATCATCAAGATAATCCTGCAAATTACCTATTTGCCGATCATTAGCAAAGATATTCGCCCCCTTATAATTGCCGTTTTGAAATGAGCCGACTAAATAGACCAAACCGCGATTTGCCGGAACATCGGAATTGGTGAATGATCTCGTTCGCGATCCATTCTGGGAAATATTGGCCGGTCTGCCGTTTTTCTCGGTGTCCCATTCTTCCAGCGGAGACAGCTCTATAGCGCTGTTTTTATAAAGAATATAATCTAAACTATCAGCGATTGCCCAGGTGAACAAACCAGCATGAATAGGAATGTTTTTTTTGAATTTCGGCGGCGCATCCAAAACTTTGACGTAATTCAACGATTTAAGCAGTTCGATATACTTTGCATCCCGCACTTGCAGCAGGACAAGCCGACCGGCATCTTTTATTTTTGATGAGTTCAGGTAGCGAACCGGCTCATTGGCCTTGTCGATGTCTTCATTGAATAATGCGCTGGCTACACCGGCATCTTCATGAAGTTCAGATTTCTGTTGCCAATTGACATAAAAAGCCAATGCCAGCAACGCCAGGCCAACACCCGTAAGCGTTGCCCATTTGCTGAATTTGTTCTTTTTCAGTTTTGGTATGGAATAATAATTTTGAATCGTTTTATCTAATTGCTGGCTGATCTGTTCAGGCTCGTCGGAGATCACCTTATTAAAGCGATACGCAGGTTTCTTGCTGCCGACAGTGGGGATGTAGATCAAACCTGTTGTAATATTGTCCGAACCATCGGTTTTTTTTGCCTGCTGAATCAAACGGTCTACCGCATCTTGCAACGAGTTATGCGATGATGAATTAAGCATTCGCTCGATGGCTTCGTCGGAAAGGGCGTTGTGCAATCCGTCGGAGCATAAAATAAACAAATCGCCTTCCTCAACATTTTCGATATGCACATCAACTTTGACTGTGGGGTAGGTTCCCAGAGCACGCGTCAGTACATTTTTTTCGTTAAAGTCTTTAATGTCTTTTTCCGAAATTTCGTTATCTTCGAGAAGTTCATTTAACCAGGAATGGTCGGAGGTGAGCAGAGTCAATTTGCCCCTGCGCAGGCGATAGATGCGGCTGTCACCGACATGTGCAGTATAAATCAAGCCGTTTTTATAGATTGCCGAAACGATCGTTGTTCCCATGCCGCGCATTTTCGGCGAGTTCAGGGCATTGTGCAAAATTCGCCGGTTGGCATATCGCACCGCACTGACGAGAATTTTTATTTCATTCGGCAAGTTCTGGTCGATATCGGTGCAGATTGCCGCCGCATTAAATGATAAGGGCTGAGTAACGACATGCTGCATCGTTTCAACAGCGAGTTTGCTGGCTACTTCTCCTGATTCATGCCCACCCATGCCATCGCAAAGAAAGAAGAACTGCTCCTTACGGGAGAAATAATATGCATCTTCATTGTTTTTTCGAACAAGTCCTACATCCGTCCCGGCCGCCATGTAAACAGTATCATGAGCTACGGTTTGTTCCATTCCAAATCCTCAAATAAAAATAACTTTTCGACTTCATGTGTTAATAGTACACCACCCATGCACAAAAAGCGTAAAAGCAGGATTAAACATAGAGAAATTAAACCCGGATTATGCTGCTTTTTCTTACATACACGATAAGCACGACGCCGATAATGAGAAAAACCAGGCCCAAACCCAGGAGCATCGTTGCATTTGTTGCCGAAGGCAAAGCAAACGCGGATTGCAATACATTATCCTGACTGCCGAATTGCTGTCCCCAAAGTACCGATCCTTCCGGGATTTTGCTGTTTGTTTTAAATTGCAGGACACGATTGGATGCCGTAATTAAAACGATATCGAGAAAATTATCCCGCTGCAAATCGGCGACAAATGGAGCGCTGGTATTTTCCTGAAGAATTTGTGTGCTGTTCCAGAGCATTTTGCCGTCCCTGCCATCGACAATGCTGAGTGCGCCGGTATCGTTTGACAAAATGATGTCTGCAGCCCGGTCTTTGTTGATATCTGCAACTGCGATATTTTTAATCCGTCCGGCGCCGGGGTTCATCGACCAGAGTATGAGATTATTTTGGTTTTGTCCGGCACCGGCGAATGCTCGTATCTGACCGCTTATCGTAGAAACAACGACATCCGCAATGCCGTTGCCGGTCAAATCGGCGATAAAAAAGGGAAATACAAAATCCGAACTCAGGGTGATGTCATCAACGAGACGCGCCTCCCATAATCGCGACCGCGATGCGCCGTCGATAGCAATAATATTGCCTTGCACACTGGAAATAATCAGGTCGGGACGGTTATCTCCGGACAAATCAGCAACACCGACAGGGTAACGAATTTGATTTTCTTCATAAAATGTACCACGAGCTTTGTTGAGCTCGTCATTGATATCGATAACGCCAAGAACCGAACCATTGGTGCCGTCCACGAGAATTGCCAGACCGCGTTCGGTGCCGCAGAGAATTTCAAAATCGCCATCCATATCAATATCTGCTGCTGACAAAGGCGCACGAGTTTCAATTTGCAATTCCGCTTCAATCCACTTGAAAGAACGAATTTGATTCAGGCCGATATGCAGAACCCCATTTTGCTGTGCAATGGCGATATCGGTGGTGCCGTCGCCATTAAAATCATTAGCGATTGGCCGGCCGGTAAATGGCCCGTTAAAATAGGGGCTGGTCCAGATTTCAGCGCCGATCTTACCATCGACGGCGATGATCTGACCGTTATTGCTGACATAAATAAGATCGGGTAAATTATTATTATTAACATCGGCAACGACGACGGGAATGGTCGGGTCGGTTTTAAAGGCTGAAATCGTCCAATTGATGCGTTTGCTTTTGCCGTCGAGTAAAACAGGATTGTTGTTGATATTCAGGCTGGCGATATCGACAAATCCATCACCATCAAAATCATCCATTGCGTGCGCCGTCTGCAAAGCTCGGCTGGCGCTCTCAGGCAGGCGGCTTTTCCCA
>JAJRYV010000085.1 GCA_024275575.1 bacterium
AATGCAATATTCATTTGTTTCCCTGCAATTTATAAAAGGGATTGGCTCTATTAAAGGAACAAGTTGATTTTTGGCTCCCAAATTAAACTGCCGGCGACAACTCGTTCCCAGTCTCCGACTGGGAATGCCGAGTGCGTGGCTCCAGCTACCAGTCAAACATGCATACTGCAGGCAGAGCCTGCGCACAGGGCATTACAAGGCAGAGCCTTGTAACGAGGTAATCTTCAACTCGTTTCTTAAACAGGGCCAAGGGATTTAATGATAATAAAACTATCTCGCAGGGTTTAAAATAAAAAATCGGCAAGAGTAAAACAAGAAATTGCAACGAAAAAGCAAAAATAAAATAAAAACCTGGTCTATTTCGAGATCCCTAGTGTATTCATCTTTTTATGCAAATTTGTACGGTCAATCCCCAGCACCCGTGCACACTGACTGATATTCCAGCCATGCTTTTCCAGTGTGAAACGAATATAGTTGCTCTCGATTTTATCACGCAATTCTTTGAGGGATAAACCTTCACTAAAATCGTCTTTTACAATTTCAAATTTTTCCTGCAAATGATCCGGCAAATCAGCCGTAGTGATATGGCCAGCGCTCGTCATGATCACCAGCCGTTCGATAATATTTTTCAATTCCCGGATATTTCCCGGCCAGCTATAGTTTTGCAAAACTTGCATCACTTCCGGCGCCGTTGTTTTATGCGTATAGCCGTATTCATCGCAAAAACGTTTGATAAAATGTTCGACGAGCACAGGAATATCCCCGGTTCTGCGGCGAAGCGGAGCTGAGTGAATCGGCACTACATTGAGCCGGAAAAACAAATCTTCACGAAAATGCCCCTGGCGCACTTCTTCCTCAAGGTTTTTATTTGTTGCCGCCAGAATACGCACATTCACGGATTCGGTTTTCTGAGCACCCACTTTTTCAAACTCGCCCTCCTGCAAAACACGCAGCACTTTTGCCTGAACTTTCAGGCTCATATCACCAATTTCATCAAGAAAAAAAGTACCGCCATCGGCCTGGCTAAATTTGCCCTGACGTGTTTCAGTGGCACCGGTGAAAGCGCCTTTGACACATCCGAAGAGCTCGCTCTCGATCAATTCTTCGGGAATAGCGGCGCAATTGAGTTTGATAAACGGATGCTCCCGGCGCCGGCTGTGCTGATGAATAGCGCGGGCGATCAATTCTTTGCCGGTGCCGCTTTCGCCTAAAATCAGCACCCGTCCGTCTGTTGGGGCGACTTTTTGTATTTGTTCAATTATTTTTTGGGCCGCCAGGCTCTGGCCGATCATCTCCGTTTCACTAAGCATTTGTTTTTTAAGCAGGATATTCTCTTTTTCCAAAGATTTAACCTGCAATGCATTTTTCAAGGTGAGCAATAGTTTTTCTTTAGAAACCGGCTTCTCAAAAAAATCGTAAGCACCGCGCCGGGTTGCCTGTACTGCATTGTCGATCGTTGCAAATCCGGTAATCATGATAACGATTATTTCGGGAAATGACTTTTTGATAACGGATAAAATCGCCAGCCCATCTTCTCCAGGCAAATTGATATCAAGCAGCACAAGGCTTATGGGTTTTTGCTGCAGGATTTGTAATGCTTCCGTACCGTCTACAGCGGTTTCCACTGCATAACCGGCTGAAGTACAAATCATTTTTATGGATCGGCGTATATTTTTCTCGTCATCGACAACGAGCAGATTGTGGCCAGTCATTTTGCCCTCAACTAAGAATAAAGTCCGTTACCGGAAAAAAATAAAATCTGAAATAATGATATTCCATCGACTTTTTTTACACTTCAGGTTGGCAGAATAATGGAAAACCTTGTGCCCTTACCAGTTTGACTTTCAACAGAAATTGAACCGCCGTGCTCGAGAATGATACGTTTCACAATAGCCAGGCCAAGCCCCATGCTCTGTTTTTTGGTTGAATAATGAGGCTCGAAAATGCGCGGTAAAATCTCATCTTTGATGCCCATGCCGGTATCGGAAAAGCCGATCAGGATTGTCTCGTTTTGAAAAACGGTGCTGATTGAAATTCGCCCGGCGCCTTTTTCCTTGATGCTATCGAGACTGTTTTTAAACAGGTTTTTTAAAATACGGCGAAATTGCTCATCATCGAGTTTGATCAACGGTAAATTTGAAGACAAATCCAAATCGACATCGGCATCTTTGTACAATTTGCGAACATCGCGAATCAGCTCGTTTAAATCTGCCTGTACAAGCTGCATTTCCGGCATGCGGGCGAACTCGCTGAAGGTACGTACGAGTTTTTGTAATGCGGCTATTTCATCGGAAATGATTTCCGTACATTCTGCCAGCACTTTGGAATACAGCGGATCATCACCCTTGTATTCATCGCGTAATTGCTGCACGGTAAGTTGCATCGGTGTTAGCGGATTTTTAATTTCATGCGCCAGGATGCGGGCCATTTCGCGCCAGGCTGCTTTTTTTTCCAGCTCGACGACCTGCTCTTGTTTAGTTTTAACCTTTTCGATCATCGAATTGAATGAATCGACGAGTTTACCGATTTCATCGCCGGACTTGACCTGCATGCGGTAATCCAGATCGCCGGCTGCGACCTTTTCGGTGCCCGCGGCAAGGGCGATCAACGGTCGTGAAATACGCTGGTAAAACAGATAACCCAGTACGATAATCAAAACAGTGAAACTCAGATAGATGACGAAAAAAGCAAGAATAAAACTCTTCTCCAGATCGCCACGCAAAATACCGATTGCCTGAAACATTTGGTTGACTTCGATGACTTGCCGCGACTGTTCCACAAATGCTGTTGGCAGCGGTCGCGTCACCACCATGGCGCCTGTTTTTTCGTTTGAAAAAATGGCCGGCACATAAACGGAAATAAACGCCGGTTGCGGATTTGTTTCGAAAAAAGAAAGTGCCGTTTTCACCTGAAAAGCATGCAATTGTGCCTCATAGATAGCGGGATAAACAAGCACAGCACCGGAAAAATGCTGCCGCAAAAATACACCTTTTTTATCGTAAAACTGAAGCCGGAACGCACCATACTTCTTCTCGATTGGCGTAAAATTGAATTTTATCCGGCCAGCCGATTTAAATAGAGATGGGCTGCGAATCGATCGTTTGAGCGCTCGACACAAATCGAGGGTTTCTTCACGAAATTGTGAAAAAACGATTTGCGACAATCCGGAGGCATTTTCCAGCGCTTCTATTACTTTTTCGTTAAATCCAACTTCGAGACTGCGGGAGAAAAAGTCCTTAACGAGATGATAAAGCGGATACACCGGCAATAAAGTGATGATCAGCAGAGCGAGCAAGAGCTTGGTTCGTATGCTGCGCATCAGTCTTTTCCCGGGACCAAGAGCGGGAATTCTTGCCAGCGTGTATCGCCGTTTTTATCCGGTGAATTGCCCATAAAAAGTGCGACGAGTGTGCTGAAATTCAAACGAAAGCCGCTGCTGCTTTCGTCGCTGGAAATCGTTTCGTTTGCCTGATACGATTGATCGAGCCAGCCTACCAGTTTCCGGCTTTGCGACGAACTGATCAAACGCAAACGAGCGCGGGCGAAAATTGTCACCGCAGGTGATGAGTTGATCTTTTCGACAGGCAGAAACGGCCGGGATTTGGGCAGCAGGCATCGATTCTGCAATGCTGCAAATTGCTTAAAAAACATAGAAGTATCCGGACTGTCTATGCGGTATTTTTCTTCCCAGATATTGTATGAAATTCGTCGAAAAATCAAACGCCGGGATAGAATTTTATTCTGCTTATCTTTTACAAAAAATTCAATTTCGAGGACGGAAGGCAAACCGCTTTGAATTGTGCCGCTCACCTTTGCGGAGAAAAACGGCGATAGAACGAACTGTAGACCAACGATATTACGTTCGTTATAGGGTCGCACTTCAAGAATCTTTATTTTGTTGGATTGAGCTGCGAGAGGGGCGCCAACAGTCAGTAAAAAGATGAAAAAAGCGATCATCCCGGCAAATTTAAAAATCCTGGCGTTCATCAGAATGTTTGTCCCAGCGAAATGTGAAGTTGAAAGTCTTCATCGTTCAAAACAGTGGTGGGGAAGGCAAAATCGACACGGGTCAGGCCAAGAACTGGCAGCCTGAAACGCAAGCCAAATCCCAGGGATTTGAACATACTGTTATTACTGATATCTTCACCATTTTGCCACAGCCCACCCTGACTGTAAAAAAGCACTGCAAAAACCGGCGGTTCCATCCTTTTTTTCTGAGTCAGCGGAAAACGATATTCGACGTTTGCCAGCAATAGTTTTGTTCCGTAGCCAACAGGGGTCAGGCGGCGCTCGGCAAAACCACGCAAAGAATTAGCGCCACCGAGATAAAATCGTTTAAAAAATGGCGTTCCCCTGCTCGCGAAAGCACTTTTGACGTTTATGGCGAAAACATGATTTTTAAAAATTCTCTGATAATAACGGCCATCGATAAAGGTGCGGTTAAACTGGAAATCCGAATTGAGCTCAGTCGTTGCTTTTTCATAAATTGCAGCCCCCCAAAACCCACGCTGCGGGTAATAAAGATTGTCCCGGCCGTCATAACCGAGTGTCAGTGAAAAAGCCGCCACACGATTAAATTGCTCCAGAGGACGCAGGTTTGCCGGGATAAAAAAACCCGTAATTACCGAGTCGTTTTTGCTGAATTTAAGCCAATCGTCAGGAAGAAATTCTTCTTTTTGAATTCCCAGTTTGATAAAACGGAAGATTCCCTCATTGCCCTCAAGCGTCAGCTTTACACCGCCAAAATCGACATTTTGCTGCGCTTCGAGACCGTTTAAATAATGGATATATTGCCGCCCTCCGCCATATAATTCCGCCTGTAGATTGGCGCTGCCGTCGAACAAAAACGGATAAGCGTAATGGATAGAAAATTTACTGGTGCGGTCGCTCAGGTAAATTTCCGCAGCCAGAAGATTGCCGCGGCCGATAAGGTTATCGAAACGAAAGCGCGCCGGCACGAAGTACCAGCCGTCGAGATCGCTGTGTCCTCCGGCAAACTGAAAATAGGGCCATCGCCTTTCTTGCACTTCAATAACGGCGATGATCGCCCCCTTTTTACTGCCGGGTTTCGTGTAAATCTCAACTTGTCTAAAAAAATTAATCGCCGCAAGTTGTTTCCTGCTGGCTTCGATCGCTTCCGGGGTGATCGGATCGTCTATTTTAAAAGTCAAGTAATTGTAAATGACATTGGGACGGGTTTTTGAATTGCCTGTTATTTCAATATCCTGTACGATTAATTTCTGTTCCTGTTCTGTTTGGCGGGCAGAAAGGCCAGGCAACAGGCTGGACAAAACCGAGAACAGCAGCATGGCGCGTATTGTGTTTTTCATCTTCATTTTTCAAATTTTTTTTGAGAATGCGCCCTGAAACGCTTCATTTGGAGTCACGATAAAAAAACGACCGGTTTAAGGAAAACTCTTTCGAGACAGCGGTCCGATCAGGCTAACTCTAATTTAAACTAAATATTATACCGGACAAGATATTTTCTGAGAACGGCGTAACCCGAAACCTGAAAAAGCAAATTTTGGTGCGCATAAATACGCCCGGGGTGTATTGGATGGACACCCCGGGCGATGGGATACAACAGCGGTGATAAGCTCCCCGTCACCGCTGTCTGAGCTGGAGGAGTTTAATCGGTAATCGTCTGGCTGCCGTCTGCATTAATCGTCACATTATATGATCCGTTGCCGTCTTCCGCAGTACCATTCCCGGAGCCGTCGGGGTTGAAGTTAAAGATACCGCTGATAACAGGAGCATCGCCGTTATTGAATGCTTCTTCGGAAGTATAGACTTTGAACTCCATGCGGGCGCTGCCGTCAGGATAAAAATCCGTCTCCGAAAGGATATAGGCGCCATCTTTTTCTGTCCAGACGCCGGAGACATGGCTGCCGCCGTCATTCTCTTTAATGGTCACCGTGCCGTGGCTGCCATCCTGATTGCTAACGGTCAGCACCGTCGTTTTGTAGCCATTCTCATAGCTCTCGGAAATTGAGATGCTTTCTTTGCTAACAGTGCCGTTTCTGAATCGCAGTTCTTTTTCGAATGAACCTGTCAGCGTGGAATCCTGCAAATTCATCGTGAATTGACCGGATTCATAAATCGACTCCAGGGCGCCATCTCCGGGGAACTCAGTCAGTTTGGTAAAGCTGCCCGATCCGTCATCATCAGCGCTGTCAAAGGTGCCGCTGGTTTTTACACCAGAGCGGCGTTCTTCCTGAAAAGTGCCTGTGCCGTCAGCATTAAATGTGACCTGTTCATGACTGGTGCTGCCATCGACATATTCGATTTCTTTTGACCAACTGCCGCTGCCATCCTTAAAACTGGCTTGCTCATTCTTTTTACTGATCATGCTGCCTTCGGGATAAGAGGTTTCCGTCTGCAAGCGTGCCGAGGTCGGCTCCGTTCCCGGCGCATAGGGATCGATTTCAATATTGGAAATTTCCTGGCTGATAAAATGACCTTCTTTATAAACCTTTTTACCGTACAGTTTCTCGATTGTGTCATCGGAATCGTCTTCTAATGTTCCGGCAAGATCAGCAAAAACACGCGCAGAATCAAGCACCAGCCAGTGGCGATCATCAAAATCGTATTTGACGTTTTCGATCACGGCTTTTCCGCTGCTGAAATCATAATAAACACGTGTGCGTTCGGTGAATCCGAGAATTTCCCGACGGATAGTCATTTCCCAAAGCAGGGAATCGGAAAGCGTGCTGCTGCGTTTTTTCATATTCCCGGCACGAAGCTGGGCGATTGCTTTTTTGGAGATTTGCGCGGAAAATGCGGCTGCGCTTTGCGGATTGGTGATATCGGCGTTGCCGATTTCAATCTTCGCTTCCGGGCCTCGCAACACATTACCGATTTGATCAACAGATGCAAGGGTGTTAAACAACGCAACGTTTTGCGCCGAGGCGTTTTCAATCGATGCGTTGTCGGTGGTTCCGGTGGGATCGGTGGGCGCTTGTTCGCAAGCCATGACCAGCAAACCTGCAAATAGCAAAGTGAGTATCACTCTTGTTGGTTTCATTTTTAACTCCTGTTTTGTTTTGTAAATGTGAATTCGAGACTTTTAGATTGTCGTCAATTAAGCTAATTCTTGTGAATCGTTGCAAGATGCGCTTCCCGGCAACTCACGAATTCGTGAAACAATTGTCAGCACGGGTGTGTCAATTGCCGTGCCAGAGTAATACTCACAGGGCTAACCAGTTGTTTTTATGGAAAATTTCACATAATATTAAAACGAAAAAATAGTTTGAAGGTGTGAATAAAAACCACTACTGTGGCGCTATAGCAACAGGTAAAACATGGATTGACGGATTGTTAGGTTAAGATGATGCCGGTGGCTATTTTTGAAAACTCGCCTGCTGGTGGCGCAATTTTCTGCCTGCTTAAGCAGGCTTTTAAGTGACTAAAAAGTCGATCTGATTGTATCGCGGGCATCTTGCCTGTAGGTTTTGGCAACGGAAATTGCACAATCCGAAAAACTAGTTTCCATTGTACAATTTATTTTTATTTTATTCAGTCAAAAAAATTGTACAAACGGCAATTTCGATGAGGCAAAAAACAAATATTATATTTATTGGAAATCTAACGATGTCAAAACATAAAATTCTTCATAACGGGCCGACTTCAGGCCTGATAAAATACTGGTTCGCATATCTGTGGATGAAAATGACAGGGTGGAAAATCGTTGCCGATATACCGCCGGATAAAAAGTTTATCATCGTTGGAGCGCCCCATACCAGCAACTGGGATTTTCCCCTCGCACTGCTCACCTGTTTTGCTCTGCGCCTGAAAATCGCTTGGATCGGAAAACACTCTCTTTTCAAAAAACCCTTCGGTGGTTTCATGCGTCGACTTGGCGGCATCCCGGTTAATCGCGAATGCAGCAGCGGTATTGTAGAACAAATGGCAAAAAAATTTGCTAATTCGGAAAAACTGGTAGTGGCAATTGCGGCCTCGGGAACCCGCAAAAAGAGCGACTATTGGCGATCAGGATTTTACTGGATTGCGCACGAAGCCCGCGTCCCCATTCTCTGCGGCTACCTCGATTATACGCACAAAGAAGCCGGCTTTGGATTAACCTTTCTTCCGAGCGGCGACATTCAAAAGGATATGGCGCGCATTCGCGAATTTTATCGAAACGTCACCGGAAAATTTCCAGAGAAAACCACCCCTGTGCGTGTTCGCGATGAAACCGGCAACAAAAAATAAATCTATGGCCGTTTGGGTGCATTCACGCGACTATCAATTGTGCCGGCGCTATTCCTGAAATGGAAATTTTGATTTGCCGAATGCCGGCTTTAGTTCATCGAGCCAGATGGCCTGCTCGTCAAATTCTGCAAAAAAAGGATTGAATGCCAACCCTGGATTGCGCGATTGCAGCATGGTAAGACAGAAATGCTTCTTGCCCTGAATCTCGACGACGCCGTTAATTTGCACCTTGCCTGGCGTTGCCGACATGCTCGGCCCGCGAACGGTGCGCGCCAGACCGCTAATCTGTTGACAGGCTTGTTTGAAGATTTCGCAGGTTTTCGCCAGGGGTATGCTGAAATAATGCCGGGCGCCGGTATTTCGCATGATAAACATATAATAGGGGATACAACCGAGCCGCACCTGTTTTCTCCACATTCGTGCCCAGATAGCAGGATCATCGTTTATTCCGTGTAAAAGCGGCGCCTGTGTGCGAATCTCCGCTCCCGTCCGGCGAATTCGCTTGATGGCCAGGCGTACGGCTTTTGTGCTCAATTCCCGGGGATGAGAAAAATGTGCCATGATGGCGAGATGTTTGCCGGAATCGACGATTTTACGAAAGAGCGAGAGCACTTCATCTGCCTCGCTGCCTGCGAGATATTTATAAGGCCAGAACGAAAGCGATTTCGTACCGATCCGGATATTTTGCAGGCCAGGCAATTCCGTTTTGATCAGCGGTTCAAGGTAATAAAGTAAACTCTTTGCTTTCATAATCATCGGGTCGCCGCCTGTTATCAGGACATCTGAAATTTCCGGGTGCCGGCGTAAATATCTGATCAAGTTTCCGGTTTCCCGCGAAGCGAATTTATAAGCATCATCACCAATAAATTGCGGCCAGCGAAAACAAAATGAACAATAGGCGTGGCACGTCTGCCCGCGGCTGGGAAAGAAAAGAAGTGTTTCACGATATTTATGTTGAATCCCCGACAGGCGTTCGCCATCGAGTATGGCGATATTTTGATCCATTTGTCCGGCGGGGTGTGGGTTGAGTTCGGCATGAATTTCTGTGACTGCTGCAGTGATTTCTTCTTTTTCCGCATTTAGTTGCAGCAGGTTCGATATCCGCTGAAAATGCTTTGGCAAAAGCATTTGCTTTTGCGGAAATGTAAGTTTGAAGATAGGGTCGTTGGGGATTTTATGCCAATCGATGAGTTCGTTGAGTATGTAGTTATTCGTTTTAAATGGAAATACTTGCCCGACGACTTCAATATCGAATTTCAACTGATTTGATAAACGACTGATTTGGGGGATTTTGCGGAAGTTGTATAAATTGTAGGCTTTGTACTGGTATTTTTCCTCGGTAGCACGGGAGAAATCAAACATCGCCATGCAGTTCTCCTTTGGTTTTTTTAGTCCCTTTGTTCGAAATAATTTCGTTCATAGCTGCAGTCTCCATGGTGGTCTGGGTATCCAGTTAACAGCGTTCTTAAGTTTATCTAAAAATAGCTGTGATGCTGCCCGCTTCATATTGAAACAGGCAGCGACGTAAAGCGAACTCGCTGAAACGAGCTTGATCATTGAGTCACCTTCAGGCGATTTTTTATAAAATAGCGCAAATTAAGCAAAAAACCAAATCGAAAGCAAAATGCAGCTAATATGAAGAGCATGGAATCCTACTGTTTTTCATCATAAAATTATTCAATAGCAATTCAAAATGAAATCCGTTATCTTGGTAAAATCTCAAAAAACTGACCGAAAAAGGACTGAACGCAAATGACGATGCTTATGATTTTGTTCTCCAGCCAATCTACCACCGTTGAAGTCGGGATTTGGGCCATCTTGTCTCTGGGTTTTTTTCTCGGGCTAAAACATGCGCTCGATGCCGACCACCTCATCGCCGTCTCGACGATTGTCTCGCAAACGAAAGATTGGAAACAGGCTTCAAAAGCGGGGATAATCTGGGGGTTGGGACACACTTCCGCCCTGCTTTTTCTCGGTATTTTCGTTATCGCATTTCAGTACCAGGTGCCGGAAAAACTGGCCTTGCTGCTGGAATTTCTCGTGGGGATCATGCTCGTTTATCTCGGCGTCGCGCTGATTTTTAAAATCTACCAACGAGCTTCATTCCATTTTCATGAACACACGCATGACGGCTATCGCCATGTTCATCCGCATTTTCATACTGAGAAAGAAATACACCAGCATGACGCGGAAAATAAAAACGACTGGCATCACGACCCCAAATTCAGAGGTCGTTCTTTGTTCATCGGTTTGGTGCATGGTTTTGCCGGCTCTGCTGCGCTTATGCTCATGGTACTGGCAACAATTTCCTCGAAACTTTGGGATGTACTCTATATCGTCGTATTCGGCGTTGGCTCTGTCGGTGGTATGATGTTTATGAGCGCCCTGCTCAGCGTGCCTTTTCTCGTCGCCCATAAACGCTATGAAAAATGGTTTAATTATGTACAGATGACTGCGGCGATCGTCAGCATCATATTCGGCTGTGTTTTGATGTATGAGATCGGTTTTGTGGAAGGAATTATTGAATGATTTTCACATGTTGCACCGTGCGATGCAACATGTGAATTTATTGCGTGCTCCCATGTATTTTTAAAGCCCGTCGGACAAAATAGCTTCCCATCAAAATAGCCGGAATGCTTAAAATTTGCCCGACACTCAATGCCGCACCCACACCGTAGGCAGCCTGGTGCATCTTAAAGAATTCCATCAGAAAGCGCCAGCCGAAAATCGTCAGGAAAAAAGTGCCGAACAATAAACCTTCCGGAATTTTTCCATCATATTTTTTATATAAATAACCCAGCAACAAAAAGATCAGTAAATAACCAAAAGACTCGTAAAGCATTGTCGGGTGGCGGGGAATCATATCGATGCGTTTAAAAATAATCGCCCAGGAAACATCTGTCGGTGTTCCGAGAATTTCTGAGTTGAAAAAATTACCCAGGCGGATAAAAAAACCAGCCAGTGCTGAGGGGATAACCAACCTGTCGAAAACCCACATCAACGGTTGGTCGTCGCGTTTTCTTGCATAGAGCCACAGGGAAATTAAAATACCGATAGCGCCGCCGTGGCTGGCGAGCCCTCCCTCCCATACTTTCAAAATTTCAATCGGGTGACTAAAGTAAAATGCCGGGTCATAAAAAAGACAATGTCCCAGCCGTGCGCCGATGGCCGTGCCCAGCATCATATGAATGAAAAGCGGATCGACATCGAGCAGGTTTTTACCCTCTTTGACAAAAATCTTGCGCATGATAAACAGCCCGATCAAAAATGAAAGCATAAAACACAGACTATACCAACGCAGACTTAACGGTCCGATCGAAGTGATCTCCGGACTGACATCCCAAATAAAATATTGTGGTTCCATTATTCCTCTTTTGAAAAAATCCGGTCAAGATGACAATTGCTAATAACTATCGCTGTTTAACTCTTCAATGCCTGAAATTTCTTCTGTGCCTCAATAAATTGCTCCTCAGCACGATTGAGATATTCGCGGCATTCATCGATATAACCATCCGTTGAGGCAGACCAGACGCGGTTGATATAGCGCTCACCCGCAGCGAAACAGCTCATAATATCAGCATAAGTATGCAGGCCATAGACATGCCCCAGGCTCTCCCTTGCTTCCACAAAAGCATTCAAATAATTGGGTAGATTAACATCGATCTTTTCGTGCAAATCATAAGGGTTCGCAGGCCCGTCGTCCGCATTGAGTTGCTTGATTTCAGTGACGATATTCTCCAGACTCTCGCTGATGCCCTGGATATTACCGGCGAGTTTGCCTTCGGAAGTGCTTTCCTTTGCAATTTCCCGCCGCACGAGAAAAATACCTGACAAAGCGATAACAACCGTTCCGGAAAAATGAAGCCACTGGATTTCCAATACATCGAGTACGGTGATCAAAGAACCGCCGAGCACGCCGATGGTGAATAGAAAATAGCCGATCATTTTAGTATTCATTTCTTTTCTCCTATGCCATGCCGCCAACGATAATATAATAGATTGCAAATCCAACACCGACGAGCGCTTCGCCAACGATGAGGCCGGCAGCCACCGGGATGCCCACTTCTTCACCCACCCGGTGGCCAAATTTCCAATCGGTAAAAACACGAAGCAGGCTGCCGATGCTGTAGGTGAGCACGATATTGAACGGCAGATAAAAACCAAGTCCGACGAGCACACCCAGCCCGCCGACGCCACTCATGCTCAAAATAGCGCCCAACCCTGCCCCGGCGACATACTTTTGCACAGGGACTTCACCGCCGAGGATACCGTTGATCATCGAAGCGAGGGCCTGGCCTTGCGGCGCCGGGAGGCGATCGCTGCCCAGGCCATAGGCGTTGTGCAAGACGAAAATCAAAGCCATAATCACGATCGGCCCCAGCCAGGTTCCGAGGAATTGGCCGGTTTGCTGCTTGCGTGGCGAGGCGCCGAGCAAATAACCCGTTTTCAAATCGAGCATCAGGTCCGTGGCCTGCGACATGGCGACACAGGCTGCTGCGCCAACCATAATCGATGAAATGATGGCCGCTTTGTCACCCAGGCCGGAGCTGATGATAATGAGGATGGTCACTGCGATCAACGTCATTCCGCTAAGTGGTGACCAGTTCGTCCGCCCGATGCATTCGGATAAAATCACCCCCGCAACCCAGATCCACAAGGTGCCGAGCAGCGCCATCAGCGAACCGCGAATTATACCCATTTCGGCAGTCGAATTAATGGCGATGACAAAAAGCAGCAACGTCGCACCGGCGATTGCCATAAAGAGCAGCTTGATGGGCATTTCGTCTTTTGAAATTGCAGATTTGACCTTTGAGGCCATTTGCATACTTTTGACGGCGCTGACGATGAGCGGCAAGGCGAGCACAATTCCGGTTAAAGCACCTCCGATGAGCATACCGATACCAACCGGGCGAAAGAGTGACAATCGCAGATAACCCGGCATGCTCTGCCCGGCGGCAGCCAGGGTGTCCGGTGTAGGTAAAAGTCCAAGTCCGGAAAGTGCAGGCGCGAGAATCCAGTAGCAGATATAACCACCGACGATAAAAAAGACACCGCCTTTACCGGCAATAAAACCAACACCGATGGTCATCAAGGAAATATACCAGATACCGTTCATATAATCCGGCAAACTTAAAAGTGTGCCGACATCCCAATTTTCGAATCCGCTGGTTTTGCTGATGAAATGCACGAGAGCGCTCAAACCCGCCCCGGCGATGAGATAAATAGCTTTGCGAATCCCGGCGCCCGGCGATTTGAGAATCGTCGCCACCGCAACACCGCCGGGATAGGTCAGGCGTTCAAAATCGATCATCTGTTTACGCAGGGGGATAATGAACGCCACACCGAGAATACCACCAGCGATGCAGGAAAAAACCATAACGACGGCGTTGAAATCCGTTTGATCGAGGATAAACAGAGCAGGCACCGAAAACATCATTCCAGCAGAGGCGCTGTTAACCGCGCTGGCCACCGTCTGGTTGATATTATTCTCAACGATGCTAGAGCGATTCATCAGGCCGCGCAAAATACCAAAACCGAGAATCGCTGCCAGCTCCGAACCTTCGATTGAAAAGCCGAGAATGAGCGCAGCGTAACCAATACTCAAGGCGATGAGCACGCCAAGAAAATAGCCGACAAAAACTGCATGAGGTGTGAGTTCGGGATAGGGCCCAGTGCGGATGATGCGTCCCTTGCTGTCAGTTAACGCAGACACGAAATTTCCTCCTGTTTCTCCAGACAAACTTTTGACATAGTCTACGATTCACTCAATTACGACTAAAATCGCAAACAAGATGTAGAGTATAAGTCACTTTCTGCAAAAAAACAAAGGTAGAATGACAGAGTTTCGCCAAATTTGGCATTTTTTTCAATTCTCGGAGAAGCGATAAAGTAATTACAGGAATGGAAAGTGACGTATCCGGTTTTAAAAATGCGGATTTACTTTATCCTAAATCAGTTGACATTCCCTGCAAACTTACTTATTTTAATGACTTGCCAAGAAAAAACCTGAATAAAACGCGACAGACATGTGTAACTAACCGCACAGCCTGGCCGCAGGACAATAAATCAGTTCATTAACTTTCACAAGGAAGCCCCACGATGAGTTTTTTCGATCGATTTAAAAAACAGGAAGATGATTTTGATCCCTTAGCCGATCTTGAATTATCCAAACTCCGGGTCGGCTTTTTTTTGGATTACGACCTCAAAACCTGGGAAGTCAAAAGCTACCGGCGTTACGAGTTTGATGGCGGCTATGAGAGCGAAGAATGGGAGCTGGAAAGCGGTCGCGAAAAAATCTACCTTGAGCGCGCTGAAGATGATGACGTGGAATGGTCCGTCAGTAAAAAAGTGCCCATCGGCGCCCTTGGCGGCCATATTAAAAAGCATATCATCGACAATGAAGACCCGCCTGCTGAAATCGTCTATAAAGATGTGACGTATTATCTCGACGAATCGGGCCCTGGGCTGATGTATGTTGATAATTCAGACGAAGGCCGGGAATTTATCGTTTGGGATTTCGTCGATGAAGATGATGAAAAATTTCTCAGCATCGAGCAGTGGGGGGAAACGGAATTTGAGGCGTCATCCGGTTTTTATGTCGAAGAATATCAATTTATCAATATTTTGCCGGGATCAGATATTTAACCAATTTAAAGGGAATGTATCATGAAACACTTGCAAAAAACCCTCACACTCGTTCTTCTGGTATCATTCAGCGTCGCTTGCGGGTCTTCGACACCGTTGGAGCGCATAAAGAAAAACCTGAAGAACTATCCGGAGTATTCAATCATTCTTGAAGACATGCGGGAGGATGGCAACTTTTTCAAAGACTTTTATCATCGCTATAAACTGGTCGTCGGAGAGCGCGAAAAGGGTTTGGATTCTCTTGTCTTCCGCAGTGATCTGACAGACTGGATAAAAGTCACAGAGCACCAATATAAAAAATATGCTGATTATCTCGGCATGGTCGTGGCATCCAAATCGGCCGATGGCAAAGTGAGTAATGATAAATATGCGCCCGGTTATCAATATGTGGGCAATTCGCGCTACGGCCAATGGCGCACCGACAGCCACGGCAGCTCGTTCTGGGAATGGTACGGCAAGTATGCGATGATGAGTTCGGTTTTCGGCATGTTCAACCGGCCGGTCTACCGCAACGATTGGAATTCTTACAATGACTACCGGCGGCGCGGCGCACCCTACTATGGTGACGGCCGTTTCTATGGTTCAAGAGGTAATATGTACGGCACCAGTGGCCGGGTGACAAAACAAAGTAAACCGAATTTTTACCAACGAAAGCTTGCTAAACAACGATCCAGTTCGTCGCGTTTTTCCAATAAAGTGAGAAGCCGGGTCAGTCGCAGTAAAATGAGCAATGTCCGGCGGCGAGGGTTCAGCCGCGGCGGCAAATAATCGAGTACAAAAAACATAACTGTTCACTTTTATCAACCGGAGGATTGATATGTCCCTGGATCAATTTGTCACAGCGCTTGTTTACCTGGTGGCGACTTTTATCGTTTTTCTGCTCGGGAAATGGGCTTTTAATAAATTCAACCGCCGATTCGACCTGCATCACGAACTACTAAAAAAAGATAATTTTGCACTTTCTCTTGCTGTTGTCGGTTATTATCTCGGTTTGATTTTCGCCATTGGTGGTGTGCTCGATGGCCCCTCGCACGGCTGGGTTGAAGATGTCATCGATATTCTTTTCTACGGAATCTGTTCCATTATTTTGCTGAATGTTGCCGGCTTAATTAATGAGAAACTCATCCTCAGCAAATTCAGTCTCGAAGATGAAATTATCCGTGATCAAAATGCCGGTGCCGGCACAATTTCCGGCGGCAATTATCTCGCTGCCGGTCTCGTTGTTGCCGGCGCTATTCATGGTGAGGGTGATTTGATTACCGGTATCGTTTTCTGGCTTATCGGCCAGGCGGCGCTCATTGTCGCCAGCCGGATTTATGACCTCATCACCCCATTTAACATTCATGAACAAATCGAAAAGGACAATATCGCTGTGGGTGTGGCTTTTGCCGGTGTGCTCATCGCGTTTGGCAATATCATTCGCATCAGCATCGAAGGAGATTTTATTTCATGGCAGCAAAACCTGACGGAATTCGCTGAATTTGTCGTGTTTGGTTTGATCATGCTGCCGGTCGTACGCTTCATTACCGATAAATTGCTGCTGCCAGGTGAAAAACTCACAGATGAACTGGTCAATCAGGAAAAACCGAACGTCGGCGCCGGTTTAATTGAAGCGTTTTTTTATGTTGCGGCTTCCATGCTTCTCGGCTGGGTGGTATAGTAAGTTTCTCAAGATTGAAACTGGAGTGTGTGCAGGAACAGTATATCCTGAAAATATTTAGTGTCTGAACGAAAACGTATTCCCACATGCTATTCGTGGGGGCCACGTCCGTTTGAGGCTGAAAAGCGATGGATTTTACTTCGTGGCTGCTGAGAAGTGCAATTGCTTCGCCGAACTTCGCTTCGTCTAAAAGCATGACGGAATGACGAAAATCGAGTGTTTTCGTTCAGGCACTATTTAATCATCAGCGATGTTGTGCTTTTTTTTCAAGCATCACCGGCGGGACGCAATACTGTTTAGACTCTTTAACTACCGATAAATCATTGGGCTATTTTCATCCATCCCTGCCGGGATGGGCAGCGTTGCTATACTAAACTTGCAGGCAGGTAATACCACTTGGCGTATTATCACAAACTTAGAACTTTAAAAGGAAGATTCTTAATTTTACTATGGAGCTATATAAGTTGTTTTAACCATCGATGTTTACCGTTTAAACGCTGCTAAAATCTCCATATTCGATCTGTGTTAATCAGTGGCTAAATAATTGATACAAAACCCCTAAAATGACCAAAACAATTTCCAAAAACTTCACTCTCAAAGCCTGTATCTTTGCCACCGGACTTGCCGGTATCGTTGCCGAATACGTCATGTCGACACTGGCCAGTTACCTGCTTGGAAATGCTGTGGTCCAGTGGACGCTGACGATTTCTCTGATGCTGTTTGCCATGGGTATCGGCAGTCGGCTGAGCAAATCATTGCAGCACCATCTTCTGGATTCTTTCATTGCCGTGGAGTTGCTCCTGTCCTCGCTCTGCGCAATCAGTGCCGTGGCGACTTATTGGCTTTCCATCTACATCATGACCATCGATATGGTCGTTTATTCTTTCGCACTTGGCATCGGTTTGCTCATCGGTATGGAGCTACCACTGGCAACGAGACTGAACGCCTATTTTGAGGAATTGCGCATCAATATTTCGTCGGTGATGGAAAAAGATTACTACGGTGCGTTACTTGGCGGAGTGTTATTTGCGTTTGTTGCCCTGCCCTATCTCGGGCTCACCTATACGCCTGTTGTGCTCGGCGCCGTCAACCTCATCGTTGCCGCACTACTCTTCTGGCAACAGCGGCAAAATATAACTTATCGCAAATGGCTCGGTTTTGCATTTATCGTCGTGCCCTTGTTTCTGGCCTGGCTGGCCTGGTTTGCCAAACCGATTGTGCAGTATAGCGAACAGCGAAAATACCGTGATACCGTCGTTTACAGCAAACAAACACCCTATCAGCAAATTACCATCACAACATGGCGCAACGATTTCTGGCTCTATCTGAACGGCAATCAGCAATTCAGCACTTATGACGAAGCGCGTTATCACGAGCCACTAGTCCACCCTGCTTTTGCGCTTTCGCCCTCACACAAAAAAATACTTATTCTCGGTGGTGGCGACGGCATGGCAGTGCGCGAAATATTGAAATATCCCGATGTTGAACACATCGACCTTGTCGATATCGACCCGGCTGTGACTGCTCTTGGTCTAAACAATGCACTGTTTTTAAAAGCAAATCAGGCCTCGTTGAAATCAGCAAAAGTAAAAATCCACAATACCGACGCCGCTATTTTCATTCGCGATTGCAGGCAAATTTACGATATCGTGCTGATCGATTTGCCGGACCCGAAAAGCGTTTCACTCTCCCGTTTGTACAGTCTTCAGTTTTATCAGCAAATTAGAAAGGTTACTGCAAAAGGCGGTCTTTTAGTGACCCAGGCCACCAGCCCGTTTTTTTCACGAAAAGCTTATCTATCCATTTTAAAAACAATGCGAGCCGCAGGATTTACTGCTATCCCCTATCACAATCAAATCCCGACCATGGGGGAATGGGGTTGGGTACTCGGGATAAATCACGACCGTTTGACCGTTGATCAGATAAAACAGAAATTGATAAAAACCGATTTTTCGGTTATTGACACGCGTTTTCTCAATAATGACGCCATGTTGGCCATGCTACATTTCGGTAAAGGTATTTTTGCTGATTTTGAAAAGATTGAAATTAATAGTGAATTCAATCTTGTTTTGTATAGATATTACGATAAAGGCGACTGGGATTTTTACTAATCAACGAATTATATTGATTCATCCGGGCGTAAAATTATATTGAAAGAACAATAATGCTGAAACCGGTCAAGCATCCACTGCTGCGTTTTATCAATTTCCTGCAGCGAGAGAATATTCTGCGTATAATATTGGTCCTGGTTATCCTGGTCATTTTCAGCGCTGCAGGTATGGCCTATTTCGAGGAAAATCGTACGTTTAAAGATGCGCTGTGGTGGAGTGTGGTAACGATGACGACAGTCGGCTACGGCGATATCAGCCCGGTGACGCTTGGCGGCCGTATCATCGGTACGATTATCATGGTTCTCGGCATCGGTATTCTCGGCACTTTTACGGCGACTATCGCCAGTGTTTTTGTTGATAAAAAATTAAAGGAAGATCGCGGCATGGGTTCTTTTGCTTTTGAAAATCATATTATTGTCTGCGAATGGTCGAACCGTACGCGGGAAATTCTCGCCGAGCTACGCAGTGATGTCCGCTGTCAAAAAACACCAATCGTTCTGATTTCCTCACTCGAAACGAAACCGCTGGATGATGAGAATCTGCATTTTATTCAGGGAGAAGTCAACGATGAAAACCTGATCCGGGCAAACGTACATAAAGCAAAAACCGTGATCATTTTGAGCGATGACAATATCGACGAAAGCGCCCGCGATGCGAAAACTGTATTGACGACATTGACGGTGGAATGCATGAACGAATCAGCCTATACCATCGTCGAGCTGCTCGATGAAAGCAACGTACAGCACTGCTACCGCGCCAAAGCCGACGAAATAATTGTCGGTGCTGAATTCAGCTCAAAACTCATCTCCAGGGCAGCGCTAGAGCACGGCATTTCAAAGGTGATCTCGGAGTTATTGAGCTCACAGTTCGGTAATGATTTGTATAAAATTCCGGTTCCTACAGCACTTGGCGGTAAAAAGTTTATCGATGTTTTTTCAGCAATGAAACGAAAACATCAAAGCATCGTACTTGCGGTGCAGCGCCATGCAAAAGTGCTTTCCAATCCTGATGTTGATTTCATTGTCGATCCGGATGATGCGTTGATCGTCATCGCAAAATGCAGACCGGTTGATCCCTGATTTATTTTCGTTTTCAAAAACCTATGGCACATTCACTTTTTAAAAGATTGGCTCGCATCGCCCGCGCTGAATTTGACCTGCACCGGCAAAAGAAATACAACGATCCGGTCGAGCAGAAATCATACGATGATTCTTCTTCAAATTTTGGGGCGAACACGGGATTCGCTTCGTCGCAGGATGCGAAAATTGCAAATTATTATGCAAATTTGGAAATTCCATATGACTCAGATTTGGAGACGGTGACAAAAGCGTGGAAAAAGCTGCTGCGCAAATACCATCCGGATATGCATTCAACTGACCCGGAAAAAGTGAAAATCGCTAACGAAATCGTTCAGGTTTTGAATAACGCCTATAATGAATTGCAAAAGTACTTAGCAAAATGAATAATTCAAATGATAATGTGTAAACCCAATATTCATTTCATCACCGGGAGATGATTGCGGTCGAATACCTGGAAAATTGTCAATAAAATCGTAAATAACACTCAAACTCTGCAGGAGGACACTCATGTCAAAAAACCTCGATAAGGTCAAAGCCTATCTGCTTGATCTTGAAGTAACAATAACCGATGAAGATGAAGCGGAAGAGCTTATCGTCATCGAAGATGAAGACCGTGGCATTCAAAATATGGTCATCGATTGCGAAGACCCGATTCTCATCATCGAACAACCGATCATACCTTTACCAAAAGACGGACGCGATGTACTGTATAAAAGATTGCTGCAGATGAACCGTGAGCTGGTGCACGGCGCTTTTGTCATCGATGAAGACGAAAAAAATGTTTTCTACCGCGATACATTACAGTTGGAAAACCTCGATAAAAATGAACTGGAAGCATCTGTACTGTCGCTTTCGCTGGCCCTGGCTGAAAATGCCAATGAATTGATTGAATTTGCAAAAAAGTAACCGGAGGACATTCAAATGGCAAGTGTATTTAGCAGAATTTTCAAAGTCGGCCAGGCACAGGCACATTCCGTTGTCGACAAACTGGAAGACCCCATCAAGATGACGGAACAGGGAATCCGTGATATGAAGAAAGACCTGCAGGGCGCCATGCAAAGCCTGGCTCAGGTAAAAGCGCTGGCTATCCGCATGCGCAAAGATGCCGATGACAAGAAGAAGCTGGCCGGTGATTATGAACGCAAAGCCATGCTGCTGCTGCAAAAAATGCAGGACGGAGACCTCGATGCCGCACAGGCCGAGCGTCTGGCAACCGAGGCGCTAACTAAGAAGGAAGAAGCCGCAAGCCGGAGTGTACAACTCACGAATGATTGGCAGGCACAGCAGAAAATGGCTGATCAGTTACAGCATAAAGTGGAGAAACTGAAAACCACGATTTCCCGCTATGAAAATGAGCTGGTCACCTTAAAAGCGCGTGCGAAAACCGCCTCGTCGATGAAAAAGATCAACCAGCAATTATCGAACGTCGATTCATCCGGTACCGTCGCCATGCTGGAACGCATGAAAGATAAAGTCAACGAAGAAGAAGCCCTTGCCGAAGCCTATGGTGATATCGGCCAGGTCGGCAGTTCCCTCGATGATGAAATCGATGCTGTGTTAGATACTCCGGCCGCATCGGCAGGCAGTGATTCTCTCGCCGCCCTGAAGGCGAAAATGGGTATTCAATAAATACTTTAAAAGCACCGTTCGGCGGTGCTTTTTTTTCTTACTCCTGTTTGCGCTTGCATTTCAAATCTTAATTTATATAACATCCCGCCGGTCTTCGAATTGAACCAATAATCAACAATAGCATGATTCAGGGGTTATTCATGTTAACAAAGATAAATGCAGTTTTACCGGTGCCTGTGTATGTTCTTCTTTCCGCTTTTCTTCCCGCTCTGATTTACGCTCAAAGCTTTAAATTAAAATCGAACGGTAAACACCGATTGCGCACCACAACCCAAACTTCCGGCTCAATAGTCCTGATGAATGCCGGTAATCTGATCATGCCGGTTTTCTCAATTGGTGAATTTAGTGAAACCGTTTATTTCCATCTGGGGTCAGGTGAGTTTAAACCGGATTCACGACTATATGTATTGTATGAACATGAATTGATTTTCGGCGGCGTACTGCATGATAAAGATACATCGGAAGTGCGGGTGCGCGGCGGTTTTTACCAGTCAGGCATGCAACCGGGAGCTATTCTTGCACAGGGAGTGGCTGAGAGCCCGGAGAATTCTGAGGTTGATCATGTGTGGCGCATAAGGCGCGACATTTACGAAAACAGCTACGACATGGAAGAACTCCTGCGGCAAGATGCAGCCAGTACGTACAATATAGCCATCGATGAGGTTACTAATACCGAAATCAATGAACTGCGGGATCGCTACAAAGAGGGCCGGATCGATTGGCCGGCTCAGAAAGGTGCTCCGTTTTATGATGTCGATGGTGACGGAGTTTACATTCCCGGGTTCTATGTGGGTGGGGATGGAATTGAATATCCAAAATTGCGCCCGGCCCCCGGTGAAGAATTTGATCCCGGCCGGCACGCAGATGAACCGGGTTTGCTCAATGCTGATCAAGTCATTTTTTTTGTGACCAATGATTTGACGCCAGCCGACACCACTTTCCCGGAAAATATGTCGCCGCCAGTTGGACTTGAACTGCAGAATACTTTGTGGTGTTACAGCAGCTATTGGGCTCCATCAAATCCGCTTATGAATATCATTTATCAGCGCTCACGTTTTATTTTTAAAGGTACAGAAGACATAACGACCTCCGCACGCTTCGATAGCATGTTCGTCGGTATTTTTGCTGATATTGACAATGGTTTTTTTGCAGATGATCTCACTGGTTTTAATCGGGATTTGCAGTTGGGATTCAATTATAATGCGGATATTGATGATAGCAACTTTCGCCCGGAAGGTTTGGCGCCTCCGGCAGCGGGATATGTTTTCTTAGCAGGTCCATTGTCAGCGGCCACAGGAGAACAGGCTTACTGGGGCACGGATAAAAAGAATGGTTTTAAAAATTTAGAGATGAGTGCTTTTACGCATCGTGGTGGGCCATTTAGTGCTTTTCATGTTTATAGTCCATATGAAGATCCTCCAAGGTATTCTCATTATCTACGGCGTTGGAACCTCTTGCGCGGCTTTTATGACCTCTCGGAATTCCCCCTACCCCCATTTTTACCCCGGATGGTATAGAAACAAAATTTACCATCACCGGCGACCCCATCGATCAAACCGGATGGCTCGATGAAGAAGGCGGCGACCGGCGCTTTCTCATGTCTGCCGGACCCTTTTCCATGGCTTTGGGCGATAGCAACGAAATCACTTACGCGTTAGTGGCCGGACAGGGTTTTGACCGCATGATCAGTTTAAGAAATACTTTCAAACATGCAGAAATCGCCCGCAGCTACCACCGAAATAATTTTCAAATCCCTGAGCTGCCACCCAATCCTGCAGTCACCGCCAGTGTTATTGGTGACAGTATTTTGTTGACCTGGGGTTATCCTGATAAACCATTGGATTATATCGATACCTGGGAAAGTGCCGGACATAAAATAGAAGGATTTATTATCTACCAATGGGATGATCCTCGTTCCTGGGAAAAGAAGAAAATTGTTACTTACGATAAAAAAATGATCTCTCTTCCATCGTCGGGTTGGCTTACGATCCCGCTGCCATGATTTACACAGAACAATTGCTTGTTGCAGACGATAACCAGGGGTTGCAATTCCACCACATACTCTCACAGGACATGTTTAGCCCGGGCAACAGGCCATTTGATCAGGAAAAAGAGTACTATTTCGGTGTAGCAGTTTACAGTGTTTCAGCCGATCCCACTGCAATACCCCGCGCTCTCGAGCGTTACCCCGAATCGATCCGAATAAGAGTTTCTCCTTTGCCGCTACTGCAGAAGCTGAACAGAATGTATTCCCCCTGATTGGCGATTCTCTGCTCACAGGGCTTTTAGCATGGGATTTCGACCTAATCGGCATTCCCCGATACCGGGCTCAATCATCCGTTTCTTCACCGAATGCCCGTTCACTGATGCGGATGTTTTTACTTTCAGCACCGCCGGTTTGGCGCCGACGCAATCCGATGATCTCGCTAAAACCGACGCCTTCCTAAATCCATATTACGGCATCTTCAATTTGCAGGAAGAACGAACCAACCGGTTTATCACTTTTACCCACCTGCCGGAAAAAACAATCATTCGCATTTTTAATCTCGCAGGCATTCTCGTACGCACCTTGGAAAAAAGTGATGCATTGCAGCATGTGATCTGGGATTTGAACAATGAATCCGGCCGGCTGGTGAGCAATGGGTTATTTATCGCAAGAATAGAGCTTCCGGATTTAGGTGTTGAAAAAAATCTCAAGCTGGCGATTGTTCATAAATAAACAGAAAAACGAAGATCTTTTCTCACGCAATGACTCAAAAACGCTGAGATACGCAAAGAAAGACTGAATTTGCTTTGCGTGAAACAAATGATTTTAAATCGGTGATAAACTAAAAACGGGGGACCTTGAGAAATCCTGAAAATAATCTTGACATTCTTTCGAAAAACACTATCTTATATATCTTGTCTGGTTGGCCCGGACGAGTTCGTTCTGAAAAATTGAAACGGGGCATAGCGCAGTCCGGTTAGCGCACCTGGTTTGGGACCAGGGGGTCGCAGGTTCAAATCCTGCTGCCCCGACATTCTCATTTTTCAAAAGCGCCAGTAGCTCAACCGGATAGAGCAACGGCCTTCTAAGCCGTAGGTTATGGGTTCGATTCCCCTCTGGCGTACTCAGTTGGAAGGCATAGCCGTTCATATCGTGGGCGTAGCTCAGTAGGTAGAGCGCCAGATTGTGGCTCTGGTGGCCGCGGGTTCAAGTCCCGTCGCTCACCCTCCTTTTTCGAAGAGTTTTTGGCCCCTTCGTCTAGTGGTTAGGACTCAGGACTTTCATTCCTGCAACAGGGGTTCGAGCCCCCTAGGGGTCACTTTAAAAGACCGCTCAAAATAGAGCGGTCTTTTTTTTATAACCAACCGAAAACTATGATCTCATCACACACAAAGAAAGGCTGGCTTTTCTTTGCGTGCATAGCGGCTTTGTGTGAAATAAACGATTTTAAAACGATGATAAAGTAAAAAAACAGGATACATTTAGTTCAATTTTTTAATTGACATTAATTGTAATTTTATTTATAATTATCGTTCTTGTTTTAGCGATGGCCCCTTCGTCTAGTGGTTAGGACTCAGGACTTTCATTCCTGCAACAGGGGTTCGAGCCCCCTAGGGGTCATATAAAAAAGCCACTCATTTCGAGTGGCTTTTTACTTTTATTCTTTGATGGTGTTCGTTTTAATACAATCGCGCGATCACCCCTATAAACCCGCTCATTTCCACATCTGCCCGATCGATGCGGCGACTTTTTCCAAAAAACTGCAATCATGCTTTTTAAAAGCATCCAGTCTGTGGCTATCGATATCGATCTCGCCGATAATTTCGTTGCCTGCATAAATCGGCACGACGATCTCAGACTTCGTTTCAATACTGCATGCAAGATAACGCGGATCCGCATTCACGTCCGGCACGATGATCGAATCTTTTTCCGCTGCCGCAGCGCCGCAAATGCCCTGCCCGATGGGAATACGCACGTGTGGCGAAGGCGCACCATGATAATTATGCAAAACGAGTTCATCCCCATCGACTAAATAAATTCCCGTCCAGTCATACTTTGGAAAAGCAGTCTGTAAAATATCGACTGTTTTGCGCAGCACTTCATCCTGATTTCCACCGCTTTCACAGACCGTTTTAATGTGTCGCAAAGCAACGTGTGCGACCAACGCTTCGACGCCGAATACATAGCTATCTTTGCCAAATCCACTGATCTGATCAATGCAGACATCAGCTATGACCGACTTTTGCCGGAACGGTTCCCGCTGTGTTATATCTGATAAATGCACTTCGACAACAGGTGTTTCAACGGCAGTGACGGCATCGCGGATGGCGATACTGTAATGCGTATATGCCGCAGGATTAATGATGATTCCATCAACCGTCTGCCGCGAATCATGAATACGTTCGATAATCTCACCTTCATGATTCGATTGAAAAAAATGCAGTTCAACCCCATATTCAGCGGTCCGTTGTGCGATATACTCATTGATCGGCGCCAATGCATCATTGCCGTACATTTCAGGTTCTCGTGAACCCAGCAGGTTGAGATTGGGCCCATGAATGATGTCAATTGTTTTCATTTTTTCCTTCCAGTAAATTGATCAATCGCTCGGCTGTTTCTTCTACATCCCAACTATCTTCACAAGGAAAAATATAATCAGCCCGGCGATACCAGGGATCGCGATCGTGCAACAAATTTTCGATATGCAGCTGCATATCTTCATCACCGCGCTGCAAAACCGGGCGGTGATTTGAGTGGCGAACATGTGTGTAAAGTTGATCCGGCGTTCGCTGCAGATAGATCGTCCTTCCACTGGATTGCAGCAACGGCCACGCTTTTTCGCGAACCGGTGTGCCTCCTCCGAGGGCAATGACTTTGCCATGCGCGCAATCTGCGGCGAGTCCGGCGAGTACTTCCAGCTCCAATTCCCGAAACCGCTTCTCCCCGAGCTGTTCAAATATGGTTAAAACAGACATGCCCATTTTAACTTCGACGAGCACATCGGTATCTGCAAAAGGTCGCTTCAGGATGTTGGCCAAAAAACGGCCAAGAGTGGATTTACCGCAGCCCATGAATCCGAGGAGATAGATATGCTGACCTTGCTTTTTCATCGGTTTTTTGTATACTCCAGCCATTGATCATAACGCTGTTTCACTTCTGCCAGCGAATCGCCGCCGAATTTATCCAAAACCGAATTAGCCAAAACGAGCGCCAGCATGGCTTCACCGATAATCGCTGCTGCGGGAACCGCAGTTGTATCCGATCTTTCCACATGCGCCCGGGCATCTGATTTGCTTGCCAAAACGATGGAATCCAATGGCTGCATTAAGGTGGCAATAGGTTTCATTGCCACCCGGATAACCAGCGGCATACCGTTGCTCATCCCGCCTTCAAGGCCGCCGGCATTGTTTTGTTTACGATAAAAAGCCCGCCGGTTTTTATCGTAATAGATGGCATCGTGAACCTGTGAACCCCGGCGTCCGGCACCACCGAATCCGTCACCGATCTCCACCCCTTTCATCGCCTGTATGCTCATCATCGCAGCTGCGATCCGGGCGTCGAGCCGGCGATCCCAATGCACATGGCTGCCGAGTCCGACAGGTAAATTATAGGCGACGACCTCAAAAATGCCGCCACAGGTATCGCGTTTTTCCTGACTCATATCGATTGCTGTGATCATTTTTTCTTCAGCGATTTTATCGAGACAACGAACCGGAGAAGCATCGGCCTTTTCGTTTAATGAATTGAGATCGATATCGAATTCCGGCATCCCGAAATGGACCAGTGAAGTCGCTGCCCTGACATCGAGAATTTGAATAACGTGACTGGCGATACCGATATTTAATTCGGCCAAAAACTGCCGCGCAATCGCGCCGAGAGCGACTCGCATTGTAGTTTCCCGGGCGGAGGCGCGCTCGAGAATATTGCGCATATCTTCCTGGCCATATTTGATGGCGCCACTCAAATCCGCATGTCCGGGGCGCGGGATTGAAACGACTTTTTTGTGCGGGTCTTCGCCGTCCGCAGCCATTATTTTCTGCCAGTTTTTCCAGTCGCGGTTTTCGATGAACAGACTGACGGGGCTGCCGATGCTTTTCCCATGCCGAACACCGGTGAGAATTTGCGCCTGATCCGATTCAATTTTCATACGCCCGCCGCGGCCATAACCCTGTTGGCGGCGATAAAGTTGGTGATCGATTTGCTCAACACTCACAGGAACATCGGCCGGCAGCCCCTCCAAAATCCCCACAAGCCCCTTGCCGTGTGATTCTCCTGCGGTAAAAAAACGTAATTCAGACATTTATTTTCAACTTTTCGATATTTGTTTTTATTAAAGTATGCAACCTGTCAGAATCTGATTGCATTAATGGTGATTCATTTTGTCAATTAGTAATTGCTGCAATGGTGGCCAATTTTGCTTCCGGTTTATCTTCAACCCCGACCAGATTTCCATTCCCATGATACCCTGAAAAATCAGCATGCCCAACCCTCTAACGGTTTTTGCGCCGGCAGCTTTTGCATGTTGCAGAAACAAGGTCTCCTGGGGGTTATAAACGATGTCGATATAAATAAAATTTTTTCTGAAAGCCGCTTTTGGCAGTGGTGTCTCATCGATATCGGGAAACATGCCCACAGATGTTGCATTGATCACGATGGCATTATCGAATGAGTGTGTTATATCGTCAATATCGATGCTCCTGCAGGCAGATTTTTTAGCGAGTGTCTCGGCTTTTTCTCTTGTCCGGTTGCAAATATTGATCGATCTGGCTGATTCCTTTTTTGCTGCGCTAATAATCGCACAGGCCGCTCCTCCGGCGCCGAGCACGACGACGTCACGATCAGTCATGCAAACATCTGCGAGACGCAGACTATCGAGAAAACCAAACAAATCGGTATTATAGCCCGTGGCGACGCCGTTGCTGAACAAAACGGTGTTGACAGCGCCGGTTTCAAGAGCAAAAGCATCAATTTCATCAAGCAGTGGCATGATTCGCTGTTTGTGTGGCAAGGTAACATTCAATCCGCGAAATCCCAACGCTTTTGCCCCTTCAATTGCGGCGTTAAGATCATTTTTGGCCACTTCAAACGCCGAGTACTGGAAGGGTAAATCGAGTTTTTCGATCAGATAACTTTGCAGTACTGGGGAGAGAGAATGTTTGATCGGCGAGCCGATGATACCGAGCTGTTTTTTAAGCATGACGAGATCCTGCGTTTAACGCGGATAAAGTGGAATAGAAGTCAGGAAATGAAACATCGGCAATCCCGGAGTTCATTATTTCGGTGGTGCCGCTGGCGATAAGTGCAGCGATGGAAAAAGCCATGGCAATACGGTGATCGCCAAAAGTTTCTATTGGCGCCGCAGTTAAATATTGTTGCCCGGCAACAGCAAATCCATCCTGCCAGACTTCGATGGTGGCGCCCAATCGTCGAAGATTCTGCGTTACGGCATCGATGCGGTCGGATTCTTTCACTCGCAATTCGGCCGCATCTTCAAACCGGCTTTCTCCAACCGCCTGCGTCGCCAGCACCGCCAGTACGGGAATTTCATCGATGAGCAAAGGGATCTCATCGCCTTTTACGGTAAAACCTTTGATTTTGCTGTGCTGAATTTGCAAATCTGCTACCGGTTCGCCGTTGACGTTGCGCATATTTTGGCAATCAATTTTGGCGCCCTGGCGCTGCAGCAAGCGCACAAGATAGCATCGAGTCGGGTTCATTCCAACATTTTTAATCAGCAGCTCACTTCCAGGCACAATCAAGCCGGCGATGATAAAAAACGCTGCAGCCGAGATATCTCCCGGTACGGTGAGGTCAATTGCTTGCAATCGCTGTGATTTCAGGCTAATTTCAGTTTTCATTTGTTGAACGTCAACGCCCATTGCCCGCAGCATGATCTCCGTATGATCCCGTGTTACTGCCGGTTCAACGACGCTCGTCTGTCCTTTGGCAAACAAACCGGCCAGCAGCACCGCGGATTTGACTTGTGCGGAAGCGACAGGCAGAACATATCGTCGTCCGGTGAGTTTTTTCCCGAATATTTTGATCGGTGCGGTTCCGGCGTCGGATAATTCGATTGTGGCGCCCATCACAGTCAGCGGTGCGACGATGCGGCCCATCGGGCGTTTGCACAGGCTCCCATCGCCGGTCAAAATCGAATCGAACGGTTGACCGGCGAGCACACCGGCGAGCAAGCGCATCGTCGTGCCGGAATTGCCGCAATCGAGAGCATCTTGCGATTTCTGCAAACCATATAACCCGGCGCCATGCACAATGTTGATTTCACCGGCATTTTCGATTTTTATGCCCAATTGCTCAAGGCAGGAAAACATGCTGCACACATCACCGGCCGCGGAAAGACCCGAGATACGGCTCACGCCTTGCGCTAGCGCAGCAAAAAGCAAAGCCCGCTGTGAAATCGATTTATCCCCCGGAACAGTTATCACCCCGGTTAATTTCGCTGCTTTTTTTAGCTTCATATTTACCGCTCCCTGCAACTATGGCCCCTGGCCTGCAAGATTTTCTTTGCCTGTGTCCTGGCCTGCTCTGATTCAAAGGAAAGCCGCAGCGTACCACCCTCGTCTTCCCGCACTTTCAAAACTTCGATGTCGCGAATATTGATATTTTCTGCTGCCAGCAGATTCGCGATACTGGCGATAACGCCGGCATGATCCTGCACATCGACGGACAGGTCGAAATGCGGCGTCATAAATCCACGTGTATCCGTCGGAATAGCGAGACGGCTGCGCGCTGATCGGGCAAAGCTTGATTCGAGATCACCCTTGGCGAGCAAATTTCTGGTGTGCGTCAATACCGCCATAAAACAATCAATTTCCGCCAGAATTTTTGCCCTGTTACCGATGCAGATATCCCGCCAGATGGTAAACGGGCTTGAGGCAATGCGTGTCATATCGCGAAACCCACCGGCCGCCATTTTCAGGTAGATATCATTTTCCTCGTTTTTTCCAGCGATGTAGAGCATAAGGGTAACGGCAAGCATTTGCGGCAGATGGCTCACACCAGCGGCGATTTTATCATGCTCATCCGCTGCCAAAACCAAGATGTGTGCTCCAAGCTTTTCCAAAAGTGAAGCGAGCTTTTTGACAGCATTCTGTGATTCAAAGCCGTTGGGGGTTAATATATAGATCGCATTTTCAAAAAGATAAGGATCAGATGATTCGATGCCCGGTTTTTCGCTACCCGCCATGGGATGCCCGCCGATAAAGATACCGTTCGATTTATCGAAATATTCCCGGGCACACCGCATCATCTCATTTTTAATACTGCAAACATCTGAAACGATGGCGCCGTTTTTACACATTTTCGCGACTTGCGGCAGAAGTTTAACAGCCACAGCCGACGGAGTCGCGATAAAAATATAATCAGCATCTTTGCAGGATTCTGCCAATATCTCCGGGATAAAACTGTGATCGATGATTTTTTCAGCCAGCGCAAATTCCAACACGTCCAGTTGATCCACACCGGTGATCTTTGTTTGCGGGATAAACTTTTTAATCGCCCGGCACAAGGAACCGCCGATGAGCCCAACGCCGATGACTGTTATTTTAATATCCATTTGAATAATCGGTTTTAAATATTGCATTTGAGATTACATGCTTTTATTGATTGCACCGGCGATCAAACGGCATTCGGTCATCAATTGCGCAAACTGCTCCGGATAGAGCGATTGCGCACCATCGGAAGCCGCGTGATCGGGATCGTTGTGCACCTCGATTTGCAGCCCGTGCGCCCCGGCCGCAACCGCTGCCCGGGCCATTGGCGCCACCTTGTTTCGGATACCTGTGCCGTGGCTGGGATCAGCGATGATGGGCAAGTGGCTCAACTTTTGAATAACGGGAATCGATGAAATATCCATCGTGTTGCGCGTATATTTTTCAAATGTGCGAATGCCACGTTCGCAAATGATCACTTGATAATTACCGCCGGCCATGATGTATTCTGCAGACATCAGCGTTTCTTCGATCGTTGCAGACATGCCGCGTTTGAGTAAAATCGGGGTATTGATTTTTCCCAGACTTTTGAGTAGATCAAAATTTTGCATATTGCGGGCGCCGACTTGTAAAATATCACAGTATCCCACCATGAGTTCCACCTGCGATTGATCCATGATTTCGGAAACGACAAGCAAAGCATGATCGTCCGCTGCTTTGCGCATTATTTTCAAACCTTCTTCCCCCAGGCCCTGAAATGAATAAGGAGATGTTCGTGGTTTGAAAGCGCCGCCGCGCAAGATTTTCGCACCCGAAGATTTTACCGCAGAGGCTATTGCCTGAATCTGTTCCGTACTTTCCACAGCACAGGGACCGGCCATTACAATCACTTCATCGCCGCCGATTTTAACGCCACTGATTTCGATCACTGTATCCTCCTGCTGAAAAGTGCGGCTCGCGAGTTTGTAGGGCTCGGTAATGCGTACGACCTCGCTGACACCATCAAGAACGAGAAACTCACGCTCATCAAAGGCATGTTTATCGCCGATGGCGCCGATGACTGTGCGACTCACTCCGGTGGAACGGTGCACATCAAAATTCTTGTCGATCAATGCAGCCACGACATGCTCTATTTGAGCTGGTGTCGCATTTTTATTCATCACGATGACCATTTTTTTCTCCTCAAAAGTAAACCATTTGAAAACAATGGTAATATAACAATCGCTGCTGAGTTGTGGGTATCCAGTTAACTCCGCAAACAGCAAATATGCCACCCCTCCGGGGTTCCCGATTTTATTTGAGTTCGCAGGGTTATAGTCATTGTACCCCTTCGGAGTTTTATTGAAAAACAAAGCAGATTTGATTTTTTAATCCCGAAGGGATGGTATAGCTTTGTCAATTTTCCAAAAAGACAGAATTTTCATAAGCCATGTAAAGCTTTGCTTTAGGTAAAGGTTGAAAACACTGTGTTAACTCGACAATCAAAGCTGCGACAAAGCAAAACACTTAATTTCCTACGGCTTATTTGCTTAGCTATTACTGGACATATCATCACCCAGCCCAAGACTTGCATGTTTTTCCAACAAGCGCGACTCATCGATAATACGTTCGAAAAGCCTTTGAATCGCGCTTTCCGACAAGGGCCCGGGATTTTTTTCGGCCAGCGCCTGTAAAATCTGTTTCTCACGCTGTGGATCGTAAATCGGCATTGCATGCGCCCGTTTGATGTGGCCGATCGCCACAGTGTATCCGGCACGGCGGTTGAGCAATTCCAGCAACTCCGTATCCACCGCATCTATTTTTGCCCGCCACTCGGCTATTTCTTTCATGCAATTTCTCCCAAACTGTCTTTGATCATCCAGACAAAGGCTTTTACTTTTTCACAGGCTTCGCCGGTATTTTTAGATTCCGCGATAAGCCGGATTATGGCGCTGCCGATGATGACGCCATCGCTTTCTGCAGCCAGAGATTTCGCTGTTTCCTGGTTTGAAACACCGAAACCCACGAGAACGGGATGGCGGCTTGTCTTGCGCAAGCGGCGTAGAAATTGTATCGTCTCCAGCGGCAATTCCCGGCGTTCACCCGTGACGCCGGTTATGGAAACTGCATAAATAAATCCGCTTGTCAAGCTGTTGATCAACTCGATTCGCGTCACCGGCGTCACCGGCGTGATCAGGTAGATCTGATCGAGGCCATTCGTCCGGCAAAGTCGAGTTAAATCCCCACTTTCCTCAGGCGGCAGGTCAGGAATGATAAAGCCGTTTGCACCGGCAGCAGCCGCTTCTTCGGCACAGCGTCGCCAACCATATTTCATAAACGGATTGGCATAACCCATGAGAATGACCGGGACAGTCGAAAAACAGCGAAATTCCTGCAAAATCGAAAAGACTTTCGCCACCCGCATACCGGCATCCAACGCTTTTTGTGATGCTTGCTGAATCACCGGGCCATCAGCCTGAGGATCGGAAAACGGCACGCCGAGTTCGATTAAATCTGCGCCGTTCTCTGCGATGGCGCGCAGCAGTGAAACCGTGCTGTCCGCTTCCGGAAAGCCGGCCGTCAAATAAATGGAGAGAATTTTTTGTTTTTTCGAGATTTTCTCCACAAGTCTTTCCCGCAAATCATTCATCTGCTCCCCCTTTTTGTGCCAGGTCAAACACCGATTCCATGTCTTTATCCCCACGGCCGGAGAGACAGATAACCAGCGATTCTTCTCTCCCCATTTTTCCGGCTAATTGCACAGCCAAGGCGACGGCATGGGCACTTTCAAGCGCGGGAATAATGCCTTCAGTGCGCGCAAGCAGCGCCATCGCTTCCAATGCCTGTGCATCATCGACAGCAGTATAGCAGGCGCGACCGGTATCTTTGAGCCATGAATGCTCCGGCCCGACGCCGGAATAATCCAGACCGGCGGAAATAGAATGCACATCGGCCACCTGTCCGTCCTCGGTTTGTAGCATATAAGTAAACATGCCATGCAATATTCCCGGTTCGCCGAGGGAAAGCGTTGCTGCATGTTCGCCCTCGTCGTTGCCACGGCCTCCGGCTTCCACACCGAATAATTTTACTTTTTTATCATCAAGAAATGGATAAAACATGCCCATGGCGTTGGAGCCACCGCCAACACAAGCGACTACTGCATCTGGCAGGCGGCCTTCCGCTGCCTGGTGTTGTTGCCTCGTTTCTTGCCCGATTATCGACTGAAAATCGCGCACGATCATCGGGTACGGGTGCATGCCGACCACCGAACCGATACAATAAAAGGTGTTTTTGACATTCGTCACCCAGTCGCGGATAGCTTCGTTGATTGCGTCTTTCAAGGTACGGCTGCCGGTTTTTACCGGAATGACTTCGGCGCCGAGATATTGCATGCGGAAAACATTGAGCCGCTGTCGCAATGTATCGACTTCGCCCATGTAGACATGGCAATCGAGGCCAAATTTTGCCGCCACCGTGGCTGTCGCGACGCCATGCTGCCCGGCGCCGGTCTCGGCGATAATGCGTGTTTTGCCCATGCGCTGGGCGAGCAGCAACTGGCCCAACACATTATTGATTTTATGCGCTCCCGTATGGTTCAAATCTTCCCGCTTGAGATAGATTTTCGCACCACCGGTTACTGCGGTCAGACGATCGGCAAAAGTCAACGGATTAGGCCTGCCGCTATATTGCGAATGCAACTGCGCCAGTATTTTGATAAACTGCAGATCATTTTTCACTTTTTCGTATTCCTGTGTGAGCTCGGTCACCGCCGGCATGAGAATTTCAGGCACATAGCGCCCGCCGTATTTGCCAAAGCGACCGAATTCGTCAGGAAAACGGGAAGCTTTTATTTTGCTCAAATTGCCGTCCACTGCGTTTGTCCTTCACTAAATTAAAAATAAATTCAAGTTTATTGTGATCTTTGATTCCCGGACGCGATTCGACGCCACTGTTCAAATCGATAGCGTAGGGATTGACCTTCTCCAAAGCCTGTAACACATTGTCGCTATTCAATCCTCCGGCCAGTACGATCCGTAAGTCTGAATTGATATTTCCGAGCAATCCCCAATCAAAAACCTCACCCGTGCCGCCATGGCGGTCTTTTTTTTTCGTATCAAACAAAACAGCGCCCGACCTTGTTTTCAGGGCAAATAGGTGTTCATCGGAAAATCCGGCGCCGATCTGCGCTGCAGGCAGCACGGTGTATCTATCGAGCGTGTTTAAATATTCGGGCGATAATTCACCGTGAATCTGCACTACATCAAATGGAAAAATACGATCTATTGCCTCAATCGTCTGTAAATCAGGCCGGACGCAGACTGCCACCCGGGTGATATTTTCCGGCAAATCTGCGGCGATTTCAGCCGCTTTTTGTGGCGCTATAAAACGCGGGCTTTTTTCGTAAAAAATAAAACCGAGTGCATCAGCGCCGAGCTGCGCAGCAAACATCACATCTAACCTGCGTGTCATGCCGCAAATTTTGATTCTCAGCATGATTGGATATAGCTTTTAAATTCAGCCAGCGCCACCCCGGGATCAGGCTGGCGCATAAAATGACTGCCCACCAAAACGGCATCGACGCCGGCTGCTGCCATGCGCTGCACATCTTCTGCGTTCATTACACCGCTTTCACCCACAAGCACGACACCGGGCGACACCAGCGGCGCCAGCTTTTCCGTCACTCCGAGGTCGGTGCTGAATGTTTCGAGATTCCGGTTGTTGATGCCGATAATTTGCGCGTTCGCCTGCAGCGCCCGCTGCATTTCATTCTCATTATGCACCTCGACGATGGCCTGCATGTGCAGGTCGTAGGTGACCGAAAGAAGATTGTGCAATTTATCCGGTGTTAAGGCCGCCACAATGAGTAAAATCGCATCGGCGCCGGCCGCACGTGCTGCAATAATCTGATAGTCGTCGATGATAAAATCTTTACGCAGAACAGGAATATTGACGTTGGCATGTATTTCTTTAATAAATCCAAGACGGCCTTGAAAAAAATGTTCATCGGTGAGGATCGAAAGGGCGTCAGCGCCGTTGCTTGCATACTGTTGTGCGATTTCCTCGGGGTTGAAATTCTCGCGAATAATACCGGCTGAGGGTGAGCCTTTTTTTATTTCTGCGATGACCGCCACTTCGGAAGAAGCAGTCAGAGCATCGGCAAGGGAACGGGTATTACGAATATTTTCAAGCTGTGAACAGAGCTCACTAACAGGTTCTTTTTGGCGCTGTTCAGCAATTTCTTTTTGTTTGTGAGCGAGAATTTTGTGGAGGATGTTGTGGTTCATGTTTTTTGTCTATTCAGATATAATTAAAAGATTAATGTCGTATCGACCGATGCGCTGTCCGATTGCCAGAAATGAAAGGTGATTTCACCTTTTTGCTGTAAATAAAATATGGCAGGTAATTCTCGCTCATCAATCACAGTCGGGCAAATATTGACGTCTTGCCTTTTAAAAAAGAATTTTAAATAACAATGATTATCAGCCCAATCGATAACTATTTGCTCGAAATCCCAACAAGGGTCAATCAGGTAGACAAGAGCTTTAAATGTTACTGTTTCCGTATTAGATTCTGTCACTTCAACTTCATAAACTCCAAAAGCTTGTATCCTGCGCTCAGGCTCATTTACACCGCATTGCCAACACATCAAACAAATGAAAATACTTAATAAAAACTTCATACTTCACCCCGGATTTTTACTTCTCAAAATTTTTGTGAGATAGAAACAAGCTTTTGTAATTTTTCATTAGCCGCACCCGAATCGATACTCAGCGCCGCTTTTTGCGCGCCATCGGCCATGCTTGTCACCCTGCCGCTGACGTATAAACCCGCGCCGGCGTTGGCCAAAACGATGTCCCGCGCCGGGCCTTTGGCGCCAGAGAGGACATCGTTCGCCATACGTGCATTTTCCACAGCATCGGCGCCGATAATGCTGCCGGAAGATGCAGTTAAACCTAAATCTTCCGGAGTGATTTTGTATTCAGTTATTTCACCATTTTTCAATTCCACGATTTTTGTCGGCGCCGAGATGGAAATCTCATCCATGCCGTCTTCGCTGTGGACCATGAGAATGTGTTCGGAGCCGAGCGCCTGCAGCACTTCCGCCAAAGGGTACAAGAGTGCGGCGACGTAAACACCGATCACCTGCCGTTTCACTGCGGCCGGGTTGGTGATGGGGCCAAGAATATTGAACACCGTTCGCGCTGCCAATTCCCGCCGCGGCCCGACGGCGTATTTCATCGCCGGGTGCAGCTTGGGCGCAAAAAGAAATGCGATGCCGGCTTCGTGCACGCAGTGCGACATTTGTCCGGCGGTTAAATTAGTGTTAACGCCGAGTTCGGCCAGTACATCAGCGCTGCCGCATTTGCTGGAGACCGAACGGTTGCCGTGTTTTGCCACAGGCACACCGGCACCAGCGATGACAAATGCCGAGACCGTTGAAATATTAAAGGTATGTTTTCCATCACCACCGGTACCGACGATATCAACGGGATCGGTGCTTAAGTCGACGGGCACTGGCGTTGCATTTTTTCGCATGCAGGCTGCAAAACCGATTATCTCGTCGACGGTCTCCCCTTTCATACGCATGGCGACGAGAAATGCTGCTATCTGCATCTCGGAAGACTGGCCGGACATGATGATCTGCATGGCCTCGAAAGCTTCTTCGCGGCTGAGATTTTGCCGTTCCATCGTTTTTTTTAGCACTGTTTTGAGCATTTTTGCTCCATAGATTTGAAGTTAAGAAACATCCGGCAACTCAACGGTTTTCAGCATTAAATTTCTCTGCAAGATCAAGGAAATTCTGCAGCAATATTTTACCGCAATCCGTCAAAATCGATTCCGGGTGAAACTGTACACCGTAAACCGGAAAATGTTCATGCTGCAGCGCCATGATGATGCCATTTTCAGTGCGTGCGGTAATTTTCAGGCAATCAGGTAGCGACTCTTGTTCGATGATCAGCGAGTGATAGCGCGTGGCGATAAACGGGCTGGGGATATCGGCAAAAATCGTTTTATTGTTGTGAAATATCTCAGAGACTTTGCCGTGCATCAATTCCTGCGCCTGCACAACTTTGCCGCCAAAGACCTGGCCGATGGCCTGATGCCCGAGACAAACGCCGAGAATTGGGATTTTTCCTGCAAACTGGTGAATTGTCTCCAGTGTGATGCCGGCATTGTCAGGCACACCGGGGCCCGGGGAAAGGAGAAGCGCCGCAGGATTTTTTTTCGCAATACCGGCAATATCGATTTGATTATTGCGTAGCACCTCCAGTCGGGCGCCAAGTTCCCCGAGATATTGCACGATGTTGAAAGTAAAACTGTCGAAATTGTCGATGACCAGTATTTTCATTTTTACTCTTGTTAATTTGATATGCCACAGAATCTCAGCTCGTTCTTTGCTGCTGCCCTTCCTTATTTACACCTATCGTTTCAAACATGTAGTACAAAGCTGAGGGAATTACCCCAGATTGACACGGATCAAACACAGACACCATTTACCCATGTTCAATCTGTAACAATCAGGGGCTTATTATATCCACGCATCTGCATGCAAATTATCTTTTTACCTCATCATGTAAAACTTGCTTTTCAAGAGCCACCTGACAATACATTGGGACTGACATCAAAGGCTATCGAGTCCGCCTTCAGCCATAGCGATAGCGGAGCGAATTGCGTTCGATTTATGCACCGTTTCTTCGAATTCACGTTTGGGAACGGAATCAGCAACGATGCCCGCTCCCGCCTGAAAATGTGCTTTTCCGGTACGTAATTCAACCGTGCGTATGGCGATGCAGGTATCAAGATTGCCGGACAAATCGATATAACCCAACGCACCGCCATAGACACCACGACAGTCAGGTTCCAATTCATCGATGATTTCCATGGCGCGAATTTTCGGCGTACCGGAAAGCGTGCCTGCAGGGAAACAGGCTTTCAAAGCATCGATGGCGTCAAATTCCTGTCGTAATTTTCCCCGCACTTCCGAGACGATGTGCATCACATGACTATAGCGCTCAATTTTCATCTTCTCGGTGATTTTAACACTGCCGAATTCCGCCACCCGGCCGATATCATTTCGTCCCAAATCCATCAGCATGACATGTTCTGCACGTTCTTTTTCGTCAGCGAGCAGCTCTTGTTCCAGACGCAAATCATCTTCAATGGATTTTCCACGCGGGCGCGTTCCAGCGATGGGGCGTACGGTGATCTCACCATCCTCAATGCGCACAAGCAATTCCGGGCTGGCGCCGACGATTGCCTGCTTCTGATTGTGCAGATAAAACAAATATGGTGAGGGGTTGACTAAACGCAAAGCACGGTAAATATCGAAAGGTTTTGCCGCCACAGGGCGAGAAAAACGTTGCGATAGCACTACCTGAAAAATATCACCGGCGCGGATATATTGTTTTGCTCTTTGCACGGCTGAAAAAAAGTCTTTTGGGGTAAAATTAGCTTCTACGGTAGCATGGGAATTGGCGGTAACGCTCTTCGCGGAAACCTTGCGACGCAAAGCTTCACGGGTTTCTCGCAAGCGGTGCAGGGCGTCATCGTATGCTTCGCGAATAATAGCTCCATCCTGCAAAAAAGCGTTGGCGATGATGATAACCTGCTGCCGCAGATGGTCAAATGCGATGATCGTATCGTACAAACCAAAAGAGGCGAGAATACGCTTTTCCGGCACCGGGTTTTTCTGCGGTAGTTTTTCAATCAGCCGCACTGTATCGTAACCGAAAAACCCGACAAAACCACCACAAAAACGGGGTAAATCGGTACGGGAAACGCATTTGAAATTTTTCAATTTGTGTTGCAGATACGTAAAAATATCCATTTCAAGGATAACCTCGCCGACCTCGCTGCTGACAGAAACTGTTTGCCCATCGGTTTCGATCCACTCACGAGGATTGTGACCCAGAAATGAATAGCGTGCCACCTTTTCACCGCCCTCGACCGATTCCAGTAAAAAACTATCTTCATCGTTTGCACACAGGCGTAAATAAGCGGCGACAGGTGTAAGCATGTCGGCCAAAATGCTTTCAGCCACCGGGATGACATTGCCATGCAAAGCTTGTTGTTGAAATTCTGCGAAGGTTTGTGGTTGAATGAGCATGTCTGGCGTTTAATCCGATTTTGTGTTGACATTTTTTAAGTTTGTTCGGCAGGTTCCCGCTTTAAACTCGGCGTTCGCCTGGCACGCGGAATAGATATGAATCGAAAAAATGCAAAAAAAAATCCCACCAGGTGAAACCAGAATGGGATTTTTATCTATTTTATTTTTTTATTTTCAGTCGAGTTTTGATAGACGTTTCCCACTTCTGCGGTAATAATACCAGATAAAATACCAATAAAAGTTTTTGGTCATGGAAAACATCAGCGCTGAAATCCTGTAATTTCTATTTTTTTGTATTTATTTTCGCTGAAGATAATAATTATTCATTTTCGTGTCAAGCGATAAAAAGAAAAACAGATCCTATCGGGGAATAATTTTCTGAAAAAAAATGTATCCATGTCATAAATAAAACCACTCCTTTACCCATTGCAGGATAAAAGAATGAAATATCGTTTGATGGTTTTTCTGATTTTAATATTTACGGTAACGCAATTATCTGCCGGAGCATGGAACCGCCGACCCGGCAGCTTTTATCTAAAAATCTCATCATCATATTTATCAACTTCAAATGAATTCAACTATCTCGGGCAGGAGCGAAAGCTTTTTTTTCCACTCAAAGAAACCTATCCCGAGGCATCCTTCATCGATCGCTATTCCAGTGCTTATTTTGAATATGGCCTGCACCCACGGTTCACGCTTATCAGTCAGATCGCTTTCAAATCGATGACGGCCAGCCGCAGAGAAATCTCCGGCGGCGGGTTGATACAATCTGATATTGAATCACGAACGTTCGGTTTTTCTGATTTGGATATTGGATTGCGTTATGGTTTACATTCCTCGCGGCTGATTTTTGCCAGTGAGAGCATGGTCAAAATTCCTTTGAATTATGAAAACGACCCCACCGTCGACGCCCCGCCGCTGGGCACGGGTGAAGTCGATTTTACCGAAAAACTGTTGATTGCCAAAGGATTTCATCCCGGATATTTTAACGCCTCAATCGGCTACCGCTTTCGTGGCGGCGATCGCTTTAACGATCAAATTGTCTGGGATGCGGAAACCGGTCTGACACTCGGCAAGGCATTTTTAAAGTTCTTCATTGAAGGGCTGCAAAGTACCAAAACGCCGCCTGATATCTATGGGGCGCCACGGGTTTCAACGGTTGGCGGGGCGTTACCCACAACGATCACCGGAGATCAGGATATCTACAAAATCAACCCGTCCATCACTTATCAAATCAGCCCAGATATCGGCATTTCACTCGATATGATTCATATTTTTGCCGGAAAAAACACCATCTCTGGAACCAGTTTTGCACTCGGTTTCGTTTGGGAGAAAAAATAAAAAGACAATGAAATTCATCTCAACACCCGGCCATTATCAGCATTGATATCATCGTCTCCAAATACACTAAAAAATCGACGAAATAAATATGAAGCGAGAATGATTATCGGAATGATAGTCGGTATTGTTCGAATATACCCGGCTATTCTTACCCCGCACCAGGCTGCAAATATATTATAAATCCCCCCCGGCGGAAATTCCACGCGAACTTTCGTTTTCTGAAATGTAAAAATTCATAATTCACGATTTTATTTAAATTTATTTTCCTTTCCGTAAATAATGTGATTGCCTGTATATAATAATACTTTTTCGCTGGTTTATTGTCTATTTTATATCGGGCGGAAGACTGTTTTCTTATGCATTTAGAGGATGCATCCAGATTGGGGTGAGAGTACATTCGCTTGCTCTTAGTGTTTTCCAGAATAAATTGTATTAATTGGTTTAGCAGGTGACGTTTGCAAATACATGCGCCATTGTATTATCTTTGTTGATGCAATAAATCGCATGATTTTTGGAGGAAAAATGAAAATTGGCATCTTGGGGGCCGGGATTGCCGGCCTGGGAGTAGGACACTCTTTAATAAATGAAGGATGCGATACTTTTACGATTTATGAAGCATCTGATAAAGTTGGCGGACTGGCGCGCAGTTTTAAATGGCACGGTTTCGACTGTGATCTTGCACCACACCGGCTCTTTACTGAAGATAATGAAATTCGCGAACAAATGCTGGCTTTAACACCGATGCACAAACTGCGGCGGCGGAGCGAAATTTATATTCGTGGAAAATGGATTCAGGACCCGGTAAACGGTCTTGAAGTCATCATGAAGTTTTTTCCGGCCGAAAGCATGCGCATTGTCTGGTATTATTTATTTCGTGATAAACACCCGGAAACCAGTTTTGAAAGCCTGGTTTTAAATCAATTCGGCAAAGGTTTAAACGAATTCTTTTTCAAACCCTATTCTGAAAAATTATTCGGCGTTCCAGCAGACCAGATTTCACCCGTTTGGGGCAGAAGAAAAATTCGCGTTGGTGGTTTAAAAGATATGCTGCGTCGGAAATCACGCCTTTATTTCAAAGAGTTTTATTACCCGGATCAAAACGGTTATGGTGCCATCACTAACGCACTTTTTGCTAAAGTTAAGAATTATGTTCAGCTGGAAACAAGGCTCATCGGTTTGGAAAAAATGCCAGATTCAGACGGCTATTATTGTACGTTCCAACGGGGTGATGAAATCATCAGCGAAGAATACGATGCTCTCGTTTCTTCACTACCCATCACAATACTGCTGCAAATGCTGGGGAAACCGCTAAACCTCAGCTTTCGGCCGGCGATCCTGACTTATTTACTGATCAACAAACCACGGATCACCAAAAACCACTGGTATTATATCGCTGATGGCGAACACAAAATTAATCGTGTGGCTGAGTTTAAAAATTTTGCAGTGTGCGATTTGCCGGAGGATAAGACAGTAATCTGTTGTGAAATCACCAATACGGCCGGCTATTCCGTCGAAGCCGTCATCAATGAGCTGAAAGATGTCGGGCTTGTCGATCCAAAGGATATTCTGGATTCAAAAGTTGTGAAAATCCCGGAGGCCTACCCTATTTATGATTTGCAATATGAGAATCAAATGGAGGTTATCAGAGATTTTTGTTTAACACAGCCAAACTTGTTTTTAATTGGAAGAAACGCTCAGTTTTTACACCAGGATGTGGATGAGATTTTCGCTACAGGGCTAAACGTAGCGCAGCAACTTCTTCAGCAGAAAGAGCCGGTGAGCGTCAGTATTTCGTAACTTGGTTGAAAATAATAAAGCAACCCGTTCTAAAGCCCTTGCAAGCGGAGCATTGTGCAAGGTAGTAAATGGCGACCACAATTTTATCTGAAACTATAATTTGATCAAACTACGGTCGTACATTTTCATATCCAATTACATCATTTCTAGCAGGGGATAAAGATGGAATGCATCGGGGAAAAACCAGCAAATGGAGCCATCCTTACACCTCCTGAGCCGCTCTGGCAAACAACTCTCCGCCGAATCAATGCCACCCACGACCGGCAAAAACCGTATTACCGTTTCTGTAAACGACTGATGGATATCATCATTTCACTTTTATTCATCATTTTGCAATTGCCGGTGATTGTCATCATCGCCTGCCTGATCAAGCTCGATAGCTCCGGGCCGATTTTAATCCGGCAGAGGCGCATCGGCAGGAACAGACGCCGACACAGAATGAGCAACGGTTTTATCGACCGCCGCAAAAGGGATTTGCGCGGTCAACCATTCGTGATGTATAAATTCCGCAGCATGCGCTGTGATTCAAAGCTTTATGATGTGAAACCCACATCGATTCATGATGCACGCATCACACGAATCGGGTGCTTTCTACGCCGTTCCTGCCTTGATGAGCTACCACAATTGATCAACGTATTGCGTGGTGATATGTCACTGGTCGGCCCTAGGCCAGAGCTTGAATTTATCGTCAGGCAGTATGATTAATATCAGCAATTGCGACTTGAGGCAAAACCCGGCATTACCGGATTGTGGCAATTGCACGGGTCACGAGCAAAACATATTCATGAAGACGTGCACCTGGACCTCGCTTATATCCAAAATCAGTCGTTGCGCATCGATTTAACAATTTTAGTCAAGACGTTAAAATTTGCCGTCTTTTTACGAAATCTATAACCAGTTAAAACGAAATTGCACCAGATTTTGCAGTTTTACCATTTTTTTAGCGAAATAAATATAAACATGTGCGAATTTTCGCAATTCTCCTAATTCGATTGTATTGCTTTAGTTAAAGCTTTTTTACAAAAAAAGAGAAAATGAACTAAACAGGGATGTCGTTTCTCTATGAAAAGTAAAATTCAAATCTTGCCGTTATTGCTACTGCTTCTTCAACTGTCTTATTCATGTTCGAAGAATACCCGGAAATCCAGCCCGCTGGACGATAACCCAACAGAACCGGTGCACTCCGATCTGCCGATGTATCAGCTTGGATACGGAGATACCATCGAAATTCGTTTTTTCAACAATCGTCAATATAACATCACTGTGCCGGTAAGACCGGATGGCCGCATTACACTGGAAAAAATCGGTGATGTTTATGTCGACGGTAAAACTCCGGCATATGTGGATTCGGTGATTACAGCCGAGTTTTCCAAATTTCTTAAAATTCCTGAAGTGACGGTCATCGTAACCGAATTTGGTAATAATCACTTCTATGTTCTCGGCGAAGTCGAGACACCCGGCCGTTTTGAAATTGCGAAAAATATGACAGCATTTCAAGCCATCGCGACAGCGGGCGGCACCACAAAAGACGCTCAACTTACCAATGTATTATTGATTCGCGATGCAGCTTCGGAGCAACCCGGCGTTCGTGTGTTAAATCTCAAAAACGTGCAACAACGTTCGGCTGATCTCGCTTACCGGCTCGGTTTGAAAGCAAATGACATCATCTATATACCCAATACGAAAATTTCGGATTTTGCCGGTTTCATGACCAATATTTACAGCACGATATTGCCGCCGATCGACTCCTATTTAAGAGCAATATTCTGGAGCCGGCTGTAAAATACAATTCAGTGATCCGAAAAATAAAAATGATAATATAACCCGCACCAGGTTTAACAATGAATATTTTGCCTGAAACACCAAAAACACCCGGGAAAAGTATTATTTACCCGCACATTTCCCGGGAAGAACACCCTAAAAAACAGGTTCTTTATATGCGGCGCGCTTTACAAGTTTTATTCAAATACAAATTTTTTATCGCAGTGCTTTCCCTGCTTGTTTTTACAATGGTTGCGGTTGCAACTTTTCTTCTGACGCCGACTTATCGCGCTCAATCGACGATCATCATTGAACGCCATGTGGAAACAGAAAAATCGATTCTACTCGGTATCGATTCTCAACAAATCCGTGACCTCAAGGATTGGCTCATAGCAGAAATTAAGATTTTGCAGAGCAACCCGGTTCTCGATCGTGTCGTCGAAGATTTAAATCTCATAGCTATCATTTGTGATTCCAGCGATAGCAGAGAAAAACAACGGTTGAAAGCAATCGATTTTCTCAGACAGAGGTTGAATATCGACAATCCACGCAAGAGCAATGTCGTCAATTTGCAATTTGAATATTCCAATGCCGGGCTCGCAGCGCAAATAATCAATTCAATCGTTGCCAATTATCAAAAATATCGTAATGAAGTGTACTCTGAATCCAACTCGTACCGTTTTTTTGTCGATCAGATTCGGAATGCAGAATCTGAATTGATTGCCCGGGAGACAAAATTTGCGCAATTTAAAAAAGAACATGGCATCGTTTCCCCGGATGCGCAAACAGAGATCATTCTGCGCAAACTCAGTGAATATGAACAGTCGCTGACACGAACACGCACCTCTCGTATTGGCAAACAGGCTAAACTGGCAATAATTCGCAAAAACCTCGGCAAGGGTAAACTGATCAATATTCCTGTGCTTGAGAGTACGGATGTGCAGAACCGCTACATGTACTGGGCACGTATTCGTATCGAGTTGCTCCATTTGGAAATGCAGCGCGATAGCTTGCTGATAAAGTACACCGCGGAATATCAGGGTGTAAAAAATCTGACTACCCAGATTAACGCCACCAAGGAAAAGATGTATGCCGAGGTCAGTCAAATTCTGGAAGAAGAAGATGGGCGAATTGAGGCGCTAAAAGCGGAAGAAGTTGCGTTGCGTGCGGCTATTAAAGAAATACAAAAAAATTTAACCGACCTTTCTGAAAAGGAAATTAAATTTACCGAGCTCGATCGCGAAATCGAAAACAAACGTGATATCTATTCACTCCTGCTGAAACAACGCGATGAGGCTGGTTTGTCGCTGGCAAAAGGCCTGCATGGCATTGCAGTGCGACTTATCAGCAAAGCAAGCGTACCGCTTGAACCGGTTAAACCGGTCAAAAAACTCAATCTCATACTCGGGTTTTTTCTCGCTATTTTCATCGGACTCGGTGTTGCCCTGTTGCGCGAATTTTTTGACAACTCTATCGATACGCCTGAAAAAGTTGAGCGCTATGTCGGTATTGCGGTTTTGGCAACCGTCACCGATTGCAGTGTAAAAGCAAAATAATATGTTACTTTAAAATAATAGGGTTATCAGAGCCATGGAATCGAAAACGATGAAAGAATCAAGTTACGATTGGCGATTGACCCGGGAGTTAAGGCGCCAGGCGCTGGACCTTGAACCCGAAGTCAAAGCTATTTCAGTACATGATTTGGGGGCGATTTTAAGATCATTGCCTGCAGATTTTGTTGCAGATATCCAGCAATTAAAGAAAAAACTCGCTTATGTGCCGCCGAATCAGGGAGCGCAGATTTTCGCCTTTTGCAGCAGTGTGGCGCGCGAGGGTTCCAGCACACTTGCCCATGCGTTAACGCTTGCTTACGCCCTCAACAGTGCTGAATTTGAAGAAAACAACGAAGGTAATTCCGGACAATTCAAAAACGGCGCAGGCAAAAGCGTGATGACGGCGAATCGCGGCAAAACATTGCTTGTCGATACGAACCTGCATTCACCGGCCTTGCACGAATTTATGAATGTACCACGCGATATGGGGCTGGTGAATTATGTTGAAGACAGCCTGACCTTAAGCAAAGCCATCAAATGGATCGTACCTGATCGTCTGGCATTGCTCACAGCGGGCAGGGATTCTGAATACAAAGTTGAATTGTTCAACAATCCCCGTTTCAAAGCGCTGTTCCCTGAGTTGCGCAAAAAATTTCAAACAGTTGTTTTTGATTGCCCGCCCGTTTCCACTTATCCAGACATCATCTCCTTTCTCGTTGAAATCGACAGCGTCATCCTGGCGATTAAATCGGGCGAGACTAAAGTCAGCGATGTATTGCAAAGCAAACTTACCCTGGAAACAAACGGGGCTAAAAATATCGGTGTCGTGCTCAACCGGTTTCACCAAATCATCCCAAAAGGATTGAACCGGCTATTTGAATAAAACTTTTTATTCGAAATAAAACCTTGTGATGGCAATTTGATAACAACCGGTCACTCACCGTTTCTAATAGTTGAGGGGTGTCTTTTCTCATACCCACGGTACCCCTCCGGATTAACATCAATTTCAAGTGTTCGAGTTACCATGCATTCTATTCAGCAAGCAATCACCAATAACAAATCCCGGGTGATCCTGGCCGCAACCGGCCTTATTGCACTTTTTTTGCGCTTATTTAATCTCGATTCCCAAAGTTTCTGGCATGATGAAATCCTTTCATTAATGCTTGCAGAAAGTTCCTGGTCCCAGGTTTTTAGCGATTCCTATCTCGTGACCAATGTCTCGCCTTTTTTTTATTTACTGATAAAACCCCTCGTTAATTTTCATAATCCGGAATTTGTAACGCGTTTACCTTCCACTCTCTTCGCTTTGCTGAGTTTTTATTTTTTCAATAAAATAGCTCAAAAGCTCACTTCGGAATCTACAGCGTTCACAGGAACTTTATTATTTTCATTTTCAGCGTTCCACATATGGTATTCGCAGGAAATGCGACCTTACAATATGCTCATATTTTTAAGTTTGCTTGCAGTTTATCTCCTGCTGAAAATTCTTTTTAATGGCAGAAAAAAAAATCGGCTCATCGGCTTCATAATCACCACGGCAGCTATTTTTTATTGTCACACCCTGGGCATAGCTTTTATCGGCTTTCTGTTTTTCGCTGCTTTGATCTATAGCCCGCGGGATGAATGGCTGCAGTGGTGCGCGGTTTTTGGGGTGGTCGCCTTGCTGCTCATTCCCGGTTTGTGGGAGATCTTAAGCCTGCCCAAATTCCGTTCTGCAGATTCCTACCGCAGTTTTCAAATCATGTCATTACCCTATAGTTTCTGGGTTTTCCTTGCCGGATATTCTCTCGGCCCTTCTGTGAGCGAATTACACACCAGCGCCGGATTAATGCACCTCAAAAGCAGTTTGTATTTTATCGTGCCAATCGGACTGCTCTTTGGCAGCTTAACACTTTATGCACTCAACAGTTTACGAAAAACGCGTTTTAAACATTTCCTGCTCTTAACGGCATGGGCGATGATTCCGGGTTCCTTTGCGTTTTTAGGTTCAATATTTTCGAATCAACCATTCAACACGCGATATATTCTTCTCGCTTTCCCGGCTGTGATTTTGCTTTGGGCAACAGGCATCAGCCTAATCCCGCATTCAACCTGGCGTTTTGTCTTGCTGGCACTATTTATTACGGTGAATGGGTTTTCTCTGAACAATCATTATTTCAATCCTCGTTACGCCAAGGAAGACAATCGCGGTGCCGGCACATTTTTCTTACAGCACGCATCGAAAGATGATTTAGCCGTCTGCAGCGCATTTTATGCGAAAAAAGGTTTGGCATATTATGCACGTCATCCGGAAAAAAACCTGATCGGATACCGGCCTGACAAGCATGAATCACGGGAGGAAGTTATCTTCGCCGATCTGCAAAAAATCATCGGCAGGAGGCAAAGTTTCTGGCTTTATTTAAGCAGAAATTTTAATGCGAAACAGGTCGCTGAAATTCGCAAATATTGTGATACCCATTTCATTCGCGCAATTGATAAACATTTTTCCGGCGTCGAGCTCACGTATTACAAAAAGCCGAAACTCATCACTAAAAATCTGCGAATCGAATGAAAATGATTGTTAAAAAAAAATCGTCCCGGCGAATTCATACGCCAAAACTGCCAAAAGTATCGATTTTAATCGCCTCCTATAACCGCTTGCCGGCCTTGAAAAACGCTATTAAAAGCGCTTTGCAACAGGATTATGCAGAGACAGAAATCATCATCATCGACGATGGTTCGGGATTCGCCACAACTGAATATTTAAAGAGGCTCGAGCGGCTATCGAAGAACATCACCATTTATTTTCAACGCAATCAGGGACCGGCAGCGGCCAGAGCAAGCGGTGTTGAGAAAGCTGAAGGGGATTATATCTGCATTTTGGATTCCGACGACGTCCTGCGTCAAGACGCCCTGTCGCAGGTCATGCGATATTTTTTGCAGGATGATGAATTGGAAATGGTTTATGTCAACAATCGTAAAATCTTTCAAAACAAAGTTATCGGCGTGAGCCGCTATCAGCATGAGGAAGACCGGCAACGCCTGATGCGACAGGTTTTCCTCTCCCCGGTTGTGCCGTTTAAACATTCAGGTATGACTTTCCGGCGTGCGACAATCATCGAATTGGGCAATTACGACAAACATCTCGCACGAAAGGTCGATATCGATATCTTTCTTCGGTTTTTGAAAAATGATAAAAAAATCAAACTGCTGGAAAAACCACCTCTGGTCGACTTTGTGCAGAATTCGGGTTCCATCAGCCGTTCGCGTATCAAAGGTATTCAATGCTGGTTTAAAATCATCGATAAATACGAACATCGCTTTTTTGCGCGTACATTATATAAAAGTCTGCGCACCGGCAGCGAAATCGGTAAAATGCTGGTGGAAATGCTGCGTTATAAAACCTGTTGACACCGTTTAATCAAATGACGGGATAAAATAAAAGTGTATTATTTTTTACCATACCGGAATGCTCCGGCGCATGAAATATTAGAAAAAAAGCAGAATGCAAAAGCCTGGATTTATCTGACGCCGATTGCCGTTATTCTTGCCTATATTTTACTGCAGCCACTTTTTTCATCCAATTTTGAAGGCCTCGACCTCAGCGAAATTGCCGCCAGTGATAAACTCGATGTGCAGCAGGGCAGCAATATTTTCCGGCAACTGACCATGGCGCTCGCAATGATTTTCTCAGGCGTCGGCCTGATTATACAAAATAAAAATAAACGCTATCGATCAGCCAATTTAATTCTGATCACACCGTTTATTTTGTATTGCTTTCTCTCAGTTCTGTGGTCGCCGGTGCCGGTTATCACCCTCAAACGGTGCATCGAAATTTTAGGCCTGCTGGCAATCGGGCTCTATGCCGCGCAGACTGATGAGCCGGCAGCAAAAATTCTGAAAATCATTCGCACAGTGCTGGCTATGACGATTTTGCTCAATCTCATCATAATCCTGTTATTTCCCCAAATTGGCATCACTCCGGGACTGGGCTTCTGGCGTGGATTTCTGCAACATAAAAATTCACTTGGCGCCGTTACGTTGTTAACCGTCGCGATTTGGTTGCCTGCGATTTTGGAAAAACAAATTCTGCGCAGACGGTTATGGGCATTGTTCATCACCGCCCTGTCATTTTTTATGTCGATAAAAAGCAATTCAAAGACCGCAATCATGATCAACCTCGTTTTGATTGCATTGTGGCTTTTTATCGTCATCCCTTTACCCGGCACCGTTAAATCATTAATGCTCGGCAGTGGTGTGTTGCTGCTTGCTTTGTGGTTTTTCAATTTTCAATTCGTTTCACTGGATCATCTCGCACAGATCGCTTTCGAACGCTCGGCTGATTTATCCGGCAGAACACAGCTTTGGCGCCTTGTTTTTGAAGAGTTCCAGCGACATCCGTGGTTAGGAATAGGCTACAACGGTTTCTGGACTTCCAGGATAATCGATTCAGACTGGGTGACTTTTCAGGCACATAATGCATATCTTGACATTTTCAATGAGCTCGGCATCATTGGCGCTGTTCTGTTTTTTGCCTCTTTTATCGGTTTAATTATCAAATCCTTACAGGCGGTGCGGCATGAGCCCTTTAAATATTTGCCCTATTTTTTATTACTTGCTGGCATCGCTTTTCATAATCTCATGGAATCCAATCTTTGTCGCGCTATGACACGCGGCTGGTTGCTCTATTTATTGATTTATGTTATCATTTTCTCAATACCGAGTCATAAAACAAATGCAGTGCGGGAAAAATAATTCAATGAGCCGTATTTCCCGCATCTTCAACAACAAGTTTTTCAAAGAAACAAGCATTACCATCCTCGATCAGGGGTTGCTCAGCGCGACAAATTTCACCATCAATTTGCTGCTTATTCGTAATACCGCGCCCAATGAATATGGCCTTTATGCACTGGCATTTTCCACAATCCTGCTTTTTATCGGCGTACAAAACGCAATTGTGACGACGCCGATGACGGTTCTCGGGCCGAAAAAAAACGAGAGGGATCGTGCCCGTTTTGTCGGCGAGCTTTTGCCCGGTCAATACGTCATTTGGCTGCCGATGCTTTTACTCGCGCTTATTTTCTCAGAATTATTACTTCGTTTCGGTTTTGATGATTTTGAAGTTGCTGTTGTACGGATCATTTGCTTCACCGTCTTTTTTGTCCTTTTGCGCGAATTTTTTCGCCGCGTTTTTTTTCTTTACTTGCTTCCCCAATTCGTCCTGTTGCTCGATTTTATTTATGCAGTCACTTTCATCGGCGGCGTTCTGCTGGCGATAACAGTTTTCAAAATATCTGCAATTACAGCATTATCCGCTATGAGTACGGCCTGTTTCCTTCTCGTGCCGGTCGCTCTCGCGACCGGTAAAAAAAAATTGACTTTGCAAATTCGCTTTCGTCCCGGCGTTTTGCGGGAAACCTGGGTACACGGCAAGTTTGCCCTGATGGGCGTCATTTTCACCTGGATTCATAACCGCGCTTTCCTGTTTCTGTTGAGCGGTATTAAAGATAACGCCGCTGTCGCTGATATCGATTCGATCCGGCTCGTATTCATGCCCGTGCAAATCGTCATGACTAGTATTTCAGCCATCTTAAAACCACGCGGCGCAGCGATTCTGGCGACAGGCAACAAACGACGTTTTTTTAAAATTGCTAGTATTTATATGCTTTTAACCTGTACCGCTGCGATAATTTATATCATCGGCATGCTTTTGAGCTTCAATTTTTTCAGCTTGTCTCTGTTTAAGCGGGAGATTGCCAATAGCGCTGAGATTCTGGTTTTATGGGGAGTCAAATTCGGCTTGCAGGCGTGCATGCTGATTTTAACGGTTTCCTACCAGGTGCTCGAACAATTCAAACAGCTTTTTAAAATTGGTGCTATCGCTGCTTGCGTTTCTATTTTTTCAACTTATTACGGTATCGGTTTTTTGGGTGCGCCGGGCAGCCTGTTCGGGCCGATTGCCGGAGAAATCTGCTACATCCTTTTGTTGCTTTATTTTGCGCGGCGTGAAATCAGCAAAGGAATTCAAACTTTTGATATACGGGCTTGAGCATGGCGACTGAGCAGCAAAATTTCGATATATCTATTTGCATCGCGACTTTTCAGCGGCCGCAGAAACTAGCTCGTTTGCTGCACAGTCTTGCAGTCGCTGTTAAAAACTGCCCAGCTGCGGTTGAAATAATCGTTGTAGACAACGATAGTCGCAAATCCGCAGCGCAAGTCGTTGCTCAATTTGGCTGTAATCATTCCACGGTGCAATACCTCGTCGAACCACGACAAAATATATCACACGCCCGCAATCTCGGCGTTTCCAGAGCAAACGGAAAATGGTTTGCTTTTGTTGATGACGATGAAATCGTCGCCGAAAACTGGCTGCAATCCTTTTGGCTGTTCAAAATATCACGGCCTGCAGATGGTTATTTTGGCCCGGTACTGCCTCGTCTCGAACAGGTGGCACCGGTCTGGTTTGATGCAGAGCTCTTTTTTTTCCGTCCAAGATTTACCACTGGCAAACGGCTGCAGGAAAAGATGCGCACCGGCAATGCTTTTATCAGTCATCAGGTTTTTTCAAAACAAAAATTCGATCCCAAATTTGGCTTAAGCGGCGGCGGGGATACCGCTTTTTTTGAAAGCAGAGCACAAAACGGCGCCTGTTTTTTGTGGAATGACGAGGCCGTCACTTATGAGTTTTATCCACTGGAGAGAACAAAAATGAAGTGGCTCATACAGCGTTACTTTCGCTCCGGTCTGGCTTACAGCAAAATCCGTATTCAAAAAAACAGGCGCTGGTTGCGGGCGAAAATTCTTTCCAAAGCGTGTATCGTCATATTATTTTTGCTGCTCTCATTGATGTTTCGCTTCGCACAATCACCCGCACGCGGGGTACTGAACATTCTACGGATTTGCCTGCAGGTCGGGCATATTGCTGCCTGTTTTAATTTAAACTATTACGAATATAAAAATAACTCATGAATGACAAAAAAACGATCTGTTTTATTTCGAAATACGCGACCTGGCAGGACTACCGCAACGAAGTTTTGACCTGCCTCGGGCGCCGCTTTTCCGCGGACGTTGAAATGTTAACGACCGGAAAATTAAAACCCTATTTGCATGATAACGATATCGTAAAGTATAAATTTTTTCGTTCGTGGGTGCCTCTTGCGGCAGAGAAATTAGGCTTTTTCCCGGGAGCGGTTTGGCATATTTTCAAAAACCGGCCGCATGTGGTTTTATGTCAGAACGATACTCGCCAGTTCACCGAATACCTAGCATTTTTGATCTGCAAGATATTGCACATACGTTTCGTCTGGTGGACTCATTCACACATGCCCTCGGTGCTCTACCGGTCATATTTAAGAAAATGGCTGCGACAGAAATATGCGCTGCACTTTCTTAAAAAAGCAGACGCCGTCATCACTTATTGTGAAATCGGACGAAATTACCTTTTGGAAAACGGTCTCGATAAACGTAATATTTATTGCGCACCCAACACGCTGGACACCGATAAACTTTTAACGCAAGCAGAAGAAATTCGTCGAAATTTCACCAGGAGGCAACTTGTGGAAAAATTAAACTTGCCCGAATCTGCGCATTATCTGCTTTATATGGGCCGGCTTACAGCACGAAAAAACATCGATCAGGCAATTCGACTTGCGGGGAAATTAAATGAAGATCAAAGCACAAGATATCACATCATCATCATCGGTGATGGCCCTTTTCGACAGGAATTGGAGAATTATGCACAAAAAAAAGCGGCTGGGTGCGTCACATTCACCGGCGCAATTTTTGAGGACAAACGCAAAGCCCTTTATTTTTCCATCGCTGATTTGTTCGTCATCCCTGGTGCGGTAGGATTGGCCATCATTTATGCATTTGCCTTTCGCCTGCCGGTATTGACAACCAATGTGCCTCATCACGGACCGGAGATCATCTATCTGAAAAATGGGAAAAATGGATTTATCTGCGACCGGGAAAATATCGGACAAATGGCGGCGCATGCAACAGAGCTTTTGCAAAACCCTGAACAGCGCGAAAAAATGGCGGCATGTGCCGAGCGCACGTTACGTCAAAAAGCCGACATTCAAATGATGACCGCGCAGATGGCCAAAGCACTATCCCTGTAGTTATCTATTTTTTCTCGATTGCTTTTATGTTTGTGGGAGGCTGTGGTGGCGTCCTGTCTTGATCGCCAGTAGGGAATCTTACCGTATAAATTCTGATTTTCGAATTCTCACCGTTTTTCTGCATCCCCATAAAACGAATCGCATCGGAATGCATAATAAAATTATAGTCGATGACGATGTTAAAAGGCCCGCTCAGATCGATCTCATAGTTTTCCCATGTCTTTCCATTATCCCGACTGCGATGCATGCGAATGCCGGAGGAAATCACCGTGATGGTTCCGTGAGAATCGATCACCATATCTTCCCCCCCCCAGGGCAATGCTGTGGGCGCTGACCAACCACCCGACCACCACAAAAATGATTTTCGTACCGTTGGTTTGGATTCGGTGCGTGGAAATACAAGAACGAAAGGTTTGCCGTCGGGCGCTGCAGTTATCTCTGTGTATCCCCAAAAATATCCATTTTCCTGCGGATTCCGAATCCAGTCAGGGTGAATAACGGGAGAAGACTCGGCAAAATCGATGGGCAGGGAGAGCGCTTTTCCATCGGCATTGAAGAATGATTCGCCACCGTCATCTGAATAAACATAACAAGGGAAATTCGGGTTGAACCAGAAGGCATCGCTACTCTGCTCCGGAGTGTAGTGTTTTCCCCAGACCCAGGAAACATGCATGCGATTCGAACGATCGAAATAAAAGTGCAATCCTTGCGTCGAATACACTGAATCCGTCGCCCAGGGACGTGCGCCGCCGATACGTTGCCATTTTCTACGCCCGGCATCGTACACGGCAATGCCGCCGGAACGTTGTCGCTGATGGTAACTGTTGCCGCAAAAATTACATTCCCGGAAAGCAGCGTAGAGCCTGCCATTACGGTCGTTCGCAAGAAACATATAGCCAATTTGATTTCCCGGAATATCTGCAATCCCCTGCCCCAGCCAGTTATCGAAGCAATCGCCCTCGCAGCGGGAATCCTTCGCTGTCGAAAAACCGGGATTCTCACCCGCATATTGTCCGCGAAATTGCCAATGGCTGATATCATCAGATTGGGTAGACATTTTATATTGCCATGGGGTTGCATGCATGTTGTAGAGCACATGAACAAATCCTAACTCATCAACGCCGAGGGATGGCGCATTGTGGTAGGGGTTCTCCTGTGTGATATTCGAGATAATAGCAGTACTCCAGGCGTTATTTTTCTTTTGCGCGACAATTGTTTTCATCTCCGGAGAAATGAAAGCGACATATATATTATCATTGAAAGATGTCAACGGTGAATTGAAACGGGCAATGTTTGAAGGGTGAACAGCAAATTCTCCTTCAATTTTGATATCAGGCCCGGATTGAGCGCAACATATGTTCACCGCAGCCATTAAAATTATGAGGGATTTCAATAAGCGGTTGAGTGATACCGAGGCGAATTTAGCGAAAGATTGACTGCTCATCATATTCCAGATTCATATTTGTAATTCATCGCATGAAAAGTGAACCGATTTCTGGTTGTGCGAATTGCATGCCAGATAATTATCGGCTCATTGCAATAATCAGTGATTTGGCAAAACTATTGTGCCCAAGCAGGACAGGCTTTGCATCAGTGATAACAGCAAACTTTTGACCTTTATTATTCTCGCCGGGTTGTGACTTTTCTCCCATGCGAACAGCTGTTTTATTTTGCGAATATTCTTTTTTTCAGATAACGCAAGCGGGCTGATTTCTTTAAAACAGGCTGTACTCTGCTGTGTGTGAGCTGTGGATTGATCGGTTCATTTAAAATTTCCGGCCACATCTCTTTGATCAATCGAACGAAAAAGGAATGTGCCGGACCACTCCGAATCCTGGCGGGCAGCAAAATTTGGCTGTAAAGCAGTGCGCGATTATTAAACGGAGAAAACTCTTCGATAGCAATATCCTGTTCAAAGGGATATTGCGGAGCCCAGTTCCCGGTGCGGTTTTCCCAGTAAAAGAGATCGAGCAGTGAAATACGTGAACAGGCAGCATATTTTTTGGCGGTTGTATACCAGTTTTTGATCTCTTCGTTAACAAATTCGCTTTGATTCAAATAAGGCGTAAAATAGGATAATTCGGCTGCGGTAAATGCATGTCTGGAGTAACCGTAATGGCAGCGACTGATGGCACCACAATTGCCGTTAATATTGACGATGTTTTTACGACGGTGGTGATCGTAGTGATATTGGATTCCGGCAGTTTTCGGCAAGATGCGCGGTAAAATATGTTCATTTTCGAATTTATCTAAAAAATCCGGCGAGAGTGGTTCCGGTCTGATCACCCGGAAAGGCAGCCCCGTTTTTCTGGTTAATTTTTGTGAAACAAGCAAATCAGGATGGGAGACGGCTAAAGTTTTGTGATGAAAGATATAAAACTGAATCTCAGCCGAAACATCCCTGGATGCGGCCAGCAGCATGCGTGTATCCCACCCGGCTGTCAGCGCCTGCATTAAACTAAACCTTCTTATGGCTGCTTTGAACGCACCTCTGAGCAGGTTCGCTGAAAAGTTAAGAACTTCGTCGACGCTGGTTTTTTTCCGATTAATAAACGGGATGCGTCGAATTATTTGCTGCCGTAAATCGAGATAATGATTCGGCAGTATTTTTTCCAGACGGTCATCGATTGTCTGTGTACCGAACCACGAATGCTCACAATTTTTAAATCTGGGAGAATTGATAAAGGTTTTTTTTATCATGGAAATTTGCAGCTCACCACCATAGCATTGTAAATACAACTTCGGCGATGATGTCAGCATTAGCTTCCCTGCTGTGCGGCTGAAATACATTTGCCTTAAACAACAAGCATCCCCAACAATCAGGAATTCCTTGTTTGAATAAAAAATGAGGACAAACCGCCCGGTGAGATGCTGAATACGCGCGAAAAAATCTTCCTGCCCGCAACAGCCGTCAACGATGGATTGTAACACTTGCAGGTCATTTTTTTCAGGAGAAAGAGGGTCGATGATAAAACCCAGTAAAAATATTGAGCACCATTCCTTTTCGAACACTGCCGAGTTCAGGTCTCGATGATGGTAGACAGACAAACCATGAAATGCCGCCTCTATGAATGCAGCAGGTGGGACAATTTTAAAATTCGCTAAAAAATATTGATTTTGGAACATCCTTTTTCCAGTTCTGGGCTTTAGTTTTATCCTTGTGCTAAAAGATTGCTGCAGCCGGCAGTTTTACCTTTTATTTAGCCCCATTCGTTTAGAATGAAGAAAAGGTGATCCGATTATTTTATAATTTCCAACTCATGCAAATTGCTTATTTTGCTGAGGGCATGGCAAAGGTTGCATCCGGAATATCGATATTGATCTGAATATCATCGAAGACAAAATCCATTTTTTGAGCACCGAGAATCTCCAGAGAATGGGGATATAAAAGCCCGTCAATTTCTTCATAATCGCCTAATCGGATGATCACCGTGCTTTTTGCCTGCGGCGTATTCACCGGGACCTCGGTACCGATAAGCAATTGACTCTGCTTGTCGATATAAAAAATGACTTGCTGGCTGTCAATACGTATGGCGCGTAATTTATAACAATCGACGCCTTCAAAAGATTCACTACCTTCCAGCTGGATTTTTGTGCCGTTGTTTTTATAACTCACCAGATCGCCATCAAAATTCGCCTGCCGAATAACCTGTTCCGCCTGTTCGCCTGTGAGTGCTGTCGGTCTTACCATGCCAAGCATCGGATTTTGCATCCATGCGACAGTGCCGTCATAGGCCTGTATTATTTTCTGTCCCTGAATTTCCATCGTCGAAATCCATTTATTCGGTCGTTTTTTCTTAATCGTGATCTGTAACTCGACTTCGGCAAGCGCTGTGGAAAAGACGCCTTCCTGCATAATTGTTTTGACCGATTGCAATTTTTCAAGACCGCCGAGCGCATCGTAATATTTTTTCAGAATATCATCGACGGATTGCGCATTGGCGGTAAAAACCAGGGTTAAAAAAAAGAACAGCATTACGGCACATTTTTTCATTTTTATGACCTTTTTCAAAGTAACTGCATTATGGCTTACCGATTAAATTAACTAATTAATTGCAACTTGCCAATACATTTCAGCAATAAAATCCCGGATTTCGTTTGAGTGCGATACCACTGGTCTTTGAACCAGCCGGCATCGGCTGATCCCGAGACACGGCGGTTGCATCTTTTCGCAAGCGGAATATTTAAAATAAAGAGGTGGTTTAAACCGGTAACACTTGTAAATCATGGTGCAAAAAAAGGAGTTTCGATGCGAAGCATGAAAGTATTCTTATATCTTCTCGGATTGCCAATCCTGATCACGGCGTGTAATTCCGTTAGCGAGCCTGGCAGCAGCACGAATTCGCCGGTTGAAGTCGTCGAAAAAGAAGAAAAAATCTTGATTAAAGATTTAACAGGCAAAGAGTGGGATATCACCCACGCGGTGAAAGAGTATGGTTTTGTCGCCAACCAGTTTCAGTACGGTCTTGGCCCTTTCGCCATTCAACCTATCATGGACCCGGTTTTTGCGCAGAGCGGCGAAAATGGTTTCCCTTCATCGCAGAGTTCGGCTTTGATCATGGGCACAACAATTGTTGGTGATACTCGTGCTTATTCCATCGGTGTAATGAGCAGGTTCGAAGTCGCAAACGACAAATTCGGCACCAATTACGTTGCCGTCGCTTACTGACCGCTGGTGCAATTGGCTGGCGTGTACAGCCGCGTTATCGACGGTAAAACATTAACCCTTTCCGCCAGTGGGTGGACTTACCGCAATACGTTTGTGCTCTACGATTATGAGACGGAGAGTTTGTGGTATCACCTTGAAGGCGAGCAAGGATTGCGCTGTATCAGTGGTAAATATCAAGACCGGCAATTAAAGGAATGGACATCCGAAGTCTCAGCATGGAATAAATGGTTGGAAAAACATCCAGATACCAAATATTTAATCAGCGGCAGCGGTTTATAACTTTTTCCCAGTGCTTGCAGAAAATTCAAAAAGGATGTGGCAGAGATGTCACTCCCTTTTTAAATGTCACTTCCGTTTTAAAAAAGGAAAAAAAAGAAGGTGTTTGCGGGAGATTTCCACAGGTCAGGATTCAAATTCGATAATTAATTGATCTTTATCCACCGACTGGCTTTTTTGTACATGGATTTTTTTTATGCAGGCATCATTTGGTGCTTTGATGATATTTTCCATTTTCATGGCTTCCAGGATTAACAGTTGTTCCCCTTTTTTCACAGCATCACCAGCTTTGAAAAACACGTCAACGATCAGGCCGGGCATGGGTGAAAGTAGCTGCTTTGCCCGAGAATCTCCCTCATCACCGCCGATTTTCAGTTTTTGAGCATAGATAAAATGATCATCGATTTGTGATGATGCATTTTTATTATTAAAAGTTACGGTATTTGATTCTCCCCCAGCTTCAAAATAAAACGCTTTTACCCGATTATCAATTCGTAAAAGACAATGATTTGCTGTCATTTTCAATACTTCGACTGTTTGGCAATTATTGTTGTTCGTCGTAATGAAACGTTCACCTTTTTTATTGATCAGCAATTCAACAGCATCACCATTAATCGTTGCAACGAATTTTCGTTCAAAAGATAAATTCATTGATTACCCGGTTTAAAATTGAGTATTTAATCACTCCCAATCATCCGTCTGCCAGTCATCACTGTCCTCCAGCGGATTTGGGTCTTCACCATCACCCGAGTCATCATCATCGTCATCCCAGTCATCGTCATCATCATCGTCATCCCAGTCATCATCCCAATCATCATCAAGGTCATCATCAAGGTCATCATTGAGATCATCATCAAGTTCATCATCAAGTTCATCATCAAGTTCACTATCTAAACCGGGTTCGGTGTCATCCCAATTATCATCATCGAATTCATCGGAATCATGGCATAGAAAGCCTAAGAACAGGCTATCGAGCAACTCATCATTCTCTTTTACAATATTCGTTCCCGCAACCGTGACGAGATGATTTGGATTTCCGTGAAATATTGTATCAGTGTTGATGGTTTCAAAGTTAAACTTCAAACTCATAAGATCTCCCGTGGAATACATATGTTGCTTTAACCCAAGAGCGTGAAACTCTTACCAAATAATTCGATGGAATTCGATTCTAAACCGTGATTTGGCAGAACAGCATTCCGTATACAACCGCTAACATCAAGAATAATAAGAATAAGCAACCAAACTTGAAGCTATCCCGCAGTTAAAAATTTGCTGAAGAAAATAAACGATACTATTTTTAAAATCAAGTTTTTTTCTCAGCTGTAGAGATAAATATTCTAACAATAGAAAAGTTAGATACTTACAAAGAAAAATCAAACTGAGTATTCGATAGCCTTCAGCAATTATTTTCAACTCACCTAATCTTAATAAATGCAATTCAAACGGTTGCAGAAAAACTGCTCAACGATAGAGACTGAAAGTTGCGATTATCTTGCCCACTTCTTCCGGGACAAATTGTGAAATATCCTGTCCGGCTCGCACCATTTGTCTGATTTGTGTTGAAGAAACCTGAAGTATTTCTGCGTTGACAGTGATCAAATCTTCAGGCCCAAGAAATGAAGGGCACTCAAAGCGATCATCACTCCTGGGATAGACGATCAACTTTGCATATTGACTTAACTTCGCCGCATACCGCCAGCTTGCAAGGTTTTCCAGGCTGTCCTGGCCCATGATAAAAAAGAAATCCGCTGTTCGTCCGAGTGCTGAATGATAAAAATGTCGCAGCGTCTCAATCGTATAGCTTGGTGTTTTTCGATTCAAATCAAAATCTGAACAGGAAAAAAAAGGGTAAGTCGCAATTGCAGCTTCAACCATTTTCTGGCGAATGAGGTTGTCGGAAAGTTGTAAACCGGTTTTGTGAGGGGGGATGCCGCTGGGCAGGAAAATAATTCCATCCAACTGCAATTGCCGATGGATGGTCTCGGCAATTTTAACATGCCCCAAATGAATGGGATCGAATGTTCCCCCGAACAATCCGACTTTTCGTCTCATCGCATGACCAGGTTTGGTCAGTTCTCTTTTTTATTTAAATCAGCCGCGATCTTTGAAGCAAGGTCTTTCGCTCTATCTTTTAGTTTTGTATCTCTATATTTTTTTAACAAAACATTGATCGCATTGCGAGCTTTTTCCGGTTCGCCGACTTCATAATGACAGAATGCTTTCCAGAACAGACTGGGCTCAGCGTATTTGGTATCGTAAAATTTCTTTAAAACTTCATCAAACGAGATGATAGCAGCCCTGTAGTGTTGCCCTTTTTTATATAATATTCCGGTAGAAAATTCCTTTTCAGCCAGTTTGGTGCGGCAGTTTTGCAGTTTATCGGTAACATCTTTCACATGTTCGCTGTTGGGGAATTCATCCATAAACTGTTGAAAATAATCGATTGCCTGATAAGTATATTTCTGGTCAAGCTGGGCTTTTGGAGATAATTTATAATATGCATAGCCGATTTTATAAGATGAATCATCGAGATATTCACTGTTGGGATAGCGGTTGATCAATCGTTCGTATTCAGCGGCTGCGGTAATATATTCTTTCGTGGCGAAGAAGGTTTCTGCATAATAAAACTGCGCTTCATCGATAATACGGCTGCCGGGGTTATTGAGAATCAAAATCTGGAATTGATTTTTGGCTTCGAAATATTTGCCGTCCTGATAAAGCTTTTTAGCATGCTCCAATCTTTCCCGGACGGTCATATTTTTCAGATTTTTACCGCCACCACACGACTGTAAAAATAAAGCTGATAAAATCAGAAATGAAATTAGCGCAATTCTGGGATTCATTTAACTTACTGTCCTTTTTATAATTCTTTATTATTGGCTGCGAAAACTGTACAACAACAAAACGGTGCTCAAAGACGCCCCGGCAATCAATGCCGTCTGAAAGAAATCCCACATGTCATATTTTTCAGCCGGAGGCTGATGCTGAAAGCCGAATTCCGACGATTGGACAGCTTTTAATACTTTCCGGTTTTTGAGTGAACGTTTGAAACAATCCGGCTTGATGAAACTTGCCAATACACGTTCTTTTTCATTTTTAATCTGAACATGTAATTCACAGCAAAATATCTGCTTGTAGGCATGCTTCCCGGATGGTTCAACCCTTAAATGCCATTCAAATAATGTACTCGTAAAGACGAGAAAATTTCCACCTAATTTTTCATTTCGGCTTTCATTTTTCCTGTAAACCATCATTCCACTATCAAGTGCTTTTTCGGCCAGAATTTCTTGCCAGAAATTGAGAAGCGTATTTTTCGCCCCGGGGACTGAGGCCAATACAACGACGTCATATTCTTCGACGAAAGGTAACGCAAAACAGGCTTCTGCTTTTTTTAAAAGTTGCTGCCGGATAAAACTTACATTTGATACTGCTCGAGTTTCCTGCGCAGCGCCTGAACAAACGCCGAATATAATAAAATAAATATAAAAAGAAAATATCTTTCGCAGTTTCATTGATGGACTCATTAGAATTTATATCGTATCAACCAGCATCACCTGGCTTTTTTGCCTGTCACTCATAAAATCATACCGTCGATTCAATCGGGGGCCTTGCTGGGCGAGCCTGCAGGTTTAATCCCCTAATGAACATACCTGGACTGAAAAGAGAACCTGATTGATGCAGGCTGCTGAAACACTTCCTTTTACCCCTTGATCCGTGAAAGTCCAATTCAAAGATGAATCGTAAAAGAAAAAGAATGGATAGCATATTTTTTGTTTTGAAACGTATTAAAGATGACGGCATAATTGAGCAAATAGTTGTTATGATTCAATTTATATTTCGTTGTGTGGTAACTATTTGAGTTCAACAGACCAAGTCCAAATGAAAAACCCGGGCGCGCGGCAAAATCAACTACCTTTAAACCGCTGCGTAATGCCACATGCTTTATCACTTGACTTTCCAGACCGAATAAATATTTTTCCCGTTTCGCGATTCTGTCTAATGCCAAGTTACGAATATCAAAACTGAACGTGGTTTTAAAAGGAAAAAAAATCGCTGTACCAATGCCGATGGCCTCATTGCTGATGTCATCATAAATTTCACGGCCTTCCTCGACTTCTTTTGGCAGATTGAAAATATTTATGCCAACACGAAAATATGATTTTGGTTGCATCATAATCCCATAGGAATTCGCATAAGCATAGTTTCTTCTATTTCCCTCACTAAAATAAATAAGATGAAGTCCCGCACCAATTGCCACCTGATCAGCCAATTTAAAGTTTAGCATTAGAGAGTTGGTGTGATTCCAATAAAGCGAATTGGCGTTGATAAGCTGTTTACTTTCCGAAAATTCAGGCACTAAAAATGTTGGTTCGCCGAGGACAACACCAATATTAAGATTGCGGTAATTAATATTTACAGATTTTATTAACGAAATAATGGCAGCATATGCTTTAATATTATCATCAAATCCTGCCTGGCCAAAAAACTGCTCCGGGTATTTGAGTACTATGGCCGGCATCAGGGGTGAGATAGACATCGTTAACCGAAAGCCATCGCGGGTTGAATAAAAGTCATAATTTCCGGGGTTGAAAGCGCTCGCACCGAAATTATCCGGCAGGGCTGTAACAGCACCTCCGATGCCGAGTGCCCGCACTCTGGTGCTATTGAACGGCAAATAAACTTTTTCCTGGGCGCAAATTGGGGGGGAGAAAACAACCACGGCGGCAAGGAATATTATTATGGTGATAAAGTGGGTTTCACGAATTCGGAGCCATCGGTTTGTTTTTGTCATTTGGAATATATATCTCAAAAAAATAAGTAAATACTATAATCAATAAAGCCAGAGCAGAAATAACATGTGAAAACACATGTCCATTACGGGTGAAATACGTCATCCGCGTACGGGTTGAAATTTCATCGATGAGCACTGCCTTTTCAAATATTCCCGTTTCCTTTTTGATATTTCCAAATCGATCGATGGTCATGCTAATGCCGGTATTGGCACAACGCGCAATATCAATACGGTTCTCAATCGCCCGAAAAACAGCCATCTGAGCATGTTGAAAAGGCGCTCCGGTCTTCTTATACCAGCCGTCATTGGTCACGATCACCAAGATATCAGCACCTTTTTTAACCATGCTGCTGACAAATTCAGGAAAGATTGATTCAAAACAAATGACCCCGCCTATCTTCGTTGTTTTTCCTGATTTTTGACGTGACAGTACTTTAAAAAGTTTTAAAGAGTCCCCCGGGGAAAAATTTCCTTCTCCCATATTAAATTTAGATAATATATCCTTAATAAAAAAGAAAAAATCTTGGTAAGGAATGCGTTCGCCGAACGGCACGAGCCGTATCTTCGAATAAATTTCGAAAGGGCCCTGTGGTTTATCGATGAGGGCAATGGAATTATATGACTTATAGTTTTTTTTGTCGATCCATTCATAGTCGGGGGTGCCGGTTAAAATGGGTGTTTTTAAATCGTTGACCAGCCCGACAACCCAGGGTAATTTTTTCCGGCTGCGCAACAAATATGCTGGTGTTGCCGTTTCCGGCCAGATGATGAGATCGACACGGTCCAACCCGACAGTGCGGGAAAGGCTATCGTAAATAAAGAAACTGCGTTCGCGATTTCCTTTCTCCCATTTCTGGTAAGGGTCTATATTTCCTTGAATAAGCGCCACCGTGAATGCTGTTCCGGGTTTTTTTTTGCTCTTATATTGTCCTGAAAACGTCAGCGGCAGCAAAAAAGTAATGATTAAAAAAATCGTCCCTGCAATAAAATGCTGTTTTTTATATTTATTGATAAAAATAAAATAAAACCCGACATTCAGCAAACAAACCCAGAAGGATACACCGTAAACGCTGGTATATTCGACATACTGGATTAGTGATAAGTAAAAAGATTGTGAATAACCGATGGTTACCCAGGGAAAACCAAGTTCTCCGATCGATTTGATATATTCGATCGCGGTCCAGAGAAATGGGGCGGAGAAAAGGGCAAGTGGTTCGGAAACACGGACAATACGATTATAGGCTATTGCAAAAACTGCGTAGTAAGTTGCGTGAAATATAAAAGCGGCAAGGACGCCGACCGAAGTTGGAAATACGATCCAGTAGATCGTAAAAAAGCTGATGAAAAATCCGGTGATATATCCCCAGAGAAGACTCTCTTTTGTGTCGAGATTACGCAGAAGAGCCAGGAAAGGAACCAGAGCGATATAAGCTAAAAAACCAAAAGGCAGCGGTGCGAAGGACAAACTGAGCAAAACCGCCGTACCGCTGGATAAAAGCAGGTTGCGTTGCATTAAAACACAACCTCTCTTCCCTCTGAGGCGGATTGGTAAATAGCTTCGATAAGTTTCAACCGGCCGGCGATTTCTTTGCCGCTGGCTAATAAAGTGGTGTTTTGCTGGATGCAGGTCACAAAGTGTTTTAATTCATTGTGGTAGGATCGAATATAGCGGAGGGTGCTGTTTTCATCTTTGGTTGGAACGATATTGACAAGATTGCCATGCAAATTTTTATAAACAGATAAAGGATTGATCGTCGCCGATGCTTGCGTGCCAAAAAATTTTGCCGAAAGCTCGTCTTTTTCAGCGATAATCGACCAGCTCACATCCAAGTGGAGAACCGCACCATTATCAAATTCAACCATGCATACCGTCGTGTCTTCAACTTCCAAGTTTGGAGAATGATGAAAAACTTTAGCTTTGACGGCAACCGGTTCTGTGTCACCTAATAACCACCATGCGGCATCGAGCATCTGAATGCCCAGGTCCATCAACACTCCCCCGCCGGAGATTTCTTTTTTCGATAACCAGTGCTTGTTTATGGTGGTCAAGTCGAGATTTCTAAACCAGGAAGCGCGGCAGGAATAAACATCCCCCAGCTCTCCCCCTTCAATAAATGATTTCAGGGTGATGAATTCCTTGCGGAAGCGTACATTCATCGCAGCCATGAGCAGGCGATCGTATTTTGCTGCAGCATCAGCCATGAGCAGGGCGTCTGCATGGGTCGGCGCCATGGGCTTTTCAACGATGACATGTTTACCGGCGGAAAGTGCATCAATGGCTAATTTTTTGTGCGATTGAGTGTCAGTGCAAATATCGATGACATCAATCTGATCATCCTTAAATAATTCATCCGGCTCGGAATACCAGATTTGCACGCCAAATTTTTCAGCAACCCACGCTGCCGTCGATGGCTGAATATCACAAATGGCGACAATTTCAGCTTCCGGTATTTTTTTCCATTGCGGGATATGGGCAATTTGAGCAATTTTACCGGCGCCGATCACCCCTATTTTTACTTTTTTATCTTTCAATTTAATAGCGATCCAAATATCCTCTTAAAATCAACGATGCTGCAATTTGATCAACTTTGCTCTTAGCCTGGCGCCTTTTCATCCCGGATTCCTGTAATAGACGTCTGGCTTGAATCGAAGTTAATCTCTCATCCAGCAGCATAATCGGTTTAGAAATTACACTCTTCAGGCTGTCGGCAAATAACCGCACCTCTTGCGCCATTTCTCCCTCTGTACCATCCATATTCACTGGCAGGCCAACGACGATCCCTCCGACCTGCATGGCCGTGCAAATATCAACAATTTGTGAAATCAAACGATCGATATCGGGGAAATTTTCGATCGTTGAATAAGGTTGAGCGGTCATTTGCAGCGTATCTGACAATGCGATACCAACACGCACACGACCATAATCAACGGCCATCAAACGTCCACTGTGCGGCAATTTCTTTTCCGCATTCACAGAAATCAATCAGTGGTTAAAGGCTTCTTGAGAACTTCCTTTAAAAGTTTGCCGGCTTTGAAGTGAGTCTTCCTGCGGGCCGGAACGTAAATAATTTCACCGGTTTTCGGGTTTCGCGCTTTCGGTTTCGGTTTCGTCGTTTTGACTTCGAACACCCCAAAATCACGAATTTCGATTCGAATCTCAGGATCGGCTTCTTCCATAAATTCACGCAATGCCGTAAAAACGCCATCAACAATTTTTTCAGTCAGGTAGATTTTTTCATCGACTATCTTTGCCGTACGTTTTGCAACATCTTTCTTGGTAATTGTGACCTTCATGAAATGCTCCTTCTGTTTTCATTGATCCTTCGGATAATCACTTTTATATTTTGTTTCTATCTATCGTTATTTGGTTTCTAATTGACTGCTTTCCATGAACCGTTCAACCTTTCAACATTGATAATGCCTTTTACTTTTTTCAGCTTCTTAATCACCGATGTCAGATGAGAAAGGTTGTGAACTTCGATGATTAAATTGCTGTGAACAACCTGATCCTCGGCTTTCATATTAATGCTGATAATATTGGTGTTTGCAAGACTGATCGTCTCACTGATATCGCGCAGGTAATCTTTCCGATCTTCAGCCAGGATGCGAATACGGGCCACAAACTGACGATTTTTCTCAACATCCCATTCCACATCTATTTTGCGCTCCGGTGACTCCATCAAATAGGACAAGTTGCGACAATCCGTACGATGAATGGTGACGCCCTTTCCTCTGGAAATAAAACCGATAATACGGTCACCCGGGATTGGCTGGCAGCATTGGGCAAATGTAAAAAGCAAATTATCCAGGCCCTGAATGCGTACACCTTTGGCCGATCGCCGTGCCCGCGAAATAAACTTGTGCAGCAGGGAATCATCAGTAATGGCAATTTTATCTTCCGGCACAATTTTTTTGCGCAGGCTTTGCAGCGAGATATCGCCACTGCCGACTGCAGCATAAAATTGCTGCATATCTTCGTAACCGTAACTCAACGATAATTCAAGTATATTCTTTTCATCGTACTTTAAACTATATTTTTTCAGCTTTTTATGAAGAATTTCTTCGCCGAGTTTGTAACTTTGTTCAAAAAGTGACTCTCTTAGCCAGCGTTTTATCTTGCTGCGGGCTTTTGAAGTTTTTGTAAACTTCATCCAGCCCGGGTTTGGGTTCTGATTTGCCGAGGTTAAAATCTCCACAGAGTCACCGCTTTTGAGTTGATAATTCAGGGGCACAATCTTGCCGTTCACTTTCGCGCCGATACAATGCAAGCCGATATCGGTATGTACGGCAAAAGCAAAATCGACTGGCGTGCTGCCCAGAGCAAGCTTAAAAAGATCGCCGCGGGGTGTAAAAACAAAGACCTCATCGTGAAAGAGATCGATACGCAAATTCTCCATAAACTCGACAGGATCATTCGTGTCATATTGCCATTCGAGGACTTCGCGCAACCAGTTCAGATGTTTATCGAGATCGTCTTCCCGGGTTTTGCCTTCTTTATAACGCCAGTGGGCAGCGATGCCTTCCTCTGCCGTGCGGTGCATTTCATCAGTGCGAATCTGTACCTCGACTTTTTTCCCTTCATAGCTTATCACCGTGGTGTGCAACGATTGATACATATTGGATTTCGGGGTAGCGATATAATCTTTAAATCGTTCCTGCACCGGTGTAAAAAGACTATGAACCAGCCCAAGCACAAAATAGCAGTCCTCCATTTTTTTCACGATAATGCGGATGGCTAAGAGGTCATAAATCTCCTCAAAAGTTTTTTGCCGATTTTCAATTTTCTGCTGAATGCTGTATAAATGTTTCGGTCGTCCGGTAATTTTTGCCCGGATATTGGCATTTTTTAATTCTCTCCGAATGGGAATGGTCACCGAGCGGATATAGGCTTCACGTTTTTCCCGTGAGTCTGCCACCGATTTCGATAATTCCCAGTAAATATCTGGTTTTAATACTTTTAGCGCCAGGTCTTCCAGCTCCCATTTGACCTTTGCAATGCCCAGGCGGTGCGCCAACGGCGCATAAACGTCACGCGTTTCGATAGCGATGCGACGTTGTTTTTTCTCCGGCAAATAATGCAATGTGCGCATATTGTGCAGCCTGTCAGCAAATTTGATGAGGATGACACGGATGTCCTTCACCATCGAAAGGATCATTTTGCGGAAATTTTCAGCCTGCCTTTCCTCCACACTGTCAAATTTCAATTCACTAATCTTGGTAACACCATCGACAAGCAATGCGACTTCCTGTCCAAATTCTTCAGCAACTTCTTCGACTGTAATGCCGGTATCTTCGACAACGTCGTGCAAAAAGCCGCCTGCAACCGTGATATAATCCATCTTGAGCTCGGTGAGGATTTTGGCAACTTCCAACGGGTGCGAAAAATATGGATCACCGGATTTGCGCAACTGGTTTCGATGCGCATTCTTGGCGTATAAAAACGATTTTTCGAGTAATTTTGCATCAACGGTTTTAAGGTAGCGCCGCAATCGGCGAACGATAAAGCCGAGAATTTGTTGATCCTTTTCATGTTGCATGTCACAAGTCGCGATTTTAACGATTTAAAAAGGTTGTGCGCCATTGCCAAAATACTGTTCACTATCCTGCTGGGCTGCGTTAGTAAAAAGGACAAATTGTTTCAGGTACTGCAATTCGATGGTTCCGATCGGTCCATTGCGCTGTTTGCCTATGATAATTTCAGCAGTGCCGTCGGTATTGGTTTGATCGTAAAAATCTTCACGATAGACAAACATAACCACATCGGCGTCCTGCTCGATCGCGCCGGATTCCCGTAAATCAGAAAGCATCGGTCGCTTGTCGGTGCGGGCTTCCACCGCACGGGAGAGCTGAGAAAGCGCAACAACAGGCACATTTAATTCTTTCGCCAGTGATTTTAATGATTGCGAGATCATCGAAATTTCATGCTGTCGGTTTTCAGATGTCGGCCCATGGATCAACTGCAGGTAGTCGACCATGATCATGCCGATTTTATGTTCCGCCATGAGCCGGCGCGCTTTCGCACGAATTTCGAGAATGCTGATCCCAGGTGTATCATCGATAAAAATAGGTGCGCTGGATAGCCTACCCGCCGCAATGCTGAGTTTTCTCCAGTCATCTTTGGGTAACATGCCAGTCCGCAAAAGATGTGCATCCACTTTCGCCTCGGAGGTCAGAAGCCGCATTGTCAATTGGTAGGCGGCCATTTCCAGGCTAAAAACGCCGACGCCGATACCATGGTCAACCGCTGCATTTCGCGCCATATTTAAACACAATGCTGTTTTGCCCATGGAAGGGCGTGCTGCAAGAATGATCAAATCGGAGTTTTGAAAGCCCGATGTTTTATTATCGAGAGCTTTAAAACCACTGGGCACGCCGGTTACCGACCCCTTCTGATTGTGGTAGCTCTCAATTGTTGTGAATGTCTCTTTCAATACAGGTTCAATGTGTAAAAAACCCCGACGCAGGCCACGTTCCGAGAGTGAAAATATCTTTTGTTCGGCTTTATCGATCAAGTCGCCTGCTTTTTCCGAGGCTTCATAAGCCATCTGGCTGATTTCGGTGGAGATGGCGATCAATCGCCGGAAAAGCGATTTTTCAAGCACGATTCTGGCATGATATTCGACATTTGCTGCACTGGGAATCGTATTAGACAACTCGGTGATGTAATAGTTGCCGCCGATTTCATCAAGCAGATTCTGCCGTGATAATTCATCGCTAACGGTCAGCATATCCACCGGATCGGTGCGGGAAAAAAGAGTCACCATCACTCTGAAGATTTCTGCATGACTGCGTTTATAGAAATCTTCGGGTTGCAAAATTTCCAGCGCTTTGCTAACAGCTTCCGCTTCGATGAGCATGCTGCACAAAACGGCCCGTTCCGCAGTCAGATCCTGCGGCGGCAATCGATCGATTTGGGGTTGCTTATCGCTCAATTCATCATCACCTGCGGAAAATAAAAGATCATTTTAAAACATCGCCGGTTTACCGCCGATTTCCCGGTCGTATAAACTTCGAAATAATTTCATATCATCAAATACCTGCCAAAAAAGCTGCTTATCACCTTCGAGCTGTGATGGGTGGCACGTTACGATCGTTTTAACGCCAGCAAACAGATGCACCCGGGAACGCAAATCATCGAGTTTGGAGGTGCTGTCAAGCATTATTTGGGCGACAGCTTGACCCAGCAGAATCAGATAGCGCGGCTGGATGATTTTAAGCTGTTCCTGCACGATTTTCTGTGCCAGTTGCCGGTCATCCCGATCCTGTTTACTGTCGACAAATTTAAATAACGGGGTGACGAAAATTTCCTGCATTGTGAAGCCCATCTTAGTCAACATACGCAAAAAAATCGTCTCACTCGTATCGATAAAAACTTTATCTTTATACACGTGATCATAGGTGACGGCATCACTTAAAAATACCATATTCACATTTGCATTTCCATTGCCGAACACCGAGTTCGCATTATAGTTTTTCAGGCGTTGACGCAGATCATGCAGCAACTGATTCTTGTCTTGCCGCGGTGGCAATTTGAGTCTTGATGCCGCATGAATTTCTTTCGATTCAACCACCGGGATCTGCTGAACACGCCGCATATCAGCCGCGTCATCGATTTGCGTTTGCGGCACTTTGATTCCCAAAAGCAAATCATTCGATCCCCAAAGTTCTTCCTGCTGCAGGAAAAACTGTTTAATTTCGTCGATATTCATGATGTTTATTCAGTTGCTCTTTTATTAATTAACAACCTGGTCGCGTTCTGCAATATTTCAGCGGCAACTTCCAGCTTGTCCTTTAAGGGAAAATCCAATATTTTTCCACCAGGAAAGAGCATCTTCACTTTATTTGTTTTAAAAGCAAAGCCGGCGCCCTCATCTACCGGGTTATTAATAACAATAAAATCCAGATTTTTTTTACTGAGTTTTGCTGCTGCGTTCGCCAAAACATCGTTTGTCTCAAGGGCAAAACCGATATGAATCGATTTATTTTTAAGCTTTTTCAATTCAAGTAAAATATCAGGGTTTTTTATCAGCGGCAGCGCAAACTCGTCCTTTTGCTTTTTAATTTTCGAACAGGAATAGTGCAATGGCCGGTAATCCGCAACAGCTGCAGCAGCGATCAAAATTCCATTCTCAGGATAATGTTCACGGGTAAATTCGAACATATCCCTTGCTGATTCTACAGAAAAGGTTTCGACGTTCGCCGGAGGTCTGAGGTGCGTTGGCCCATGGACCAATTTAACCCGGGCACCCATTGCAGCAGCGACGTTTGCTATGGCAAACCCCATCCTGCCTGTTGAATGATTGCTGATAAAGCGAACCGGATCGATTTTCTCAACTGTGCGGCCGGCGGTGATCGTTAACGGTACGCCGTCAAGTATTTTATCCGGCCACTGATATTGAAAAACATGGCTGATGATGGTTTCAGTCTCAGGCAATCTGCCGGCGCCGGCGCCCTCTATCCGTGTCGCCATCGCCCCAAATTCCGGTTCAACAACACGATAGCCAAAATCGTGTAATCTCATCACATTGTTTGCCGTCGCCGGGTTTTCCCACATGCCTGTGTTCATTGCAGGGATGAACATCACAGGTTTACGTGTTGCAAGCACGGTTGCTGTAACGATATTATCTGCCAGGCCATGGGCACATTTTGCAATCGTCGTTGCCGTCGCGGGCGTGATGATGATCATATCCGGCCATTTCGCCAGCTCGATATGCTCGATATCATCAGCGGAAGGTGCAAATAAATCGACTGCAGCCGGGGCGCTGGTAAGAGATGCAAATGTCAAAGGTGAGATGAAACGTGTTGCAGCCGGCGTGAGCATAGTGCGAATCCGTGCACCCTGGCGTTGAAGCTCGCGAACGAGTTCACAAATTTTATAGGCAGCAATTCCGCCGCATATACCGACCAGAATTTTTTTCCCGGCGAACATCAATCTAATTACTGCTCAGCATCCTCAATGAGTTCGATTTTTACGATATCACCTTCAAGATATTCTTTCAGGGCTATCGTATGTGGTTTTGGTAAAGGCGCAGTATTGGCAGGCCGTTCTTCGGCTTCATATTCATCATCGAGGAAATCATCGCCACTTTCGTCGTAAAAATCTTTTTCGAATTGTTGTTTTTGCTCATCATTAATCTGCCGGGCACGCCTGGAAATCATAATTATCGCTTCATAAATGCTTTCAGCATACTTGTTTAAATCTTTAACTACAATTGTATCGACCATTGTTGATTCTCCATAATCTATGATTGATTAATTTTCCTGTCTATTTCAACGAGCGCCTGAGCGATCGTTTTTTCAAGTCGGTCATTGACGATTATTACGTCATATTTTTCTGCGAATTTCAATTCATCCGCTGCAGCTTGCAGTCTGCGGCCAATCACAGTTTCAGAATCGGTCTGTCGTGCTCTCAAGCGGTTTTCCAGCAAACTCATCGATGGTGGCGCCAAAAAAATCAGGAAGGCGTCATCCTTTAAACGTTCTTTGATAGCAAGACCGCCCTGCACATCGATATCGAGCAGAACGATTTCTTTATCGGCAATATTTTTCTCTATGGGGCGCAGCGGTGTTGCATAAAAATTGTCATGAACTCTGGCCCATTCCAAGAACTCACCTTTGTCTCGCCGGCGAAAAAATTCGTCTTCCGATAAAAACAGATAATGTTTTCCATCAACTTCATTTTTTCGCGGTGGCCTCGTCGTCGTAGAAAGCGAATATTTAAAATCACTGGCTCGCTTCTTCATGATCTCACGGATTACTGTTGATTTTCCTCCCCCGGAGGGTGCTGAAAAGACGACCAATAACCCTCGTTTCACTTAATCATTCCACATTTTGTACTTGTTCACGCAATTTCTCGATCTCTTCTTTTATTTGCACGACAAGGTGAGAAATATCAGCGTCATTACATTTTGCGCCAATAGTATTGGCTTCCCGATTCATTTCCTGCAATAAAAAATTCAGCTTACGTCCAGCAGATTCTGCGGAAGCAAGCGACTCATTAAAAATCAGATCATGGCTTTTAAGGCGAGTGCATTCTTCGGTAACATCGACCCTGTCGGCGAGCAAGGCAACTTCAAGCTCCAGCCGGCTGGGGTCAAGTTCACCTGTTCCGACCATTGAATGCACCCGTTCGTACAGTTTGGTGAACTCAGACTGTGATCGGCCGCGCGTTTTTTCTTCAATTTGTTCCACGAGTTTATCGATTAACTGAACACGACAACGCAAGTCTTTTTCAATCTCAACACCTTCCCGCTTGCGCATTTCATTTAGGGCAATCAACGATTTTTCTACAGCAATCTCGATGCAACGCCAGGCATCTTCCTGGTAGTTCTCATCGTCATGTTCGATGAATATATCGGGAAGGGTTAAAATATGTGTCAATGTCGGTTTTTCACTCACACCCATCTTTTCAGCCAATTCAGCCAGAAGCTTTGAATAGCTCCTGACCACACCATCGTTTAATTGCATATTAACCGCTTCTTCATCGATCTTATGCAGGCAGACCGACAGGGAAAGACGTCCCCGAACCAGGTGTTTCTTGATAATTTCGCGGATTTTATGTTCACGGTTTTCGACTGAACGGGGAAGTTTTAGAAAGAGATCGAGGAATCGGTGATTCAAAGATTTGGCTTCAACATCTATCTCGAATCCTTTTTCGATGTGGCTTCCCTTGCCATATCCAGTCATACTTATAATCATGTGGCGACATCCTTGTTGTTAAGCAACGATTTTCATTGTATAGACATCAACGGCAATTCCGGTTGATAAGCACAGAGACCCGATCCTGTCAAACATATCAATTGGACCCAACCAAAAACAATTGTCTTCAGAATTCCAGCAGTTTCGTATTAAAATTCCGATAAAATGCAGTGATCTTGAACCTGCATCCATTTCATGCAGTAAGTTATAGTTAACATTTGGCTTAAATAATAAGAATTATTTGTGGAAGAGTCAAACTCTTTTTAAAAATTTTTCAGAGCTAACTCTAATAAAATAAAGAGGCTTCACAGATTGTATCATTCTGTCTCAATTTCAGGTGGAATTGTTTCAAAAAGAAATAGCGGAAAATGTCAAGTTATCATGGCCGCCGGTATTTATTTTTTTCCAGAGGCAACAAGAGAGAGATACGGTGGGTTTCCTGCAATTCAGAATGATTCATAAAGGCATAGTCTAATATAAATTTATTAAAACGCAATCCGGCACCTGCAGTAAAATTACCGACGTCGGAACCAATGCGCGCTGCAAAACGATCGAGTAATGCATATTCGAGCCCGAGATGAAAATCCAGACTGGCAGCACCTGCAGAAACCTGCGAGGCAAACTCGCGTCCTTCAAAACGCAGGTCGATATCGAGCAGCGGCAGCAATTTCCCCGGCAACAATTTCATTTGAAAAGGAAATGCCGCACCGACTTTTAATGTCGGCACGATCAACTCTTTCAGGCCGGTATCCCATGCGAGAATGGTCGTGGTAAAATCCTGAAAATTGGCACCGAGCAGAAAGTGAGGATTGACCTGATATTGTGCCGCCACATCGAAGCCGATGCCGTAGGCGGTATTTTCATCAAAGCTTTTATAGAGCAGTTTGACATTTGCACCGTAGAAAAAGCGTTCGGATTTTCTTTTGGCATAGGAAAAGAAAAAGCCATACTCTGCATTGGAAAACGTATAGTCTTCCACCGGTGTATTGCGAAACTGGCGGCCGTTGTCTTCATAGACATCACCCAGGCGCAAGCCCGGCCGCGGCAGCTTCGTCCGGATGATATCATCGATTCCCAGGCGTATAATGCCGAATCCCAGGCTGGCACGGGAGCCGAAAGGGGTGGCAAATGCCGCAAAATTATATTTAATGATACCGGCAAATCGTTGTGCATGCATCAGAGAGGCTTCAGGATAATTGAGTTGACTCAAACCGGCCGGATTCCAGTAAACCGCCGTCACATCATTGGCCAGCGCGATAAAACTGCCGCCGAGCGCCAATGCCCGGGCGCCGGCGCCGGTGCTGAGAAATTCTCCGGCATATTTGGCTTTTCGCGTTTCTCCGGCAACGGTCAGGCTGGAAACTGTAAAGAAGAGAAAAATCGATAATCGTATTATATGCTTCACTCTTTTCATTATTTATCCTGAGATCATTTTAGTAAAGTTCTTTTTAAATTCCACTCGTATCGTGATCGCCTAATGCCCGACTTTTTCCTTCAAATCGATCAAAACCCGGAAGGCCTGAACAGGAGTCATGTTTTCAACATCGAGTTGTTGCAGTTCGCGCAAAACTTCGTTGTTCATCGATGAAAAAAAATCCAGTTGTTGGATTTCATCCTGAGGTTCGCATTTTTTTGCGGCAATTTTAGGCTGGTGATTCGGTGTCAGTGCGTTTTGCTCCAGCGAACTTAAAACTTCCCGCGCCCTGTTGATCACCCTGGCCGGAATGCCGGCAAGTTTTGCCACTTGAATGCCGTAGGAATGATCCGATCCGCCTTCGACAATCTTGCGTAAAAAGATAATCTGCTCGCCCCACTCTTTTACCGCAACGTTGAAGTTCTTTACACGCTTGAAAATCATCTCCAGTTCCGTCAGCTCATGATAATGTGTTGCAAACATGGTTTTTGCCGCGATGCTTTTGTTCTCATGCAAGTATTCAACGATAGACCAGGCGATGGAGAGGCCGTCAAAAGTACTGGTCCCCCGCCCTATTTCATCCAGTAAAATTATCGACCGGGGTGTGGCATTGTTCAGAATATTCGCCGTTTCATTCATTTCGACCAGAAAAGTACTTTCACCGGCAGCGAGGTTGTCAGAAGCACCGACACGGGTGAATATCTTATCAACTATACCCAATTCCACGGATTTTGCGGGTACGAATGAACCGATTTGTGCCATTAAAACGATGAGTGCAACCTGGCGTAAATAAGTCGATTTACCCGCCATATTTGGTCCGGTGATGATTTGAATCTGCGATTTTTTACAATCGATTTGCGTATCATTAGGGATGAACTTTTCGCCGAACGGCAGTAAATTCTCGATAACCGGATGCCGGCCCTCGCTTATTTTGATCGCCGAACTTTCATTGATCTGTGGTTTACAATAACTATGATTGCGTGCCAGTTCCGCAAAATTGCCCAGGCAATCGAGCTCGGCAAGTATTACTGCATTTTTCTGAATGGCGGCAGCAAAACCGGCGACCCGGAAACGCAATTTATTGAATAAATCATATTCGATAGCAACGATTTTCTCTTCCGCACCGAGAATCTGCTCTTCATATTCCTTTAATTCCGGTGTGATGAAGCGCTCGGCATTGACCAGCGTTTGTTTGCGGATATAATGCTCCGGCACTTTGGTCAAGTTGGGTTTAGTCACTTCGATATAATAGCCGAATACCTTGTTAAAACTAACTTTAAGCGAGGGGATTTCAGTTTTCTCACGTTCGGATTTTTGCAATTGCAAAATCCAGTCTTTGCCGGAATAGGCAGTTTCACGCAGTTTATCGAGTTCTGCATTATAACCCTTGCGCACGATCCCGCCGTCGGTAATGCTCAAAGGCGGTTCGTCGACGATCGCCTGGCCGATCTCTTCGATGAGTGCCGGTAAAGGATCGAGGTTTTTGCTTTGCGTCTTAAACGCTCTTGCCCCGGTAGCCATCAATACTGCTTTTAACGGTTGAATTTTCGCCAGCGATTTACTCAGAGCAATGAGATCGCGCGCATTGGCCCGCAAGGTGATAACTTTCGTGATAATGCGTTCAATATCGCTGATACCGCGTAAATTATCCCGAATTTTTGTCAAGACATCCGGTTTTTTCGCCAATTCATCGACAGCGTCGAGGCGGTAATTAATTGCAGCAGCTTTGTTGAGCGGCCGCACCAGCCAGTTCGTAAGCAACCGTGCCCCCATGGGAGTGACCGTTTCGTCGAGCACTGAAATGAGCGTACCCTCCTTGCTGCCACGCAATGAACGCACGAGCTCCAGGTTGCGCTGCGTCGAAATATCGATGCCGACGATCGATTCCTCATCATCCCGGATGAGGCGGTTGATATGCTGCAGATCATTTTTCTGGTTTTCATATAAATAATAAAGCGCCGCACCAGCCGCTGTGATGCCTGCAGTCAGGTCTTCACAGCCAAAACCCTTTAAAGTCAGGGTTTTAAAATGCCGCGTCAATTTTTCATAGGCAAAATCATAACCGAAATTCCAGCCGTCGCGGGTGGTGATGACCACCTCATGCAATCTCTGAGTGACGGGTTTTAAAACAGCGGCCTGTTCTTCTGCGACGAGAATCTCGGCAGGGTTTATCAGATTTAAATGGTCAGGCAGTGCATTTTGCGGGAATTCACCGACACGAAATTCACCGGTTGAAATATCCACGGTTGCGAGGCCGGTGATTTCCTTTTCAAAACTGACAGCGCAGAGGTAGTTATTGCTGCGGCTATCGAGCAGGTCATCGGTTAAAATCGTGCCGGGAGAAATGATTTGTGTCACCGCCCGCTTGACAATCGTTTTTGCTTTTTTCGGGTCTTCGACCTGATCGCAAATCGCGACGCGATAACCCGCTTTCACCATCTTTGCAAGGTAAGTATCGAGGGCGTGATAGGGGAATCCGGCAAGTGGTACTTTGGCGGCGGCACCGTTGCCGCGGGAAGTCAGGGTGATGCCGAGAATTTCCGCGGCTTTTTTAGCATCGTCATAGAATAATTCGTAAAAATCACCCATGCGAAAAAATAGAATCGAATCTTCGTTTTGTGATTTTACATCAAAATATTGCCGCATTAACGGCGTTATTTTGTTATCTTTTGTCATTTTCACTCTGTCTTAAATCATCCCCCCAGTTTAGTTTTGCTCGCAAAATATCAAAAAATGTCCGGTCGGCTCGATGCAGCAAAGTAATGCTGTGTACCGATTTTTTAATGCGAAAGCAATCCGGACTGGATAACCGGGCGATCTCCCGCCCATCGGCGTTGATAAAAAGCGGTTTCTGATCCGCATCTGCCGGGCAAACTTTGATGTGCGCATTGCCATCGACAACCAACGGGCGCGCCGTCAGTGTATGGGGACAGATGGGCGCAAGAATCATCGAATTTGCTGTCGGCATCAGCAGCGGCCCGCGTGCGGCGAGAGAATATGCCGTCGAGCCGGTGGGGGTAGAAATCAGCACGCCGTCGGCAATATAGGTACAAACATGATTCTCATCCACCCAGACATCGATGCGGGAAACCTGGCCGATATTTCCAGCCACCACAGAAAACTCATTTAGTGCGGATACCGGTTCATTCGTTTTTTTACTCTCGGCATGTTCAATCCAGCCGCATAGCATCAGCCGCTTTTGGGTTTTCCACATCCCCTCCGTTATCTCGGTTATTGCCGTCCAGAACTCTTCCGGGCTGATCTCCGCCAAAAAACCGAGACCGCCAAACTTGACGCCAAGTAAAGGAATTTTTTTCCCTTTCAGAAGCTGTGCAGCCCAAAGAATAGTGCCATCGCCGCCCAAAGAAATGAACAGATTACATTCCCGGCAAAGCCTGCTTTCATCATCGACGATTTCAACACCGTTGGCATTTATGCCGGCAGCTTGCGCCAAATCCTGCGTCAGTGTAACCTGATGCGAGTTTTCATTCAAAAAACGAACCCACTGCGGTAAAAAAGCACTTATTTCATTTTTTGCAGGATTGCCAAAAAAGCTAATTCTCATCGTGCGAAATCTCGGGATCGAGAAAATTCAATTGCAGTCCATCTTCGGTTTTAACCAGTTTTCTGATTTTTGATTCTGCCGCTGCAAGCTGTTTGTTGCAGTCTTGCACGAGCTTCAAACCTTCTTCAAAAATTTTTATCGAATCATCGAGCTCTATCTGTCCCTGCTCGAGAGTGTCGACAATTTCCTGCAGCCGTTGCACCGTACCTTCAAAATTGACCTTGGCAGCCATTCTTTTCCTTCTTTCAACTCAAATCATCCTGCAGTAGCAGGCGCGAATATACATATTTTGGCTTTAATTTATAGTTTTATTTATCAAAAACAGCATTTATTTTCGCTTCGCTGCACCCTTGTGCATGCTCGATATCGACGATTTGATCGACATGCAAAACCGCCGCTTCACGGACGATTGCCTGTGAGCTTTTGTCTCTGACGATGGAAAAACCGCGCCTGAGAATACTGCGATGACTCAATGAATCCAATTGCTTTGTTAGCGAGTTCAACCGTTGTTTTTCAAATTCAATTTTATTGTCCATCGAAGCTTGCATGCGGCTTTGCAGTTCATCGAGAGTTTGCCTTGCCTGAATCAGTCCATCGAGAGGCATACGCAAGCCGTAACTGCGCAGCAGTGCTGCGAATTGCTGCCGTGCATAATAAACTTTTGACTCTACCTGCTGAAAAGCCCGGCACAGAAGGGTCCTGATTTGCTCGTTAAACTCCGTCTGGTCCGGAACCGCCAGCTCAGCCGCGACTGAAGGCGTAGGCGCCCGTAGATCGGCGACAAAATCGGCAATGGTAAAATCGATTTGATGACCGACAGCTGAAATTATCGGGATTTGCGACACTGCAATTGCCCGTGCGACAATCTCTTCGTTAAATGCCCAAAGGTCCTCCAGCGAACCCCCACCCCGACCAACGATGAGCACATCGATCTCACCGAATGCATTGAACTCTTCGATGGCGCAGGCGATATCAGCAGCCGCAGTTTCACCTTGCACCAATGCCGGACGCAGAATTAATTGGGCCGCAGGCCAGCGCCGCCGGATTACGGAGATGATATCCCGCACTGCAGCCCCGGTTTCCGAAGTGACAATGCCGATGCGACCGGCATAATCGGGAATAGTTTTTTTGCAGGAATCATCAAAAAGGCCTTCAGCATCGAGTTTCGCTTTCAAGCGTTCAAAGGCTTGTTGCAACGGCCCGATGCCAACAGGTTGCATGGATATCACATCGAGTTGGTAAGCGCCACGGCGTTCGTAAACAGTTATCCGGCCTTCGAGACGGACTTTCATTCCGTCGGCCGGTTTGAATGCTAAAGTCGAATTTCTGCCGGCCCACATGACACAGGGCATTTGCGCTTTTGCATCTTTGATTGAAAAATACATATGTCCGGAGCTGTGATGCAAAAAATTGGATATTTCTCCCTCAATTTGCATTGACGACAACTCGGTTTCCAACAAGAATTTGATCTGCTGCGTCGCTTCAAAAACCGTCAGATATACCGGTGATTGCGGTGTCAGAAAGTCTTCAAAATCATCCATCATTTTTCATAATTCATCTGTTTTCGTCAAAAGTTGATTTTTGTTTTAATCCGGCAGGCCGATCTTGTTTTCACCTCAACACGGTTCTTTATTTTTAATAACTTGTAAGCCTATTTGTCCGGTTATCGAGTTAGCTCAGTAAAAGGAGGATATACCACCCCTTCGGGGTTTTACTGCAGAATACACCAGATTTGTTTTATTGGAATCCCGCAGCGCACATTATACAGCCATTATTTTCAAATGGTTTATGCTCTTAATTTGACAGCGATGCCCCGGATGGATAGCATATTTACAGCTTGCTGAGCAAACTGGATAACCAGAGCATGTTTGCATCCATAACCGGATGCATGAAATTTATCAAAAGTCACGCATTTTACAAGACTTGTTTTCAATTTTGGTCAAATAGCGACTACCCACCTCGCCCGGGACTCATTTTTCAACCAATTGATGTTTGCAGAATGATGGCGGCAAAAAAAAAGCGGCCGTAGCCGCTGGGAAAAAAACAGATCAAATCAATTTGACTGCAAGGGAAGAAATTTGCGCACAGTATCTTTGAGCTCCGTCATATCGGAAGATTTAACGATATAAGCGTCGGCCATTTTCCCGCGAAAATTATCCTTCCATGCGCTGTAAGCAGTATGTAAAATCACTGGAATTTTGACTTTCATCTGCAATAGCCGCCCCATCAGATCAAGGCCGTCTTCGCCGGAAAGGCGAATGTCGAGAATGGCCAAATCAGGGTGGTGCATTTTGATAATATCGAACGCCTGAATACTATTTTCTGCATCGAAAACGAGATAACCGTCATCACTAAGCACTTGCTTGTAAAGGAGACGCAGACTGTTTTCATCTTCAACGAGTAATATTTTTGGTTTCATAATTGATCTCCATCGTCATCCGCTGAAATTACACAATGACAGCTTTGAGTGTGCTGCGATTGTGCTCCTGATTACCTGGTTCGAAATTCAATGGTAGCAAGATGTCGAACCGTGTCCCCGATCCAATTTTTGTATTGACACGGATTTCTCCACCATGTCCGTGGATGATCCGCTGCGAAATCGCCAACCCCAATCCAGTGCCGTGTTTTTTTGTTGTATAAAATGGATTAAAAATATCCGTCAGCATATCGTGCGCAATTCCCGGGCCGTTGTCTTCAACGCGTATACGCATAATCTCATTTTCCACCTGTGTGGAAATCCAGATACTGCCTTGTTGAGTAAATGATTGCTGACTATTTTTTAGAAGGTTAAGCAAAACTTGTTTGATTTGACCCTGATCAAAATGCTGATCCGGGCAGTTTTCCTGAAGCTTGAGGTGAACTGTGATATTTCTGTTTTCAAATTCGGGCTGCAACTGTTCAACAATATGATGAATAAGTTGGTTGATATTATCGTTGCGCGGCTCCGGGTCAGGCAACTTAGTAAAGTTTAAGACATTTTCAAGTATTTTTTCAAGGCGCAAGACTTCATCAGCAATAATTTTCGCAGGGTTGTTGGCATCCTGACCATCGGGATTTTTTTTCTGTAGTTGCCGGGCAAACCCACCGATGGTGACCAGAGGGTTGCGAATTTCGTGGGCAACATGCGCCGCCATTTCACCGATTGCAGCCAGTTTTTCGGTGTGAATTAATCGCACCTGCGTGCGTTTAAGTTCAGCCAGTGCTTTTTCCAGCTTGAGTTTTTCTTCCCGCAATTGTTCATAAGAATGCGCTTTTTCGATGCCGTGCGCTGCTTGCGAGGCAATTAAAGAGAGTAAATGAACCCGATCATCTTCGATTGGCTGATTGCTAAATTTATTATCAGCGATAATTGCGCCCAGTAATTTATCATTGGCAACGACGGGAACAGCGATAAATTCTTCCAAGTGCAGTGGCGCCAGGCTCTGTGGGTAATTTGCATATCCTTCATTCCGCGCCTGTTCTTTTTTAAACCAGAAATGTTCTTTTTTACGCAGCGTATCCGTCAGGGCGGTGTGCTCATGCAATGGAATTGAAACCGCCAGCACCGAAAGGTTCAATTGTTCATTCTCACCAGGCAATCTGGGGCCGTAATTAAAAATGTACTGCTCCATATTGAGATTTTCGCGATTGAGGCGATTCCAGATTTCCAGGGCATCTTCTGCAGACATGGGCCCGACGCCCATCGCCCCCTTGAGCTCCCGACCGCTATCGTTGATTAAAAAAATCATCGCCCGGGTGAAGCTGAGCGCAGGGCCGGCGGTGATTGCGGTAAGCAACAGATGCAGCAATTTGCGCAATCCCATGGTCTGTTGCATCGCCGCAGAAACCTGTGACAGCAGCTTTAACTGGAAATTTTTTCGTTCCCATTCCGTCACGTCTTCGATAATCCCCATGACACTCTTGGCGTTTTCCAGCCCGGCTTCTTCCACCTGGATGGGAACAAAGTGGACATTCAGAATGAGGTTTTTCATTTGTCCGCCGGACCACGGAATCAACTCTTTTTTCCAGCTCCGGCCATGCTGCAGCACAAAGCGTACCCCTTTGGTAAAAAACGAATCATGAAAAAATTCGTCTCGCAAAACATTAATCAATTGATCATTTTGTGACAATTCTGGCAGGAGCTGCAAGAGATATTGATTGACTTGTTGCAAATCTCCCTGGCTGTTGCAGGAAAAAATACCGACGGGTGCATTTTGAAAAATGGAAGAAAGGTGCTGCTTTGTGGATTTGACCTCAATTTCCAGCAGCCGGTGAGAGTGACGAATATCCCGCAGCGTGATAATATTGTTGATGACATCGCTGAGTTCGCGCAAGCCGAATGGTTTTTGCAAGTAAGCGACCACGCCTCTTTTCAGCAGGCGTGTTTTGAGGCTTTCATCACTGCCGCGTGCTGTCAGCAGGATAACAGGTGTATCCCGGACTTCTTTGTATTCCGGATTTTGACGTAGCTCGGAGAAAACCTGTTCCCCGTCCATACGGGGAAGCATATAATCGAGAAGAACGATATCGGGTTTCAAGTCCCTGATAGTTTCGAGTCCTGAAACACCGGTATATGCAGAATGCAGTGTGAATCCTTCACGTTCAAGATATGCACAAGCCAGATCGTGCATAATTTGCTCATCATCAACAAGCAAGACTGTTTTTTGTTGGCCCATCGCGCTTCACTTTTTGTAAAAATTCAGCGAAGAAAGGTTTACTGTTCGAACATGCAAACAGCAAACCGCTCTTATAATTCAGAAAAACTTCTATACGTTATTTATTTTTCTTCTTATGCCGATTTTTTCTCAGACGTTTCTTTCGCTTATGGGTAGCGATCTTATGACGTTTCCGCTTTTTACCACTGGGCAATAGAATTCACCTCCTCACATGTCAATTTTCTCAGCATATTTTAAAAGCTGTTTAATCTGTATTTTATGTTTCCAAATTTACGACGCTTAGTCCATCTTCAACTGACCGGCGCAATTCTTTTGAAGATTTAAAAACAGGCGCTTTATGTGGCGGAACATTCATTTCCTTGCCTGTTTTCGGATTAACACCCCGGCGGCCACTTCTTTCAACAACCCGAAAGCTGCCGAAACCGCGCAATGTCACATTTTTACCGGTTGCGAGTGAATAACTAATCGTTGCTAAAAAACCGTCGACCACTGCAGCGGTTTCAACCTTCGTCAGTCCGGTCCCTTCCGCCACAATACTAATGATTTCAGATTTAGTCACAGATGCCTCCTACATTGATTAGAACACGAGTTGATAACGCAGCACGGGCAAGTTCGAAAAACTTTGCGCCAGTTCTTCGAGATCGCCGAAAAGCAAATCGAAAAAAGTGCGCCGGCGAACATACGGCCGAACAAGGGACGGATCATCGATATCCGCCATTTCCGCCAAAAGTTTGATCGCATCATCGAAGGTGCCCAACTTGTCGATAAGGCCATATTCATAAGCTTGCTGACCGGTAAAAACACGTCCGTCCGCCAACTTCAAAACCTGCTTTTTATCCATCTGCCGGGCTTTCACGACGACGTCGACAAACTGGCCATAGGCGTTATCGATATATTTTTGAAAATAGGCTTTATCCTTACGAGTCAATTTGCGACTGCCGCGGCCGGCATCCTTGAACGGCCCGCTTTGAATCACATTGACCTCGATGCCTATTTTATTTAAAAGGTCGGAATAATCCATCAATTCCATAATGACACCAATACTGCCTGTTGTCGTTCCCGGATTCGCGATAATAGAATCGACGCCGCAGGCAATGTAATACCCGCCGGAAGCAGCAACAGTAGACATGCTGGCAATGACCGGCTTACCGGTGCTGTCACGATAATCTTTCAGGGCCTGGTAAATTTCCTGACTGGCGGCAACACCGCCACCAGGGCTGTTGATGCGTACGATCAAGCCCTGAATCGATGAATTATCACGAAACTTATGGATGCGTTCCACCGTTTTTTCGCTGTCGAGAATCACACCTTTAATTTCGATCAATCCGATCTTGTTTTTCGAAACGGTGATGGATGGCGCTGATTCATAAAATAGTTCAGTGATTATCGTATATATGAATACGATCACCGCAAATACCAGCAAAACGAGAACGATCTTTTCTGAAATATTTTTCATCGCCAAACCATATCAATAAAAACAATAAGATAAACGAAATGGTAATAAATAAAATAGCAAAAGTCAACGATATTTGGTTATACTGGTGCACTGAAACAGCGGCAGGTTTTACTCTTTTTCATCCACACGGCACTGCAAATATCAGAGATTTATCGAAGAACCGCCAGTTTTAAAACGACATTTTTCTTCTTTTCAAAATCCGGCACGACGACAAAATAGATGCCGGCCGGTGCCAGTGATCCGTCGAGATTTCTGCCTGACCAGGTCTCGCGGTAAAGGTTGTTGGTCATTTTCTGCCAAACAAGTTCACCTGACTCGGCAAAAATTTTTATTTCGAACGGGTTCGAACCCGGGGCCTCATAATTGATGGTGAGTTGCTCTGTCGCACCACCGATTTTAAAAGGGTTCGGCGCCAATGAAAACTTTGTAACATCATCTTCAGCAGCTGTCAAATTTAAATTTACACGAAAACTTGACGTCTCATATGGCGCACCTTGGCTCGCCGGGATTGTACCGTTCACTAAAGCGATAAAAGCGCCGCCTTCATTAAAACCGGTCCCCAGCTTGAAGAATGTCCCTGTGGATAAATCCCAGAGGTTGCCGTCACCTTTTTCCCCAACCGCTGCCAGCCGGCCATCGTTCGGGCCGTCCTCTATTATTGCGGTAAAATACTGACCGCTTGCAAAATCGAGTTTGATATAGCGCGCGCTCAGTGCATTGATGTTGACAGTAGCCGTAGAACGTTGATCAATTTGTAAAGTATCAATGACCTTTATCATCGGGTAATTTGCACCCTCGGTAAAATACTTTTCCGGTTCCGCACGAAAGCCTGTATACAGACACCAACCATAAAACTCGGCCAGCGCCGTGGCGAAGGACATTCCTCGTGCATTTATTTCCTTTTCCATCGCTCGCAGGCCGCGATTGCTCATAAAGTTTGTCCACATCCGCTGCAAACCAGCATCATTATGACTATTAAACCAGTATTTCAAAAATATTGATATCCCGTAAATTCGGACATCCGCCTGGTTATTGTTATCCGGATATTCGAAAGGAGGTAGTTCAGGATGATTGAATAAATAATCCAGATAACCATAATAATCATTTATTTCATCATACGCCCGGTCTTCAAACCAGGTGGAGCTCATTTCATAAAAAAAGATCTCATCTTCATTTCCTGTATCGATGCGTATCGCGTATTCAAACTGAAGAGCATGGAAATATTCATGAGCAATAGTAACGCGCACTGCGTCAAGCCCCCAGGTGAAAAACCCTTCGTTAAAATCATTTTCGATTTCAAGATAAGAATGGGCCTCTACTCCGCTTTGCACAGGTATTGTTAAACCATAATACGATCGCAGGTTCTGGAAATAAATATCAAATTCCGGCCCGTCAATATTGTTATCCGGAGAGGGTTCCTTAAAACCGAGCGTATCCACAAGCAAAGAGTGGGCATATTCGGCTGCTTCGCCGGCGATATAAACCCAATCCGGCACGCCAGCGTCGTTGGTAATTTCAGCCGGAACGGCATGCGTTCCGGTCAAGTTGTAATGCAGCCGGAAACGGCCGCTCGGCGTCACGTAAGATTCGGGCAAAACGGGACGTGCGAACTGTGCCAGGAGTTCATTTTGGCGGTTTTTATTCAGGTTCAAAATGTTAAACATCGCCGGGACGCCGCATTTTACCGGGCGCTCGCTTTGTGCAAAGAGTCGCTCAAAATTCAATGGGCGGGTGGGTTGTTGTGCCTCGCTCTGCGCCAGGCAGAGTCCATGCAACAGCAGAAATGCACAAAGCATAATAACCGGATTTTTAATCATAACATCCTATTTTTTCTTATAAATAAATGTCAATGGCACTCCGGTAAAAGGATAACGTGCCCGGAACTGGTTTTCGATATATTGCCGATAGTTTGATTTTATCGATTTCGGATGATTGGCATAAAGCGCAAAAATCGGCGGCGGTGATTTAACTTGGGTGATGTATTTGATTTTGACCTCTTTTTTGTCGTTGGAAGGTGGCGGATATTTGGCGACGATTTCCTCAAGAAATTTATTTAATTCACTCGTCGGCACCTTTCTCTGCCGTTCGACAAACAGCTCCCGTGCGATATCGATCACTTTGTAAATTCTTTTTTTCTCTGTCGCGGAAATAAATATCACCGGGATATAGCGCAGTGTATTCAGCAGCTCGGTTATCGCCTTTTCAAATGCTCTCGCTGTTTTGGCGTCTTTCTCAACCAGGTCCCATTTATTGACGGCGATGAGCACACCCTTGTTGAATTTAACCACATCGAGAATAATACGGATATCCTGATCGACCAGCCCTTCAGTGGCGTCGATCATTACCACCGCCACATCACTGCGACGAATGGCTTCTTGGGTGCGCACCGTGCTGTAATATTCCAGCCGTTCGGTGACTTTTGCCCGCCGGCGTAAACCGGCAGTATCGACAAGAATGATTTCTTCACCGTGATATTTTAAAAGGCTATCGACAGCATCCCGCGTGGTGCCCGGAATCTCGGTAACGATGTGTTTTTCTTCACCGAGCAACGCATTGATCAACGACGACTTGCCGGCGTTCGGTTTGCCAACGATAGCCAACTGCATGTGTTTTTCGATCTCCTGCTCAAAATCGATTTTCCGCCGCTTGTGTTGCGGGATTTCTGCAATAACCGCGTCGAGAAAATCGCCGATATTGCGACCGTTTGTCGAAGCGACGGCCAGCGGTTCACCGAGACCGAGGCGGTAAAACTCGCTGGTATTGATATCGAGTTCGTGGCTGTCGAGTTTGTTGACGCAGAGTAAAATCGGTTTGCCCCATTTTTTTAAAATTGCGGCAATTTCCTCATCCATCGGCGTTAAACCGATGCGACCGTCCACCATAAAAACGATCAAATCCGCCTCATCGATGCTCGTATCCACCTGTTTGATAATCGCCCGGCCGATTTTGTCTTCGACGCCGGGGAAATAACCGCCGGTATCGACAAGGTTGAATTCGATGCCGCACCATTCGGTTTCAGCATATTTTCGGTCGCGTGTTACGCCGGCGAAATCATCGACAATCGCTTCACGTTTTTCAATAATGCGATTGAAAAACGTGGATTTACCCACATTCGGCCGCCCGACGATTGTCACGAGAGCTTTGTTCATGAGGTAGCGTCCATTTCGATGATATCATGTAAAATTTCACTAAAATCATTAGCGCAGGTTTCAACTGGAATTTGCAACTTTTCCGACAGGCCGTCCAATGTCCAGTCGTCGAGAAATTTTAAATCTGGATTGAGGCAGTTTGCCGGCAGATAGAGTTTTTTGCCCAATTTTCTCTCGTGACAGTTTTTGTAGATATCCTGTCCGGTCAGAAGCCCGGTCGTGCGGATGCTGTGTCCATAAAAGTCATTTTTAACGGCAATCACTTCAATATGCAAATTTTGCACAGCACGAAAAACAGCGACGATTTCCCGTTCGAAAATCTCCTGCATCATCATGCCAGTGACAAAGGAAATACGCACCGGTTTTTTCAGCCGCCCCGGGAATTTATTTTTAATCTCGGAAAAATCATCGAGCAATGTACGCACCATACCAACACCATTTTCGAATTGCTGAAAGTCGTCATAGCGTTCGCGTCCGGGAATTGCCATACCCGCGCGGATATAAAATTCATCCGACGGGTAGATGAAATGCTGCCCCAGTTCGTCTTTATATTTTGCAGCCAGCAAATCAGCATGCTGCAGATATTTTTTTGCATATTCCGCGGTGATCGGTTGCAATTGAGTCAGGCCTTTGCGATGGCGGGTTAAACCGAGGGGCACGGTCGCAACACTGCCGATTTGCGGAAAAAATGAGACCAGCGCTGCAATCGTTTCTTCGAGCACTTCGCCATCGTTTATGCCGGGTGAGACGACGATTTGGGTATGCAGCTCGATACCGTTTTGGCATAAAAAAGTCAATTTTTCCAGCAGCTGGTCATCGTTTCTCAAACCGAGCAAAAATTTGCGGATTTCCAGATCGATTGCATGCACCGATACATAGAGCGGAGACAAGCGCTGCTCGACGATGCGCTGCAGATCGCGTTGTGAAAGGTTGGTGAGGGTGACAAAATGCCCGGCGAGAAAAGACAGACGAAAATCTTCATCGCGGATGTAGAGCGTTTTGCGCATACCTGCCGGGTTTTGATCGACGAAGCAGAACGGGCAGTCATTGCCGCACATGCGTACTTTTATAGGTTCAAAGCTGAGACCGAGGGCATCATCGGTCTCCTTTTCCAGTTCGATAAAAAAACGTTTACTCTGCCGCTCAATTTCGAGCTCGATTTCCTCATCGCTGATATAAAAACGATAATCCAGGATGTCACGGATTTTGCGCCCGTTTATCGTCCGGATTTTATCTCCCAGCAGCAGACCGATCTCTTCTCCGGTGCTGCAGGTATCAATTGCAGTTATTTTCATTTTATTTTCACGTATAAACAGATTTCATTTTTCACAATTTGACGAATGCAAAAAGGTATATAATATACGAAAAAATAAATAGAAATGAAACAGTAAACAATCACACCTGTCAGGTTTTTGAAACCTGGCAGGTGTGGGCATCAATCCACATAAAGATCGATTACCTGCTTTATCCCCTCCCGGCAAATGCGGCAAAACTTATCGTAGCGGGTAAACATCAGGCAATTGATTTGCGCCCGGAAATAACCGGTGGCTTCATAATTTGCCCCTTCGAAGGCGCCGATTTTATCGTGATTTGGAGAAACCGCAAACAAGTTTTCGCAAAATTCCTGTTCACGGCGAAAGAGTTCACTCATCTCATGTTCGGGGCGGTTCTCCCGTCGCAGCTTTTTTCGTTCGGCCTGATTCTTTTTCTGAAACGTCTCAAATTCCTTTTTCGGCCAGCCGGTTGGCAACGGCGTTTCCGGCCTGACAAACGCTTTCCACTTCAATTCCTGCGGATTTTGTAAAGCTGTCACATTAGGTTCCCAGGGTTCGGGTTTGCTTCCCATGGCTTCATTATAGGCAACCGGGGAAGTATAATATTCATCGGCGAGAGCTGCGAAATGGTGGCCGAATTCATGAATCATCAGGTATTGCCGCCATTCGTTTTTTGCCGCAACAGTGGTGTATTGGCCAAAAATCCCGCCACCGCCATAGGTCTCGCTGTTGGTTAAAATGATGAGAAATTCATACGGTGCATATTGGGCGATTTCACGCAAGGCCTGATTATCGAAAGCCAGAATATAACGCTCTGAGCGAAAAGCGTCATAAGTCGCACCGATGCGACTCCAGCGAAAAGTGCCGTTCGAGGGCCGGCTCGTTCCAGATTCCGGCGACGGTATATTGATCGCCCAGACATTAAACCTGTTTTTAAATTCTTTAAAGGGTGAAACTGCAAACATGTTTTCCGTTAATTCGGCAGCATATTTTTTAAAATCGCCGGTTTCGCTGGCTGTGAAACCATCGCCGACGATGAGCACATCAACCATTTTTGCCGGATTGCCGTTATTGAGAACAGAAAGTACCTTTGTTTCCAATGCCCGTGATTTGCGCACCACAAGCATATCCTCGGGATCGATCATCATGCTCCATATGGTGGCAAAACGATTGGCATCATCCCTTTTTGAAATGCGCAAACGTACCATTTTTTCCGGCCGGGGGAAACGCACGGATTCATGAAAAGTCCGGTGCATATTTTTCGCCTCGGCAGTATTCTGCCATTCGCCAAAAATAGAGCTGTAACCACGGCTGTAGAGCACAGCATTGGTCAGCGGTTCGACGATTTCGAATAAATACAACCCCCGGTTGGTATTATCGATGTTTTTATCGGGATTTCCCGGCCACAATAAAGGCTCGACGACAACCCGGTGCAGGCTGAATATTTCCATCAAAGCATTTCCGGTGTGGTAATAGTCGACACGCATGGTTGCCGGTTTCTCTGAAGAGAAAAGCGTGTTGCCGTTGAACAGGCAGTACGGCAACAATGTCAGTGCAAACAATAATTTACTTTTCATAAGTATTCCGTTCTAATAAAATTAGTTGGGCTGGTATATTTTATATGTGGATTTATCGCTCAATAAGACTGCAAATTGCTTGTCAATCACAGAAACCAGCCGTTCATACCGCCAGGGATTTCTTGCCTGGTGAGCGCGTAAGCTTAAATCCCCAACGAGCATACCCGGGCTGAACAATTACCAGGAATCACACTTAATTCTAAAAATATTTTACAATTAACGCAAGTATAATCCCACCCGCATGCCAACGATTTTTTTCTTGCATCAAAGTGCAAAAATTGTATTTTTCCGAGAAACGTAAGTGCTAACACAAGCTACTAACAGATGAATATTTATAACGACGCCGGAGAATTATTTTTCGGAACCCGCCTGAAAAGGCTGAGCGAGCGCTTCCTTTTCAACATGACAAGAATCTACAAAACGCTCGATATTCCGTTTGAACCGGCCTGGTTTCCCATATTTTTTATTCTTTATAAATACGGCCCCAAATCGGTCACGGAAATCGCTGAAATTCTCGACATCACCCATTCTGCGGTCAGCCAGCAGGCGACTGTATTGGAGAATAAAGAGCTGGTGCATTTTGTGCCATCCGAAACAGACCGGCGCAAAAGGTCGTTGAACTTTACCGAAAAAGGAGAAGCTCTGCTGCAGCAGATTTTGCCGGTATGGCGCTCAGTTCAATGCAATATGCAACGATTATTATCCGCCAATCCCAACAGCGCCAACATTTTGTCCGGTTTATCGGAAATCGAGGAAACCAGCGCTGATAAAGATATTTTCGCCAGAGTACTGCGGGATCTGCGTGAGCGTCATTTTACCATCATGGATATCATTCCCTACTCTCGGCAATATGAGAAAGAGTACAAATCGCTGATTCTGGACTGGTTTATCGATAACGAAGACACCGATTTCCAAAGCAGTAATTTTCTCAATATGCCGCTTTCAGTGATGGAAAAAAAAGAAGGATGGATCACATTGGCCAAACCGGAGCAGAAAATCGCCGGTACGATTGTAACGAAATACAAAACTTCAACTGCAGCAGAAATTCTGTTTCTCGTTGTAAAAACAGACTGGCGACAGCGACAAATTGGACGCATTTTAGTGATGGATACGGTTAAGAAATTGCGTCAGCAAGGTTTTACCTCAGTGACTGCCTGCTTTGACCGCAAACACATCGCTGCCCTGAAAGTCTTGCGAACCTGTGGATTTGGATTACGGGAGATGCAGCACGGATTGGATAAATCGAAAAAAGATAAAACAATTTTGCAGCTTTCACTGAACTTGTAACAGAGGCGGCATAACTTTGGAGAGTCATAATTTTCCGGCGCGCTCAAGGGAATAGAATTATGAAAATTAAACTAAAACTTCTTGAGGTTTATTGAATCCTGGGAAGGACCGGATTATTTGCTTTTGCCGTTTACAGGCATTAAATTTGGGAATCTAAACAAGTTTTACTTCAGTATGGAAGTTATTTCCGAATTCACATTATTGCCTTACTTTTTATCCCTGACCTATCATGGAGACGATCAGTTTTCTGCATTAATATTGGGGGAGTCGAACAGTTTAATAAAGTAAAGATGCCGGTTTTTTTATCAAACTGGACGGGTTATTTTTAAAAAAGGTATTGCTGTCATTTGAGATGAGAACTTCATTACAAAATTACGGTGAAGGATATTCACTCGGTTTGGGTTATAAATTTTTAATTGACAATACAAGAAACTGTATTTGAGTCTAAATTATGAACGACTTCAACTTTGGCAGAGACAGATTAACTGTCGGACTTGCCCTGGATATTGCAAGGGGGCATTGCAGCGGAAAGCTTGCTCCGGATACACTGGAACTGATAAAACAATGCCGCCGGGACGTTGAAACTATCGTGCAAAAAGGCGATGTTGTTTACGGCATCAATACCGGTTTTGGGCCATTATGCACAACGATTATCTCTGAAGACGATACACGCAAGCTGCAGGAAAATATCCTGCGCAGTCACAGTGTCGGCATGGGTGATATCGTACCCGATGAAACCGCAAAACTCATGCTGATTCTGAAAGTGCATGCATTAGCGCAGGGTTTTTCCGGCATTGCCGTGGCAACGCTAAAACGAATTATGTGGCATATTGAAAAAAATATTATTCCCCTCGTCCCCTCTCAGGGTTCTGTTGGCGCTTCGGGAGATCTGGCACCGCTCGCCCACATGTTTCTGCCTTTAATCGGGCTTGGCGAAGTTTTCTACCAAGGGGAAAAAACAGCATCAGCCGCCATGCTGCAGCAGGAAAACATGCCCGCGTTACAGTTAGGGCCGAAAGAAGGGCTGGCCTTAATCAATGGAACACAGTTCATCGCTGCCCATGCGATCAAAGCCGTCGAACGCATGAAAAACTGTCTCGACACAGCGGACATCATCGGTGCAATGACGCTGGAATCGCTTTTAGGTTCGGTAAAACCCTTCGACACACAACTGCATCAGTTGCGTGCTTATCGAGGGAACTTGCATGTGGCGCATCGCTTGCGCATTTTGTTGCACAAATCTGAAATGGTGCAATCACACCAGGATTGTAACCGGGTTCAAGACCCTTATTCCCTGCGCTGCATGCCGCAAGTGCACGGTGCCTCGCGCAATGCCTGGCTGCACTTGAAAAACACCACTGAAATCGAGATCAATTCGGTCACCGACAACCCAATAATTTTCAATGCAGGAAATACGATCAGCGGTGGAAATTTCCATGGCCAACCCATCGCTTTACCGCTGGATTACACGGTTTTAGCCAGCAGTGAGTTAGGCAATATTTCCGACCGCCGGACTTTTCTTTTGCTGGAAGGCGCTGTTGGCGGTCTGCCGAAACTGCTGATGAAAAATACCGGCATCAATTCGGGTTTTATGATGCCGCAATACACCTCTGCCGCCCTCGTAACTGAAAATAAAAGTCTGTGTTTTCCCGCCAGTGCCGACAGCATTCCAACTTCACTGGGCCAGGAAGATCACGTTTCCATGGGTTCAATCAGCGGACGCCGCGTGGGACAGGTTCTGGACAATCTGGAAAAAATTCTCGCTGTCGAGTTACTCTGTGCAGCGCAGGCGTTCGATTATCGCAAACCGCTAAAATCGGGAAAAATTATCGAAACGTGTCATCAGTTGGTGCGCCGGTATATCGACCACGCAGAGGAAGACCGTGTCTTCGCCCGCGATCTCGAAATTGCCCGCAAACTTATCGCCGAACAAAAATTATCGCAAACCGCAGAAGAAACAGCGGAAAATGAAAAAATAAATTTGCAAGGTGAATACCATGAACTTTTCGGACTTTATTAAAAAATATGCCGCCCATCCTCATTATAAGGCGCCCACCGGCACAGCATTGCACGCAAAATCCTGGCAAACCGAAGCGCCGCTGCGCATGCTGTTGAACAATCTCGATGCTCAAGTTGCAGAAAACCCCGCAGAACTCGTGGTTTATGGCGGTACCGGACAGGCGGCGCGAAATGTTGATGCCGTTGAGAAAATCATTAAAAACCTACTTGAACTGGATGAAGATCACAGCCTGCTGGTGCAATCGGGAAAACCGGTAGGCATCGTGCGCAGCCATCCCATGGCGCCGCGCGTGCTCATCGCCAATTCCAATCTCGTACCGCAATGGGCCACCTGGGATCACTTTAACAAGCTGAAAGAAAACGGCTTGATGATGTACGGTCAAATGACGGCCGGTAGCTGGATTTACATCGGCACCCAGGGCATTTTGCAGGGGACTTACGAGACGTTTGTCGCCTGCGGCGAAAAGTATTTTAACGGCGATCTGCGCGGAAAATTATTGGTGACTGGCGGGCTCGGCGGCATGGGCGGCGCTCAACCTTTGGCAGCAACGATGGCGGGCGCCACATTTCTCGGTGTGGATGTCGATCCAGAGCGAATCAAAAAACGACTTGAAACACGTTATATCGATAAAATGACCACTTCATACGAAGAAGCGCGCGACGTTAGTCTGGCGGCGAAAGAAAAAGGTGAAGCGGTCTCCATCGGTCTCGTTGCCGATATTGGTGACACTTTGGAAAAATTGCTGGCCGATGGCATCATTCCCGATATTTTAACCGATCAGACTTCAGCGCATGACCCGATAAACGGATATATCCCCAACGGCCTGACTTTGGCGGAAGCTGCTGAATTACGCACAAAATCCCCGAAAGAATATGAAACACGGGCGTTAAAAAGCATGGCACGCCATGTGGGTTTCATGCTGGAACTGCAAAAACACGGCAGCCGTACGTTTGATTACGGCAACAATCTGCGGGAATTTGCGCGCCAGGGTGGAGAAATCAACGCTTTCGATTTTCCCGGCTTCGTTCCCGAATATATTCGCCCGCTGTTTTGTGAGGGCAAAGGCCCGTTCCGCTGGGCTGCGCTCTCCGGCGATCCTGAAGATATTTACACCACTGATCACACCCTCATCGAAGCATTCCCGGAGAACAAACATATGATTAGATGGCTCCAGGAGGCACAGAAAAAAATTGCATTCCAGGGTCTGCCCTGCCGTATTTGCTGGCTGGGTTTGGGTGAACGTGAAAAAGCGGGATTGCTGTTAAATGATCTGGTTAAATCCGGCAAGATTAAAGCACCCATCGTCATCGGGCGCGACCATCTCGACTGTGGATCGGTAGCCTCACCAAACCGTGAAACCGAAGGCATGCGCGATGGTAGCGATGCTGTTTCCTACTGGCCGTTGCTCAATCTCATGGCCAATGCCGGCGGCGGTGCAACATGGATTTCATTTCATCATGGCGGCGGTGTGGGCATCGGTTATTCACAGCATGCCGGCATGGTCGTTCTCGCCGACGGCAGCGACCGCGCAGCCAGATGTTTGAGCCGCGTATTGTACAACGATCCGGCCCTGGGCATTATGCGCCATTCTGATGCTGGTTATGAAAAAGCATTGAAAATGGGGGAAACATTTGGAGTAAAAATAAAATAAACGATACCAGAAACGTGAAAACAAAAAAAGCAGTATTTTGGCGTACTGCTTTTTTTGCGCCCCTACCAGGAATCGAACCTGGGGCGCATGGTTTAGGAAACCACTGCTCTATCCGACTGAGCTATAGGGGCAAGTTTTATTCTACTCTTGCTCTGCATTACGGGCGGAATTCCGCGATTGACGGGCAGTAAGAAAACACCACCAGACGACAATGGCTGAATCATTATGAATTCCATGAAAAAGGTCGATAAGGTTAAAGATTTAAGGATAGAAAATCAACATTTTTTCATCCACACAAAAACTTTTATCATACATCCTGACGCATCCCTATCGAACCAGCAGCAATTTGCCACTCTTAACACCACCATCTGTGATCAAGGTATAAAAATACAAACCCGTACTCACCACACCACCGGAATCAGATTTGCCGTTCCAAATGATAGCGTTCTCTCCTGCGACGGCGTCAAATTTTAATTGGCGCACAAGCTCACCGGCAAGGTTTCTGATTGAAAAACTTGTCGGCCCTGCAGGCGCTATAAATCGAACTGTTACGGTTTTCGAAAATGGATTGGGGAACGCCCCCAGAAGCGCCAGACGGCTGCCATCTTGAGCGTTGAATTGGGTGTCGACTGCTGAAAGCGTGGCTGTACCCTCAATTAGTTTAATCGTCTGGTTGACGTCGTAGTCAGTAAAAGATTCAACCAGCCCACCAGGCCATTCGACGATTATTTCATCAACACTGGTCGCAGTACCGACACCAAAATGAATGGGTAAAATACTCTGGGCTAAAAAATCAACCCCGTTATTGTGTCTGTGGTAAGTCAAACCGTTGTTTGTGCTCACTCGGACGATGGCGCCAACCGCATTTCTGTTTGAAATGGTGCCCTGCAATTCGATTTTCAGCCAGTTCAAGGTGGTTGACTGGTTTTCGTAGAGGTAGTTTTTTTCCCGAAAATTCGAAACCAGTAAATCGAGATCGCCATCATCGTTCCAGTCGAATACAACCAGGCTGCGAGCTTCGGCATAACCATTTGTAGCTGATTCCACAGACCGGTCGACAAAATTCGGCACACCAAACTGGCTCAAAGTGTTGGCATAGAAATAATTATATCCCGGTTCGATGAGAAAACCGTTGACGATGTACAAATCTTCATCACCATCATTGTCGTAATCAAAAAATTCTGTTCCCCAGGCCCAACCGGTAGCATCCACATCGAGCTGCACCGATTTATTGAGAAAGAATCCGCTGCCGGTATTGGTAAAAAGCTGGTTCGGTGTCGGTGGATTCAAACCTTCTATATTTGTCGTATAAATATCGAAAAGACCGTTGTTGTCGTAATCCCCGACTGCGATACCCATGGAGTTACCCTCATCCACCAGGCCAAACTCTGCCGTTGCTTCACGAAAGGTTTTGTCTCCCAGGTTGATAAAAAAATGGCTTGGGCCAAAATCATTGACGACGTAGAGATCGATCAGATCATCGTTATTGCCATCGAAGGGCAAAGCTGTCCATGATTGCTCCAGATCATCGAGATTACTTTTCTGGCTGACGTCGAGAAATTTGATTTCTCCGGTTTGTGCGAATTGATTTTCGTACATAAAATTGGCACCGTTACGCGACCAATTGCAGATATAGAGGTCGAGATCGCTGTCGTTATCATAATCCCACCAGGTCGCCCCCGCATGATGCTCTACGGAATCGCCAACCACACCCGCCTGTGTGGTGATATTCTCAAATGTTCCATCACCGAGATTATGAAATAATTCATTGGGACCGACATTCGTCAGATAAAGATCGGGATAACCATCATTGTCAACATCACCCCACGAAACGCCGGACTTGTTGCCCATTTCACCTTCCCAGGGACCACCCTGTAAATAGCTCATCACACCGGCTGCAAGGGTAACATCGATGAATTTTCCGTCGCCCGAATTCTGGTAAAGCCGGTTCCAAGTGCTGGAATCATTTTCATCGTACTGATTGATCGCGACAAAATAGATATCGAGATCGCCATCCTGATCGTAATCAGCAACAGCGACACCGGCAGTGGAAACAGCCCCGGACAACCCTGCATCATCAGTCTGGTTGACGAATTTTTGGGCCGATAATTCCGAAAAATTGAGCAGCAGGAAACTTAACAAAAAGGTCTGAAATATCTTCATATGGTATCCTGAAATATATCCGGTTAATTCTGGTGATTTAAAACTAATATGTATCATCGAGAGCAAAAACAGGGCGGCGTTTTATCCATTTACCCCGGGTAAAATCAGGGAAGGATTGCGGGGCGCCGCCGAGAGCGATACTGTTTTCTGAGAGCGGCGAAATAGCGCTCCAAGCAGCCGCATCATAAGCATCGAGGGGGGTGGGCGCTTTGCGTTTAACCGATTCAACAAAAGCATGCAGAACAAACCAGTCCATGCCGCCATGCCCTGCGCCTGAAGCCGATTCGGCATATTTTTTCCATAATGGATGGTCATATTCCTGCATCAATTTTTCATCCGATTCCCAGCGGTGTGCCGGGCTTTTACCCTCGAAATAAATCGAGTTGTTCAAATCCATCCAGATGCCTTTTGTGCCCTGCACACGAAAACCGAGAGAATATGGCCGGGGCAAATTGGTATCATGTTTGACGATAATCGATTCGCCGTTTGTCGTTTTGATACCCGTCGTGATGACATCGCCCAAATTGAAGCGAACCCCGGCATTAGCATGATCTTCCCCACCTTTTTTCACGATGTATTCGTGCAACCCTCTGGTTTTAGAAGCGGTTGCCGTCAATGAAATAAAGCGGTTGCCGCGATTGATATCGAGCATCGTTGCCACCGGCCCGATACCGTGAGTCGGGTAAAGATCACCGTTGCGTTTTACCGAATGCAAGGTCCGCCAACGGGCTTCGGAAAGGCCTTTTTCGCCAAATTCAACACCGGCCCCATAAGGCTGCAAGCCGTTATTGAATTTCACATGACGCAAATCGTGTTGATAACCGCATTCGAGATGTACGAGTTCCCCGAACAAACCTTGCCGCACCATGTTGAGCACTGCCATAACGTCACGGCGGTAACAGACGTTTTCGAGAATCATGCAGGGCATTTTCGTGGCTTCGGAGGTGTTGACCAGGTCCCAGCATTCCTGTAAAGTATTGGCAGCAGAAACCTCAACGCCGGCATATTTTCCGGCTTTCATCGTTGCTACAGCCATCGGCGTGTGCCATAACCACGGCGTCGCGATGACCACGCCGTCGATATCGCTGCGCTCTAAAAGTGTTAAATAGGCTTCCTCGCTTCCGGTAAAAACCCGTGCTTTTTTTTGGCCGGATTCATTAATCATCTTTTCTGCTGCAGCAATGGCTTGGGCGTCAATATCGCAGATGGCTTTGATTTCAACATCACTGCGCCGTAGCGCTTGGCGCAAATGGCTGCGGCCGCGCAAGCCGACACCGATAAATGCCAATCGGACCGTGCGGTCATCTTTGCCAAAAACGACGTTTTTAGCAGCGGAAAAAGCAGTCGCTGCTAAAAACGTCGTTTGAATAAATTCTCTTCTTTGCATTTTTACTCCTAAAAAAATCACACCCCTATTTTGAAAATAACATGCGAACGGCGATGATCAGTAAAATTGCAGCAAAAAACCGGCGCAACCATAACCCGGTGACGAGATCCACCAGCCACGTTCCACAAAACACCCCCACGACAGCGCCGATACTGATGAGCAAAGCAATACTCAAATCAGGATCGATTGAACTGTTGATTTTATAACGAATTGCCCCGATGATCACCATTGGCACCATGACAGCGAGAGAAATTCCCTGTGCTTCTTTTTGGGGAAAACTGAGAAAAACCAGCGCCGGCACCAGTAGCACCCCGCCGCCGATCCCCAGGAGGCCGCTCAACAGGCCGCCAGCCACACCGAGAAGAATGTAAATTAATGTCAAATGAAACCTCTACGTCTTGCAATTTTAAGTAAAAAATTCAATAATTGATATACAAAATTCCTGTGCAAGCACAAAGAAATTTCAAACCAGTCGATGGAATAATCTACTTTTTACCTGGAATCTGTTTTAATCCTTGTTTTTGTGGTTGAATTTCTCGATCATGCGTGAATTTATTTTTAATACTGATATAATCCTGGGAATAAAAATGGTCGTTCTGCTGCAACCAAATACCGATGATACCTCGGAAGCATTTAGTAAAACGATGGATCATCTGCGAAATTTATCAGACATTCGCCTGCAAAAACACATCGTTGAGGGTAACGAACAGCGCCTCACAGAAATCTACCTCATCGGCAACACGCAAAAAATCGACCGTGCAGAAATTGCTGCGCTGCCGGCAGTTGAGCGAGTTGTGCGCATCTCACAGGAATATCGCATTCTCGGACGGCACAATGATGATGAGCGTCAACACGGATTCGAGTATAACGGTTTGCATTTTGATCAGAAAAGTTTGCATATATTCGCCGGATTGTGTGCGGTCGACACTGCGTATCACGCTGAAAAGATGATGCATGCGATACAGCAAAACGGGCTCTACTGCACACGTATGGGCGCTTATAAACCGCGCACAAGCCCCTATTCTTTTCAGGGTTATGGGAAAAACTGCCTGCCCTATGTATTCGAACTTGCAGGAAAATACGGCATCAAAGTAATCGCGATGGAAGTGACGCACGAGAGCCACGTCGACGAGATCGATTCCTGTTTGGCGGATGCCGGCAATCCCACCGGTGTTTTCCTGCAAATCGGGACGCGAAATACGCAAAACTTCGAGCTGCTCAAAGTTTTGGGACGGCAGAAAAAATATCCGTTATTGCTCAAACGCGGCTACGGTATCACCCTGAGCGAGTCTCTGAACGCTGCTGAATACCTGGCCACCGAGGGCAACGCAAAAGTCATTTTCTGCCTGCGCGGCATGAAAACTTCATTCTCAAGTCCGCACCGCAATACGGTCGATTTTTCCCAGGTGCCGGTGGTGAAACGTCTGACGCGCATGCCCGTTTGCATCGACCCTTCACATTCCGTCGGCAGCCGCGACCGGGCGCCCGACGGCCTTCTCGACGTTTTCCATTGCACCGCACAAGGCGTGATCGCCGGGGCCAATATGGTGCTGGTCGATTTTCATCCGGAGCCGCAGAAAGCGCTGGTCGATGGGCCGCAAGCGCTGCTGCTAAAGGAATTGCCGCATTTTATTGAAGATATTCGCATCAGCCGCGAGGCTTATTTAAAAAGGTTACGGCTTAATTCAAATTATCAGAACAGAGCTACGTCATGACCTGACAGTATTTTTTTGATCAGAAAAACCAGCTGACGGGGCAGCAAAAAAAAGTGACAAGAGTGATAAATCAGAATTTAAAAGAAACCCATGATCTACAAAATTTTTTATAACCAATCCATCAATGCAATCGAGTGTTACTATTTCGGCGATGTGACATTTGAGATTTTAAAAGAATCTTCCGAACGAAGATTCTCGCATGAAAAATTTCCCGAGATAGATTATTTAATCTCCGATTATTCAGAGGCAAACTTAAAAAAGTTTGAACCGTTTGAAATTCAATTGCTGGTCTCACTCGATATCAAAGCCAGCACAATAAATCCCGCTTTAATCGTTCTTTTATGTATGCCCACCCCTCTTGAATACGGCATGGCGCGCATGTGGCAAGCCTATTCAGTCGAATTAAACTGGGTCTCTCACGTTTTTAGCTCTCGCGATGAACTCGACAACTTTATCAAAACCGGCGGGACAGCAATCAATTAAGAAAATAGTCTTCACTGCAGTGAAGACTGTGATATTTGATTAAAACAATTCTATTTTCCCGCTCATAACGATACTGCGTCCCGGGGCGTTGAGGCCGCTCAGATGTTCCCGATAGTTCCAATCGAGCATATTCATCAACGCCAACTGGAGATCGATATTGTCGTTGATTGCCCAGCCTGAACGGGCATTCAGCGTAAACCAGCCAGGTGTGCCGCCGACCGGAATGCGCAAATCCAGCAGGTCTTCAGATGAGAGTCGGTTCTGCTCCAGGGCAAACCGGGAACTCAGTTCAAGCCAAAAATGCGGTGAAGTCCGGCGCAGTGAAAAAAGTCCATTAAGCGGCGGAATCGCTGTGAGCGGTTCATTTGCAGTTTGATTAAAACCATAGGCATAACTCAGGTTTGCCCGTGCGATAATTCCCCATTTTAACAGCGCTTCCCCCCCGATTTCGAATCCACTGACCACTGCTTTGCCGGCATTGGCTTTGTGAAATACTGCGAGCGTATCATTTTCATCGATAATATATGGCAAAGCATTAAACTCAGCAGGCCGCCGGATCAAAATATCATTCAGGCGGGTATAGTAAAAAACCAGGTTGAGTCTCGCATTTTCATAAGCAAACTTCAATCCTCCGTCGAGGCTAATGCCGGTTTCAGATTGAATTTTTGGATTGGGGACATCGTAAAAACTATCCCCTTTTCCCGGGCCAAATTTGGAAACATCATCGAGATTCGGTGCACGGAAACCCTGGGCAATATTACTGACAAAGCTGATTTTCTCATTGAATTCGTAGCGCGAACTTACACTTGCAGTGAGGGCAAAGGTTCTTCTTTTAACCAGTCCGAGATGCAGCGGCGGTTTCTTTGAGAACGGCGCGTCCAATAAAAAAGCACTGTAGCGCAAACCGCTAGTGAGCATCCACGGAGGCGTGAGATGCCATTCACTCTGGGCATAGACGCCAAAACTGTCATGCCGGCTGTTATCCGGATAAAGCGGTGCACGCGAAGTTATCTCCCCTACTCCGTCTGCAATAATCCGGGAATATGAATTGGCGGAAAGCCGATCGTAATAGGCTTCGGCGCCGTAGAGAATAAAATGCTTTTTACGAAAAATCTTGTTGAATTGCAATTGCCAGGCACGTGTTGTGGTACTGAATCGATCAACGGTCATTTTTACGCTGCTGGTTTTTTGTTTTACCCGCCCCTCTTTCTGCCGGTGTATGGACAGAGTGAGAATCATTAAATCGGCCAGCGGGCCGTGCAAAGCATTTTCATATTTTAAATAAGCCAGGTCGCGATTTTGCGGCTCGTAAAAATAGGCCTGATAGGCCTGGCGTTCAAAGACATCATAACGCGGCACTTTGCCCTGGCGCGCCAATTGATAAAAGAGGGTGAACTTGTGCTTGTAATGCGGCTGAAAGGTGAATTTAAATTGCGAGTATCGTGCATCATATGCATTGGGACGCTGTTTTTTGGCCAAATTGCGACCACTTTCCGGCGTTAAACTGAGCCTGCGCATGAGTTCATCACCGCCATTGCCGCCCCTGGTGATATTGCCGTAACCATAACGTGCCGACTGTAAACTGAGGCCCCATTTCTTTGCATGAACCGCAGTTTGCAGCGTGAACCGATGGTTGCCCTCGGCGCTGGAAAAACCTGTTTCCAGCCGGCCGCTCCAGGCCGGTTTGCCGCTGCGGGAAAATCCCGGTTCTGCCGTGATCGTATTGATGGTGCCGCCGAGGGCATCACTGCCGTAAAGCGCCGATGAAGGACCGTGGACGACTTCCATGCGTTCGATACTGCCGGGATCGATGGTATTCAAGTACTGCAAATTACCGCCGCGATATGTGGCGTTGTTCATTCTGATACCATCGATGAGCAGCAGAATTTTGTTGGCTTTCAAACCACGGATGATGGGCGAACCACCGCCATTGCTGGTCTTCTGGATAAAAACGCCCATTTCCTCGCGCAAAATTTCCGGCGTTTGTGCACTGTTGCGCTGACGAATTTTAAGCCGGTTGACCACGGAAACCAGTTGTGGAATACTCTGTTGCAAGGCCTCATGCCGGCTGGCGGTGACCTGAATCTCGTGTACTTCATAAACTTTTAAGACCAGTTGCGGCCGCAATACCACAACCTCGCCGGCCCGTACCAGCACTGAATCAAGAGTAACCGTTTCAAATCCCAGCATGCGGATTTTGAGTTTGTAATAACCCGGCTGCAATTTCTTAAGCACAAAAGAGCCGTCCGACCGGGTGACGGCACCGATATTTCTCGCGGGGATATAAACCTGCACATTTTCCAGGCCAAAACTGCTTTCTTTGCTCGTTACAGTGCCGATGATGCGACCAAATTCAGCCTGGCCGGATTGAGCAATGAGTGCCGGTAAAAAGGATAAAAGGAAGAAAAGATATTTCATTTTAAACAAAACAGTATTCAGGTTCAACAATAGACTTAACGGTTAAAGTTTATGAATTTGTGAGTATGTAAATCACTCAAATCGAAAAGGTTCCATGAATCGGAATTTCCAGGCGATATAGCCGCATAAATTAAAACTTTTTTGGAAAAAAGATATTGTTTTGTTATTATCTCGTTCTTTAAAAATCACCTGACGGACGTGTTGAACCAGGCAAACGCCATGACTGTCGGATACTAAGCCTGAAGCCTGATCTGCGGGTGGCGGCGTCCCGCTTCGGCAAGCTCAGCGTCCGGCAACCCGGTGAGGTCATCGCTTCCCTCGATGTTCAAAAGTTGAGAATCCGGAGTCACCTAACACCACCCTAAGAGCCTTATATTAACAGAATTGAAAATCACACCCATGCGTAATAAAAATATGGATATCGGTGACATTATTCGTTTCAAAACGGCAAAAAACAAACTTCTTTATGGCCGGATAGAAAATACCGGCAGAAAGAATTATCGCGTTTTGTTGCCGGACGGCCGTTTTTTTCTCGTCCCCTTCCGTCTTGCTGCAAAGTGGGAAGGCGATTTCGCGCACCCTCTGCCGGCGCCTGCGGGACATGTGGATGCTTACGGCAAACAGCTCGTGAACCTTGCCAGGCAATTGCTGGAGGGGTTAGATATTTCACTGCCGGTACGCTACCGGATGAACGTCTGGGCAACATATTACAAAAAAAACTCCCATATCCAGTTTGGCGGCAGGTGTATCCGATACCAGTTTTTTAGCGGACGCGGATACGATTCAATCAGCGCCAACATCAATCGCTTTGGTCTGGATTTTTCGCTGCACAGCAAACTTGCCGTTCTGGTCTGCCACGAATGTGCGCACGTAATCACCGGGCGGAAATACAACAATCGTGTACGGGCACATGGCAAGGAATTTTATCACGAGCTCAGTTTGCTCATCGATAGTTGGTATCCCAACTTGATACAAAAACTGAATTCTCCGAAAAATTAGCCGGACATGGGCGATAAATCACAAAATATCCAGCCCGCTATTTGCGACAATTGCAAGCAATCATTAACAATTCATCTTTCACTTTTTTTAGCAGGGTTGAATTTGTATATTGGCGTAGGTTGTTTTGAAAAATCAGGAGATTAGAATTGAAAAAATTGGAAAATCCGGTCATAGAAAAGGATATCGTTTTAATACATATCGAAGGTGAGCCGCAATTTTTTGCCCGCGTGGAAGGATTTACACCGGACAAAAAACCAAACTGGTGGCAGGTAAAATTGCTCATTTTACAGGTTCCGCTTCTCGTGGCTACCTGGATTCTGCGCCATGAACAAATAAATGGTGAAGAATTTACCATGCAGGGACGAACAATTCGTATGGAGAAAGTTGAAGCGCCAGAAACAAGAGAAACGCCGGCTGAGTTGAACGAGGTAGAGAATCATGAAATCGGTGAGATCACTCAAAAAGAGAAAAAAAAACAAACAGGAAAACAAGCCAGAATTCTATCTCTCGGTGGTAAAAACGAAACGATTTTCTGAAATTCTATTCGCAGTACTAAAACGACATTCAATACACATTAATCGCAACCCAGGAGTTCAATATCATGGTGAAAAAACGTGAAGTCATCGATAAATCTGGCAACAAACATTCATTCAGCGAAGGCATGGCCGGTGTCATTGCAACCACCAGTGAAATTTGCTTCATCAACGGTGCCGAGGGTAAATTAATTTACCGGGGTGTGCCCATCGAAGACCTGGCGGAAAAATCGACATTCGAAGAAACGAGCTATTTTTTACTCTATGGTGAATTGCCGACGCAAAAGGAATTGCACGAATTCGAAAAACGCCTGAAAAAACATCGCGCTATTCCTGCTACAGTGCTCGACGTCATGAAACAGATGCCCGATGACGCCAACACCATGCAAACGTTGCGAACCGTCGTTTCGCTCATGGGATTATATGAGCCTAAAAATGACGAACACAGCGTCAAAGAGACATCCGGGGAAGTGGAAAAACTCATCGCTGTTTTTCCCACGATCGTCGCGGCAATTCAGCGTTTGCGCGAGGGTAAAGAACCGGTCGCACCCGATAATTCCCTGAGCCATGCAGCCAATCTCATTTATATGGTCACCGGTGAAAAACCCGATGACTATGCCGCCCGCGTTCTCGATGTTTGCCTGATTCTGCATGCGGAACACGGGTTCAATGCAAGCACATTTACTTCGCGCGTCGTCATCTCGACACTCACCGATGTTTACAGTGCCGTCACCGCGGCGATCGGCAGCCTGCGCGGGCCGCTGCACGGCGGCGCCAACGAAGGTGTAATGCATCTTCTCGATGAAATAGGTGATCTGGAATCAGTCGAAAAAGTCATTAAAAACAAACTGGAAACGAAAGCAAAAATTATGGGTTTCGGCCACCGGGTCTATAAAGTACTGGATCCACGCGCTAAAATTCTCAGCCAATATTCCAAACGACTGGCGGAAATCACGGGCAAGCAAAAGTATTATGCCATGTCGAAAAAAATCGAAGAAATCATGAAACGGGAAGTTGGCGACCGCGGCATTTATCCCAACGTTGATTTTTTCAGCGCTTCGGTCTATCATTATCTTGGTTTCAGCCTGGAAATCTATACGCCGATTTTTGCAGTGAGCCGAATCTCAGGTTGGGGCGCCCACATAATGGAACAATTGCGTGAAAACCGACTTTTCCGGCCTACCAGCGTCTATCTCGGTGATATCGACCGGAAGTATATGGCAATTTCCGACAGATAAATTGGAAGCGGGTATTCGGGAAATACCCGCTTTTTTGTAAACTCATTTCAAGCCAAATACGCAAATCAGACATCTACACCCAGTACAACTACGGCTGACCGGGAATAAAAACACTAAAAACCGGCGGATTTGATGAAATTAAAAATCAGTAGTAAAAAACTTGAATTAAAACATACCTGGATCATCGCACGCGGATCGGCGGATTTCAAGGAATATAATTACATCGAAATTGAGGATGCTGGCACCACCGGTCTCGGTGAGGCTGCACATAATGGGCGTTATGGCGAAAGTCTGGGATCGGTTCGGGCATTTCTCGAGCAGGCACGACCAGTGTTAAATGATGCGAATCCGGCGGAATTTTATAATCTGGGTTTTGAAATCGCTCAACTCGCCCCCGGCCAGCAGGCTGCCAAAGCCGCCATCGATATGGCGCTTATCGATTGGAACGCAAAAAAAATGGGGGTACCCTATTACCGCTGGCTTGGCCTGTGTGTTCAACAAACACCTGTCACCAGCTTTTCCATCGGCATCGACAAAATTGAGGTGATGCAGCAAAAAATACTCGAGGCCGATTCGTATCCGATCCTGAAAATCAAGCTCGGCACATCTGATGACGAAGAAATCATGCGTGCTGTTCGCGAAATCACCGATAAAACGATCCGTGTCGACGCCAATGAGGGCTGGACAGATCGACACGAAGCGCTGGAAAAGATCGAATGGCTGGCCGGACTCGGCGTTGAATTTGTGGAACAACCGATGCCGGCAGATCATCTCGATGAAACAGCTTGGCTACGGCAACGCTCCCCCCTGCCGCTGATCGCCGATGAAGATGTGAAAACCGCAAACGATATTCCGGCGCTGGCCCACGCCTATGACGGCATCAATATAAAAATCATGAAATCGGGTGGTTTGCAGGAAGCCTGGCGCATGATCCAGCTTGCCCGTTCTCTCAACCTCAAAATCATGTTGGGTTGCATGGTCGAAAGCGCTCTCGGCATTACAGCGGCCGCCCATCTCTCACCCCTGGTAAACTGGGCCGATCTCGACGGCAACCTGCTGATAAAAAACGACCCCTTTCATGGCATGGTTGTGAAAAAAGGAAAAATAACATTACCGAACGCGACCGGACTTGGCGTCCAGCCGATCTATTAAAACAGAGTACTATTGCTATTGTAATTGCAAAAAACAAAAAAACCATGAGTACGGCAATTCCCTGATGTGCTCATCGGGGATTTAAGCCCACATGTTTGCCCGCCAGGGAATCCCCGACGGAATTGCTGGCGGAATTCTATGATTGACAAGCAGAAAAAAATCTCCCCAAGAGGATACGACTAAACAAGATACGTTTGTATTCCAACAAGTGATGTACCTCTGTATTATCTTGGGTAGCCGGTTAATGCCACCGCCAACAAAGCCGAAAAGCACCTCCCCAATTACGTAAAAACTGTCATTTCTTTCACGCAACCCTGCCTTTGAATGGTATAAATCAAGCTATCTCAAATCAGAATTGTATAATCCTGTCATTTATTATTTGAGCGAAAGATATCTTGTGGCGAAAATATGATAGACAAAACCGCAACAACCCTGAAATTTAAATAAAGGAAAATTCACCGATGAAATACCTTCGCTTCTTCCGATTCATTGTGCTGCCGTTCTTTATCTGGCAAACGATGCTGGCCACTGAAGTCACCCCCCGCAATGTTGAAGAATTGACCGGGCTGGCAAAAAGACTATTTTACGGTCGCTGCATCTCGGTTTCCGAAATCTTTCTCCCGGATGCCATTTCTTACACCGAATATACTTTTGAAGTCATCAGCACCTTGAAAGGCAACATGGGCAAAACGGTTACTTTCAGGCAGTACGGTTTGCTGCACCCGGTAAAATTACCGGATAATACCATTTTTCTCGGCAATGTAACCGGCATGCCTGTCTACAAAGAGGGGCAGGAATATTTGCTATTTCTGCTGGCGGACAGTCGGCTTGGCCTCACCAGCCCGGCCGGATTATTTCAAGGGTCATTCAAAATATTGAAAAATTATCACAGTGAGAAATTTGCAGTCAATTCTGTAAATAACAGCGGTTTGCTGCGAGGAGTCCCGCCGGCAAAAAAGGCTTTGCTTAAAAAAACATCCCGAACAAGCATGGCAAATGGCGCGCTTGAGCTGCATGACTTTATGCAATTAATTCGCACTTACATCGACAAGTAATCGATTCTTCAACATGAAATCAGGATAGATAGAATGAGACCAATAAAAAAAATTGAGCTGATTATGCTTATGACCCTGTTGTTTACTTTTATAATCCCCTGTCTGACATTTGCCGGCGGTTTTCTCGTCGTATCCAATGCGAACCAGCCCTACAAATGGAATACCGCCCAATTCCCCATTAAATACCACGTCGATCAGGGGAAATGCGGCGCCCTCAGCAATGCAGCGATGACACAACTCGTGCAAGACAACATCACAAAATGGACCACATCCAACATTCCTTATTCAAGTGTACAATTTTCCAGCGGTGGTTCGTTGACTTCCGATATCACAACGGCGGCTCAATTCGAGCAGGTGCGCCTGGCGCAAGATGGGAAAAATCCCATCGTTTACGATGTCGATGGTTCTATCATCGCCGATCTGGGTATGGAACCAGGTGTCATCGGTTTTGCCTCGCCGGTTTATGTAACCTCAAATGGTTTCATCGTCAAAGGCGTCGCCGTGTTCAACGGCAATTTTCTCGATGGTGATACACAGGACGGCTATGAATTGAACACAACGGAATTCGGTGCCATTATTCTGCATGAGTTCGGGCATTTTCTCAACCTCGATCACACGCAAATTAACGGACAATATTACATCAACGATAGTGATCCCGGGTTCCAGCTCTACGGCAATCCACCGGTGAGCTCAATCAGCATCATGTTTCCCTTTGCCCTCGGCCTGGGGGAACCCGTGGTACCACAATCGGATGATATCCGCGCTATCGCTAATTTGTACCCCACAGCAGCTTACACCAGCGAAACCAGGACGATCTCCGGCAGAATTTTACTCTCTGACGGCGTGACGCCGCTCACCGGTGCAAATATTATCGCACGAAACAATGCTGACCCGTTTATCGACGTCGCCTCCTATATTTCAGGAGCCCTCACTTCGGATGACCCCAATGATCCGGCCATCGCCGGTTATTACACTATTTCCGGGCTCACCGCTGGAGCAAATTATACGATTGAAGTCGTAAACATCAACAGTGAGTTCATTTCCAGTTCATCCATCGGCCCGCTTGATACACCCATTGTGCTGAGTTCTCCGGAAGAATTCTATAACGGCGACGGGGAAAACAACGACGGGCTGGCAGATGATACGAATGCATGGTCACTTGTACCCGCAGGTTCGGCAAATATCGATATCATTCTCAATTCCGCCCTGACAGCCGTCGAAGAGTCGTCTTCGCCATCACTGCAGCGACCACGGTCCATCGAGCTTTTCAGCAATTATCCAAATCCGTTTAATCCTGAGACAAAAATCAGTTTTGAAACCGGGCAGAGTCAGTTTATCCGGCTCGCTATTTTCAATGTTCGAGGCCGGCAAATTCGGATTCTGCTTGACCAGCAAATGCCTGCGGGTCGGTTTTCAGTCGCCTGGAATGGCCGCGATACTGCCGGAAAAGAAGTCGCCGGCGGAATATATTTCTATAAAATCACTACTGCACGGCAAAACCTTAGCCGTAAGATGTTACTGCTTCGCTGACATTTCCGTCATGGGAATTTGGGCAAATCAACCTCAATTCCCATTTTTTCCATCCCTCCATTTCTCAATTCATATCCGTCAGCCTATTTGTATTAACCCAGTTAAATTCCCACCTTTTATTCACAGGCGAATCAGAGTATCGGTAAAGGTTCAGCCTGAAACAGGCGATATGTAAGTATGCATTTATATTGAAGCCAATTTTCCGAAACCATATCCAGCGTTTGAACCGGGATTTCAGAGCTTTTTATTGCGATATTACTTTCTGGATTTCTTATGAATGTACTGATATCACAGAGTGATCATGATTTTGCATTGATGCTCAACACCATGTTGACAGCAAACAGGTCAACCGGAAAAATCAAAATACTGCCACAGGAAGCTGATCTGTTCCAGGAAAAAATCAGTGATTATAATCTGCTGATCCTCGATGATTCTGCACAAACATTCTCATTATTCAAGCAATTAAAAAAACAAAACCCCATGCAAATCCCGGCGGTTATTTTCTTCTTCAACCCCGATAAACCGGAGGCCGGCAAAAAAGCACTGCAGCACGGCATAAGCTATGCTCTGCCGAAAAACCATGCCGTTTTAAACCTTATCAATGAACTGGCACGGCAAGCCATCATCATCAATCAGAACGCGACAAAGGTAACGATTCTTTCGCGGCAACTCGAAGAGGCCGATAAAGCGGCATTCATCGGTAGAATTTCCGCCGGACTGGCGCACGATTTTAACAATATCCTGCACTTGATCAACGGGCACGCCCAAGCAGCCATGGGATTTCCCGATACCGAAGTAAAGAACGCCTCCCTCGATATCATCCGCGATTGCTGCGAGCAGGGACAAAATATTGCAACCCAGTTGGCGAAACTACTCAAACCAAAATCGCCGGTGCACAACAAAATCGCCATTGCAACGATTCTCGAAACAGCTCTACAATTTATGCAATATGAATTGACGCGCTGCAAAATTGAAATCGAAAAGGATTTTGCCGCCGATTTGCGAGTCATTTGCAACGAGGAACAAATACTGCAAACCTTCCTGAATTTTTTAACCAATGCCCGGGATAATATGCACATAACCGGAGGCACGCTCAAAATCTCAACCAGACGAGAAAAGAACACGGTGCTCATTGAATTTGCAGATAGCGGAACGGGTATCGAAGAGCCCCTGCTCGAAAAAATTTTCGACCCCATGTTTACTACAAAAAACTCCGAAAATCATTCGCAGGAATTCGGCGGTTCAGGACTCGGTCTGTTTATTTCTAAAAATATCATCGAGCAACACAACGGTTCGATCGCTGTCCAAAACCGTGAAAGCGGTGGAACGATTTTCTCTATTTCACTGCCGATTGCCGCAGCGGCAAAACCGGCCCGGCGGCAAAATAAAAAACTGCAAACGGAACAAAATCCGCAAAAACAAAAAGATAATCTCGACATTCTCGTCGTCGAAGATGAAGTGATGATTCAGTCTGTGTTGAAAAATTTATTATCGCGTGACGGGCACAAAGTCACGCTGGTCGATGACGGTGAATTAGCGCTGGAAAAAGTCAATGGTCATGATTACGATCTGATTTTAAGCGATCTCAATATGCCGAATATGACTGGCCTCGATTTCTTTAAAAAAGCGAAAGAGATCAAAAGTAACGTAAAAGTTGTGATGATTACCGGCGACCATTTCAGCGCTGATTTGCAGGAAGCTGAAGAAGCCGGTGCATGCGGCCAGTTATTGAAACCCTTCAACAAACAGGAAATCGATGCCGTTCTAGCCAAAATCAGAGCCATCCCCGAATGAGCTGCATCCCTCACAACAGACATCTCACAAATTCAACAATTTATTAACCAGCCACCACATCATTGCACTAATCTTGAACGTCCATAAAAATTGTAAACGGAGAGTCTAAATCATATCTCTTCAGCGCATCAGGTGTTCGCTGAGCTTCTCTGGCGCACGCTGAAGAGACACTATAAATAATGTGTTGAAACAGGCTGTATTCTGTTGCGCTAATTCGCTTGCATTTTTACTGAGAATTTTCTAATATACTCGACTTTATTTTTTAGGGGAAAATTAGCCTGATGTTGACCATTCGAAGTCAATTTCCACGGACATAACGATACTCGGCCTGTAGGGCTGAACAGGAGAAACAACCGATGAGTGACAAGTTGAACCGGACTCCAGACAATTATGATTTCAAAAAAATTGAAGCGCGCTGGCGTGATTTCTGGCACGAGAATGATTTTTTTAAAGTCGAAAATGATGACACTGCCCATAAATTTTATTATTTAAACATGTTTCCCTACCCCTCCGGGGAAATGCATGTCGGCCACGGCCGCAACTGGCTCATCGGCGACGCTTATTGCCGATACCTCATCATGCATGGCTACAATGTGCTCAACCCCATGGGCTACGATGCTTTCGGCTTGCCCGCCGAAAATGCCGCCATCGATCGCGGCATCCATCCGAAGGACTGGACTTTTAAAAACATCGAAAACTTTCGCCAGCAGTTTCGCCAGTGGGGCGTGGTTTTCGACTGGAATCGCGAGTTGACGACCTGCACGCCGGAATACTACAAATGGAACCAGTGGCTTTTTGTACAATTTTTCAAAAAAGGGCTGGCCTACCGCAAGGCTGCGGTGGTGAACTGGTGCAGCGATTGCGATACGGTTCTGGCCAATGAGCAGGTCGTCGATGGCGCCTGTGAAAGATGCGGCTCTGAAATCGATAAACGGGATTTGACACAGTGGTTTTTCAAGATAACCGAATACGCCCAGGAATTACTCGATGATCTCGATAAACTGGAATTCTGGCCGGAGCGCGTAAAACTCATGCAGCGCAACTGGATCGGTCGCAGCGAGGGTGCCCTGCTGAAATTCGATATCGATGGAGCGGATGAATTCCTTAAGGTTTTCACCACCCGTCCGGATACGATTTTCGGCGCAACATTTATGGTGCTGGCGCCGGAACATGAGTTGGTGGACAAGCTGACCACGCCGGCGCAAAAAGCCGCGGTGCAGCGCTACAAACAGGAGGCGGCTGCCAAAAGCGATATCGACCGGCAGAATGTATCCCGTGAAAAAACCGGAATTTTTACCGGCGGATATGCGATTAATCCGGCCAACGGTCATAAAATCCCCATTTGGATCGCAGATTATGTTTTGATGGGTTACGGCACCGGCGCTATCATGGCTGTGCCGGCGCACGATCAGCGCGACTTTGAATTTGCGCGAAAATTCGAGCTCGACATCATCGCGGTAATCTCGGAAGACGGGCAACCGCTGGATGGCGCTTTGATGACCGAGGCGCTCGTTTCCGCCGGTATGATGATCAACTCCGGCGAATTCAACGGCTTGCACGCAGGCAAGCAAACCATTAAAAAATTTATCGACTGGTTCGAGGCGCAAAACAAAGGTGAAAGCCGGATCAATTTCCGTTTACGCGATTGGCTTATTTCACGCCAGCGCTACTGGGGCACGCCCATTCCGATGATTCATTGTGAGGAATGCGGCATCGTTCCGGTACCCGAAGACGAACTGCCCGTCACACTGCCGGATGTTGAATTTCTCGGTAAAAAAGGCCTGGCGGAAATCCCCGAATTCTACGAATGTACCTGTCCGAAATGCGCCGGTTCCGCCCGCCGCGATACCGATACGATGGATACTTTTGTCGATTCTTCATGGTATTTTTTACGTTACATTTCACCCAATTTACATGAACGGATTTTCGATTCCGCCGCTGTCAATGACTGGCTTCCGGTGGATCAATATGTCGGTGGTATCGAACATGCCATTTTGCACCTTTTGTATGCCCGCTTTATCACCAAAGCCATTCGCGATCTCGGGCTGATTCAATTTGACGAACCCTTCAAACAGCTTTTCACCCAGGGCATGATTACCCACATGGCCTATAAAAGCAAAACCGATGGCTGGATCAGTCCGCAGGATGTTGACCGCGACGGCAAACACACAAAAACCGGTGAAAAATTGCACGCTGAAATCGCCAAAATGAGCAAATCGAAAAAAAATGTTATTTCACCCGATGATATCATCGATGAATTCGGCACCGACACCGAACGGTTGTATACGTTGTTTATGGGGCCGCCGGAGCGTGAAATCGAATGGAATGCCGAGGGCGTGCGCGGCGCATATCGATTCTTGCGCCGCATCTGGAGCGCCGTCATTTCACACCGGGAAATCGTCATCACCGGCCGCAGCACGGCAATCGCAATCGAGACGCTCGATAAAAACGCCAAAGCATTGTGGAATAAAATGCACCAGACAATCGATTCGGTGAGCACTGATTTCAAGCGATTCCATTTCAATACGGCTGTCAGTGCGTTGATGGAATTTACCAACACCTTGAGTGATTATCTTGCCAAAACCAGCGTAAAAGACGAAGCGCTTTTAAGCCGGGCTTTCGAGACATTGATCAAATTGCTTTCACCCATCTGCCCTTTTATCGGGGAAGAAATGTGGCGTGCCATCGGTTTTGACACCTCGGTTTTAAAAAGTGAATGGCCTGTAGCTGATCCCGCCGGTTTGATTGCCGACGAAGTGGAGATTCCGGTGCAGATCAACGGTAAACTGCGCGAAGCGCTTTTTATTGCCGCGGAAGCAGCACAAAACCCCGGCGCACTGGAAAAAGGCGCGCTGGCGTTGGAAGGCATTCAGAAACGCATCGAGGGAAAAAATGTACTGCGCGTCATCGCTGTGCCCGGACGTTTAGTGAATCTGGTGGTGAAGTAAACATTAGGAAGGTTTAAACCTTCCAACGTTTCAACTTTTTAACGTTATTAAAATGAACCTGATCCTGATAGATAAATCTGACTTCATCGCCGAAAACATTGTGCGTCTCACCGACCGCCGCTTGCAGCATATACGGGAAATCCATCGGGCGAAGGTCGGTGATTCTCTCATCGTGGGTTTGGCCGGTGGAGAGATTGGCACGGGATGCATTATTGGGCTGAACAAAACCGAATTACAAATGCAAGTGGAACTGAACGCCTCCCCGCCTGCCCCATTGCCACTGACGCTGATTATAGCTTTGCCGCGGCCGCGCGTACTCAATCGCACACTTATCGCCATCACCTCCATGGGCGTAAAAAAGATTTATCTTTTGCACACAAATCGTGTTGAAAAAAGCTTCTGGCATAGTCCGGTATTAAATGAAGAAAAAATAAGAAACTCCCTTATTCTCGGTCTGGAACAAGCCGGAGACAGCATACTGCCCGTTGTTCATTTCCGTAAAAAATTCCGTCCCTTTGTCGAAGATGAATTACCGAGCGTCGCCGCAAACATGCGTAAAATCGTTGCGCACCCTCAGGTTTCGGCAACTGCGATCGATACAAATCCGCAACCCACAACCCTCGTCGTCGGGCCGGAAGGCGGCCTGATCCCCTATGAACTCGAAAAACTGCATGCGGTTGGTTTTCAAAGCTTTTCCCTCGGCGAACGCATTCTGCGGGTGGAGACGGCGATCCCGGTTTTGCTGGCGAAATTGATGCTGATGGATTAACCTGAATTCAACTTCCGTGATATTTCCGCTGGAACTTCCAATATATGCCCCATGGCCCCGGTATCCAGTGTGCTCGTTACAAGGCTCGGCCTTGTAACGCACGGCATGCAGGTGCTGCCTGCAGTTTTATAACTGGCGGCAAAGCCGGGCAGCATTGTATCCCCGGCTAGACAGCGGAAACGAGACAATTGACGGGCGGCTGGAACCAGCCAAAATATATTTATGATTACTTAAAAACCCGAAAATTAGCCGTCCGTACCAGCGAAGAATCACTCCACTCGTTGGGCTGCCAGGCCCGCACATAAATCGTGGGGTTACGTTCACTGAAATCGATGAGTAAAAACAGGTAACCCTCGTCGGCGTAACTGGTGGAGGCATAACTCTGGCGCATTTCCACGCCGTAGACATTTTGGGCATTGTTTTTCTGCACGATATCAAAACTACTGAAATCCAGGGAAATATCCTTTTGCGTTTTGAACACGGAGCGCTGCCGATTGAGGTGTTTTTCTTTTGTCAATCGGATATATTCGTAATCCGGCTCGTTGCCAAACTTGTGAAATTGCACCGTATTTTCCGGCATTTTTTTCCGCTCAATTTTACGACCGATCAAAATCAATGCATCCTCGGCAAACATGAGATCCACCGTTTTAATATCGCGGGTCAGATAAGCGGTGCGGTATTTTTCAACAAACTTGATGATCTGCCGGCGTTTGCTCCAGTCCTGCGAAAACTCGGATTGTTTGACAAATTCATTGTACAAATTCTCAGCGATACTGGCATTGAGGTCGATGAGCTCGCCTTTTTCAGAAAAATCCAGCACCAGGTATTCCGTCGCTTGCTTGTTGATGGTCCGATAGTTATGCAGCATGCGAATTTTTCGCAGCTCGTAACCGGATTTGCTTTTGCTCACCTGCGCCGGGATCATTTTCGATAAAGGTTTAGGGTGGTTGAATGTTAGGTAATTGAGCACCTTTTCACGCCGAAAGGGGTCGTTTTTATATTTCTGCCGGATTTGCACTTTATCTCCGGAAGAGACGATATCCAAAAATTGCGCGGTGGCTTTGGCAATCTTTTCGGCAACCGGAATGTCGCCTTCATATTCCAGTTTCAAATTCCAGTTTTGTGCTTGCAATTGCCCGGCTTTCGTGGCAACATCGCGCTTTTTTTTAACGGTCAAATCGAGAGTTTTCGCCGCGTTAAACACCGGTTTTTCGACCACGTTCCACAAATCAGCAATAACGTTGTATTCATCGCGGGCGCCGTATCTGGCATATTTAATATTGAGCTGCAATTTTTTGAAATGTGCCGAAGCGCCCAGCAAATAAAAGCTCGCCAGCCCATCCCGCCCCTGCACCGAAACCTGATTGGAGCCGTCCCAAAAAGTAAAATCCAGCATGGCAACCGGTGCGCCGGCGTAATCAATTTTCACCGTGATCTCCCGTTCTTTGGCAGCGATCTTTTTATTATGCACAAGTGCGAAACGGATATTGGAAAGAATGCGGTTGATGCGCTCGGGAAGTGTGGTGGTGAAGTTCATGCCATTGTAAACCATATTTTGCTCCAGCAGCGAACTGAGCAGTATCATGGAAAAATAATACAATTTCAACGCATTGGCGCAGTGGCCGATATTTTCGTTCTCCTGTGCTTTTTGCGCCATATCGTAAATCAGCCGCTTGCGCTCTTCGAAAACTTTCACCACTTCTTTTTTAGATAAATAACAAAACACCTCAACGCGGCCGTCAGGCATCGGTTTTTTGATGGTTTTCACGTTTTTTAAAGTCGCCGTGCTGTGGGTTTTTAAAATGGACTTCACGCTCTCATCCAGCTTTTCCCCTGATTCCTGCAGCTTGCGCTCAAACGATTTCGCCACCCGTACGGCAATCTGCTCCGTCAACTCCTCCTGCGCTTTATCCCGCGCCTCCCGCGCATCAAACGAAACACCGCTGCCGTAGTAGTATTCGCTGGAATTGACAACCTGCTAGCTGGTCTGGGTATATGCTGAGTTGAATAAAAAAAGCAATAAAAAGATTTTGATTTTCTTCGGGATTTTTTCCTTAAAATTTGCATCATTTAGCGATCTCAAAGCTCGTTACAAGGCTCTGCCTTGTAACGCAAAACCCGCAGGCTCCGGCCTGCAGGCATACTCGCGGCAGAGCCGCCCAACCTTGCGTTCCCGGCCCGGAGACCGGGAACGAGCATAAACGAGCATAATTCTCAAGAGAAAATCCGGCGGGAAATTTCATAATGATTGATCAATACGCGGCTTATGTAGGTCACAGTCTCATCAAAACTGGGTATTTTCCCGAACGGTTTATAGAGACCGTTGGCAATCGTTGTGCTCAGCCCCGCATTGTATCCCGCAGCTGCAGCGATGATATTGCCGTTTCGTACGCGCAGACTTTTGGTGAGCATTTTTACCATAGCGAAAATCGGCTTTTTATAAGTCACACGCTCATCAAATCCCTGCAGAAATTTTAAATCGCTTTGTTTGAAAATATCCCGCCCTTCGATATTGGCCATGACGAATTCACGGTATTGATCACGCGCCCGCCGGATACGCTCGTCATAATCCTGTTTCTTCATGAGATAGGCATTCCACGCTTTTGCGCTTTCGCGCAGGCCCGGTTTCTGCAATTCCAGATCGCGCATCACTTCCTGCAAACGGATTTTTTCGAGCGCTTTGTTTTTTCGCACCAGTTTTCTTTTTTCCCGACGTAATTCGTAGTAGATGTCGAGTTTGGTGATATACTGCGATTTTTTATACAGATTGCTGGCATGTTCCGGCAGATCGCCGGCACACATGATATTGTATTCCCGTGCTGTCGGCTGGATAAACTGGCAAATTCCAACGGCAAGCGATTTCGAGACGCAGAATTCGTGGAAATAGGATTCGTGCATGATCTGGGCGAGAATCCAGGCCGGATCGACGGGGTATATTTTGCGATTTTCCGCAACTGCAAGTTGAATCCAGTGAACGATATTGCTGATTCTCTTTTCAAAGTCGACTTTTGCAAAAGTCGTCTTCCAGAAAGGCAGGCGATTGCGGGAAAAATTGTCCGCAAGAAAATCCAGCGTCGCCCGTGTTAGTTTAAAAGAATAACCGTTGATGGTGCTGTCGCTTGGCGGCGTGTAATCTTTCGGCAAAATGATATTGATCGGTGAGTCTTGCAGTTCTACCGGCAGAGAACGTCCGTAAAGATTCGGCCCCGTTAGCCCTAGCAAAGCGGCACTGACAAAATTTTTCATCACCTGTCGTCTTGTTTTATCCACTATTGACTCCTCGTTCACATGTCCTGCCGGCAATTTAAATTCCCATATGATAATAAATACGTTTTCACAATTAAATTTCCAAGCCTGATTTCAAAAAATTCTGTTTTTGTGTCATCCCTTGCGTTTGATATCGCCTTTGCAGCTTAAAATCATCCGGTTTTATCCGGCGATTGCCAGGCTTGCCTCACCTCGCTAAATTATTGTATAATTCTAAAAAAAATAGCATCTACCTGCCGATGAAGAAGAAATAATCAAACCTGCAATCTGGTGAAAAAATTCGATGAAAAAATCTATCGTTCATTTTGGTCTTCTTGTCTTTTTTTTTAGCCTGACTCATTTATCGGCGACAAACTGGCAAAAAACATCCGGCCCATATCACGGCGTCATCAACCGGGTGTTTGTCGACCGCGTGAATCCGGCAATTTTATATGCCGCGATGCCTTTTAAAATATTAAAAACAACGACAGAAGGCCGGGAATGGCAAACGCTGCTGCAGAGCGCTAAACCGATCTATATTTTTGCGGTAGCGCCGGGCAATCAAAATATTATCTATACAAACACGCAAAAATCGCTCGATGGCGGGCAAAACTGGCTGGCCATTCAGCCTGTACCCTACTCCAAAATCGAATTCGGCCAGCAAACTCCGGATGATATCGAAAACAAGCTGGCCATTCATCCCAATGACGCCAACATTCTTTTTGCCGCTTTGTCCTCATTCGGCATGTACCGCTCCACGGATGGCGCCCAGTCATGGAATATCATCCCCGGCGCACCCCAGGGACTGGTAATTTTTGATGCGGCCAATTCCGCACAACTTTTTTGCGCCGGCAATGATTCGCTTTATTTTTCCAGTAACAACGGCAATGCCTGGACAGCGATGGGCGCCTACCCTGAGGCGACAAAATATACACCCAAAAAAATCATTTATCAGGACGGCACGCTCTATATTTTACTCGCATCGGGCGTCGAGGGGCTACAGGGGCAGATGATTATCCGCAGTAAAAACAACGGCATCGACTGGACGATACTGCCTTTCAATATTTCGTTTTCCGAGCTTTTAAGCAGCATCAATTCCATCGCTTACGGCAGTGGTTCTTTGTTTGCAGCGACCAATATCGGTCTCTATCGCTCCATCGATGAGGGGCTAACCTGGTCGCGTTTCAGCGGTGATTATGATGATATTGCGCATGTCGATTTAACCAACCGCCTGATTTGCGGCAGTAAAAATTTCGGCGTTTCCGTAACGCGCGACCTCAACAACAGTTGGCAAAATATCGGCGTTGAAAATATTGCAAGTACCGAGGCCGCGGTAATCAGCTCTCCTGCGGGGGAATTATTTCTGCAATGGCGCGGCGCAATCTACCGGCTCAACGAGGAGAACAATTCCTGGCAAAGCCTCATTCCGCCGCATTCAACTATTCCTGTAAACGGCACCGTGTCAGTCAGCAAGGTGGATTCGACAACATTGTTTACCGTTTACAGCCATTTGTTTTTAAAATATAAAATGGATGATAAAATCTGGTCGATTGGCGGTAATTTCCCCGAGACACCAGGCGCAAAAATTGCCCATGGCCCCGATGATGAACTCCTGTTCTGCCTGACAGAAAACGGCAACTTGTACCGCTCGATCAATGCCGGCATCAGTTGGGACAAGCTCGATACGCCAATCGGAGAAACCATTCTCGATTTTCATTTTTCCGATAAAAAAAACCTCTATTTGCTCACCGATCTGAATTACTACTCCTCAGTGAATTCCGGGGGCTCGTTTCAGGCTTTGCGCTCGGGTTTGCCAGGGGTAAATTTGCAGTCTACGGAAATCTGGTTCGAACGCAGACAGACGGATCATCTGTTCCTGCAGGTGCAGGATAAAATTTTTCAAAAGAAGTCTGCAGCAGCATTGTGGGAAATTTTTTATCCGCAAAGCAGCCTGATTTTCCCACAGATTGCCCAGCGTCTCATCGCTTCTCCTGATAGCAGCGGAGATTATTATTCGGTCATTCCGCGTTATTTTGACGGAGCGACCTATCTCGCGCACTACAATCAGCCGTCACGCGAATGGCGCCCGATCGCCACAAACCTCGATTCGGTTTCACTGCACAATTTCGATTTCACCACTTATGCGCCTTACCGTCTCTTTCATCTCAACAGCAAGGGTGAATTCTGGCTTGGTGATGTGCGCAGCGATCCGGATACGATCGATTTTACCAGCGCGCGGGTGCAGCTCAGTCATAACGCTGCCGATCCGTTACTCGATTCGCTGGATATTTATTTGAACAATATCAAGATTGCCGACAATATCAAATTTGCACAGGCGACGCCATTCGTCGATTTGCCTGCCGGTACACTCATTCGCCTCGCTGCCGCCCCGGCCAACAGTTTTTCAGCGCTCGACTCACTGATGAGCATGATGGTCACACTCGATCAACAGAAAAAATACCTGATCAATCTGACCGGTGTTCTGGATACGACAAAATTTGCCCTCAATCCGGGTTATCAAAACCGGGCGCTGCGATTCAATTTTACCGGTAACGCAGAAGAAAATTCACTCATCGCTGATAAATTGTATTTCAATTTTCAGAATAACATTTCCGATGCACCGGCCATCGATTTGATCGCCCGCAACCTGGCGCAACTCGCAGACAGCGTCAGTTTTACCCGTAGCTCTGAATATATCTTGCTCACGCCGGACAAATATACTTTTGATCTCAAACCTTATGATGAGGACTCTACACGGCTGGCTTCGTTTATTCTCGATTTACGCAATTTCGGCGGTAAAGCTTTCACCCTGTCGGCCTGCGGTTTTCTCGATCCGGCAAAAAATAAAAATGGGGCATCGATAGCGTTGCGGGCCGTTTTTCCCTCCGGGCAGATCGTCGAATTTGAACGTGAATCCGGTTCCGCCGGATCGCCCGCAAAAGTCATTTTAGCAAACCCGGCAAACGCCGCATTCAACGTCTCCCTTCGGCCAACGCTTTTTTGGCGACCAACGCCGAAAGCAACATCCTATCACGTTCAGCTGGATACACATCCGTCGTTCACCAGTATCATTTTCGATGCAAAGGGCAACGTCGACACCACGGTCATCGTTAGCGGGCTGGCTGAGAATCAGACCTATTACTGGCGGGTGCAGGCACAAAACAGCGAAGGCATGGGGTTGTGGTCAACAGTGTGGCATTTTACCACGACGAGCAGCACCGCCGCCCCGGCTGCACCTGCGCTCATCTCTCCGGTCAATGCGGTTGAAAATCTCACGACCAATGTCGATTTTCGCTGGACGCCGGTTGATAATGCACAAAATTACACATTGGAATATAGTTTTAGCAATCTTTTTAGCCCGGCCCTGCAGTTGCGCAATATTCCCGATACCACGTTCAGCGTCGATACTTTGCAGCACAACACGACTTACTACTGGCATGTGCGCGCGGTCAATTCGACGGGCAAGAGCGACTGGTCGGCAACCTATCACTTCACCACGATAAAAGCGCCGGACCCATTGGAATTACCGCAGCTCATTTCTCCGGTTGACGGCGCAGAAAACATTTTCACCAACATCACCCTGCAATGGGCGCCTGTTCCCGGCGCCAACAGTTATTCGCTTGAAGTTTCGAACGACGAAAACTTTTCTCCGGCGATATTTTACAATGCTATTGCGGATACCTTTAAACGAGTTTTTGAGCTCAATAATGCGACAACTTATTACTGGCGCATCTCGGCAGCCGATTCAACGCGGGCGAGTGACTGGTCGGAGCCGTTTCGATTTACCACCGTGCCCAATTATCCGCTTGCATTTGCAGTTGTGGAAACGCTGGCGATTCCGGCATTTATGCAGGATGCAAAACTAAAAACGAGTGATTATCGCATCATCGGTTTTCCCGGCAACGCGCAGGTTCCCATCGATTCGATCTTTACCGGTAAGCAGGACAGCAGTTGGAGCGTTTACTGGGATAACGGCGCTCTGTCGAACTACCTGCAGCCCTTTGATTCAAGCGAATCTTTCCACCTGCAAACGGGGCGGGCATTCTGGGTTTTGCACAAAGGGCCCATCGTTTTGAACCGAAAAATGGCGACGGCAAAACTCGATTCTTCCGGTTTTGTCAACTTACCCGTGCATCTCGGCTGGAATTTGATCACCAATCCTTTCACCAGCGCCATCAGTTGGCAACTGGTACAGGAATACAATGAAATTTACCAACCGATTTGGGATTACGACGGTTCATTTCTCGAAGCAGATTCGTTGATTCCTTTTAAAGGATATTATTTTTTTAATATCAAAAACTTGCAGAATATCCGCATTCCCTATGATGCTTTATTCGAAATCGACAGCAGCACAGCGGGACAGCAATCGACGGCGATCAAAATCAGTTGGTGGAGCAAAAATCTTCAACCTGAGACGATTAAAGCCGGATTCCTGAGTCGGGCGAAAAAGGGCGTCGATCAATTCGATGCGGCAAAACCGCATGCACCCGATGGCGCCGCAGGGCTCTATTTTAAATATGCCAAGCGACAAAATCAGCAACAAAAGTTTGCCATCGACTACCGCCCGGGCACGGCGGCGCTGCAAAGATGGGAGATCATGCTGGAAACAAAAGGGGCGCAGCATGGGGCGCTGATAATTGATTACAAAAAAGAAAAACTTCATGCAAAGGGACTTTTTTTGCACGATCATCAATCCGGGAAAATAATCGAGCTCGATGAGCACAACGAGCTCCCTCAGAGGCTCAAATCATCTCTTTCGCGCTGGACTTTAATCGCGGCACAGCGGGAGGCGCTGACGGATTATCAAATCGAAACGATGAAAACCCCGTTGCAAATCGATCATCCGTCTCCCAACCCGTTCACAAAAAAAACACGCCTGCGCATTCTGAGTCAAAAAGATCAGCACGTGTCCATTTCGGTTTATAATATTTTGGGGAAACGGGTCACGGAACTCTTCAACGGCAAGATCAGCGCGGGTTGGCACGAAGTTTATTGGGCAGGTCAAAATCAGCATGGTGTGAAGGTGGGATCCGGCCTTTATTTTATCATCGCTGAATATGCCGGAAGCCGGATTTCGAAGAAGACTATTTTTCTCCACTAAAAAACCCTGACAAGGCTCAGAACCTTGTCAGGGTTGCACGCAGATAAATTCAATTTTACAATGAATTTTCCAGTCGATTCGGGGTGTGTTTTTTTGCCCAGGCCGGCAAGTCGCCATCAAATCCAGCTTTTTTTTGCCGCGCTCCAACTCTTGCCAAAATCTCAGAGACCTGTTGCGGCGAACATTTCTCACGCGATTCCAGTTGCCCGGCGACCAGTTTTGCGACTTCAATGCCGTGCTGCCGTGATTTTTTGATATTGCCCTGCCCGGTGACGGCATTGCCGATCAGATAAACATTTTCGTAACCTTCAACCTGCCCGGTCTGCCAATCGGCTACGGCATACATGCTGCCTTTTGCAGGAATACCGTCGATGAGTTCAGGAATACTGCCGATGGAAGAAAGCACCTGTGCGGCGCGGATCTCATTGAACGCACCTTCAAGTGGAATAACCCGATTATTTTCGATTTTTGTCTTTTGAAAAACCAGCCCGGCAAGTCTGCCGTTTTCGATAACTTTATCCACCGGCATGTGGCATTCAACAAATTTAAAGAGAAATTTCTCCAGCAAATTATCGATCATGCGCCGGCGCACTTCACATGCTTTTTGAATTCGCTTCTCATCCGCATCTTCGGGAATCGGTGTAATGGGCATATTGATAGCCTGGCGGCGATAAACGAGTGTACATCCCTTCAAACCTAGATCGTCTTTGCGCAAATTATGATCGGCCAATATTTGTGCCGGCCCCTTTTTTTCAATGGTGAGCAAATCCATTTCGATCCCCTTTTTCGCTAACGCTTGCTGCACTGTCGACATCATGAGTGCTTTCGCCACATCGATGGAGGCCAGACCGCCGCCAACGATGAGCGTATCATCGACGATTTCACATTTCTGTCCGGTAAAATTCTCATCGTGCGCATGATTAAACCACTGAAAAAATTGATTTTGGTAATATAAACCGCGGCCGATGAAATCGTCGACACCCGGTATTGGCAAGGGACGGTCGCGCCAGGCGCCCGTTGCCAGCAAAATCGTGCTGAAACCCCAGTTTTGCACCAGGTCTTCGAATGTGACATCACGTCCCAATTTTGTCGCAGGGACAAAAAACACCTCGGGATGATTCAGTTTTTCGATGATTTTTTGTTCCTCTTTATCGCGCAACTTGACATGCCACATGGGCAGGCCGTCTTCTATTTTGCCGAACGGCAACAGATTTTGTTCGAATACGACAGTTTTAATACCCTGTCGTGAAAGATGTTCCGCAGCTTCGGCGCCGGCGACTGCGCCGCCAAAAATCGCGACGACATGTTGAGCGTTTGAACTCATGATTTCTCCTCTATTTTTTGCCGCAAATCACATGGAACAGATGATAGCAGCTTCGATGAATGCAATTCCATATAAAACTTATAAGCGAGAGAGCGGGAATTAAAATTTAATCAAGGCCTCGACAGTATAGTCAGATAACCTTTCACGCCCCTGAAGAAATTCCAACTCAATGAGAAAAAGAATGAGAACGATTTGCCCACCCAATCTTTCGACGAGTTTTGTCGTTGCGACCATGGTGCCGCCGGTGGCAAGCAGATCATCGACGATGACCACGCGCCGGCCTTTTTCAATAGCATCGGTGTGAATTTCCAGCTGGTCAGCGCCGTATTCCAGCGCATATTCCTCACTGATGGTTTCAGCAGGCAATTTCCCGGGTTTACGCACCGGCACAAATCCGGCTCCGAGCCGGTCGGCGAGCGGTGCGCCGAAAATAAATCCGCGAGATTCGGTGCCGATGATGATATCCACCTTGCCGGAAATACGTTTCGCCATTTCATCGAGGCAAAGCTTGAAAGCCACAGGGTCTTTTAAAAGCGTCGTGATGTCTTTAAACTGAATTCCGGTCTTGGGGAAGTCAGGTATAGTGCGAATGCTTGTTGATAAATCCGGCAACTCAAACTCCTTTAATAAGTAATTTGAAAATCTTTATAGTCCGTCTCATCCTGCAAATCCTGCACCTCCATACGCTCGACTTGCGAAAATGCAGGCCCGCGCTTTATATCTGCGATGAAAGCCTGCATGATTTCATCCGCTGCGACGGCCCGAATAAAAACCGAACCATCAGGAAGGTTGCAGACCTCACCGAGAATGCCGCGCCACCGCGCCTGCTGACGCACAAAATAACGAAAACCGACGCCCTGCACGCGTCCGGATACAGTGATGGATTTTGCAATCATTTTTTTTGTTTAATTTTTTTCAGCTGCTTATTCATGCGAGAAATACAGGCTCAATGCTCAGCTTCCTTTAAAGAAATAGAAAGGCCGTTTAAAAAAGCAAACAGTTTTGACTTTTGATGAGTCTCCGCTCAGCCATATCCGCCTGGCGGAATTTTCTTCCCGCTTGTCAACCGTAGAATCCTGGCATCGATGCCGGGATTCCTTGATGAGCAGTGCGTGGGCTTAAATCCCTGATGGCATACTTGGCCTAAACGAGATACATTGACGAAAATTCCGGTCGGCTTCCGCCGGATGATTTTTGTCTGAATTCAGGGGGTCAACCGGTGCATCAACCGGGCAAACGGAATGGTTTCACGGACATGATGCAACCCACACAACCACGCGACGGTGCGTTCGACACCCAGGCCGAAACCGGCATGCGGCACCGAACCATAGCGGCGCAAATCGAGGTACCAGTTGAACGCTTCTTGCGGCAGATCGTGCTCTTTAATTTTTGCCAGCAGCACATCGAGATCATCTTCGCGCTGGCCGCCGCCGATCACTTCGCCGTAACCTTCCGGCGCCAGCATATCAAATCCCAGCGCCCGGCTTTTGTCTTCCGGGTCTTCTTTCATGTAAAAAGCTTTCACCGCGCCGGGATAACGGTGCACCATCACCGGGCGGTCGAACTGGCTCGAAATGACGGTTTCATCGAGGGCGCCAAAATCATCACCGTAAATAAATTCGGTGTTTTCTTTTTTGAGAATCTCCGCCGCTTCATCATAATGTAAACGTGGAAACGGCGCTTTAATACTTTCCAGTTTGGAGATATCGCGCTCGATGGTTTGCAGTTCGCGGCGGTTCTTTTCGAGCACGCACCTGGCGATGTAGGAGACAAAATTTTCCGCCAGTTCCATATCTCCGTCGAGGTCCATAAAAGCGACTTCCGGTTCCACCATCCAGAATTCGGTGAGGTGGCGGCGGGTTTTTGATTTTTCAGCTCGAAAAGTGGGACCGAAACAATAAACTTTGCCAAATGCCATGGCACCGGCTTCCATATACAGTTGGCCGCTCTGGGTCAAATAAGCTTTATCTTCAAAATAATCCGTTTCGAAAAGCGTCGAAGTGCCCTCACAGGCTGCCGGTGTAAATATCGGCGCATCGATGAGGGTGAAACCTTCACCGTCGAAGAAATCGCGTATCGCTTTGATGATCGTGTGGCGGATACGCAAAATGGCGTTTTGTTTTTTTGAGCGCAACCAGAGATGACGATGATCCATTAAAAATGTTGTGCCGTGCTCCTTTGGCGTAATCGGATACTCTTGTGATTTTGAAACCAGCTCAAAATTCTGCACGTGAATTTCAAATCCTCCGGGAGCGCGCTCATCGGCGTTCACTTTTCCGATTATTTTTATGGCTGATTCCTGTGTAATCTCGGCCGCGCTGTTGAAAATTTCCTCTCCCACATCCCCTTTGCTCATGACACATTGCACGATCCCGGTGCCGTCGCGCAGCAGCAGGAATGCCAGCTTGCCTTTGCCGCGTTTGTTATAGAGCCAGCCATAGAGAGAAACGACCTGGTTTGCATATTTCCCAAGGTCTTCGACATAGATTTTGTCTCGATTGATGTACTGCTTCATCGTTCAGCCTCAAAATAATTCAAGATGTCAGTTTTAATTGTTATTTTACAAATAAAATGGGAATTTCAGCGTGTTTAATCACTTCTTCAGTAGTGCTGCCCCAGAGTATTTCATAAATTCGGGAATGGCCATAAGCGCCCATGATCACAAGATTTATCCGGCTATCTTTAGAATACTCGCATATTTTTTTTGCCGTTGAGCCGGAATCGAAAACACAACTGCATTCGATATTATATTTTTTCAGATATTCACGCCCCTCACTAATCAATTCGCCGGCGTTTTTTTCACAGGGGTTTATAACAAGCAAAGTACATTGCAGGTTCAAAGTGCTGCTCAAATATCCAGCCATGGCCAATGCTTTTGCTGCAGCCGGGCTGCCGTCATAAGCGATGAGAACATGCTCAAAGGGTTCAAACGTTTCTCCGACAACGAGAAATGGCCGTTCAAGTTGACGGCTGACAGGCCCAAGCGTGGCGCCGATTATATTGGCATGCCAGATGTGATATTCTCCGCGGATACCCATGATAACCAGATCAGCGATGCGGGCATGGTCGCAAATGCAATCGACGGGCAGCCCAGAAACCGTCTCGATGCTATAATCGACCCTGCTCTTCTGCAATTTTTGTTCAAGTGAAGCCAAAGTTTTTTCGATGAGTTCATGCCGTGCATCCTGGTTTTCTCCCGGGCCGGTTACCGTCGGGATAATGGGGACGATACTCTCCGACCCCACCGAAGCCTGCCAGTCGCGAGGACGAACGTCAACCACGGACAGAATTTTTGTGTGACAACTGAGGTTTTGCGCCAGATAAATCCCGGCGTCAACCACCGCATGCGAATAAGACGAACCATCGACTGAAAGGAGCATGGATTTAATCATAATACTATCCTAAGGTTTCAGCTTTAGCTTCCCTTCCCATGAGTGTAGCGACTTCTTCCTGTGGAGAAGCATTCTCAAAAAGAACTTTGTAAACTTTTTCCATAATCGGCATTTCGATGCCCAGTTTTGCCGCCAGTGCATGCGCCGATTCGGTTGTGGTTACGCCTTCAGCAACCATCACCATCTCATCGAGAATATCCTGCAGCGTCCGGCCTTTGCCAATTTGATCACCGACGTATCGGTTGCGACTGTGCTGGCTCATACAGGTCACGATCAAATCACCCATGCCACTCAATCCTGCAAAGGTCATAGGGTCAGCACCCATGGCGACACCGAGCCGTGTCATCTCAGAAAGCCCACGTGTGATGAGTGCGGCTTTTGTATTGTCGCCAAATCCGACGCCATCACAAATTCCGGCCGCCAATGCGATAATGTTTTTCAGCGCGCCACCCATTTCCACGCCAATTACATCCTGATGTGTATAAACGCGGAAATTCGGCCCCATAAAAAAATCCTGTGCTTTTTTCGCTGCAGCCGGGTTCGTCGAAGCGACAGTGACGGCGGTAGGAATGCCACGGGCGACTTCTTCAGCATGACTTGGCCCGCTGAGGCAAACAAAATCGTAGGGATCTTGACCAAAAATTTCAGCCATTATCTTGTCCGGGGTTAACAATGTGCCGATCTCAATGCCTTTGGTGACGCTGACGATGCAGGGGTTTTGATCTTTTACAAAAGGCAGCATTTCCTGCAAAGCCGGGCGGAACCATTTTGTTGGCACCGCCAGTACGATCAGTTCACAATCTTTTACCGCTTCCTGCAAATCGTTGGTGATTTGCAGCGATTGCGAAAGTTTTATGCCCGGTAAAAAAAGAGTGTTTTCGTGATCATCGCGAAAAGATTTCAATAATTCGGGCTCACGCGCATACATCGTCACATTTTTCCCGTTTGCATCCAAAACCGTTCCCAACGCCGTGCCCCACCCCCCTGTACCAACTACACTTACTTTCGCCAACTTCAGCCTCCGTTATATTCGTGCACTAATTTATCAGTTCGATATTCTCTCACTGAATATCAACAGCCATAACATAAAACTATTTTTCAAAAGTTCTTCCAATAATTTTTGGTTTAACCCCTGACTTCTGCAAATTTTCCATAAATTCGTTCTCAAATTCAGCTTGCACGATTAAAATCATACCGATGCCGAGGTTAAACACTTGCCGCATTTCACAGGTCTCAATCGCACCGATATTCTGCAAAACCTGAAATATCGGCAGCCAGTCCCAACTCTGCCAGTCGATCTCGAAATCCATATTGCCATACATCAGGCGCTGTGTATTCTCGACAATGCCACCGCCGGTGATGTGGGAAATCCCCCGCAAACCGGAGTGTGCCAGCAAGGAGTCGATGGCTTTTTTGTAGGAACGATGCGGCGCCAGCAATGCTTCGCCGAGCGTCGTGCCCAGTTGTTCATACTCCAGATGATAGCTGGCATTATCTGAAAGTTCAACGATTTTGCGTGCCAGACTGTAACCGTTCGTATGTAATCCGCTGCTTTCCAGGCCGATGAGCACATTATCCGCTTCAATTTTTTCTCCATTGATGATGCGCTCTTTTTCGATGATGCCGACAATGGTTCCGGCGATATCAAATTCGCCAGGCTGGTACAAATTAGGCATTTCAGCCGTTTCCCCGCCGATAAGGGCACAATCATTGGCAGCGCAGGCGGCGGCCAGGCCTTCCGCAAGTTGCATCACCGAGCTGCCGGCGATTTTTCCGAGAGAAAGATAATCGAGAAAAAACAACGGTTTGGCTCCGCTACACATGATATCATTGATGCAATGATTGACAATATCGTGACCGATGCCGGTGTAGTTATCCATCGCACAAGCGACTTTAATTTTGGTGCCGACTCCGTCTGTGCTCGAAACGAGTACCGGGTTTTTATACTCGCCCTGCGGCAATTCAAAAAAAGCGCCGAAGTGGCCGATACCGCCTAACACTCCTTTTTGTTTTGTTTTTTGAGCCAGTTGAGCGATTCTTTTGACAACTTTATCTGCTGCTTCGCGATCGACGCCGGCACTTTTATAAGTTAGACTCATTTCTTTTTTACCATTTCCTGTAAGTATTGTCGTGCTTTTAAAAAAAATTCGATGCTGTGCTGACCTTTGTAATCCGGGTAAGTCCAGGGGTTATCAACATATTGACCACGCCGGTACCGCAACTGAATATCACCATAAATCCC
>JAJRYV010000086.1 GCA_024275575.1 bacterium
ATCTGTGACCGTGAGTATTACATCATAATCACCCTCGGCAGTAAAACTGTGTTTGGGATCGGCAACCGTGGCAAAATTGCCGTCGGCAAAATCCCAGTGATATTTGTTGATGTTGTAATTGGGATCACTGCTGTTGCTGCCGGTAAATTGAATTTCCACCCCCGTCATCGCCGAAGTAGGCGTAGCTTCAGCCACGGCCACCGGTGGTTGATTCGAACCGGAGAATGGGATCGTCAGGCTGACTTCGTTACTGTAGGCGGATTCGGCGGTGCTGTTGTAAGCCATCACACGGTAATAATACGTGCTGTCGGCCTGGGCAAAAATATCGATGTACGAACTCGAATTTGCCGGCAGCGTTGCCAAAGTGCTGTATGATTCGGTGGTGCTGCGACGTTCAATACGGTAATTACTTTCAGCAAAGCTGCTGTCGACCCAGTTCAGACTGACGCTGGTTGCCGTGGCCTGCGTAATTCTCAGAGCATAAGGCGCGATGAGTGGCGCTGTGAAAACACGGCTGCCGAGATTCATTTCGGCGGCGATATCGGCCCAGGCATAGGCTTGTACATTATGGCCGGCGTTCAACGCAAAAAAACTACCGCTGGGCAGATTGGGCAACGCCCGCTGTGTTATGGTGAAGCTTGCACTGCCGCCAGCGTCGCTGGTGAAATAGCCGAGGTGATTGTAAGTTTTTCGCTCGAAGACTTCAAATTGACCGGCCGATTTATCGGAAATGAGAATCCAGCCTGCACCGCCGCCCATGTCATAAATTCGAATGCCGCGTGGCGCTGCCTGAAAAATATTTTGCCCGAAACGCCCTTTGTAATTGCCCGACAGATCGTACGAGATAATGTTCCGTTCACTACTCTCGTCACATAAATAAAATTGCTGATAAAATGCGTCAATCGCGATAGATTTGGAGAAACCCTGTACTGCAATCCGGCGAACGACCGTACCGGTAATGCCTTCACCCCCGCCATGCAATTCAAAAACGACAACCTCGTTTGGACTGGTGCCGGTATTCGTTACCCAGGCCTGGATTTTATCGCCCTCATAATAAACAGCAATACCGTATGGATTTACTAATTCAGCGGCGCCGAACGAGCCGAGGAATGTATTATCCGGCAGCGAGAATGCAGAAACCCGGTTTGCGCCGTTTTCAACGACGAGCACGATATCTTTGGTGCCGATTGTCGTGCTGATATGATAAGCCACGGCTACTCCGGTTGGTTTGTCAAAACGCCCGGGCTGGGTGCCGGAACCGCTGAGTTGTTCGATAAATTTGTTGCTCGCGGCATTGTGGATTTCGAGATAATCACTGGTCCGGTCGGAGATTAAAAGGAGGCTATTGGCCGAATCCGGGGCAACCCAGATGTCCACAGCATCGAGGATGCCGTGGCCGCCGGCGGGAACGTGTGTCTGGTAAATTTTGGTAACCGTCCCGGTTATTGCGATTAAACTCAGACTCAGCAAGCCCAAAATCCAGATGCATTTTTGTCCCTGCCTGCTCATAAACGCTCCAAATTATGATGAAAGGAAGAATTGTACTAAAATCAGATAAATTAAAGAAATAATAAGTCAGTATTAAATACGAATAACAGAAATGGCCTGCGTAATAATTTTAATGTTCAATGACCCCGGCCGCCCTGCCGAAAAAGTAATTAACGACAACGAAAATGACGCTTTTTTACCTTCACGGCGGGGCGGAGAGCGCAAAATTCTCTTACCTTAATGATATTGAATGAAGGTTTAACGCAAAAAAAGATAAGATAAAAACGGAGTCGAACGGCTGATGGCATCGATTAGAAAAAAAGAGAAAGCTGCCGGAGAATTTCACCCCCTGCAGCGGGCTTTGCACGAATTATTCATCTATCTGAAAGACCGGCCGGATTATGACCGCGAGATCATTAAACTCGTCGATGAATTGATTCGCATTTCTGAAAACCCGTTAAATGATCAGGCCTGCGAAAAATTCGAACGACAGACCCGCGAATTTCTGTTTAAGCTGGAGTTTCACGATCAGCACAATGATGGCGGCCGTGAAAAAATCCTGCGCCGCCTGTCGAAAAGCCTGATCGAACTGCATATCAACGAAGACCACCTCAACCCGTTTCATGAGCAACTCGTCGAGCTGGGCGAGAAAATTGAACAAACAAAAGCAACGGATGATTTGGAAAATATTCGGACGACAGCGCTGGATGTCATCATGAAATCGAGTTTTTGGCGCAGCGAATATCAGGACAAATACACCAAAGCGGTGACCACCCTGGCGTTGCGCCTCCTGCGAACGCTACAGGCGCCGGAAAATGAATACGGTGATTTTAACCAAAAAGTCGAATCGCTGGCAGCGAATTTAATGAAACGATGCGACCTGCACGAAATCGAATTCACCAATGAACGCCTGAGCATGCTGGTAAAGGATTATTCGGTCATCACCGACCACAACCGGCGCGAACGGGAAGAATTGCTGCACATCATTAAAACGCTGGCGGAAGTGCTGCAAAGTTATAGCGCCGGCAGCGGTGTTTTTATCAGTGGGCTCAATACTTTTGTCGATGAAATACGCCAGTCGGCAGATATCACCAATCTGAATGAAATGCGGGAAAAACTGCTCTCATCGGCGGCGTTAATGCAAAGCAATGCCACGGAAGCAAACAAGGAGATTAAAGTCTTGCATGAGCGCATTATTCGGGCGCAAAGCCGGGTTTTGACGCTGGAAGACGAGCTGCAAAAAACACGCTCGCAACTCGCAGATGCCCTCATCGAGCGGGACAATGACCCACTGACGAAACTGCCCAACCGCCGTGCGTTTAGTAAGGAAATGTCGACCGCCCTGGAAAATTTTTCACGCCATAAAATGCCTTATTGCCTGGTGATGATCGATATCGACCATTTTAAAAGGGTGAATGATTCATTTGGTCATCAGGTGGGGGATAAAATTCTTGAAAATACGGCGATCATTATTCGGCAGGGACTTCGCAAAGTCGATTTTCTCGCACGCATCGGCGGTGAGGAGTTCGCCATTATTTTGCCGAACACAACGCTTAACGGCAGTGTGAAAGTAATGGACCGTATCCGGCAAAAAATGGAAGCGACAACTTTTGCCTTGAAACAACAGGAAATTGTCGTGACTGCGAGTTTCGGCATCGCCGAATTGATGCCTGGGACAGAAGCGGAAACATGGCTCGACGAAGCAGACAAAGCACTCTATTTCGCCAAAAACAATGGCCGTAACCGGGTCGAAATATTCAGCAATTAGTGTTGTCGAACACTGTGCCGGGAAAATAATTCCGAAAAAAACAACTATCGGGCGCAAAGCCAAGCCGGTATTTTTCAGGCAGAACTTTGCTGACTGAGGGTGAGCAGATAGTCGTATGAAAAAAGACCGTGTTTATGCCCGTCCGACCAGATGATCTGATAGGCATATCGTCCGACAGGATTGGCCTGCATGGGGCGGATGTTTTCCGGGATATCCGCCGGAAAAACCAACCGTTCACCGGTCTCTTCACTAACGCATTCCGCACAGGGACAATTGCCGCGCAAAAATTGAAATTCGTAAGTTGTAACACGGTCATCATTCCAGGTGATTTGCAGGCGTTTGTCTTCAGTCAATTTGAAATCGGTGGGCATGGGTTGCGGCGCTTCGATGGACAGCCTCCTTTTTTGCTAAAATTCAGTTTATTGTCCTGCTGACAGCTTTACGAAACTCTGTCCGGAAAACAACGATATTTTGCTGATTATTTCAAAACTTTCGTGAGAATTTTTTCAAGGGAATCGATGCTGAAGGGTTTTTGCAGAAAAGCCTCAGCACCTTTTTGCAGTACTTTTTGTGCCGGCCCATCGATAGAATAACCACTGCAGATAATCGTTTTCGCCTGCGGTAATGATTGCTTCAAAATCGGATATAAAACATCGCCGGGCATATCGGGAAGACCCATATCGAGCAGGATGATATCGATTTCACCATCATAGGTCTGGATGATATCGCGGGCTTCTTCGGCGCTTTTTGCTGCGAGGTACTGATAGTCCAGATGGCTCAACATGGAAAAAATGACGTTAGCAACCAGGGCTTCATCTTCGATGATGAGAACGGTTCCGGTGGTTTTTGTCTCTTCTGGCGCACTTTTTTTGACTTGCGGGGATTCCGCTGGATGTACCGGCAGAAAGATGCAGACGACGCTTCCTTCGCCGACCTGTGAATCGATATAAATAAAACCGTTATGGTTTTTGATGATACCATAAACCGAGGCCATACCGAGGCCTCGGCCACGAAATTTGGTGGTAAAAAATGGTTCAAAAATGTGTTCCAGCGTTTCCCTGTCCATGCCGCAGCCATTATCGGAAATGCTGATGTATACGTAGTTCCCGGGTTCAAGACCGGGATATTTTGCACCTGGTTTTTCGGTAAATATTTTAACCGCAGTCTGCAAGCTGATTTTCCCGGAGCAGCCGATGGCTTCGGCGGCGTTGGCGAAGACTGCCGAAAACATCATGTGCAATTGAGTTGAATCGGCCATGATTCTCTCATCCCCACAATGCAGATTGAGGGAAAGATCACAATCGGTGGGCGTGCCGTGTTTGATAATCGAAATATTATCTGCGATAAAACGATCGATAGCAATGGCTTGAGGCTGATATTTACCACCCTGGGCATAAGCCAGCAATTGATTGGTGAGCTGTGTCATGCGCGCAGTCGATCTTAAAATCGGTTGTGTATGTTGTTCAATAATTTCATTGCCCGGTAATTGCATGTTGAGCAATTCGATGTTGCCGACAACTGCGGAAAGCGCGTTATTAAAATCATGCGCGATGCCGCCGGCAAGAGTAATCAGCGCTTCCATCTTTTGCGCCTGTTGCAAGTGGCGCTGCAATTTTTGCCGTTCGAGCTCTGCCTCTTTCTGTTGCGTGATATCATCAACAGCGGCGATGATATATTGCGGCATCTGTTGCTGATCATGGATGAGGGAAACCGTCACCCTGCCCCAAACAATCTTTCTATCCTTGCGGATATACCGTTTTTCGCGACTGAAAATATTGATTTCATTGGTAAATAGACTCTGAACTTTTTTTCGGTCGGTTTCTGCCTCATCAGGATGCGAAAAATCGGGGAAACCAAGTTGGGTTAATTCTTCGTTTGTATAGCCGATAAAACGGCAGAAATTTTTATTGGCGCTGATAATTTTCATACTCTTCGGGTTCGTGTAAACGATGCCGACGGGTGCATATTCGTAAAGCGTGCGCAGTCGTTCCTCATTTTGCCGTCGGCTATGTTCATAAGCCAGTTTTTTACTGATATCGCGGGCATAAGCGACGACAACTTCATTGCCGAAATATGTTCCTCTGTTCAGCCGGACTTCTTTCGGAAAGACGCGGCCATATTTATCAACCCCCCAGAATTCAAAGGATTGTGGTTCACCCTGAAAAGCTTTTTCAATGCGGCAATCGATGTCTTTCAGGTCATTTTTACCGGGTGCTGAGACAAATTCCGGTGTTTTACCGATAAAAAATTCCCGCGGATAGCCATACATTTTCTCCGCCCTTTTGTTGACATCGAGAAAGCGCCCCTCTCTGTCCTGGATATAAATCGCTTCCGATGCATCATCAAAGAGCCCGCGATAACTGCGTTCCGATTGTTTGAGTGCGAACTCGGCTAAACGGCTTTCACTCAAATCTTTGCATATCATGCTGGCCATATTTTTACCGTTTAAAACAACCAGGCTCAGGGAAAGATCAACATGCAGTTGCGTGCCATCCCTATGGCGCATTTCTTTTTTGCCGTTAAAATAGCATTTTTCCTGCACCAGCTTTCGGACCGATTTTTCAGTTTTTTCGGGGTCATCACAGAACAAGCGATGATAGGGCAGGCCGATGAGCTCATCCAGTGTATAACCTGTCAGTTCCCGGGATGCCGGGTTCGCCTGCACAATAATTCCCGCATCGAGGTCGGCGACGAAAATACTGTCTCTGCTTTGTTCAAAAAGTGTGCGGTAACGTTCTTCCTGCTCGCGCAGTTCTTTCTCTTTTTTGATTTTGGAGGAAATCTCGTGCGAGACAACGCTGGCAACTTTTTTACCGGAGTATTTAATCAGGCTAACGTTAACTTCAACCTGAACGATTGATCCATCTTTTTTACGGTAGATCCGCTCTCTGCTGTGCAAGCCTTTCTTCTTCATTATCCTGGAAGTATTACGATCGATATCTGCTTTTTCATGCGCGGCAATGTCATAAATAGTTTTTTGACGAATCTCATTTAGTTTATAACCGAGCAAATCGAGCAGGGCTTTGTTGGCATCGATGATTATTGATGTCTGCATGTCCACAAGGAAAATACAATCACGACTCTGTTCGACAACCGCACGGTAACGGGCTTCGTTTTCTTTCAACGCGCGATCTTTTTGCAGCCGTTCAGTGATATCCTGTGCAATGGAGAGTACGACTTTGCGGCCGGCCAGGCTGATGATTTCACAAAAAATTTCCACTTTACGTCGCCTGCCATCCTTGCTGTGAAAAGTAAAACTGTGGGGACCAGTCGCGGCGCCGCTGCCGGTTTTTTGCAGGATTGACGCCATGCGTTCCCGGTCTTTGCCGCGCAACAGTTTGAGTTCTAGCATATTTTTACCGGTAAAATCCACCGCCGGGCAGCCGATAATTTTCTCGGCTTTTTCATTGCCGTAAATAAAATTCCCGGCAAAATCGCAATAATAAATACCGTAGGGCGCCTTGGCCACAAAAGAACGAAAACGATTCTCTGAATTATAGAACTCCCGTTTTGCCGTATTCAAATTAGTGATATCAAAAGATATCCCGGCGATAAAATCACCATCATCGGTCTTGATCGGAATTTTGTAATCAATCCAATATGATTTTTCTCCGTTGGTGTATAATTCATTGATAGCGGCATGCGGTTCGTTTGTTTTATTTTTGATAAGAGGGTGGCCGGCAGTGTTGGGGAAAATGTGAAATTTGCTATCAATAATACTTTTGCGCTCATCAAAGCCGGGCAAATCGGTGCAGTATTTATTCGAATAAACATAATCGCCGGCGCTGTTTTTCAGATAGACACAACCGGGCAGTTGATCGAACAACCTCAACAACAGTTTCTCAAATCCTTTTTGTTTCGGCAGGTATTGCTCCTGTTCGGCGATCCGCCGGCGCAGCGATTTCAGCTCATCGATGAGTTGACTTTTGCTCTTCTGTGCATCTTGCATGATCTATTCCGCTTTGAACATCCTGAAAAAATGGTTGATTCCGGCTATTGAACCGGCCAGTCTTTTATTTTCTGCTTTGCAAAGCGCAGAACACATCTAATTTGGAGTTAAATTTTTTAATATAGATTTCTGGAATGGAATTTCCGCCTGCCCGAAATGCCTGCAAAACCGGGACTGGCAACTGCAATATCTTTTTGTTTATAATTCGCAGGGAGAACCAACACAATTCAAATAAAAGAAAGAGTCGAATCCAGGAAGTCGGGGAATGCGATTGAGAAGAATTGCGAGGTGAAATTGTTTATTTTGTTTTTTGAAATTTGTGAATCGGTCTATAGTATCAGAAAAAGAACGTATAATAGGCAATAATTGGTCATAATGCACATAAATTCGAATTAAATATAACAAGTTGTTTCAACAAACAAAAAAATTTGAAGATAATATAATGAATCGTCGTTGCATTTCTGTGCAATTTATATTAACATTACTGATTCTTGCTCTTTTATAATTAAATCGATTAATCATGTACCCGATACTCATTGAAATTGGGCCTGTAAAGATATACAGCTTTGGTGTTTTGGTCTTTGCAGCTTTTGCGCTCTGTTATATTTTTGCGCACCGGGATTTTCGTGCGGAAAATCTGGGAACTGCAGAATTAAATAGCCTGTTTGCCGTTGCCGGTATCGCGGGTTTTATCGGCGCACGCTTGCTTTTTCTGCTCGAAAACAGTACTGTCGGTATAGCAGAATTATCACATCTGCACGAGATGAAATCAGGATTAACCTGGTATGGCGGCCTTTCCTTCGGCGGTTTTGCATCATTTATCTATTTGACCCGCTGGAAACAAAACATGCCGCTGATTCTCGATATCATTGTTCCATTGGTTTTATTGGGTTATGCTATCGGCAGAATGGGTTGTCAGCTTGCGGGTGATGGTGATTATGGCCCGTCGAGTGAATTACCCTGGGCGATGGCCTATCCCCGCGGTATGCTACCGGTGACGGTTAAAGTGCATCCGACGCCGCTCTATGATATGATCATCGCCGCCGGATTTTTTATCCTTATCCGCCAGCGACGGAAAAAGCTGTATCGTGGTGAAAGCGCATGGCTGGCGATTCTGGCGCTGGGATTAACGCGATTTTTTACAGAATTTTTTCGAAATACACCCCCGTGGTTATGGGGGTATTTTACAACTGCACATCTGATGAGTGCAGGAATGATCACAGTTGCGATTGTTGGGTTATCTTTGATGAAAAAAAATAATTTGAAATAAAACTCGATGGAGGTTTTACAGCTATGTTTGAAGTGTTGGGATTCCTGTTGGCGGCAGTAACTACATTTTTTATTGCCTGGCCCTTTTTTCAGAAAGAACAAGTTGAACTCGATTTCAACAGTACAAATAAAATTGACGAATTGCTGGCTCGCAAGGCAGAGGTTTATTCTGCAGTAAAAGATATTGAATTCGACTGGGAAATGGGCAAACTTTCGCAAGATGATTTCCACGAATTGCGCGATTCCTACAAGACTGAAGCAGCACAACTGATTCAGCGCATCGAGCAGATTCAGTCCGGGGGCAAACATAAGAAGAAAAAGAGCAGTAAAGCTGAAAAATTCTGTCATGAGTGTGGGGATAAAATTGCAGCAGATGATAAATTCTGCATGAATTGCGGCGCCAAACAAAACCAGAGCTGAGCCGGTTGCGATTGCGATGATAAAAGTTCAACAACTAACGAAAATATACAACAAGCAATTTGCACTGCGCGGCCTGGATTTAGAGATTAACTACGGTCAATGTTTATGTATTTTGGGCCCCAACGGCGCCGGGAAATCGACCTTTATTCGCATTCTGGCAACGCTTTCCCGCCCGAATCGTGGTGATATTCTCGTGGATGGCACCAGTGTTTTCGCTGCACCGGCAGCATTCCGCCGGAAACTGGGCCTGATCGCCCATGCCACTTTCCTCTATCCCGAACTCACCGCCCGGGAAAATTTAATATTCTATGCAGCGCTTTATCAAATTGCCAATCCGGATACTCGTGTCGATGACTTACTGAAAACCGTGGGGCTGGCACACCGCAGCGACGACCGGGTGCGCACTTTTTCCCGTGGCATGCAGCAACGTCTCGCCATCGCCCGCGCCATTTTAAATGAACCTGAAATCCTGCTGCTCGATGAACCCTACACCGGCCTGGATCAGAGCGCCTCACAGTTGCTCACCGATCGTATCGTCGAACTGAAGACGGCAAAAAGAACCATCGTTCTCATCACCCACAACATCCAGCAGGGCTATCAACTGGCCGACAAAATCGCCATTTTTCGGGAGGGCAGAGTTGCCCTGGAGTGCGATACCGGGGCGATGAGCGAATTGGAATTTCAACAAAAATACAATGAAATCGTCACCGCAGGAGGGAAAAACTGAGCTATCTACAGCAAGTCTGGGCTATCGCATGGAAGGATCTACTCTCCGAATTCCGCAGTCGCGATATCATCTTTTCGATGCTTATTTTTTGCCTGCTCGTCGTGGTGATTTTCAGCTTCACTTTCGATCCCGGCAGTGAATATACCAAAGAGGCCGCCCCCGGCATTTTGTGGGTTGCTTTTACTTTCAGCGGTATGCTGGGATTAAACCGCACTTTTAGCCATGAGGTCGATACGGGCAGCATTCACGGCATTTTGCTGGCACCAATCGATCGCGGCGCCATTTATCTTGGTAAGACCATCGGCAGCTTTATTTTCATGTTCATCGTTGAAATTTTCACCTTGCCATTTTTTATCGTGCTTTTTGATCTCAATCTGGAAAACCATTTCCTCCAGCTCGTGACGATCATTTTTCTCGCAACAATCGGCTTCGTTGCCGTGGGAACATTATTCAGCGCCATGACCGTACATACTAAAACACGGGAATTGATGCTGCCGATTCTGCTTTTTCCGGTGATGATCCCGGTCATTCTCGCTGCCGTCAATGCCACAGGAAGCATACTCAACCTGGATGAGTGGAGTAAAATTCTCGGCTGGATCCGAATTCTCGTGGCTTTCGACCTCGCTTTTATCGTTTTGAGCTACCTAACTTTTGATTTCGTTGTTGAAGAGTAATATTTGAACAGGAAACTGAAATGGAAAGAACTACTCTTTTAAGAAAAATGCAGTTGATTATCGGTGTGCTGCTTTTTATCGGCATGCTGATCAGTCTCTATAATGTATTCATCATGGTGCCGACCGAGAAAAAAATGGGCATCGTGCAACGCATATTTTACTTTCATGTCCCCTCAGCGATGATGTCTTTCCTGGCATTTTTTACCGTGGCCGGATTCAGCATCGCATTTTTAGTGAAAAGAAACCTGTGGTATGATCGGGTGGCCGTCATCTGTGGTGAAATCGGCGTGCTGTTCACCACGATCGCGCTAATCACCGGTTCTATCTGGGCACGCCCGATCTGGAACACCTACTGGTCCTGGGATGCCCGATTGACGACTTTTCTCATCCTGTGGTTTATTTATGTCGCCTACCTGATGCTGCGCGACTATGTCGGCGAAGACGAGCGCGGCGCCCGCTTCGCAGCCGTTTTTGCGATCATCGGTACGCTCGATATTCCCATCGTTTATTTTTCGATCCGTTGGTGGCGTACCCTGCATCCCTCGCCGGTCATCGCCGGAGGAGAGGGCAGCGGCCTGCATCCCGATATGGCCTACACCCTGTTTTTCAGCATGATCGTTTTCGTATTTTTATTTTTATTTTTGGTCATCGCGCGGCTGCGAGTAGAAAATTCGCGAATGATACTCGCCGAGATCAAACGCACACATATTTTGTCATCAAATTAGAGGGTTAACATGGAAAATCTCAATTATTTATTTGCCGGATACACAATATTTTGGTTGTTGCTTTCGTTGTACGTTTTTATTATTGGCCGCCAGCAAAAAAGCATCGAACGCGAAATTGAAGTGTTGCGTCAGGAAATAAATCAATAACCGTCGCAACCGGACAAGCAAAAACAGAAAGCATCATGTATTGACGGGCCGGCTTTCGTCTTTCGATATGCCCGGCGTGCCGATCACTGCTTGTGATTGGTATTTTTTTATGATACTGTCGATCTGTGTGTCTTTTTTCTTCCACATATCGTTGATCCATTGCTGGAAATTTTTGCGAAATGTCGAATCTTCACTGTAATCCTTTGCAGTGATATTTTGCGGGATGGGCAGCATATCAATACGCACAGTGATATTTGGGATTTTACCTTTGAGTAAATCCCATATTTTATGCGGTGGCTGGTTGCCGGGGTAGACGATTGTAATATCGAGAATATTGGTGAGATAATCCCCCATACTGGAGAGCACCAGCGCCATGCCGCCGGCTTTTGGTTTGAGCAAATGGGTGAAAGGACTGTTCTGCTTTTTCTTCTTTTCGAAATTAAAGCGCGTGCCTTCGAGAAAATTGATGATGCTGACCGGCGAATTTTTAAATTTCTCGCATTTTTTACGTGTCGTCAGAATATCTTTTCCACGGAGTTCCGGATGCTTTTCGAGGAATTCCCGTGAGTAGCGTTTCATAAAGGGGAAATCCAGCGCCCACCAGGCCAACCCTAAAAACGGCACCCAGATCAACTCCTGTTTCAGGAAAAATTTCAGGAAAGGGATATGCCGTTTAAAAACCTGTTGCAACACAAAAATATCCGCCCACGAACGATGATTGCTCACGAGCAGATAGGATTTCTTTTTATCCAGTTTTTCCAGCCCACTGATATCCCACTCCATTTTCTGTGTGATCCGAAAGATGACACTATTGCATTCAACCCAGAATTTCGCACACAAAACCGTGATATGTGAAAAAAACAGGCGGATTTTTTTTATTGGGAAGATCAGTTTTAATAATACAAAAAAGTATAAAAAAACCGACCAGAATATGGTGTTTGCCCCGAGAAACAGGAGTGAAGTCACGCCCAAAATTGGCGCCGGAAGAAAAGTTAGCATTTTTGAATTCTCCAAAAAGAATACTTGCTTTTTTTATGAGACTAACTGAAACAATTTTTATCGGTTTTGCAATGGCGGCTGTTTAAAATAAGCGGAAATTTATTTTTTGAGAGTGGCCTGGCTGTTGTTTGGTTCATCACCAGAAGACCTCGACCGCCTGCGGCAGACAGGTGATTTCCAGCGGCGTATAACCCAGAAGCTCGCCATCAGGGGTCAGTAACTTGGGGATGTCTGTGGCAATTTTAATATGTTTGGCCTGCATTGTCGTCACCTCGGGATAGTTGATGTGTTCGCCAGTGAAAATCGTCGGCAACAACTTGAGGATACGGCGGCGGTTGATTTTGCCGAGAAGTGTAACATCAAGTTTGCCGTCATCGATTTTTGCCCGTGGCGCCATGAGAAAAGTCGTGCCCGTATAGCGGGTGTTGGACACCTCAACAAAAACATTTTCCTGATCGATTTTCTCACCGTCGATTTCTATCGTCAACCGATATTTTTGCAAAAAGGCCAACTGGTATAAAACGCCGAAAACATAGGCTGTGTCACCGAAAAACTTCAGTTTTGCTGCACTTTTCCCGACATCAGCGACAAAGCCGAGGCCGAGAATATTAAGAAAATAACAAGCCTCATTTTGCGTTTTAAAATAGCCGGCGTCGACTTTTCGGGTTCGATTGCCGGCAATAATTTCGACAGCTTTTTCCCAGTCGCTTGTTTTGAGTTCAATCTCCCGTGCAAAAGCATTTCCGGTTCCCATGGGCAACACACCCAAACGCGTTTGCGCCCGGTTATTTTCGAAACGTAAACCGTTGATCACCTCGAAAACGGTGCCGTCGCCGCCGGCTGCGATGACGCCGTCATAATTCGTCAGATCCATTTCGCGCAGCATTTGCATGCCGTGCCCCGGCCCTTCGGTGAATTTAAACTCTGTGTTATGCACGTATTTGGCGAATTCCTCTTTGATTTGCGGCAACAGCTTTTGCGCCCGCCCATGGCCGGCGTTGGGATTGAAAATAACGAGAAGATTCATAACTTTTCCATTGGAAATTTCGGTTCAACCAGTATCGAACCCAGGGCTATGGGACTGAGTTTGTACTAAATATAAAGCAGGCGCACTCTTATAAATATAGTAATTTGTTTGTGTAAATTACTATCGATTATTTTTTTCAGCGTCTACCTGGACTGGATGGCTTTTCCCGGCGTAAAACCGGCAGTATTGAAATTGCAGTCGGTCATCTTGTTTAAGCTAATAAAAAATCGTGATCAGAATAGCCCCACCGGCATGATTGCTGCCGAGAAAGGTTGTCGCATCAGCCGCATCGAGATGACGAATCTCTGTGATGTTTTGCTTGCCGATTGAAGAAAGAGAGCTGATATCACCATAGCGATTCTCGTTGACGTAAACGACAGGATATGATGTTTGCGGGAATTTGATCGAGCGCCGGCCACGGCTGCGTAACCAGTGCGGGCGCAGATTGTGGATGAGATCATAAGCATTGATGGCGTTGTTCGTTATGATCTCGACTTCAGTGATAAGGTTTTCATCGTAACGCGCTGTGGATGATTCGTTATTTCCCCCGCCTGAGGCTGCGCAAGCTGAAAAGAACAGTGCATACAGAATAATTTTGATTCGCAAGGTCATGGCAGGCTCCTTTATTTTTCAAAATTAAGGCTTATATCTAAATAAATCAAATATAAAGTTGTTAAACCGGCAACTGACAAATGCAATGTAAAGATAGGGGAGTGAACTTGTAAAAAAACTGGGGGAATTTTGGATAATTTGAACTTTGGCTTGCAAATTGTTCTGCAAACTGGAAGAAAAGTTTTGCATTTCCATGATTAATGTTGTTTTTTTATTTGTTAAACTTCTCCCCTTCGTCTTGCAATTATTGATCGACCAATGAGATATCGCATGTTAAAAATTAAATATATTTCCCTGTTTCTCTTTTTTATCTTCAACGCTGCCTGCCACCCGAAACCCAAACAGAACATCTCAACCGATTTAAATATTGCGATGAAAACTGCGGTGCAGGAAATTCTAGGCAAAAAATATAAAACGATACCAAACAGCTCGCGGGAACTGGTGCTTTGCCTTACCAAAAACAAAATCAAATCAGAGGTGATGCACACGCTGCACGTCGTCGTTTGGGACAGCGTCTCAGGCACAATCATTTTTCAAAAAGGTTATCCCGGGGGGAAAGTACGCTGGTACGACCGCGACCACCTCGAGGTGGTGCAAATCCCGGGAATCGTACGCAACGACGAACAGCCCCGGCCATTTCTCATCGATGTTCACACCGGCAAAAAGCAGCAATTGAATTCGCTGCATAAATAGTCGATTTAAAACCAATTTAATCTCTTATTTTCATTAAACTAAAAAGGAATTTCCATGAAGACTGTGGCTAACGTACGTTACTGGTTGGGTGGTGTCGTGGCAGTTGTTATCTGCCTTGTCATCGGGAGCCAAATCGATTTTGGGGTAACCGGGCAGGGTGAGATAAGCCAAAAACAGAAAAATGTGCAAAAACCATTTTCCGAAAAAAAGAAGCGGGTAAAAGGACAGGCGCGTCACGATAATCCGGGAAAATTTGCCGAGTTCCATCGCCTGCTGCGCACCCGTGATGGGGAGAGCGCGCCGGCCTACCCGAAAAACTATCGTATCAATGAACTGATGAAAGCCAGGTCAGTGACCTCGACACGAGCGCTGGCAAAGACAAATGCGGCAGCAGCGCTGAACTGGACTGAACGCGGCCCCGGCAATGTCAGCGGCCGCACCCGCGCCATCGTCGTCGATCCCGATGATCCCAACTTTGATACATGGTATGTCGGTTCGGTGGGCGGCGGTGTGTGGAAAACCGGCAACGCCGGTCGCGCCTGGACGGAATTAACCAAAGATTTGCCCAACCTCGCCACCAGCGTTCTGGTGATGGCAGAGTCGAATCATGATATCCTGTATGTCGGCACCGGGGAAGGTTTTGGCAATACCGACCAGATCACCGGCAGCGGCATCTGGAAATCCACCGACCGCGGCCAGACCTGGGCACAGCTTGTGAGCACGGCAAATAACGATAATTTTGATAATATCACACGCATGCTTGTGGACCCCGCAAACCCCGATGTGCTGGTTGTCACAACTGCACCGGGCTTCAATCCTAGAACTAATCAGAGGTCACTCATTTTACGTTCAGAGAATAGCGGCACCTCATGGACGGAAGTTTATTCCTCCAATGGCGGTTATATTGAGGACCTGGTCGCCAATCCGCAAAATTTTAAAACACAATACGCATCCGTTAATGCCAAAGGCATCGTGAAATCGGTTGACGGTGGAAAAACATGGACGAATTCGTCCAGCGGTATCGGCGCGGTTGGCCGCCTGGAAATTGCCGTTTCACCGGTGGATACGTCGTGGGTTTTTCTCTCCTGCGAGGGCAAGGGCGATGCTTCGGCGCTTTATGTTTCCACGGACGCCGGACAGAACTGGATCGTCGGTAATGATACAGCACCAGACGATATCGCTTGGCTCGGGGGACAGGGCTGGTATGACAACGCCATCGCGGCGCATCCTTATGTTAAAAACCAGGTTTTTGTCGGCGGGATCGATTTATGGAGCATCAATGTGACACCGAATATTTCCACAACCGAACCGGATGTCATCGGGATTGATTATGAAAATACCGAATCATTCATGAGTTATGTTAATTTTGGTGGCGCACTCGGCAATGGCGGCATTGATTATGGAGAATTACCTGTCGCCCAACTCGTATCTGTTGAAATGCGTTTTGGCCCTGGTATCACTCAAAAGGCGCATCGTTTCTTAGTGCCTTCGGGAGAAACTTCCGGTGTTCCTGCAGCAGACTATGCATACCAGGATTATGTCGATGTCCCTTTTCAGTTGTGGGATATTACCAATAATCAACAGCTTATGGTTTCATTTCGAGATCAGTCACGCAATGGTGTCTGGGAGTTGATCGATGACGGGTCCTCCGGTCGTCAATTTGCCCGCGAATATCTTTTTTTCCAGAAAATCCCATACAATGCAACGACACCGGATCCAAGTGTGACGGTAAATGGTGGTCATCAGTACCAACAGCTCTTTTTTATCTGGCCAGAACTATCTGATGGCGGCTCCTTTGATTCAAATAATCTTCCCAATGCGACCCTGCGCATCAATTACGGCACTATCACTGCACGTGACATGGAAGTGACAAACGTCACCGATGGTTACGGCCAATATGGTGGTTCCAGCAAAGGGGTGCACGTGGATCAGCACCGCATTTTACCAGTACCGACCAATGTAGCGGCAAAGGAATTCCGCATGATCGTTGCAAACGATGGCGGCGTTTATTACTCCGACAACGAAGGCACGAGTTTTACCCATACCCTCTACGGCTACAACACGACGCAGTTTTACGGCGTCGATAAAATGCACGGCGCCGACCGCTATATCGGCGGGACGCAGGATAACGGCAGTTGGTTTTCTCCGGTGAATGCCGATGCTTCCAGCGCCTGGGATGACGCGCCCAGCGGCGACGGGTTTGAGGCGGTCTGGCATTATGACCATGCCGACAGCATGCTGGAAACCTCGCAATTCAACAATATTTTTCGTTCGACGGACGGCGGCGCAAGCTGGCATTCGGTGGACAGCGAAAGCGGCATGAAAGACGAGAAGGGCTTTCCGTTTATCTCCCGTCTGGCAAAATCAAACATCGATCCTGACCTGATCTTCGCCACCGGCGGCTCCGGCATCTGGCGCAGCGATGATTTTGCCACAAGCTGGCGATTGATCCCCATGCCTGAATTATTTGTCGGCGCCAACAGTTTTTCGCAAATTGAGATTTCCCAGGCCACGCCGCAGGTTGTCTGGGCCGGACATTACATGGGTGGCAGCAACAACCGCATTCCCTTCATCTCCCGTGATGGCGGCCTGACTTTTACGGCAACAACAGCGTATACAGAAACCTCCACCGGCCGTATCAGCGGCATCGCTACCCATCCGACGGACCCGGGCACGGCCTATGTGCTCTTCGCTTTTGCCAAAGGCCCGAAAGTGCTGCGCACTACTGATTACGGCCAGAGCTGGCAGGATATTTCCGGGTTCGGCAGCAACAGCGCCAGCAGCAATGGTTTCCCGGATGTGGCGGTCTACGATCTCATCTGCATGCCCTACAACACCGATATTCTCTGGGCCGGTACGGAAATCGGCATTTTCGAATCGATGGACGGTGGCGTTTCCTGGGCTTTTGCCGATAATGGTTTGCCGGCTGTTTCCGTCTGGCAAATGCGCGTCGTCGATGATGAAGTTGTGGTCGCCACCCACGGCCGCGGCGTCTGGTCGGTTACTTTGCCGGAACTCGCAGGTTATACTTTACCGGAGGTGCCGCGTGCCCCCCGCCTGACCAGTGTCGGCCAGCGCCCCACCGGTGAGACTTTAATCAATTATGCCCTGCAATCGGCCTTCGACTCGACGCAGATTATCTTCGACGGCGCTGTTTCGCAAACGCTGCCAGTCAGTACGCCGGGTTCATTCAATGCTGTTATCACCGGTGCAACCGAGGGAAAGCACACTGTGTCCATCCTCGCTTTCCGTGATGATATCAGCTACACTTCGCCGACGGATACGCTGCAGATTTTGAACGTACCGGCACCACGACCTTCTTATGCCTGGAACTTTAATTTCAACAAAAATGACTTTGTTTACGACGGTTTCAAGCGTTTTCGCGGTGACAGCTTCAACAGCTTTGCCCTGCATTCCGATCACCCTTACAACGATGCAACCGAGCATATCGCCATACTGCGCGTGCCCATCAAAGTCGACGGCACCGATGATTCATTTTCCTACGATGATATCGCCATCGTTGAAAAAGGCGAGGATGGCTCCGTTTTCGGTGACGAGGAATTTTACGATTATGTCGTCGTGGAAGGTTCAAACGATGGTGTGAACTGGCTGCCGCTGGCCGATGGTTACGATTCCCGCGCCAACGCACAGTGGCTGGCTAAATACAACACCGAGCCTAATTCTGCGCCGGATGCCGCATTGTTCGTCAGTCATACACTACATCTGCGTGACACATTCGCAGCGGGTGAAAAGATTTTTATCCGCTTCCGCCTGCATGCCGATCCCCTGACCAACGGCTGGGGCTGGGTTATCGACAATCTGGATATTCAGCCGAATGCCACTTCAGTTGCGGAGTTGAACGATCTTCCAGGTCAGTATGTGCTGTCGCAGAATTACCCCAATCCGTTTAATCCGGAAACGATGATCAGCTATGCATTGCCTGAAAAAGTAGAGATATCGCTGCATATTTTTAACGTGCGTGGTCAAAAGGTACGCACCCTCGTGCGCGATAAAAAACAGGATGCCGGTGTTTATAAATTGAAATGGAACGGTCTGGATGACCGCGGTCTGTCGGTTGCCAGCGGCGTTTATTTCTACAAGCTGCAAACATCGAAATTTGTCAAAACCCGCAAAATGAGCCTGATTCGATAGGGAAAATTTTCCGGTAGCTTTGCATAAGCGAAAAAATGTGCGACGCACTTCACGTGTAACTATCGATACATTTCGGAGGTGCTTGCTCTTCGTGAGAAAAGTGCGTCGCACGTTTTGCGGTTTCCTGCTTTGAGTGATTTTATTTGAAAAACCGCTTGTTTAAAATTGGGCAAACTTCTATCTTTTTTCGCGGGACACGTCTTGTTGTTTCCTTCTTCTCTTCCTTCGGGCTTCATTCGGTCTGATTCAGGCCCCACATCTTAAAACCTCTTTCATTTTTATTCAACCCCAAAACAGGAAGTGTTTTATGCAGCGTTTCTGTCGTTTTCTTGTGGCGAACCGGAGAACAGTTCTCGCTGGTTTGCTGGTTTTTATGTTTTATGGTTTTCCGTCGTGTTATGATGATGAAGCAATTACCAATACCGTTGAGATCCCTTGCGAAGAAATAATTGAAGAGGATGGGATGATCTTTCATAGAATCATTTATGAAGGGGAAGAATATAATCCCTGGGGATTTGTTCCCAATAGTAATCCATACACGGGGTTTGACCTTACGGCGCCAACTTTTCTTCCACCAAACAACCTGCCTGAAGAATTTAGGATTGATTCTCTCAGAGTCCATCTAAAACTTGTTAAAGCACGTATTCCTGAGGGAGTCCGGCTATGGGCAGAGCCTTTCATTATTTTAAAAATAAATCTACTGGAAGAAAATAACTAATCGAAGTTTAATTATTAAATTTTCCAGAAAGGAATGAATAAAATAAAAAAATCAAGTGTGTTTATTATCTTGGTCTTTGGTTTCTTGGTAAATGTAATATTTGCTCAGATACACCGGTATGGGCTTGAAAGCCCAGATAAAAAAATACAAATCGACTATTCAAAAATATCAAATCAAAACCAACGAAACAGCGGCTTCGTTCCTGTAATATTTCACGTCATATACAGTTCGGGCAATGAAGGAAATGTTTCGGATTACACAATTCAAAAACAATTCAATGTGTTATCAGATATCCCTGGTCAGCAAGCGAAAGTGATTCTCAACATGGTTGTGTCATTGATTACCGAACCATGCCAGGTGGACCATTGCCTGGATTAAACCAAGGAAAAACACTCGTTCATGAAACAGGACATTATTGGGGGATCTATCATGTATTTGGTGAAAATTGTAAAACTGATGCGGATGAAGTGGATGGTACACCTATTCAAAAAGGAGATACTAATGGTTGTCCATCTTCAGCGGATTCATGTCCCGGGGAACCAGGATACGATGCGATCCACAATTACATGGATTACAGCGACGATGAATGTCTCTGGGAATTTTCTGCCGGTCAAATCGAACGTATGTGGGCGATGAGAGATCAATACTGCCCCGGCATCGGCGGTTCCACCATTTATTTCACCAAAAATCTGGACATTGGTACCAACCAAATCTACGAATTCCGCAAAGGCACTTACAAATTCTCTTCCGGCAAAAAAATCAATGTCTACGGTGAATTCAACGTTGACGGTTCTTCATCCAGCCCGATCACCCTCACCGCCGGCAGCAGTTCGTGGAACGGTATTTATTTCGTTTCCATTAGTGAGGGCAATCTTGATTATGCGGATATCAAAAATCTCTCCGGCAGTTATTATTCCGGTGCCATCACCATTTCCAACTCTTCACCGACATTTAGCCACTGCGATATCGAAGTCACTACCGGCTCCAATGTTTTTGCGGTTTATCAAACAGGCAATTAGGACACGCCAATCTTTTACAAATGCAAAATCAAAAGCAATTCCCGGTCGGCATTTAAAACCAGCGGTTCCAATGGTTATCTTTCCATTTATGACAGTGAAATTATTTAGAATTCAAGCAATCCGGCCATTGTTGCGATCACCGGCATCGTCGAATTCTGGGCGGTGGCAACCCATTTCCAGGGTAAAAATAAGATCAAAGGCGGTAAGCTTTATGCGACCAATACCGGAATTATCCGCGCCGGTTTGTATTCAGGCCAAAGAGATATCAACCATTTCTGCGATAGCGGTGCATCGACCCTGCACGTTTCCAGCGGCGACGTCATTTATGCAAAATATAATTACTGGTACAACGTCGCTGCGCCAACTCAAATAAACATGGGCGTCACGATTTATTATGACAACAACCTCGGCTCCTCAAGTTGCTCCGGTGTCTATAAAACCAAAGAAAACCTAACATCGCTCCCCCTGGTTTTAGCAAACCTGCGGTAAACCAGCAATCATTCTCAGCGGGGTCATGCCGGTTGCGCACACGGCTTTGCTGGAATTGGGCGCTTTGAATGCGGCGGTGAAATCGACAGCAACCATGGTGTTTATCGAAAGCCTGGCACGGCAGTTCACTTCGGGGACATATATTTATACTTTACAAGCCGGCGGGCGCAAAGCTTCGGCGCAGTTGAGGATTTTGAAATGAGGAAAAACGGGATTGGACAGCCTGTTTAGTAACTACACTGGCTGCCGCTCCCGTTGGCGCTGTCTTCGCTTGATGGAAGCAAGCCGTTTAGCACGGTTAGGAAGATGAGCCTGATTCGATAGGAAATCGAGTATAAAAACCTGGCAGGTTTTTTTTTACTCCAATCCAGCCGGCCATTTTCTTCCCTGTTTTAAAAATATTGCTATTGTCAGAAGTATATGTTAAATTTTCATCATAGGAAACGTTTGGGAATCCCTGTCAGCGAAGCGCGAGTTCAATTTTTTCGAACTATTTAAAGATGAGCGGAAAGATGCAATTAGAATGCAACGGCAAAAAGAAATGCCTGAATGAAATCGATCTGCGGTCTGTACTCTCTGTTGCCCAAAATAGCAATGCCGGTACGGTCAATCCGGGTATCGATATGCCGATGCGAGTGATTTTAAAATGCCGGCATTGCACCGAAGGCCGGGTGGTCATCACCGGTGATATGTTTTGGAACCAGCATTTTGAGACGCTTGCCGGCTGAATGGCAAGGGAGGGCGCCCGGTTTGCGCCAGGCGCACAGATATTTCATTTTTTATGAGGTTACTTAACAAGACTGACCTTCTGCAATCCCCTGTAGCGATTCCCGCTTGAACTCAGCATCAACACTTCGATAAAATAAGCCCCACTGGCGACTTGTCTGCCGGAAAAATCACGCCCGTTCCAAACATAACTGAAAGTTCCCGGTGCGTCGATCTAAAATGCTGCGCTTTTCAACATTTGGCCAACAGAATTATAAATGTGGATAGCAGCATGCGCTGCCTCCGGTGCGTCGTAGACGACTTTTGTCGTCGGATTAAAAGGATTGGGAAATGCCGGATAAAGTTTGAAATCCTGTGGCAGCTCCCGCACCTGCGAAGTCGTGCTTTCCAATTCGTCACCCTCGTTTATCTGTCCTTGTGTGCCCACAAAGGCAATTCGTTTAAAAGTTACATCCTGCAGTGCTTGCGCATGGCGCGAAAATAAATTAATTCGTACAATTTCCCCATTTTGATGCTCAAATATGCTGCCGCCAGGCGCCATGAATGCCACAGAAACTTCCCCTTTTTCGCGATCGTGGTGCACAAGTCGCAGTGGTTGCTGCGTCCATTTTGCACCGGCAAAAATAGCGATCGAATCGATTCTTCCGGTCGGGTAATTCATTTTAAATGTCAGGCCGGCAAGTGCATTGCCACTTTGATTATGCCAGAAGAGTTGTATTTGTTTTCCACCGTAATCACCATTTTTTTGGCTTTGAACAGAAAGACTGCCCTGTGGCGCTGGCTGTTTTTTCTCCACCGCCAAAATCTCATTCGAACCCGGTTGCCGGCGGGTAAAAGCCCAGTTCACGGCGATGGGAATGAGATCACGCTCATCGATTGAGCCGCTGCCATCGGCATCAGCAAAAGTTGCCTGCGTTTGTGAAAATTTGTTGACGATCTGCGGCTCCCAGGCGAGACGATCGGCAGCCGCGCGTGCCGGGCCGCGCATATCCCAATACAACCCGAGACGTAAAACATCGCTAAGCTCGACAATGCCGTTATGATTGGCGTCACCCGGCCAGACCCACATGCCGTCGGTAAAAGTTTCCTCGCCCTCAATGGTTAATGCAACCGCACAGCCGCGTAAATTTTGCGAGGTAATATTTGCCATTGAAAACAACAATCCCGTACTGTCGATAAGACTGGAATCGGATTGAAAGATGATTTCTGCAAGCGTGCCTTTGCCGGTAAAAACAGCGTCAGGGTCTAAAGTTTCGATGGAAAAATCGATTTCCCCCTCATTTTCGCGCACAGTAAAATCAAAGGCGCGGCTACTTTCCTGACCGAGCACGGAACCGGCGGATATCGCCGCACTGCCCCTGGTCAAACGCAGCAGATTTGCATCGTATGCAAGAGTGAAATCAAGGCGCTTTAAATTAAATAAAGGCCGGCTGGCCGGCGGAATCTCCACCCGCAAACGGAATGCTTCACCAGCCCGGGGAGGCTTGCCGATTTCCGGCTTGAGCGTCACAAAATAGCCGGGAGCTGTGTACTGCTGCGTTAGTTCGCCGCGTTTTCCACCTTGCTGCACCTCAATTTGCAACGTGCGGCTGCTGCCGTCTTCGATGCAATTCTGCGCAGTGTATGTAAGTTCGTAGTACTGATTTGAAATGATGTACGCAATTTGTTGGTAAATACTTGCGAGCTCTGTCGTTGTTGGTGAGCGGAAATACTGACCGTTGCTAGCAGTGGCAATACGTTGCATCACGGCTTCGGTTTTTCCGTTCAGGGTGCGCCCGAGACCGATGAGATAAACCGGGATGCCTTCTGTTTCGAGGGTGCTGAGCAAGGTTTCCAACCGGGTCGAACTGCGACTGTCGTGGCCATCGGCGAGCACCACTATGGCTTTCTTTCCCTGGATGGGCTTTGTTATGCGCAAACCTTCAACGAGTGCGTCGTAGAGCGCGGTGCCGCGGCCGGTTTTTAATCCATTGATCGCCGCGACGATGGCGTTTTTATCGAAAGTAAATTCATGCACCACTCGGGCATTGGCATCAAATGAAATCAACGCAGCCTGATCCAGCGGATTGAGCAGATTGACAAAATCAATCGCAGCGATTTTTGCCGCCGGCAGGTCGGAATCCATGCTGCCGCTGATGTCCATAATCATCGTGATGGCCGCACCGCCGGAATCGCCGCCAAAGGAAGCCAGCGTCTGGCTCGATTGTTCGATGCGGTCTTCCCAGAGGGTAAAGTTGGTGAGTTCCAGATCGGTGACCATACTGCTGTCGCTCTGGCGAATTTTTAATGCGGCGGTGATATCCGGGAAATTGCCGGTATCGAGAGAAATCAGCTCGATATCGAGGGAGGCATTACCCTGAGCAAGTAATCTTTGTGCATGAAAAACGGTGGCAAACAAAATCGTAAGCAATAAAAGAAACCGGATCACCGGTGAAACGTGCCCCCGGTTAAAATTTGTTGATATCATATTCATCATGGTGCTGTGCCTCGTTGCATTGTATTTTCTGTACGCCGAGAGAATGCAAACACTGTGCTAAAAATTATCATCCGGCTCTATACGTTTAATTTACAATAAGTTGATTGCTTGATGCCGGTTCGGATTTAATCCGCTTTAAACGGCAAATGACGAATATTTCATTTCTCAATTACAGAAATCATATTTCATGCCGACACTTGCTTTTTTTGTTATGGCCGGGTTGCCCGCTCAATTCCGCCATTACCGCAGTGATATTTTCAATCGGGAAATTTCACTTTACATTTAACAAATTTAATGGCTTATTGGAAATTGGCAATATCTGTTCAGCGCTCAATGCAGATGCCGGGCATGCCGAAGCAGGAGCATCCTCTGTTCAATGTTAAATGACGATAAACTCTGAGACACCAACCAGCATTTTACTTGAAATTAATTTCGGAGAAGGAAAGTTTGCCGCAGCCGGCTGGCTTAATAGCTTAAAAACCGATGAAAAAAAACAGACCAACAATTTTGCCCATTTTCATTGTACTGTTTCTGCTTCCCTGTTTATCGCAGGCGCAAATCGACAGGAGCAGTATCCAATATGAAGATGTCGCAGCATTTGAGCGAGATCGAAACGAGGCGCTCTTTCTGCGCAAAAAATCAAAAAAGCAGTTCTCCGGCAAAGTGACAGAATATGACGCTATGTATTATAAACTCGACCTCGACATCAGGCCGGATGACAGGTTGCTTGCCGGCAGTGTACTTGTTCGCGGGCGCAGTATCGTCGCCGCGCTCGATACGATCGCCCTTTCTCTGCACGCTGCGATGCAGGTGGATTCCATCGCCGGTGAAATACGCTCATGGCGTCACAGCGAAGATGAATTGCTCGTCGTGCTCAATTCACCGGTGGTGATGGATTCCATTTTCACGATTGAAGTCTTTTATCAGGGCAACCCGGCCAGTGGCGGATTTGGCGGCTTCGGTTTCAACAGACAAAATAACGAGCATATCATCTGGTCTCTGAGCGAGCCCTATTACGCCCGCACCTGGTGGCCGTGTAAAGATTATCCCAACGATAAAGCGGATTCCGTCGATATTATTCTCACCGTGCCGGAAAATTTGACCGCTGTTTCCAACGGCAGCCTGGTTTCGGTCGTAACCAATGCCGATCAGACAAAAACGTTTCACTGGTTCGAAAAATATCCCATCACAACCTATCTCGTTTCCGTGGCGATCACTAATTATGAAAAATACTCCCAGTGGTTTAAATATTCGCCCACCGATTCGATGGAAATTACCCATTATATTTATCCCGGTCAGCTTGATTTTGCCCGGGGGCAACTAACCAGTCTGCCAGACATGCTGGCATTTTTCCACCAAACTTTCGGCCCCTACCCCTTTCTCGATGAAAAATACGGTATCGCCCAGTTCCCCTGGGGCGGCGGCATGGAGCATCAGACCATCAGCAGCCAGGGCGGCTTCGGTGAAACATTAAACGTGCATGAGCTGGCACACCAGTGGTTCGGTGATCTCATCACCGCTGCCAACTGGCCGGATATCTGGATGAATGAGGGATTTGCCGCTTACAGCGAGGCGCTCTATTTTGAACACCGCAACGGTGCGGATTACTACCACACCTACATGAGTTTCAAAAAGAAAAAATATACGGGTACGATTTACCGTACCGACACCACAACAGTGGGGGCGATTTTCAACCGCATCGTCTATGATAAAGGGGCGTGGGTTCTGCACATGCTGCGCAAAATTTTGGGGGATGAGACATTTTTCGGCATGCTCCGGGCCTATGTCGCCGATTCACGTTTTGCCTTCAACACCACCTCGACGGATCGCTTTCGTAAATTTTGTGAGGATTACAGCGACCGCAATCTCGAATGGTTTTTCAACCAGTGGATTTACGGCAGCGGCAGGCCGGTTTATCAATATTGCTGGGAATCAAGCGCGGGAACCGAAGACTATCTGCTCGATCTGCAGATTGAACAAACGCAATTGGATGAATACCAGCTCTTCGTTATGCCCCTCGATTTCCATTTCAGCTCGGCAGATGCTGAAACAACCGTCACCGTTTTCAACGACCGGCCGTCACAGAATTTTGAGATTCACCTGCGATTCAACCCTGAAACGGTTTTGCTGGACCGTGATAACTGGGTGCTGAAAAGAATTTCTCCCGGCGGTTGCGATTCAACTGCGGTTGTGGGTTATAAAGTGATGCAAAGTTATCCCAATCCATTTACAAAAAGCACGCGCATCAATGTTTATCTGCCCTTCACGACGGGCAAACCGGTTTTGCAAATTTATGATATCCGCGGCCGGCTGGTGCGTAAAATGCGCATTGATTTACCCAACACCGGCGCTAACTATTTCAACTGGGATGGCCATGATGATGCCGGAATGCAGGTTGCCAGCGGTATTTATTACTATACTGTATCCATCGATAAACATTTGTTTAAAAAGAAAATGGTCTACATTCATTAAGTCTGCGGATATTTTTTTATTTGAAAAACGCGTGCAACAACCTATCTTGCTTAAAATAATTCCTGCACTTCTTTTGAGAAAAACAATGCTGCATGTCCGGGTGCTGATTTACGGCCTTCTTTCCATATCAATTTTTTCCAATTGCACCAATCCATTCTCGACACGGGAACCGGAAGAGCCAACCTCAGCGCGCCAGAGCTGGCTGCAACCGCGGCAACCGGAACTCGTTCTGGAGAATATGCGTAATGCCATTCTCGAATTGAACAGCGACAATTACTTGCGCTCCCTCAGCGATACCGGCAAAGCTCTACCGCCCTTCAAATTCATTGCCGCGCCGGATGTTGCCGCTGAAAATCCTGGTGTTTTTAACGTTTGGAACAAAGAAAATGAGCGTAGTTATTTTACTGTATTAAGTGCGATCACCCCGGCGGATTCGTTGCATTTTGTCTCATTTAAAACCAGCAAAATCGATTTTTCCGGTGAAGCAGCGCTTCTCATCAGCAATTATACTTTGCGTATTCACCACACCCAACAGGCACAGGGCATTCCTGCCGTCGTACAGGGCGAGGCGCGATTTACACTCATGGCCGATACATTCGGAGACTGGGCGATCATCGAATGGCAGGATATTTCAACCGAGGCAGCGCCGACGTGGAGCATTTTTAAAGCCAATTTCGGACAGTAAACCGGGGAAACTATGGCACGGAAGAAAAAAAATACCCGGGACAACAGATTTATATTTCTGCTTTTCACTTTGATTTTGTCAGGAATTTTGCTTGTTGTTGCCATCAAAACCAATTCACTGCCAGTGGATTTGCTGAAAAAAAAGCCGGCCCCGAAAGCACAATTTTTTCCTCTCGCAAACGAATTTTTGCATATTTTAGCCGGTTTTAACATCCCGGGAAATACGGCACAGGTACAAAACACGAATTTGCGTATATTGGTTCCTCAACACATTCATCCGGCAGCAGTTTACGCTTCATTTTCACAACTGATTTTGCAAAAAGGCGGCACGATCCTCAACGGCAGACAAACCGGCCGCGCCGGCGCCGCGCAGTTGGAATTCACTTATAAAACCAAACAGGCGTACATCATCGATTTTTTGATCGACCGTAAAAAAACAACCGGCCCCAGAATCGCGATCGTCATCGATGATTTTGGTTATAAACGCGGTGAGGTCATTCGTCAACTGATCGACTTCCCCTATGAAATCACCTACGCTGTTATCCCCGGTCTGGCAAAATCGGGCGAAATAGCCAACGAACTTTACCAGCGTAACAAAACGGTTTTTATCCACCTGCCGATGGAACCGATGCAGGGGCGGGTAGAATCGGGCGGTTACACGCTTTTTACCAATTTACCGGAAGATGAAATTCGCAAGCGGGTGCGCAAAGCCATAACCGCCATACCGCATGCCATTGGATTAAATAATCACATGGGGTCGAAAGCAACGGCCGATTCTGCAACCATGGCCGCAGCACTCGATGAAATTAAAAAAGCCAAGCTGCAATTCCTCGATAGCCGCACCTCGCCACACACAGTAGCCTTCGCTTTAGCGACAGAAAAAAAAATCCCTGCTTTCCTCAACAACACTTTCATCGATGCGGTGGATGAAAAAACAGCGATCGAAGAAAAATTGCAGCGTCTCGCAAAGCTGGCAAAAAAAGACGGCTTTGCCATCGGTATCGGTCATCCGCGCAGCAAAACCATTGCGGTTCTCAAAGAAATGATACCTGAGTTGGCCAGGCAGGGATTTGTTTTTATCGCGCTTAATCCACAAAGTTTGTGACTGTTCGGCCAATCTGCCTGGTGGAACTTATCTCCTGCATGTCATTTACAGTATCCGGGTTCTATTCCCCCGGGAATTTTCTGGTGATGAAATCGGGGATTTAAATCACTGGATGGTATTTTTTTTGGTAAAAAGTATGAATTTTTCGGATTAAATCATTAACTTTTCGTGTTGAAAGCAGCACAAATTCAAAGAGTTACGACAATTGCACATTCGATAAACTGCTTGCTTGTTGCGAAAAAAATCGCTATCGTTTTTGCGAAATAAGCTGTTATTTTTCAGTTTATTTTAATTTACTGTTGCCTATAAAATTTCTGCCAATGAGGTTGTGAATGTTAGTTGAAGTCAAGGTCGATCGTGTAACTTTGGACACCGCATCAAACCGGTTCGTCGTCATCCTGCGCGACGAGGTCAACCATCGCTGGTTGCCAATTGTTGTTGGCTCACCGGAAGCGCAGGCAATCGCTTTGCAGCTTGAGGATATCGATCCACCACGGCCATTGACCCACGATCTCATAAAAAATATGCTCGATACGGTCGATGTTCGGGTATCGCGCATCGTGGTCAATGATTTACGTGAAAATACCTATTTCGCCCAGATCGGCTTGCATGTTAAAAACGGCAACAGGGAAGTGGATGCACGACCCAGCGATGCTATTGCACTGGCGCTGCGCACCAATTCACCCATATTCGTCGATGACAAAGTGATGAAGAGTGCGGCTGTCTTCGAACATGAACCCGAGATCGACATCTCCAATCTCGAGGAAGAACTGCCGCCGATGGATAAACTGGAAAGCCTGAATCTGGAACTCGAACGCGCTGTTGCCCAGGAACGATATGAGGATGCGGCAAAACTGCGTGATCAAATTAACGAACTCATTCACGAACGCGATAAGGGGCAGAACAAAAACTAATACACAATTTTTTATAAACAGAGCACAATCAGACAGGTTGTGCTTTTTTTTTGGAGGGGAGAGATTTGCCAGCTTAGAATTGTCATTTTAGTCAAGCATAATTTAACTTCTTATTTACTCTGATGAAATATTTATGGAGGATTGGTCATGAAACTACGGTTTGTATTCATCCTGTTAATCGCCGCCCTCGCCGCCTGTTCAAAACCACAAGACCCGGCGATGAAAATCGCGCCGGATATCGAAAAAAGGCTGGCAAAATTCGCCGAGGTCGATATTACTGCCGACATTTCTTTTCTGCCGCAAAATGAACAAAAGGCCTTACACAAAATCATCGCTGCCAGCCGCTATATGCAAGATATTTTTCTGCGCCAAGTGTGGCAGGGCAACCCACAAATGCTGAAAAAGCTGGCCAGGGCTTCGGATAGCAAAAGCAAAGCCGCACTTGCCTATTTTAAAATCATGGCCGGACCATGGGACCGCCTGCTGGCGCATGAGCCGTTTATCGGCAGCATGGAGAAACCCCACGGATCAGGTTATTACCCCGAAAATATGACAAAAGAAGAATTTGAGAAATTTGTGGCAACAACGACAGCCGTGGAACAGGAAAAATTGAAAAACCTGTGCACTATCGTTAGCCGGCAGGACGGCAAACTGGTCGCAATACCTTATTCGCAACAATTCAAAGAATTTCTCGAACCCGCCGCCGCATTGCTCAGGGAAGCAGCCGGGTTGACGGAAAATGCAACATTGAAAGATTACCTCATCAAACGCGCCGCCGCTTTTGCCAGCGACGATTACTACGAAAGCGACATGGCGTGGATGGATATCGACAGTCCGGTCGAAGTGACCATCGGCCCCTACGAAGTTTATGAGGACGGCCTTTTCGGTTATAAAGCCGCCTTCGAAAGCTTCGTCACTGTCGCTGATCCGGAAGCCGGCAAAAAATTGTCAGTTTACAAATCCTGGCTGTCCAAAATGGAGGCCAACCTGCCAATTCCGGATCCGATGAAAAATTTTAACCGTGGCAGCGAATCACCCATCCGGGTCGTCGATGAAGTTTTCACCGCCGGTGATACGCGGGCGGGAGTGCAGACCATCGCTTTCAATTTGCCCAATGACGAAAAAGTACGCGAGGCCAAAGGCAGTAAGAAAGTCATTTTACGCAATGTGCTCATGGCCAAATACGAAAAAATTTTGCAACCCATCGCTGCGCGTTTTGTCGCTGATGAGCAATTGGCCCATCTTTCTCCGCAAGCCTTCACCAATAATGTCCTGTTCCACGAACTCTCGCATGGCCTCGGCCCCGGGAAAATTAAGAAAAATGGCAAAGAAACTGAAGTGCGCTTTGAGCTGAAAGACCTGTACAGCGCCTGCGAAGAGGCCAAGGCCGATGTGATGGGGATTTATAACCTGTTGTTTATGCAGGAAAAAGGCGTCATGCCGGCATCGCTGTACAAAAGTACGGCCGTCACTTATCTTGCCGGATTATTTCGCTCGGTACGTTTTGGTGCGACGGAAGCACACGGCCGCGGTGTGGCACTGCAAATCTCATATTTATTGCAAAAACAAGCGATCACTGTGGATGCGAAAAGCGGCAAATTCGCTGTTAATTTCGAAAAATTTCCCGATGGCATCCGCGCGATCGTCCGGGATTTGTGCGTCCTGCAAGGCTATGGTGATTATGACGGCACGAAAGCGATGTTTGAAAAATACGCTGTTCTCGATACTGTGCTGGCGCAAAAACTGGAGACTTTAGATGATATCCCGGTCGATATTGTGCCTCATTATCCACTGGCTGATTAATTTTTTTTGACAACATCCCACCTGCCGTCTTTGCGGGGGCGGCTGGTGGGGGCTTTAATCCATATGCTGCAAAAGATTTTACAGGCAAACTCAGTTTTTATTCTGCGCTAAACATTCGACCATTGCAGCATCCAGCAGTTTCGGGTTCAATGGTTTGGTCACATATTCATCCATTCCCGAGGCAAGGCATTCTTCGCGATCCCCTTTCATCGCATTGGCTGTGAGCGCGATGATGGGAATCCGGTGGCCATCGCCCTCTTCCAGTTTGCGAATTTCCCGCGTTGCTTCAAGGCCATCCATCTCCGGCATCTGCATGTCCATCAGAATGATATCATATTCATTTTCGCGGAATGCATTAACCGCCAGCTCACCATTTTCCACAATAGTCACCTTATGGCCATTTTTCTCGAGCAGTTTGCACGCCAGCTTCTGATTGATCACATTATCTTCCGCAACGAGAATATTGAGCTCCTTCAGCTTTTCCCCGATACTGCCGGTTTTTATCTCCTCGATGGTTGTCGTTTCCGCCTGTTGCTCTGAATGTTGCAGACGTGCCGTAAACCAGAATGTTGAGCCCTTGCCGATTTCACTGTTGACGCCGACTTCGCCGCCCATCATCGCAGCAAGTTGTTTGGAAATGGTCAGCCCCAGCCCAGTGCCGCCAAATTTTCTCGTCGTTGAGCTGTCCACCTGGGAGAAACTTTCAAATATGCGATCCTGTTTATCTTTTGGGATGCCGATGCCGCTATCGATAACTTCGAACTTGACCAGACTGCTTTTTTCATCAGACTTCACTAAGGTGCAATGAAATTTTATCGAGCCTTTCTCGGTAAACTTCACCGCGTTGGAGGCAAAATTGAGAATGAGCTGGCGAATACGTGTCGGATCGCCTTTGACGGCTCGCGGCACCTCTTCGGCAATTTCAATATTGAGTTTCAGCCCTTTTTCTTCAATTTTTTGCAGAATGATATTCGCAGACCGACGAATGGTGGTCTCCAGATTAAAATCGATATTTTCCAGCTCCAGTTTTCCCGCCTCGATTTTTGAAAAATCGAGAATATCATTGATCAAATGCAGTAATGATTCCGCACTTTCCAGGGCGATTTCAGCGTATTCGACTTGCTCTTCATCCAGCTTCGTGTTGAGCAGCAGGCGGTTCATACCGATGACACCGTTCAACGGTGTGCGGATTTCGTGGCTCATGACGGCGAGAAAACGGCTCTTCGCCAGCGCTGCCTCTTCTGCGGCGATCTTGGCGATTTCCAGCTCGCCAACAGCCATATTAAGCTCTGTTGTCTGTTCCTCGTTCGCCAGTTTTGCCGCTTCGATTTCTTCGACGTATTGCAGGAGTTCATCCTCGGCTAACCGCAATGCTGCGATGTTCCGTGTAATGATGGAATAGGCGAGAAAATTTTCACTGGCATCTTTGATTGTCGTAATCGTCGACCATGTAGGTACCAGCTCATTTTTGGCAGAGATAAAATTAAGTTCAACCTCGATATTTTCATTTTGTGGGTCATTCTCTATTGAGCTTAGAAAGGACTTGCTGAAATCCTCCTCGTTCAGGAAATCAGGTAAGGGGCGCTGTAAAATTTGTGCTTTATCTGCCGCAGAATAGCCCAGGTTTGTCAACCAGATCTGATTGATGTAGATTATCCTAAAATTTTGATCGATAAAACAGAGAGAATCGACGGCATTCTCCACCGCCAGAAAGAGTAAATCAGCCTCCGGCTGTTGCAACGGCACATTTGAAAATACCACACGTTCTGCACTTTGAAATTTGATTGTCTGAACGATGAAATACCACAGCAGCAGCATCGCCGGTAAAAGCTGCAGCGCCTCAAATTGCCAGATTATCATCGATGCGAACAATAAAATTGACCAGTTTACACCGAGATAAAGACGAAATAAACGCTGTTGTGCTAAAAAGACGCCAGCAATCACGATGAAAATAATCGTGTAGATAAAATAGGAAAGCGGCATTGCCAGCGCACTGATCAGCAGCAAATGCAATCCCGTCGCACCGGCGATCAGCAAATGCCTCAGTTTTAATCGGGGTAGAAATCTCCTCGCCCAGGCTGTCAGTTTTTGCCGCAGCAGCGGAACAAAAAATAGTGAAATAACCCCGAGTTGAAAACCATAATAATAACCGAGTTCTTTAAGGTAGAAAGCCGAAACAAAAAGATAGAACAGGCTGGCATGCGATGCATTTTTTCGCGCCTGTTGCGGATCGAACTTCATTCCTTTTTTCTCCATTTTGCAAAGATAGAGTTTTTAATTGCAGCGCTTTATTTTGTATTCGGCGTAATATTGATCAGGCATGAAATTAATTATAAAAAGTCATTTGAATTTGTACCGATAACACGGCTTCACTCATTTTGCCGTAAACAATCTGCACTAAACCGATCCAAATCAAAATTACTTTATCTGATAACAGGGTGAATTGGAGTAAATTCATCCACTTAATTATAGCTTGCGGATAAACACTGCAACCGCTATATTAGGGCGTTTTACGTTCAGGACGGAATTCATGCAGCCTGTTTCGACCAGCCACGCACCGAAATTATATCACCCTAAATCAAATATATCGAACAACTTCAACTAAACACGAGCCTGTTTGTGAAAAATTCATCAAAAGCTGCGCAAAAAAATCCCTGGCTATGGGTGCCGAGCCTCTACTATGCTGAAGGTTTGCCCTATGTTCTCGTCATGATCGTGTCGGTGATCATGTATAAACGATTGGGCGTATCCAACACCGATATCGCCCTTTACACCAGTTGGCTTTATCTGCCGTGGACCATCAAACCGTTGTGGAGCCCTCTTGTCGACGCCTTGCGTACAAAGCGATTATGGATCATCACAATGCAGCTTATCATCGGTGCCGGGCTTGGCGGCATCGCCCTGACGATTCCCGCGCCGGCTTTTTTTAAACTGACGCTGGCTTTTTTCTGGCTGCTGGCTTTCAGCTCCGCTACGCACGATATCGCGGCTGATGGCTTTTACATGCTCGGATTATCGGATCACGATCAGGCTTGGTTCGTCGGCATTCGCAGCACGTTTTATCGTCTGGCGATGATCACCGGGCAAGGTTTGCTGATCATTCTCGCCGGATTTATCGAAACGCGTACGGGGCCGGCGCCGGCTGAGTTTACCATCGTTACCCAGCCGGGTCGGGCAACCATTCATATGGTAGCTCCTGATTCGCTGCAAATTTCTGCGGAAGCAAGGGATGTAAGCATTCATCACTATCCGGAAAAACCGGTGATTTCCACAGACTTAATGCTGCAAAACGAAGTTGATTCACTGATTAATTTTGCTCAAAGCTGGAACTTGCAGCATGGATTTACCAAGGGAGAGACAACAGCCGAGATTATTTCCAGGCAGGAAAAGCAGACGCCGTCATGGTTTGAAGACTTCATCGCAATACCGCTGGAGCATTTCCTGCGCGCTCATTGGGGGCAGCAAAGTCTCGTATCCAGTCGTGATAATCGTGTGGGCAGAGCACAACTGGTCTATCTTTATTTATCAAATGAACCGCCGGCCGGGGAAGAAATCGTCGTCAATTTCGGCCGTGGCGCCGGTGATAAGAGCTTTGTCGTCATCGAGGGATCGCGCTTTACCATTACACAGGAAAACTGGCAACGACCCAGTCTTGCCGTCATTCAAATCGACGCCAAATTGCAAACTGCTTCACAGGCACATTTTATCGCCCGCGGCGGCAATATCCGGCTGGCATGGGTCGTAACCTTTGCCGTTCTGGCCGCACTGTTCATTTTCTTTTTAATCTACCACAAATTTATGCTGCCCTACCCGGACAGCGATCGCGCAAGCGGGCAGGCATCAAATATTTTCAGTGAATTTTTTACGACTTTCGCCACATTTTTTAGCAAAAAAGGTATCCTCGCCACCCTCGCTTTTCTGCTCTTTTACCGCTTCGCCGAAGCGCAGTTGGCCAAACTGGCCGCACCGTTTCTGCTCGATCTACCGGATGCCGGTGGTCTGGGGCTCACCACCGGACAATTGGGATTTGTTTACGGGACTGTCGGCGTTCTTTGCCTGGTGCTGGGCGGCCTGCTGGGAGGGTTTCTCGCAGCGCGCAACGGCCTGAAATACTGGGTGTGGTGGATGGTTCTGGCGATCAACGCGCCCAATGCAGTTTATATCTACCTGTCGCAAGCCATGCCGCAAAATGTATTGCTCATCAATCTCGCTGTCGGCATTGAACAGTTTGGTTATGGGTTTGGCTTCACAGCCTACATGCTGTACATGATTCACGCTTCCGAGGGCGAGCACAAGACCGCGCATTTTGCCATTTGTACCGGATTCATGGCGCTCGGTATGATGCTGCCGGGCATGCTGAGTGGCTGGCTGCAGGAAATCATCGGTTATCAGCACTTTTTTATCTGGGTTGTCATCGCTACGATTCCCAGCTTTATCGCTACAAAATTTATCTTCATCGATGCTGATTTCGGTAGAAAAAGGAGCAGGGAATCATGAGAATCCGTTTGTTAAGAGATACGGATATCGAGAATATTCTGGCCTTGTGGAACCGGCATGCCGGATTTGACCAACTGACGCCGGAATTACTGGAAGAAAAAATCTGGGATGATGCGGACTATTTGAATGATCTGGCGCTGGTTGTTGAGCATCGTGGGCAAGTGATTGCGTTCGCTTTTGCCGTCATCCGGCCGCTGCAAAACTCGCCGGTGGGATACATCAAAATGCTGGTCGTCGATCGACGCTTTCAATGTCGCGGTATCGGCCGGCGTCTGCTTGAAACGCTGGAAAAGCGCCTTCTCGAACGGCAGGTTCACAGCGTGCGTATTGCCGAATCCGCGCCCAACTATCTCACCCCCGGACTGGACCCCCGCTATACGCGGGCAATGGTGCTTTTCGAAAAAAACGGCTACAAACGGTTCAAGGAAACATGGAATCTTGAGGCTGATCTGGCAAGACAGGATTTTACGACAACAGAAGCTGAAAAAGCGCTTGCAGGAAAAGGCATTAAAGTGCGTCGGGGCTGCTCCGATGACTCAGCGTCATTGGCCGCGCTTTTGCAGAAAACCGGCTGGACTGCCTGGGCCGGCGCCATCAAAAATGCATTCGCCAGCGAACCGGTGAATTTGCACCTGGCGATCAAAAAACAAAACATCATTGCGTTTGCTGCGCACAATACCAACAACTATAATACGGGCTGGTTCGGCCCCGTGGCCACTCTCGATGAATGCCGCGGACTCAACCTGTGTTCGGTTTTATTGCACCGTTGCCTGCGGGATATAAAAGACAACGGCCACCGTTTCGCCATCATTCCCTGGGCGAATCCGGTATCATTTTATCTGCACCACTGCGGCGCTGAAGTTTCCCGTGTCTTTTATCGTTATGAAAAACTCTTGGCAAAATAAATGGAATTACCGATGAAATTATCCACAAGACAAGTGCTCAGTCTCATTCCTCTCATCCTTTTGCTTTTTGGAGCCTGCGCCGGCAATGAAAAGAATACGCCCGTCAAACCCGGGATTGATGTGCTTATCGGGCGAAACTTCGATCTGCTGCAGGGCAAACGTGTCGGTCTGATTACCAATAATACCGGTGTGACAGCCGCTCTCAAATCGACCATCGATGTGCTGGTGGAGACAAAAAACGTCAAGCTGGCGGCGCTTTTCGGCCCGGAGCACGGGGTGCGCGGTAATATTTTTGCCGGTAAAAAAATCGGGAATTTCACCGATCGAAAAACCGGCCTGCCGGTTTACAGCCTCTATGGCGAAACCCGCCAGCCAACTGAAAAAATGCTGCAAGGCCTCGATGTTCTGGTTTATGATATTCAGGATGCCGGCTACCGCGCATATACCTATATTTATACTATGGCCTACGCGATGCAAGCCGCAGCGCAACACGATTTACAGTTCATCGTGCTCGACCGTCCCAATCCGCTGGGCGCCGATTTTATCGAGGGACCGGTGTTAGAGGAAGAATTCAGCTCATTTATTGGCTTGTACCCCATTCCTTATATTTACGGCATGACTGTCGGTGAGCTGGCTCAGTATTTCAATAAAGAATTTGCAATCGATTGCAAATTGATAATTGTGCCGATGCAGGGCTACAAACGATCTATGCGCTTTGAAGATACAGGCTTGCAATGGGTTCCCACCTCGCCGCATATTCCGCGCGCCAATTCTGCAGTTTTTGCTGCAACGCTCGGTAACATCGGTGAACTGCATAAAGTTTCCGAAGGCGTCGGTTATACGCAGCCTTTTGAAGTTCTTGGCGAGACATGGATCGACCCCGATGAATTTGCCGCTGAAATGAACAGTCGCAACCTGCCCGGCGTAATTTTCCGTCCCTGTTATTTCCGCCCTTATTATTTTATCAATGAAGGTAAAGAGCTCGGCGGCGTGCAAATTCATATAACACAAATACAGCAGTTCTCTCCAATGGCGGTGCAATTGCATCTGATGCATGCGCTGCTGAAATGCTACCCAGAACACAATATTTTTACTGATGTTAGCGATGGTCGTATAAGCATGTTCTTCAAAGCTATGGGCACAAAATTCGTTTCTGATGCTTTACTGGCAGGCAAAACACCCTCGGTAATCATGCAATCCTGGCAACCCAAAATTGAGGCATTCAGGCAGAAAAGAAAGCGCTATCTGATTTATAAATGATGGGCAAGGCTGCCGCGCCGAGTGCTCCGGCACCGGCAGCTATCAGCTTTCTCAGCAGTTATCGCAGCAGAATTAATCGCTTCACCTGCCTGAAATCACCTGCTGTCAACTCATATAAATACAAACCACTGGGCATTTCCCGGCTGTGCCTATCGCGGGCCTGCCATTTTATTTTGTACGCGCCGGCTGTCTGTATTTTATCTACTAAAATTCTGATCAGCTGGCCCTGCACATTGTAGATTTTTAAAGTTGTGCGTACATTCTCTCCAACAGGAATTGTATATTCGATGGTTGTTTACGGGTTGAACGGATTGGGGTAGTTTTGCAGCAAGCTGAATTTTTCCGGCAACCCGGCATCCGTTTCCGCAATTCCAACCGGTTTTTTAACATGAACAAGACCTGGTAAAACCCGGATTGAATCGGCGACAATTTCCCTGTAATCCGCTGTGATCAACGCGCTGTGCAGCGGTATGAGGTCAATAGATAGAGGACTGGTAGTTCCAGCCGTACCTTTGACGAGAAAATGCAGCTCGATGGATTCCTGCTCCTGCCCGCTCAATTCCGTCGCGGCACTTGAAAGCTGCAAAACAATATTCTGATTCGTATCGTTCATCTGCGCAGGAAAGGGTAAAAGCCGGTTAACGAGCAGGTTCATACCGGCGGCGTTTTCACCCGGCTGCGCACCGATAAATTGTACTACTGTCGAATCGGTTTCCAGCGCAATTTGTATGAAAGAAAGAGCATGCCCCGTGCTGAGTTGTAATGGAATTTTCAACGTATCACCGGGAAAAGCATCGATTTCAGGCAGCGCCAGTGTGACGGCCTGAGGCCTTGCATGCCGGTCTCCGTTAGTCTTTGCTATCGCGGTGCTGAGTGCTGGAGCCCAGTTCAAATTCAGATCACCGGCGACAAATCCATGAAAATTTACTACACCGGCATTTGTCAAAACATAGTTTTGTGGCGAATCAAAAAAACCATTCACCACACCGGCCTGTGCTGCTGCTAAAAAATGCAAGATAACGCAACAACAATAAAGAATCCGAGCCGGAAACGATGCCGTTTTGATCGACATCCCCGGCCAGCAATTGATTCGCCGTCAGCATATCAAGAAACGCGAGATGGCGCAGTAAATACATCGCATCGACTCCGGTAACTGCCTGACGTTGCTCACCGGTTTTGTTTATCGCAATCTCGATCGGCCCCTGTACAATTTGGCTGATATGATAACGGCCAACTTCATCGGTTGTATCCGAGGCTTCACCGGAGTAGTGGTGAACGGTTACTGTTGCCCCGGCGATGGGCCGACCGTAGGCAGCAGAATCTATTTTAAGATAGCGGGTCTCACCGCTTAAAACTCCCAGTTTGGGTTTTATTTTTACTGATCCATTTTCAAATTCAATGGAATTATAGGCCACAGAATCGGTTGAGTTTATACTAAAACTGGTATGTGTCGGGCGTTTGTCGAAGAGCAACGGTGTTGCTGTATCCGGCATACTAATAGCCTGGAAATTTAATATTGCAACGGTTTGATTTTGTCCGGAAATAGCACTGGTGCCGCTGAGCTGAACCAAGACATTGTCGTTGACGCCGCTACCGATTGGTTCGAACGGCAGGTCGGCGTTGGTAATTAAGGAAAAACCAGAGGCATCGGCGCCGGAGTCTACTCCGATGAACTTCAGTACAGTGGAATCGAATTCGACGACCATTTGAGCGAAACCGAGCTCTAACTCTGTCGAAAGTTTTAAAGCTATAACCACCGTATCGGTCAGGCCAGCTTCAACATTGGGCAGGCTGGCTGTGAGCAGGATCTCACCGCTGTAATGTCCCTGAATGCACACATCGTCAAACGAAGCGCGGTCATTAAAGGCGCCCAAACCCAACAACCCTGCCGGCAGCCCGGGTTCAGTAAAAACAGCAACCGGGTTATCATCAAAATAGATGCTAAACAGATCGCCGGTGCGCTGCAGAACGAATTTATGAAACTGATCGTCGTCCACCGTTGCATCGAGATCAGCGATTCGCCGGCGCGCTGTATTACTCGCAATTTGAAACACACCACTTTCCTGTGCCGTGCCGTTAATCATGGCATAACAATAATTTTCTGTATCGACTTAAGCGAAGACAAACGCATAATCTGCATGGGTATTTGTAGCTACATCTTCATCCGATCGCGCCAGACAGGTTAGGCGAAAATCGCCGTAGGATTGGCCGGCGAGCACGGACAGCTCACCCAAGGCGTCGTTATCGTTGGCGAGATAATTCGTTGTAATGATTGAGTAGACCTGACTATCGCCTTCGGCAACAATTTGCCAGCGTTGCGGATTCAACTCCTGCCAGTTTTCCGCTGCAGCGGTTTCGAAGGAATCTTTAAAATTGCACATGCTTTCCGCGTCTGATTTAACGATAAACCGGGTTAGAAAGAACTCCTTTTTTAAAGCGTCAGGCTCATTCACGTTTTCATAGGTTCGACTGCCCGCCAAAAAGACCAGCCCCGAATCATCAACCCGGACCCGTGCGGCTGTTTCCGTTTCGTCAACGCTAAAAGCATGGTGTGAAACAGCCCATAAGTGTTGCTGGTTTTTATCATATTTGATGATAAAAATATCCGAGCTGTCAGCGCAGGCCAGCATGTTTCCCCCGGTATTAAATACATCAGTAAAATCACCGGCGATGATCAAATCACCGGCGCTGTCTAAGGTGTAATCACGGGCAGTTTCGTCTCCACTGTCACCTTCATGGATGAGCCAGTGCAGGTCGCCATCGAGAGTGTATTTGGCAAAATAAAAATCAATGCCACCGTCGCTCACGAGTTTCCTGTCCCCGACGGTGACCGAATCGCTAAAGTTTTTAAGCGCATAGCGACAAATGTTTTTGTCCGCATCCCATGAGATCTCACCCGGCCAGTCGCCTTCTTTTTGCCAGATTAAAGTTCCGGCGGCATTGAATTGAGCAGAATAATTTGTTTCGGGAATGACCGTTTCTGCTGTTGAGGTGTCGCTGACGACGTAGATAAATTCGTGAAAGACATAGTCGATATTGATCTCGCCATCGCGGGAAACACTGAAACTTTCAATCTCTTCATGCGGGTGTTGCAAAACCTGATAATATTGGCCGTTTTGAATATCCCGTTCGATGCGTTTCAGCCATAGCAATTGCCCTTGCGGCGAAAATTTCGCCATAAAAATATCCAGTCCCCAGCCATTGAGCAAGGTATCGCCGCTCAGGGTGAAATCATGCCTGTGATAGCTTCGGCTGCCAAAGCGCCCGGCAATGTACAGATTTTGTTCCGCATCCATCATTGCGAATTGAATGTGTGAGTCGCGGAAATCATCTCCATCGGAAACGGTTGTGGCTGAGGTATGCTGCCAGATAATGCCGCCACTGCTGTCGATGCGGGCGACAAATACTTCGGTCCAATAATTCCACGGATCATAAAATCCGTTGAGCGCCAAATCGCCGTTTGTATAAATACCTGCGGTGGCGTGGCCTTTATATTCAAACGTGAGTTCCCAATTGGTGAATGGATAAAACTGACCGAATTGGTTATAGCGTTTAAAAAAACTGCCGTGGTTATCAGCAATCGATTTGCTCGCTGAAACATAGCTGTTGCCGGTGTTGTCGATTTCAAGGTCGGTAATATTTACCGTCGTAAAACTGAGTTCCGACAGCTTCAGTTTATCAACACTGACTTCCCAGTTGAGTTGTTCAGCATTTTGAGCATAAATATTCGCTAAAAAGAGCAGAAAAAAAGCGACATAGCATTTTGTGAAAATTCTCATTTGTTCCACCTTCCAAATTAAAAATCAAACAAAATTTTCAACACTTGTTGAAGTTTGGTTCACAACTTATGCTTGAACGACAAATCAAACCGATAAAATACTTGTCAATCGTGATCGCAGACTATTCGAATTTGTTTGGGCAACAGTCGGGGGTATCAGCGGTGCAGGTGGAATTTACATGAAGTCTATTTAGCCTGGAGATGCAGAGGAGGTAGAGAGTTAAATTTAAGCGCCCTGGGCCGCTCGATTCTAATAACTTTAGGCAGCAGTATGATCGTATTATTGTTTGTAGCTGTTTCAGCCAATTTCGTCACAGGCTGAAGCCTGCAGCTATTTTCCGAATACCCGGCTGAAGGCAGCTCAAATTTCAGCATGCTTTATCAGGGTTGAGTAATGTTAGTCTGCCGGTTTAGCGGTTGGCGAACACTATTATTTTTCTGTAATCGTTTAGAAAACAAGCACTTGGTTAAATTCTACAGTATTTGTTCAGCGTTGCTTATCCTTCAAGTACATCAGAGCTGAACGAGATACATACTACTGCATGAAGCTACATGCAGGATAAGTTAATAATGCTATGAAAATTTGCAAGATTTTATCAAGAAATTTATCCACACCGATGCGCAAAGAACCAGGATTGTGGTTATTCAAAGGTCAGATTTTCATAAAGGGCTGATTAGGCCTGAATTTTAAACCAGGAGAAGCAATGAAATTATTCAAATGGGCACGTATTGTCGGATTTATTATCCTGACACTACCGGTGGTGGCGCTTTCGCAATCCCTGGATCATCTGACACTGCTGGCACACTATCCATTGAATTCGACTGCTGATGATACAACCGGTCGGTATGAACAAATAGAACTGACAAATGCGCCTTTTCAGGATGGTGGAATATTTTGTAACGGTATTTATAATGACGGCAGCAATACGGACGCCTGCAACGCTCAAACACCCTACATCGGGGAACTCTCATTTAAAGCGTTGGCGGTTAGCGCTGAATTTAAAATCAGTGAATATCCCGCTTTACGTATGCCGGTTATCGTCTGCAGTCCCATTGCCTGGCGCTGGCTTTATGTTTTCATCCACGATGACAGTACGATTGGTCTGGGTTCAGCCAGCGACTTTGATAATGTACCATCGACAAAAACCAAATGCGAGCTCAATCAATGGCAAAACATCACCGTGACCTGGGACAGCGTGCAAAGCGAAATGAAATTATATTTCAATGGTACGGCAATCGACAGTCTGAGCATCGCTTCATTGCAGCACAACGAATCCCAGCGTGCGGGCATTACCCACGGTGGTGTTGGTCGAACGTTTAAAGGATGGCTGCGGAATTTGAAGATATATTCCTATGTACCTGGTGCGACTGCCGTTGCCGGGGGGCAAGCGCAGCCGAAAGAATTTACGCTGGCACAGAATTATCCCAATCCGTTTAATCCATCGACGACAATTAAATTTTCAACGGCCAGGGCAGGGAAAGTCGAGCTGAATATCTTTGATCTGATGGGAAGAAATATTCGTAATCTCGTGCAGGCTTTCAGTCCGGTCGGCATACATTCGGCAACCTGGGATGGCCGCGATGATAGTGGACGGATTGTTGCCAGTGGCCTGTATCTTTACGAGTTGAGATTTGATGGATTTTCATCGACAAAAATGATGCTGCTATTGCGCTGAGGAGTGGGGTAAACCCGCCAGGTTTTAAAAACCTGGCGGCTGTAACGTAATCGTCCGGTGAACCGCGTGTTTTCATAAACGTTTTTATTCCGTAGTTTCCTTCAGACGACGAAAGGAGGCTTATCATGATGAAAACCACCAGAGCAGGAGCGCCGCGGCGGACGGCGGCTCAGATGTTTCCGGTTATCGAAAAATATCTATCATGCGATCTCACGCAAAAAGTTTTCTGCCGGCAGGAAAATCTCAGCGACACGACATTTCACTA
>JAJRYV010000087.1 GCA_024275575.1 bacterium
ACGTAGGTTCAAAGTGGTTGATTTTATGCAGATTAACTGCGTTAAATGACGACTTTTGCGACGGTGTGACCATCGGTAGCGTAACTATAAATGGATTTTATCTATATTTTGAAAAAAATTAATAGTATCTGGTTCTGTCCTCCCAGAAAGGGTGTTTCCGGATGGACACTAAGTAGACGCTGAGCCTGCCGAAGCGGGGTTTTCTTCCTGCTTGTCAGCCGTAAAATCCCGCCGTCGGATTGCATTGGGGATTCCTTGCTGGGGCAATACATGGGTTTAAACCCCCGATGAGTATAATGGAGCTGAATAGTACTACTTAAGAGCATCAACTCATTAATTTTATTTGGCAATTCGCTAAACAAATTTGTAATTTCAAGGTATACTGCGAGCAGGTTCCAGTTTAGTTATCGTTACTGGGTTCAGTGGGAAAACCATGGAAACCGTAAAAAACTCACGACGTCCCACTTCCCACAGTGGACTGATATTTATTAAAAAACATTCCGCAAATTAGAACTCGATTTACGGAGAATAATATGAATTTCGCCGAAGCCCTTTCGTTCACCTTCGAAGATAACGATTGGCTGAAAAAAATGCTCATTGGCGGTGCGCTCAATTTTGCCGGCTGGTACATGGGGCTGATTTTTATCACCGGATTCTTTACCACGGGCTACTTCCTTCTCGTCATCAGCAATGTGCAAAAACGGGAAAAACCCGAGCTGCCCGACTGGGGGCAGGTCTCCGTCATTTTTGTCGATGGCCTCGTCGGTGCCATCGTGATGCTGCTCTATTTTCTTATGGTGGCGGTCATCATAACCCCGATCATCATCGACCTGGCGACAAATGAATCGATGAGTGAATTAAGCCAGGGGCTCACCATTGCCGGCGTTGCTATTCTCGGCGCCATCGCGCTTTCGGTGATGTCGAACATGGGTTTGGTCGTGTGGGCGGTATCGAAAAATTTTACAATGGCGATCAATCCTGTCGCTGTTTTCAAAATAATGCGTAATCAAATCGGCACCGTCATCGCTATTCTTGTTTTCACATTTATCCTGAGTGCTATCCTGTTCTTCGGTGGACTCGGTATCATTTCGCCATTTTTTCTTTTCTGGGGATTGGTCGTGCAAGCCCATCTGTTCGGACAGGTGGCCCGGGAATGTTTTTCCGATACTTCACCTGTAACAGACGCCGTGCCAATCGAATAAACAGGAATTTACCATTATTATGAGTTACCGTATCCGGTTCGGAAAAATCAGTCTGCTGCTCTTTTTGGGGCTGCTGACGTTTTTTTATATCATAACAACCACTTTGAGTGATGTTTATTACGTCATCACCAATCCGGTAGTGGGCTTTTCGCCGGGTTACAGCAGTGAAATCAATAAGGTCATCGTCAAAAAAATTGTACCCAACGGCCCGGCCGATCGTGCCGGATTAAGACCCGGCGACATTTTGTTGCGGCTCGATGATCAGAATATCGATCACGAAAACTTTTCCGGCGATGAAATTCAGAACATCAAAATCGGTGATACGGTACACATCTCTATCCTGCGCGGTGACATCGTCAGGCATATTTCCTTCCGAGTGCAACGCCACCTCATCGTTTACACTAAAACCGTACTGCTGCAATTGCTGCCCGGGCTGGTCTTTTGTTATGCCCTCTGCCTCATCGGCATGTTCGTCTTTCTCAAGCAGATTCAGCAACCGATCGCCCATATCTTTTATCTGATGCAGTTGGCCTGGGCTGTGGCGATGATGCATTTCGTCTTTTCTCTCGGCAATCCCAACAGTATCTTTCCCGACTGGACCGGCTGGCTTATCCGGCCTTCGTTGCCACTGGCGGCCGGTTTGATGTTGCATTTTTACCTGATTTTTCCAGCGCCGAAAAATTTGTTTAAAAAATTCTCCGCGCCGATTCTTTTCGCCGCCTACAGCCCTGCCATCATCCTCATTTTATCACAGGTCTATTTTATTACCGATACACCCTTTGCCATCGCGAGAGAAAATCAGGTGTGGATGTTGAGCCTGATTCCGGTTTTTACAGCAGCCATCATCACCCTGCTGCATTCAATCTGGAAAGCGCCGACGCCTTATGCGCGCAGGCAGGCGCAAATTGTCACTTTGGGCACACTCGTTGGCCTGGGCGTGCCGGCAAGCTGTCTCTTTTTGCTGCAAACTTATTATTTGCCGCTCTATCTTTTGACCATCATCTGGCCGCTTTCCCTGGCTTATGCCATCGTCAAACACCGTTTTATGAACATCAACGTGATCATTCGCCGCGGTGTTGCTTATGCGATCATGTCGGGGTTCGTCATCGCAGCCTATTTTATTCTCGTGGTGGGCATCGGCCAGGTTTTCGTCATTCTGGCCGGCACACAAAGCCAGTTGGTCACCATCGTCGCCACGTTGCTCATCGCTCTCGCTTTCAACCCGGTGCGTCAACGCGTCAAAGGTTTTATCGACAAGCGCTTTTACCCGGCAAAATATAACTACCGGGAATCGTTGCGTACCTTTAGCCACCAGTTGGTTAGCATCATCGATTTACAGAAATTGCTTAATCTGCTGATGGATTTCCTCTCTAAAAATATCGGTATCAGCCCCATCGTGCTCATCTGGCACAACCCACAGGATCAAACATATTTCATCCGCGATGCGGTCGGTCTCACTTTTCAATTTTCCGAGACTCTGCCGGATGATTCTTTTATCATATCGCAGTTGGCCGAGACCAAACAACTGGCAGATTTGACGGCATTGCGGCGCAAAGATGCGAATTTTGCTGTAGGCGAATTTGAATTCTGGCAAATACTGCAAGCGGAAATTGTACTGCCCCTGCATTCGCGCAAAGGCCTGGTTGGCGCCTTAGTCCTCGGGCCTAAAAACGAAAAAGACCCCTACTACGATGACGACATCGAATTGTTGGAAATGCTGAGCGATCAAATTCAGATCGCTGTCGAAAATGCGTTGCTCACCGATGATTTGCGCGAACAGGACCGGCTGCGCAAGGAGCTGGAAGTTGCACGTAGAATTCAACTAAGCCTGTTGCCGCAAAACGCCCCGCAAATCGAAGGGCTGGATATCAGCGGCATCTCGATACCGGCGATGGAAGTTGGTGGTGATTATTATGATTATCTGTCATTTGATAACGGCCGTTTCGGCATTGTCATCGCTGATGTCAGCGGCAAGGGCACCTCTGCAGCGCTTTACATGTCGCAGTTGAAAGGCATGCTGAAAGCGCTCGCACGCCACAATCATTCGCTCTCGCATATCGTTAACGAGCTTAATTTCCTGACCTATAAAAGCCTGGATGCCAAAGCATTCATCACCTTGATGCTCGCTTCATTCGATACCCACAGGCGGGTGATTCATCTTGTGCGCGCCGGTCACTTGCCGTTGCTGCATTTTTCAGCAAAAGATAAAAAGACGACAATAATCACCCCTGCAGGCATCGGTGTAGGCCTCGATTCCGGAGGCATTTTTCATGAAGAAATTGAAGAAATAAAACTAAAATTCGCAGCGGGTGATACTTTTGTTTTTTCAACTGACGGCATCACCGAAGCGGATAACGGAGAGAATGAGGAGTTCGATTTTTCATCCGTACAGAAATTATTGGAAAACGAAACATTCTCCTCAGCGCGTGTCTGTCGCGATAAAATCATCAAAGCCGTTCGTATTTTTTCCCGAAACGGCGCACAAAAAGATGATATGACCCTGGTTGTGGTGCGTATTTCGGATTAACCACAAGCACAGGAATTACCACGCCGGGAAATCCGCATCAAGATCACTTCCGTAGCTTTGCCAAGACCCCTGCCGCTGAAACAGCCTCCTCCATTTTTAAAAAATAAGTGCAAAATATGAAGAAACTGCCGCTGATGGTGAGTGTTGCCAAAATCACCACAAATTGATTCAAAATGCTCTCTGCCGGCAGGATTTGAGAAAAAGCGAGATAACTGTAATACAAAACGATACCGAACAAAATGCTTGAGGCAAGCAATTTTGCTAAAAAGGGCAGCAATTTTTGCAACGCCAATGTACCGGTTTTTTTTCTTAAAAACCAGATGAGCAGGATAAAATTGAGGTTTTGCGTCAGACCGGTGGAGAGTGCCAGCGACCAGTGCGTGTGAAAAATGTGGTAGATAAAAAGATAATTCAGCCCGATGTTCAGGCAGACTGTGACAGCGCTGATGATCATTGGGGTGCGGGTATCTTTAAAAGCATAAAAACCATCGGTGGTGATTTTTGCCGCCGAGTAACCTGCGATGGCCAGGGCCATAAAAAACAGGGCGCGAGCTGTCTGACTGGTATCGATGGGGCCGGTTTTGCCGCCTTCAAAAATCAACCGGCAAATCGGCTCGGCGAGCAGCATCAGGACGATCGTCGCGGGAATTGTGAGAAAAAAGGACAAACGCAACGCCCGCAATAAGCCGGTACGAAATGCGCCGAGGTTGTTTGCCGCAACCAGACGGGCAAAATTGGGCAGGGCAACCGTTGAAATGGCGACGCCGAAAACCCCCAGGGGTAAATGCATCAGCCGGAAAGCCCGGTTCAGCCAGGTCATCCAGCCGATACCTTCGGAAGCGAAAATCGAATTGATAAAAATGCTGATCTGAAAAACAGCCGCACCAAAAATCGCCGGCCCCATGAGCAGCATCACTTGTTGAACGCGTTTATTACGCAATGAGAATGAAAAGTGAAAACGAAAACCGGTGCGCCATAAACTCGGCAACTGCACGGCGAACTGCATAAAACCGCCGGCCAGCACACCCAGCGCCAGTCCTGTCGCCGGATGCATTTGGAATTGCGGTCCCCAGTAATATCCGGCGATGCCCCCGGCGATGGCACCGATATTGAAAAAAGCGGAGGCCAGTGCGGGAATGCCGAATATCTTCTTCGTATTGAGAAGTCCCATGACAATCGCAGCAAAGGAGACCAGCATGAGAAACGGGAACATGATGCGGGCGAGAAAGACAGTCAATTCACCTTTGGTTGTAAAACCGAAATGCTGCAACGGGTCGAGAGAAAGGGCAAAACCTTCACCGGGCAGCATAGTTTTGACGATAAATGGTGTTGCATAAATACCGGCAGCAGTGATGATGCTTAACACCAATGCCGTGAGAATAAAAATTCGATTAGCCAACAATTCTGCAGCAGCGCTGCCTTCTTTGGCTTCGGTGTCGGGGAATGTGGTGATGAAAGCCTTGCTGAGAGCGCCCTCGGCAAAAAGCTCGCGGATGAGATTGGGAATTCGAAAAGCCGCGGTGAAAGCATCGGCGCCGACGGCGGCAGAAAAATAGTGGGCGATGACTTTTTCACGCACAAGGCCAAGCAGGCGGGAAGCCATGATGGCGATACTGACAACTCCGGCGGAACGGCCGAGGCTTTTTTCTGTTGCAGGCTGCTTTTTTTGATCCGGCATATTTGACGGGCAAAGTGAATAAACTTATCCGATGATTTTTCGGCCCCAATATAATTCAATTTCACGGGATTTACAAAATTTATATTCGCACGACTCTGGTTATCCAAACGCCCGCTGCATATTAAAACATGCAGCGATATGTAAACCTGACCTCGCTGAGGCGAGCGTTCTAATTGAGCCGTCTTCAGGTGGGTTTATTTAAATAGCTGCGGGATTTATTCCGCAGTGGACATTATATCACCATTGTTTTAAAATGGTTTGCGCTCTTAAACTGGTATCTCGTTCATCGTGCGTCAGAGAAGTATTCCCCGAGTTTGCCGAAGGAAGGCGCGTTTCGGACAAGATGAGAGGATGCTCCCGCTTCGGCATGTCAGCGTCCGCCGCATTGTGCGCTAAACAGAGACCTTAATTTGACAGCTATGCGCCAGTAAATGCGATCAAAACCCGGATAATCTTAACTTGACAAGCCGTGAAAAAATGTCTATTATGGCGACGAAAAGTAACAGGGATGAAAGATGTCAAGTCTGACGCGGGCGTTTTTTAGATTACTTTCAGGCTCACCAACAGCAGATTATCGCGACGAATTCTCATGCCCGGGTTTCATCCGTGTTCTAATAACAATTTCACACTATCAGATGGAGGAAAATTGTGGATCAAAACGTTAACAGCAACACCGTCGGGATATGGAGGTTTTTCATTCTTTTCATATTCATCATTTTTACTGTGATGCCGGTTTTCGGACAGGGTCTCACCACCGGTTCATTGAACGGTATCGTCACTGATTCGGAGGGGGAACCGCTTCCCGGTGCCAATGTCATCGCAGTCCATATGCCCAGCGGCACTCAATTCGGCGCCGCCACCCGTGTCACCGGTGCATTTAACATTCCAAACCTGCGCGTCGGCGGGCCTTATACGGTGACAGCATCTTTTATTGGTTACAAGGATAATATCAATAAAAACATCTATATCAACCTCGGTCAAAACTTGCGCCTGCAATTCAAGATGACGACGGAAGCCATCGAAATGCAATCGATCGAAGTCGTCTCCAGTCAGGATGAAGTGATGAACAGTGACCGCACCGGCGCAGCCACTTACATCAACAAAGAGCAAGTCGAGCAAATGCCTTCCATCAAACGCAGTACGCGTGATCTTTTCCGCCTCGATCCGCGCAGCGACGGCAATTTCAGTTTCAGCGGTAAAAACTGGCTTTACAATAACATCTCCCTCGACGGCTCCTATTTTAACAACCCTTTCGGTCTTGATGATCCGGCTCCCGGCGGCCAGACAAATGCCGAACCTGTGCCTTTCGAAGCCATCGAACAGGTTCAGGTTTCCATCGCTCCATACGACGTCCGCCAGGGTGGTTTCACCGGCGCCGGTATCAACACGGTCACCAAATCAGGAACGAATAAATTCCAGGGTTCGGTCTACAGCTTTACCAGAAATGAGTCTTTTATCGGTGATGAAGTTGCCGGCAATTCCGTCTTAAATCCGGACCTTTCATTCAATCAGTCAGGTTTTACCATCAGCGGCCCGCTGATTAAAAACAAACTCTTCTTTTTTCTGAATGCGGAAATCGAACGGCGTGAAGACCCGGGTTCCAACTACTCCGCATCGCGCAACGGCGCCACCGGCAACACCGTTTCACGCGTGCTCGCTTCCGACCTCGACATGATCCGCCAGCGCATGATCGATGTTTACGGTTACGACCCTGGCGCCTATGAAAACTATATTCACTCAACTGACAATAACAAACTGCTGTTGAAACTCGACTGGAATATCAACGAGAAGAACAACCTGACATTTCGCTACAACCTGCTCGATGCCAAACGCGATTTGCCGCCACACCCGTTTGCCATCAGCTACAACAATACCGGACGCGGCCCCAACGCCACGACGCTACCCTTCCAGAATTCCGGATATGCGATCAACAATGAGTTGAACTCATACGCTCTCGAGCTCAACAGTCGCTATGCCGGTTTCTCTAATCGGCTGTTCATCAGCTATAACCGTTTTCGCGATTTTCGTGATCCCTTTAGCAAACCTTTCCCGACGATCGAAATCGGGAAAGACGGTATTGCCTATACCACTTTGGGCCATGAACCTTTCTCCATCAACAACCTGCTGGATCAGGATGTGTGGCAGTTCACCAACAATTTCAACTTCTACAAAGGTAATCATGTTTTCACCCTGGGCGCCAACTTTGAAATGTTCAAATTCAATAATTCATTCAATCTGTTTTATTACGGCGTTTTCCCTATTCCGGGACAATTCGGCGGCTGGACATTCGATTCGGTTGATGATTTTATGAATGCCACGGACCCGGCCAATCCCAATTTCCGCGATTTCAATGCGGAGGTGCAAAATCAGACAGCACCGTTCAAGCTTGACGAAACCGACGTCGGCCAACTGGCTTTTTATGGGCAGGACGAGTTCCAGCTTTCCCCAAACCTGACATTGACTGCCGGTTTGCGTGTCGATGTACCCATTTATTTCACCGATATCCCGCGCAATGAATATGTCGAAGGTCTCAACCTGGTTGACGAAAACGGTAACCCGGAAAAGATCGATGTCAGCAAATTCCCCGACACCGCCCTATTATTCAGCCCTCGCCTGGGATTTAATTGGGACGTCAACGGCGACCGCTCCATGCAACTGCGCGGTGGTACCGGTATCTTCACCGGCCGCTTGCCTTTCGTCTGGATTGGCAACCAGGTGGCAAACCAGGGCCCGGCGGCAAAGTTTTATTCCTTTGATGTCAACGGCACAGTCGCTGATTTCAAATGGCCGCAGGTATGGAAAACCAACATCGCTATCGACAAAGAATTGCCCTGGGAAATGCTGGGAACTTTGGAATTTCTCTATGGTAAAGATCTGAATGCTGTTTATGTAAGGAATGCTAACCTGGCAAATCCGATCGGCACCATCGGCGGCAGTGACGGCCGGGTCAAATACGATCCGGCGAACAACCGCCTCAATAACATTGGCGGCGGCGATGTGTACATTCTCGACAATACCGATGAAGGTTATCACATGAACCTGACGGCGCAATTGCGCAAAAACTTCATGAACAGCCTGAATACCTCGTTGGCCTATAACTTCACCGAAGCAAAAAACACCCTGAGTTCTACCGAAATCGCCAGTTTCTTGTGGCAATTTAACCCGACCCAGGGCAACCCCAACAAACCTTATTTGAGCTTCTCGGAATTCGGTTACAGACATCGCTTCATCGCCAGTGCAACTTACACCAAAAACTGGAGTGCCAGGCACAAAACGCAGTTTGGCCTTTTTGTTGAACTGGCTGAAGGCAACCGTTACTCCTATCTCTATGCCGGCGATCTCAACGGTGATGGTATCGGTGGAAATGACCTGCTTTATGTGCCTGAAGATGCTAATGACATCAACTTTGCGCCGATCACCAATGACAATGGCAATGTTATCTCGACAGTGGAAGAACAGCGTGCGGCATTTAACACTTTTGTTGAGCAAGACGATTACCTGAGCGCCAATCGTGGCAAAATCACTGAACGCAACGGCGCTACCAGCCCCTGGTTCAACAATATCGATGCACGCATTATGCAGGACTTCTCCATGAACCTGAAGGGTAAAAAACACGCTTTCCAGTTGAGTCTGGATGTACTTAACCTGGGTAATCTGCTTAATTCAAACTGGGGAGTGCGACAAGATGCAAATGTTGCGGCAAAATCACCGCTGCTGTTTACCGGCAATTTCGATGCCCAGGGCGCACCGATTTTCAATTATACCGGTGGCACCATGAAAACATTTCTCGATAATCTCAGCCTGATCTCCAGATGGCAAGTTCAGGTCGGCCTGAAGTATTATTTCGATTAAATTGAATTGAATGTGTTAACCAGGGTGTGCAAACGCCCTGGTTTTTTCTCCCCACCAAATTTCCCACCTGATTTATTATATGACTTGTCACAGATAGATTACTTATTTGAATACTGATTTAAGTTCAGGCGATGTGTTTACTCCAATTTTAATCGTGAAGCCCCATGAGTGTTCATTCGACGGGATTTTCCTCCCGCTTGTCGATCGTAGAATTTCGCCATTCTTTCCATCATGATTCCCTGGCAGCCAATACATGTGCCTGAAAATCTCCGATGTACACATATAAAAAAAGCCCGCCAATAATTTGGCGGGCTTCAACTCCATCAGTCTGCTTTTTTAAAAATTGATGTTCGCAGTGGCAAGAAATACCCGACCGTTAAAGCCAAACTGGTTGACTTCCCATGGATATTTAAAGCGGCCGCCGAGATCGGTGACAAAATCACCTTTCGGATCGATGACATCGGGATAAACCCCCATTAAATTATTGATCATGAAATTGAGTGTGAGTTCATCGTTAACCCTGTATGCTGCATTGAGATCGAGGAGAATCTTCGCGCCAAAGGTCTGATCTTTTGCCGGGTCGGAAGCATGCTGCCAGGTCACCTCGCCGAACTGGGTTCCCGAAAGACCGATAGTAAATGGATTGAGATCATAAGTGGCGCCGAGAATCACTTTCTGGCGTGGACGTGAAGACAGAATACGCGATTGCTCTTTGCGGTCAAAAATATCGACACCATCGGCTGCGAGCACATCCGGGGTGTTGATTTTGCCATTGAGTTCATGCTTGGCAAATGAAGCCGCAAAATTGAAGCGCAGTTTATTCATGCGGTAATTGGAGACGATATCGATGCCTTTCGAGGTGGTATTCACCGCGTTGATAAAGAATTTCAGACTGGTGATGTTATTGGCGGCCAAAATAGCGCCGACAGTTGTGCCAGGATCACTCGATGAGATGGAACTGGAGTAAACAATACGGTCATCGAGGTTAATTTTAAAAAAATCGACACTGAAAAAGAAATCGTCACTCGGGCGGCTGGCGACGCCGACGGTGAAGTTGGATGCAACTTCTTCCTTGAGGGGTTTAACGCCAAGTTTGCGTAACACCGGGCTGTTATTATTAAAAGTCCCCTGATTGCTGATCGTACCACCGGAAACCAGCGTCTGGATATTGCTCAGGAAAATCTGATGTAGCGACGGTGCACGGAAACCGGAGGATACCGAAGCGCGAACGCTATAGCGGTCGTTACTGGTTTTCAGGCGGCTGGCCACCTTGAATGTATTGTTGCGGCCAAAATCGCTATAATTTTCCATGCGTGTTGCAACACCAATGTAGAAATTGGTCGTCAGGTCCAAACCGAGGTCGAGATAGGCGCCAGCATTGGTGCGTTTTGCGTCCACCGCATTTTGAGGTTGCAAGCCGGGAAAGGACTGGGCGCCGCCGCCAAAATATGAGGCTTCCTCACCATCGTTGGCAACAAAATTTTCCTGGCGAAATTCCGAACCGAAGCTGATGGAAAGCTTGTCGCGCAGGCGTTTGGAGATATCGAAATTGATAATGCTGTTGCGGAATTCATAACCGCCGGCATAAAACTCCGTCGGGCTGGCCTCACCAAGATCGAGATTGATAGAATTGCCGATGGTATAATCGACCGTGTTGCTGCCATAACTGAAACTCAGGTCATAATCCCAACCCGCTTTTTTCGAACGAAAACCCGCAGTCCATTCATTATCGAAAACATCGGTTTCAAAGGTCGGCTGAAATCCCTGATACTCTTCACCGGGAGCGTGTTTCAGGAAAAACTGATCGGGAATCCAGTACGGCGCGCGATAGAGGGCATAGCTCAAGCCGCTGCGATAAACCAGGCCACCGTAGGAATAGATCTTGTCATTTTCATTTAAATTAATTTCTGAATTATAGTAAATATTAGCACTCGACATGTTCGGCAAACCGACACGCATACCGAGATCTGGATTTTGTGCAACCCACGGGTTGGTGCCGTCGGACAGGCTTTCGTCGCCGAAAATCGGGCCGAACAGACCATCGCCAACCGGTGTGCCGGCGCGGTTGGTTTCTTCCTGATCGGTATATCCTGCAGTCAGGTTAACAAAACCCTTATCACTCAGTTTAAAACCGGTATTAATACTGGTACCGAATTGAAAACCATCGCCTTCCTCAGTGATGCCGGAGTAAGCATTGACACTCGTTTTTTCAGCCTCATCATTCAAAATGATGTTGAGCACGCCGGCGATGGCATCGGAGCCATACTGTGCCGAGGCGCCATCCCGCAAGACTTCGATACGGCTGATCGCGCCGAGCGGAATACTGTTCATATCGACGCCGACATCGCCTTTGCCAGGCGTGTCGTTGATGTATACCAGAGCCGAGGGATTTTTCCGTTTGCCGTTGATAAGAACCAGCGTGCGGCTCGGTCCGAGTCCACGCAAATCTGCCGGATCGAAATGGGCGGTGGCATCGGAAATCATCTGCTGTGTGGAGTTAAATGAGGGAACGACGTAGTGAAGCATTTTGTCCATCGTCACCTGTGCCGTCGCTTTCATGTCGCGCAACTTGATATTATCGATGGGAACAGGTGAGGTGATGGAAGTGCGGGTCTGAAAACGGCTGCCGACGATGACGATGTCTTCGAATGCCAGTACGTCTTCCTGCAAAACGATGTCAAGAAAATTATTCGTCTCTACGGTAATCGTTTTTTTCTCATATCCAATGTACGTGATCACCAGCGTTACAGGTAAGCTTTTAACTTTCAGATTAAAAGTTCCATCCGGTGCGGTCGTCGTCCCGGTCGTCGTATTTTGCACTGAGATGTTAACGCCAACCAGTTTTACCAGCGTTTTGCTGCCTGTGCCGCTGACATCAGTTCCCCTGATTTTGCCCTGCAATGTAACATCCTGGGCAGATGCTGTTGCCCCCAAAAAGATGGCCAAAATAACTGTAAAAAATACCCTCTGCATACCTCTCTCCTTTTAAAAAAATTAATGGGTTTAATACAAAATATACATACTGAAATAAAAATGCAAATATTTGTTTTAAATTATTTAGGTTTTTCTGGACGAAACACTAATAAACAATTAGTTGCAATATCTGCATCTTAATATTATTAAGCTATTTGATGAATTTGAGTTTTCACGTCACATTTTGTATCACCTGCTTTATTTACAAATTTTAAAAAAAGCGTACCTCTGTTCAGCCTGCCTTGCCGTTATTTCGTTGAAAATCAGTTGCCTTTCTCAAAAGGATTCTCTATGCTTTATAATTGTGCAGAGAATGACTACGTTTTTTTAAATCAAATTCCCGATTACCTGTCAATTATTTTATAAACTGCAATAATCCCAACTTTTCACAAAGGATTGCACAATGCAATTATGCCGGCGAATACTTACAGGTGTTGTTCTTGGTGCTGTTTTTTGCATACCGGCCGCTTTTTCACAAATGCAGATGCAAAAAACGAAAATTTAACGGAAAATTGAACAAGCCAATGCCTATTATAAGAGCAAAAATTACAAAGCTTCACGGGATGCATTCAAAGCCGCCTTAAAGATTTATGATAAATCCATCGAAGCGCTCATGGGTTACGGCAAGCTCGAAATGGCGCGGAAAAAATGGATGGACGCCGAGGGCAAGTTCAAACGCATTGTCGAACTCGAGCCCGACAACCTATATGCGCGTTATTGCCGTGCAATTTGTCTGCGGGAATTCGGCATCGGCAAGGCCCGTTTTATTCAGATGATGCCGGGGCTGAACAAGCTGCTGGAATGGAACAGAGCGGAAAAGGAGTTCGAGAGGATCATTGCACAGGATTCATCGTTCGAAGATGTGATCTATCAGTATTCATTGCTTGAAAGCTATCGTGAACACTTTAAAAAAGCGATCGATATGGCACACCGGCAGTTACGCCTGCATCCGCAACAGATCAGCACCTCGCTGGGCATATTCCGCCATTACCGCCAGCTGATCAAATATCACGATAATGCAGGGACTGAACGCTGGCTGCAAAAAAATAAAGCGCGGGATGAAGCCCGTTATTTTCTTGCTGAAAAATGGCGGCGTGAAAACAAGCTCGAAGCAGCCCGGCAAGCGCTGCTCAATTTGCTGCAGGAGCGTAAAAGCATGAGTCCGGCGCCGATTTATTTCTCCCTTGCACTCATCAACCGGCAACTTGAGAAACCATTTCAGGCACAGCAATTTTACTGGCGCGGTGTCAATGCGATCCAGTCGAAAAGAGACGCCGATTTCCAGTTTCAATACGTTAAATACATCCTGAATGAGGGTGAAATCGACAAGTATGAAAATCTCGGGCAGGCACAGGACTTCATCACTTTCTATAAACAGATCTGGCTGCGCCGCGATCCGACTCCGGCTGCCTAGATCAATGTTCGCCTGCTGGAGCATTTGCGCCGCTATGCCATCGCCATACGCGATTATGAATTTCTCGCTGCACGCACCCAGGCCAACAATCCCGATAAATTGCAACGCCTGAAATTCCCCGCACCCTATCAATTGAATAAAGAATTCAACGATAAAGGCTTCATTTTTTTACGCTACGGCGAGCCTGATGACCGCGTCACCACCATCGCCGAATCTTCTCTGCCCAACGAATCCTGGCGCTATTTTCAGCAGGGAGAGATTCCTGAACTCACTTTTCATTTTCTCGTCGCCAGGGTAGCCCTGGCGGATAACTGGCGGCTGACGCCGATGCTCGAGGATAACGCGATGCTACGCGACCGATTATCATGGGGCACTGATTACTACCGCATGCTCACCGCTCCGCAAGTCGAGCAACTATCCATTGAAGAAGAGTTCATCAATGAAAGTAAAGTATCCGTCACCGAGGCTTTCACGCACGACCGGCATACGTGGCAGGAAAAATTAAAACCGTTAAGGCTCGAATATACCATCGCCACATTCCGTGGTGAAAACGCCCAAACCGAGATGGATATTTATTATAATATCCCGCTGGCACAAATCCAAAAATATGCCGGTAAAAAAGAGCAAATCGTGCTCGATCAAGGGGTTATACTGCATAATATGAAATGGGAAACAATAAAACAGGACCGCTGTTATTCCGATCTTGCAATACCGGAAAAACCGGTCGATCGGCGCATCATGATCATCAACAGTTTTCGTTTTGCCGTCAAGCCGGACAGTTTTCACGTCGCATTACATGCCAAAGCGCAAGAAACCGGTTTGCTCGGCGGCTTCAAGTTTGTTTACGATGTTCCGGATTATTCCGGCAATACACTGCAGTTGAGCGACATCGAACTGGCTTACGCTATACGACCGGCGAAAGACCCCAAATTTACCCATGATAAGCTCGATATCCTGGTGAACCCCTCTGCCCGTTTTTCCCAGCTAAAACCATTTCATACCTACATCGAAGTGTATAATTTAAAGAAGGATAACGAAGGCAAGACTCGCTACGAAATCACCCACAAATTAAAACTGACCAAATCGAATAAGTCGGCCTTTGCAAAATTTTTCTCACTTTTCGGCGTCGGCAAAAAATCGTCTATTTCACTCACCAATATGCGCGAGGGCAACAACGAAGAAGCCATCGAATACATCGCTCTCGATACCCGTTCCATCGATGCGGGGCAGTACATACTGACGATAAAAATTCGGGATTTGAACAGCAGCCAGACGGCTGCAAAAGAAAAATCACTACTTCTCTACTGAAAAACACATTTCCCGGGGGGTGACGACTGACTGCCGGTTTCCGGGAATTTATCCCGCTCCTCATTGCAAGAACATGCTGCTCCCGTGGTTTCTGTAACCATTCAAATATTTGAGCTTTTTTGTCAGATTTTGCATATGCTTTATCTTCACTTCTGCTTTCCCCCACCCTGAAAATTTAAATCGCCTATCACCGGCCCAAACTTTGCCGGATGGTCGTCATCCAATACGGTAACAAGTCAAAATAGTAAAAATTGAAAACAAAAGGAGATGCATCTATGATGCGAAAAACAGGGGTTGCAATCCTATCTTTTATCACTTTACTGAATGCCTCCAATTGCGATAAAAGCGCGATTTTACCAAACGAAGAAATCATTGGGCAATATGAGTTTACAGACTTTCCCTGCACAACAGCCAATGCCGGTCGGGAATTATTTGGAAAGCAAAACGCAAGTTTTCTCGATTCGACGGTCTACGAAAACGGTGTTTTGCATCTGTACTTTGGCTTCGGCAGCGTCTGCGGCTCGGCCTTCAAGGACAGCGCCCTTGTCGATAACGAACGTCTCATGCTCTTTTTGTCCGACACTTCCACCACGCATGCACGCTGCCCTTGCGATCACAACTGCGAATTCGCTCTGGCGCTGCAGCAAAAGGAAAAATTTGATCTCACCCTGTCCATCAAATTTTATGCGCAAAATACGTTTACAACCTGTCTCGATACGATGCTAATTTTTCAAAAAAATGAACCTGCAAGATCCGGCAAGATTTCCGCAAACCAAAATGTGGGCACTACAAAAGTCAACAGGCACTAAAGCCACTCGTTGCACCTGCTCTGCGGTGCTCTGCATCCAGCGTCGTGAAATAGACTTATATTTCCAAAAGCACAGCCATAGAGGTTGTGGCAACGGGTAAAATGATAAATGTAATCATATCTTTTATTTGGCAGGAAGTTTTTATATTTTGAAGAGCCAATTTATCAAAAATACGCTTGATGAGGCCGGCGAAATGGACAACCAGGTATTTCACTTCGTGTTGATGCATGCGCTGCAACAGCTTAACACATTGCAGCCCCGGCAGGGTTGGAATCGCTAACAGAGTTTTCACATTATTTGTTTTTGAATATTATGAAAAAAATTCTCTTCGTTTGCATGGGTAATATCTGCCGTTCACCCAGCGCCGAGGCGGTGATGAACGGCCTCATCCAAAAGGCAGGGCTGGAAAATGAAATCGCCTGTGATTCGGCGGGCACCATCGCTTACCACGCCGGCGAACCGGCTGATGGCCGCATGCAGCAACATGCGCAACGCCGGGGTTACCATCTCTCCAGCATTTCGCGGCAAGTGCAGCCGCGCTTAGATTTTGAAAAATTCGATTATCTCATCGGTATGGATGATGATAATATGCACGATCTGCACGCGCTGGACCGCGCCGGACAATTCATTCACAAGCTTTTCAAAATAACGGATTTTTGCCGCTCCCGGCGGGAAAAATCGGTACCTGATCCCTATTACGGCGGCAGCGCCGGTTTCGAACTGGTGCTGGATATTCTCGAAGACGCCTGTGGCGGGCTGCTGCTGAAAATCAAAAAAGAATTATAAATTGGACTTGCAAAAACAAATCGAAAACTGGGCTGGAGAAAAGGTGCAGCGCCGAAGTGGAATTGGCGGTGGCTGCATCGCACAGACAGAAAAAATTGTGCTTGCCAGCGGGCGGGAGCTTTTTGTCAAATCCGGGATGAGCAGCACAAACGCCCTGAAAAAAGAGGCCAATGGCTTGCACGAACTGGCCAAAACCGGAGCGCTGCGCGTGCCGCAGGTTTTAAAAGTTGAGACGGATTTTCTCGTACTTGAATTTATCAAAACCGGGCGGTTACGGCCAAATTTCTTCGAGAATTTTGGTCGTCAATTTGCCGCACTGCACCGGCATTCCAGTCATGATTTTGGGTTTTACGAGGATAATTTTATCGGCGCAACACCGCAGCGTAACCTCGCTACGGGAGATGAAACCTCAAACTGGCCGCTTTTTTATTTCAACAAACGGCTGGCTTTTCAAATCACATTAGCCGAAAAAAACGGTGTACTCTCGGCAAAATTGCGCCGGGGGTTTGGCATGCTCGAATCACGAATCGAGGCGATACTAGCTGGTAGTGAAGAAACACCCGGCCTGCTGCACGGCGATCTGTGGAGTGGCAATTTCATGATCGCCGAAAACGGTGAACCCGTGCTCATCGACCCGGCGGTTTATTACGGCCACCGCGAGGCCGATCTGGCGATGACCAAACTCTTTGGCGGTTTCAAACCCCGGTTTTACGACGCTTATAACGAAGCCTGGCCCCTGCCGCCCGGTTGGCGCGAACGCTGTGATATTTATAAGCTTTATCACGTGCTCAATCATCTCAATCTTTTCGGGACGGGATATCTGGCACAAGCGGAGAAATTGATGTGGGGTTATTTATGATGATTCCGGATGTTCGGGGGTTTTTTAGCTCATTTTTTTTTAAACTTTCGCCTTTATCTGAAGTGCATTGCCTTTACACAATGTGAGTTGCAGCCCATAAATGGGCTGCGCACCAATTTGGTATCCAGTTAGCTCAAAATCAAGAGCGAGCAGTTTTGGGGCGAGCCGCATGGAAGTCTTTATTTTGACTAAAATTATGTAAATATTTTAGTAACTGTTCAGCGTGTGCCAGTGAAGCGTTCCCTGAGCTTGCCGAAGAGCACGTTTCAGACAATTGAGAAAAAATCCCGCTTTGGCAAGCTCGGCGTCCGCCTGGTGCGCTGAATAGTTACATATATTAGCCACACAAGTAAAAAGTGAAATTTAAATGGGGCTATACAAGTTCTCTCCTCAAACTCCCCCCTAACATCAATCCCACAACCAACAGAAAACTCAGCAACGAAATCCATTTGCCCTGGTTATAAGCCGGTGTTGTGAGCCTGAATTCGATGAGATTTTCACCGGCGGGAACGGCAAGCGCACGGAAGGCGTGGTTGGCTTGCAGAATTTCCGCAGATTCCCCATTTACTGTCGCCTGCCAGCCCGCGGAATACCAGGGGTCGGACAAAACCAGTAATTGAGGTTTTGCGGAATGTGTTTTGATTTCAACATGATGTGGGTGATATTCTATCGATTCCACTTGCGCCATCGAATCCGGCAGCGGCATGAGCGACGGCTCATTGTACAAACCCACGCTGCTGGTGGGATTGAGTTCTCCCATACCCATGGCGCTGAGCAGCTTTTGGGGGTCGTCGAACAGTTTAAAATTATCCACCAAAAACGCTCGCGGCAAAACGCCTTTATTTTCAATGATATGCAACGGCACGGTTTGACCGTGATAATTCAAAGCCACCTGCGCCCGGTCGACCATCTGCGAATCGGGCACCGGATAGGGCGAAATGATATATTTCACATTTAAAACATCGAGCAGATTATTTTGCGCTGCGACAATGGTATCCAGAGGTCGCGTCTGCATCAGTTTATTCTGCCCGCCGACATTGCGCACTGAATAAAACTTGTCCAAATAGGTTTTATAAAAGCGCGTGCCGTTGAGAAAATCCTGGTAGACCTGCAATTTCGCCGCATGGTAGCCACCGATGCTTTGAATGCCCTGCGCCGCCCAGCGGTTTTCATTGAACAGCGCGAGGCGGGCAAAATTGACATTGACCGGAAAAATACGAAAGGTGGTTTTGTCTTTGTGAAGAAATTGCGCAACCTGGTCTTCGCGCAGATATTCGCTCATCCGTTTGCCGGAAACCGGGTTGTTGATCTTGCCGATGACCAGCCACAAATCGAGTATCGATATCAGACAAATCGCCAGCGCCATCGTCATGGCTTTTATTTTTTGCGTGAGAGCCGCGTAAATTACCACCAGCGTCGCTGCTGAAAAAAGCCCCACAACCCACATATCTTTAAAGAACAGATCGAAACGCATCTGATTGATTTGCGCCTGTGTCGAGGGAGTGTATTTTGCCGGATAGAGCGACTGCATAAAACCTTGTAAAACGCTTTTGCCGAGAGAAAGAAGGAGCAGCAATGCCACAATGCCAGCCGCCGCGAAAAGTAAATTACCGGCCAGTTTGCCGCCGTTTTTCCTTTGCTGCCGCAAAATTTCCAATAGCGATTGCAGGCCCAGTCCGGCAAGAACAGCGAAACCGAGCTGCACCAGGATCAGGATCATCACCGGGACACGAAACTTGTTGAAATAGGGGAAATAATCGTAGAACATGCCATAGATCGACGGATTATTTTTTCCGAAAGAAATGAGCAGGGCCAGCAGAATTTCCGCAACGAGAAACCATACCAGCCATTGTTTTCGGCGAATAATTATCGCGAAAATCGCCAGTCCGAAAATGATGATGCCCATGTAATGCGGATAATCGGTAAAGGGCATGGTGCCCAAGTAAGCCTGCCCGCCGAAGCCGTAAAACGAGGGAATGATAAAAGTCATCATTTCGCCAAAGGAAAAAGACCATTGGGTTGCGTATTGCATGCCGACGCCACCATCGCTGCCAGCCGCGGCATAAATCGAAGCGGCACCACGAATTGAGTGAGGCATATATTCCAGCACCGGCAAATAAAGCACGGCCGCCATGCCCAGGGCCAGTATCAAGACGACGGTAAATTGCAGCAAGGGTTGATAAAATTTCGCCCCTTCACCATCTCTGATTTTTTGTACGATAAAAAACAGTAAAAACAAGCCCAGCAAAAGCCAGGTGTAATAAACAATTTGCACATGACCACGCTGAAATTGGAAACCGAGAATGAGCGCTGTGAGACCAAGAAATTTGAGCCCGCCATTTTTGAACAACCGTAGCATCGCCCAGAAAGCGAGGGGGAGATAAACACTGGTCATCAGTTTTGAACCGTGGCCGAATGTTTCCATCGAGATGAGGTGCGGCGTTAGCATGAAAGCCAGACCGCCGAGAAAAGCCGGCAGGTATTCGACTTCCTGATCACGCAAAAACAGATAGACACCCAGCCCGGCAAAGGGAACGTGCAAAATCGCCAGCACGTTGGCGTTGAGACTGAAAAAAGTGAAAGCCAAATATGGAAAATAGACGAAAGGAGTAAAAATCAGGCTGCCGTAGGTGGGCAAGCCGGCAAAAATGTAGGGCGACCAGAAAGCGTGAACACCCTCTTCGTTGAGCATTTTCCATAGCGGCGTATTGAGAGAGGCCGGCGCCTGAGCATCCGGGACGAAGTAAACTTTGCCATGAAAAACGACACCGTAAAAAAAAGCAAATGCAATGATACAGTAAAAAACAAGCGCCGAAAAAACATAATGCCGGCGAATCCAGCCGGAGATTTGATCGATCAGCGAGGGGCTGCTCTTCATCTGATTTTTCTGTAATTCCTGCTTCCTTCTGCTTTTTTTCTTTGCCATAAGTTCTTCCCTTTTCCGATAAAATCAGTTTTTTTTCAAATAATCGTGGATAAAAAAATACAGATCCCGCCGCTTGTTCCATATGCCGGCGAATGTAAATCCGATATTTTTGCGGACAAAATAAGTCGTCGACAACATGAGTAAAAACATGGTAAAATTGGCTGTGACAATCGCCCCGGTGATGCCGTATTGTGAAATCAAAATAATATTTAATAACACATTCCAAACAGAGGCGACAATGCGGTTGTAAAACACAGTGCGCGGTTTGCCGATGCCATAGAGTAAATTATCGCCGATGGTCTGCCAGCCGACAAACAAACCCAGGATGATGAAAATTCGCAGGTAAAATCCGCTGCCGGCGTATTTTGTCAGGATAAAATCGAAAAAAAAGTCCGCCAGCAGCAAGACAGCGAGCACGATGAATCCGAGTAAAATAGTAGCGTAATAAATTCCTTTCTCGTACAGGCTGATCAAATCACGTTGCCGGCCTTCGCTGTGCAGGCGTGCAAAAGCGGGAAATCCTAACGTGCCGACGACTTGCCGGAACATGGTGAAGATACGGGTAAAAAGTTTCAAAGCACCGAATGTTGCCAGCGCCGGTTTATCTAAAAATCCAGCGACGACATAGGTGTCTACATGCTCAAAGATATTATTGGATACGCCAATAGCGAGAACGAAGCGATTGAAACGCAGAGCTTCGAGCAAGTTTTTTGTCGACAGTTTAAACCTGTAAACAAGATTTTTGCGCGCCAGCCAAATGCCCACCAGCGAAGATAAAAAATAAGCGGCGACCATTGGGTACAACACGTCTTGCGCCCGCTGCAAACCGGAATAAAAGTAAATCATGACGATCATCACGCTGTGAGAGATAAAAAAAGTGACTTCTGCCATGAAATAGGCTTTGATCGCATGCCGCGCTTTGAAGACCTCATTGGAAAACAACTTCGGCGCCGAGGCAATGAACAGCGCCGGCACAAATTTTAACAGGCCTGCATCTGCCTGCATATTAAGCAACATTGCAAGTGTCGGTGCTGACATGATAAAAAGTGTAAAAACAACGATTGCCGTGATCCCGAAAATGAGCAAGGCGCTGCTCTGAAACTCCACTTCCCTGCCCTTTTCGTAATAAAACTTGATAAACGCTGCGAAACTGAATCCGCTAATCAGTTGAGCGAGAATCAAATAAGTCGTCTGCACAATGAGGTAATTGGCAAATGCGGCTTTGGGAAAGACAGCGAGCAGCCACATGACAAGCCCAAAACCGTAGAGCGCTTTCACGGCGTTCGAAGCCATCGCCCAAAATCCTTTGTCAATATGGCGGCTCAGTTGCATCGTTTTTTTGGTTTTCTCAACATGCTAATACAGGTTTGTAAATTTAAGTCTGTCGAATCGATATTTAAATTCGAATCGTAAAAACAAGACTATTATGATCGCTCCTCGCAAAATCATCAGTATTTCCATTTTTTAAACATAGAGCGAAGCGATGCCCTGAGCTTGCCGAGGGGAGCAGCACGAGCGCTACGTGCAGCGAGACGCTTTCGCTCTGTTTAGAGCTTGAACAAAAACACTACATTTTCGTCATTCCGTCATGCTTTCAGGTGAAACGAAGTTCGGCGAAGTAATTGCGCTTTTCAGCAACCACGAAGTAAAATCCATTATTAATAGCCTCAACCAAACGTGGCCCCCTGATAAAGTTATTCGGGAATGACGTGTGGGGAAACGTTTTCGTTCAGGCGCTATTTATTGCGGATGCAGTTGAACTGTTACATACAGCATGGGACAAGAACAAATAAAATAGTAACTTCAGGCTAACTTTTCAAAAGGTTAAAACTAATCTAATGGGCAGATAAAAGCAATGCAAAATTTGCAAAACTCCTTGACTCCAACAATTCAATTCGTATCTTTGCTCGAATTAGAATACAAGCTGCGAAAAACAGTTGATAGCAGTGGATATTTATATAAAAATCATAAAGATTATTTATCAAATGGTTTTAATAATAAACGGAGATTTTATGTATAACGTCACCCTCATCCCCGGCGACGGCATCGGGCCATCGGTGATCGATGTCGCAGTAAAAGTGTTGCAAGCAACCGGCATTGAATTTAACTGGGACAGACAAGTCGCCGGCATGGCTGCGGTTTACGAATTTGGCAATCCAATTCCCGAGCCAGTCATCGAATCCATCCGCAAGAATAAACTGGTACTCAAAGGCCCGTTAACAACGCCGGTTGGCGGTGGCTATCGCAGTGTCAACGTGGCTTTGCGACAAGAATTTCAACTTTACGCTAACCTGCGGCCAGCGGTCTCTTTTCAGGGGACGAAAAGTCCATTCAAAAATATCGACATTACGTTGATCAGAGAAAATATCGAGGGATTGTACGCCGGAATTGAGCACGATATCATCATCGATAATCAGAAAATTGCTGCTGAAAGTATCGCATTGGTCACGCGAAGCGGTTCGGAGCGGATTTGCCGTTTTGCCTTTGAATATGCCAAAAAACACAAGCGCAAAAAAGTAACTGCCGTACACAAAGCCAATATTTTGAAATGCACGACCGGCATGTTTCTCGAGGTCGCACAGGAGATCGCCCGAGAATATCCTGAAATCGAATTCGATGATAAAATCATCGACGCCTGCGCCATGCAACTGGTAATGGCTCCGGAAAGCTATGATGTGATCGTCACGACCAATCTTTTCGGCGATATTCTCTCGGATCTGACTTCGGGACTGATCGGCGGGCTGGGGCTGACGGCCGGGGCTAATTTCGGCGAGGATGTGGCGCTTTTCGAAGCAGTGCACGGCAGCGCTCCCGACATTACCGGGCAGAATATCGCTAACCCTATCGCGGTGATCAAAGCAGGGGTTATGCTGCTGCAGCATGTAGGCGAAAAAAAGGCGGCAAAAGCCATCAACTCCTGCGCACATGAACTGGTTGCCGAGAGCAAATACGTGACTCCGGATTTAAATCCCAAAGCGAACTGCGGCACCCGCGCCATGGGCCGAGAGCTGGTCTCGCGGATCAAAAATGCGATGAAAAAATGATTGAAGAAATGCAGCCGAACAGCCCTGACTCTACCTGACGATCAAAACTTTTTTTACAAAGCATTTTTGTTGCACTCCAACCTGGAAAAAATAGAGCCCACTGTTCACCGGATTATTTTTACTGTCTCGCATATTCCAATTAAATAAAAATCCTTTATTTGTTTGGGCATAAACGACACGTTGCAGTATTTGCTGTCCTAAAATATTATATACACGGATTTCGACAGGTTCATGGTTTTGCGACTTATACTGTAATTCTAAAGTGATATGAGTATTTGACCGGCTCGCAGGATTAGGATAAGTGCTCATTTCAGGAAAATTATTACGACTGTTATCCTGCCGACCTCTGTCTGAAATCCCCGTCACACCTGAGAAAACATCTTCTAAACGACCACTTATCAGCACATCATCGATGCGTCCTTCAAAATCCTTTATGGATGGACTTGACGGATCGTTTCGAGCCCAGGAACCAATTGCAAGCGGGTCGTTATTTGAAAAACAATCTTGTCTGAAATCAATGGTGTCAATAGCGGTATTGGTGTATTGATTCCACATGTAGACTTTCCCGGCAGCAAAGTCATAGAAAATCGCAATAAAGGTCCATTCATTAACAGGTATTGTAAAACTCGAAGACACCTTTTGCGCTTTATTATTCGAATCCCGAATGAGGAATTCCAGTTTTTTGTTCCTGGCAATTCGAAGAGAATAGTTCGTTGTTTTGGGATTTTCGTCCTGAATTCCTTTATTCAGGACGAAATGCACATCATTCAGAGTAGTGGGATAAATCCAGGCGGAAATAGCGATATTTTCATTGTCAAAATCCAGATCTTCACTGTCTGCAATTTTCACAAAATTGTGTGCTGCCAAACTATCCAGGCCAAGATAGGCGCTGCCTTCCTGAAGAGGTCCCTCATTGCCCCAAAGTGCTTGATTTTGCAAGAGTCCGTTATCATTAACAGCATCCCAGGTTGCCGTGTCTTCTGCATTATTCTCAAATTGCCACCTGCCGCCTTTGCTTTGCGACAGCGAGATTGATGGCAGGCACAAAAAATTCAGGCAAAAAACACCTGAAAACAAAATCTTCCACATAGTCTCTCTCTTTCATTTATTCCTGTATACCTGAAGGCTTGTTATTGATTGTTAATTTCATTCCTGCATGGTTAACTGGAATCTCCCGACAAAAATCAGGAGATTCCAGTTTTCATCACTGTAATTCTTGCTAATACCGGGATGGGATTATTATCACGGCCAGACAGTGAATTTACCATGAGATTTGCTCGCGACCCGTCTCTATCGTCCATATCTGGGCGCTTGCTGAGCGGCAGTAAACACTTTCAGCACCACGCCAACAAGGCCGGCGCCTGCGTTGACGGCATAGATTTGTTTGCCGACGAATGCCATAAAACGCATGGGTGCAGTCAGTTCGCCGGGGAATAGTGTGCCTTTGGCGCCATCCGGCGCCAGCGTGTGCAATGTCGCGTCAAAATATGGCCCGTAATAAATTGTGCCGTCGTTAGCTATTTCCATGCCCATGGGCAATTCCGGCTCAGCGAGGACTTCCATGTTTTCCAGGCCACTGGAGGTAATTTCAAACTTCAGAAGTTGATTGTCCCAACTGGTTGCCACATAAAGCGCGTTTTCAAAAACACGACAGGTTTTCGGACTGCCGATTGTAGCAACCTGCTCCACGCTGTCCTGCCCTGTGTATTTAAAAATACCCACCCAGTTGGAAACAATGTACATCGTTCCGTCCATGTTCCAGTCAAAATCGATAGGGGATTCCAGCTCCACCACATCCTCGATGGTCGCGCCATCGGATGAAATGCGAACAATTTTACCTTCGTTTTGCTCACAGACATATAAGAAATTGTCGGGACCAAAATGGATACCACCATTGGCGGGAATTTCAGTTACGAAGGCGTTTTTTTCTCCGCCGGGTGATATTTTGTAAATGGTTTCATCGCCGCGAGAGATAACAAAAACATTCCCGTCAGCATCCACATCGATACCGCCTGGATGCACGATTTCATCATCAATCACTTCGATAGCATTCCTGAAGGTAAAATCAATTTTATTACTCCAATCCACTGCGCCTTTAACACTTGCTTTAAGCTTAACCACACCACCGGCGTTCTTTGGCAGGATAACTCTGATCTCTGTTTCGGAAGCCGAGATAACCTGTGCGGCTTGCTTGCCAAAGGCGACAAAGTTATCCTCGGGGTTGACGCTAAAACCTGTTCCTATTATGGATATGGTATCCGTTAAGAACGCTTCTGCAGGCGAAGTCGGTCCTTTGCAGGCATTTAGCAAAAGTCCGGTCATCAGGAGTATGCCGGCAATAACAGGCAAATATTTGAATTTCATCTAATTAGTGTCCATCCGGCACGAATGTAACCGGTTTTATAAACAATGCTTTATCTCTAAAAAAAGCACAGAAAAGACTTGAATAAATGCCCTTTAAGCCCTATGTTTATATTCAACTAAAAACATAAATA
>JAJRYV010000088.1 GCA_024275575.1 bacterium
ATTTTTAAAATCAGTGTTTATCTGTGCATATCAGTGGCTCAAAAAGTTGAGCTTCTCCATTTTATTTAAACCCACTGCGCATGAAAAAACTGCCCACGCCCGGCATCCACCCGCTCGTAGGTATTAGCGCCGAAAAAATCGCGCTGGGCCTGCAGCAGGTTGGCCGGCAAGCGGGCGGTGCGATAGCTGTCGTAATATGCTAAAGCGCTGCTGAAAGCAGGAACGGGAATGCCCAGTTTTACAGCGCTGGCAACGACTTCCCGCCATGCGGTCTGACTGCGGATGATCACTTCACGGAAATAATCATCGAGCAACAGATTGGGCAGTTCTTTATTTTGCTCAAAAGCCGTTTTGATATTTTCCAAAAACTGAGCGCGGATAATGCAACCGGCGCGCCAGAGAAGAGCAATATTGCCAAAATTCAGGTTCCAGCCATATTCTTTATCTGCCGCAGCCAGCAATTGAAAACCCTGGGCATAAGAACAAATTTTGCTGGCAAAAAGGGCCTGACGCAGTTTTTCGATAAACGCATTTCTATCGCCATTGAATTTATTTTCCGGGCCCGGTAAAACTCTTGCCGCCGCGACTCTTTCGTCCTTTATAGCACTGATCATCCGGGCAAAAACAGCTTCGGCGATGGTTTGCGCCGGCACACCTAAATACAGCGCCGCCTCGCTGGTCCATTTGCCGGTGCCTTTTTGGCCCGCCGTATCCAAAATCACATCGACCAGCGGTTTAGCGGTTTTTTCGTCCTTCTTCACCATAATTTGTGCGGTGATATCGATCAAATAACTATTGAGTTCACCCCTGTTCCATTCTTCAAAAATAGCGCCCATTTCATCCGGGCTGAGACCGAGCGCGCGTGCCAAAATAAAGTAAGCCTCGCAAATCATTTGCATATCGCCGTATTCGATGCCGTTATGCACCATTTTCACAAAATGCCCCGCGCCGCCGGCGCCGACCCACTGGCAGCAGGGTTCGCCGTCATCCGTTTTCGCCGCGATAGCCTGAAAAACGCGTTTGACCAGCGGCCAGGCTGCCGGATCACCGCCGGGCATGATCGAAGGGCCGCGCAAGGCGCCCTCTTGCCCGCCGCTGACGCCTGTGCCGATGTAGAGAATTCCCTTTTCACGCAGAGTTTTCCAGCGCCGTTCCGTATCCGGGAAATGGGTATTTCCTCCATCGATGAGCAAATCGCCATTTTGCAGATGAGGTAAAATTTCGGCAATCACAGCATCGACCGGCGCACCGGCAGGCACCATCAACATAATGCGTTTGGGTGATTGCAGTTTATCGAGAAACTCCTTTAAAGTTGCGGTTACCGCCATATTTTTACCGGCAAACTTTTTTTTCGCCGCAGCTTGTTTTTCCGCATCGAGATCAAAACCGATAACGCGGAAGCCGTTGCGTTCGATATTCAGCGCCAGGTTTTGCCCCATGACGCCGAGACCGATAAAGCCGAAATTGTATTTCATTTTTATTCCTTATTCAGATTATTTTCCGGAAGAAACCGACCATAATTAAACCACTGATTCGTTCAAATTACCGATCGTCAATCACACCCCGCTGAACGCCGAAAACCCGCCATCAATTGGAATCACACAGCCGTGAACAAACGCTGAAGCATCGGACAATAGCCAGAGAACCGTGCCGACCAATTCATCGGGAGAACCAAAACGTGCCATAGGGGTGTGATCGATGATCGCTTGGCCGCGCGTTGTCAGTTCACCCGTTTTTTCATCGGTCAATAAAAAACGATTCTGGTTGGTGAGAAAAAATCCGGGTGCGATAGCATTGACCCGGATTTTCGGGCTATATTCCTGCGCTAAATGCACGGCCAGCCATTGGGTAAAATTGCTCACAGCGGCTTTGCCCGCTGAATAAGCCGGAATGCGCGTCAGCGGCCGGAAGGCACTCATCGACGATATATTGAGAATCGAGCCACCGCCTTTTTCAGCAAAATGGCGGGCGAAAATCTGACAGGGCACCACTGTCCCCAACAGGTTCAATTCCATCACAATTTTAAAAGCCTCCACAGGAATATCGAAAAACGGCAAATCCCGCGAGGTTGTCGATTTGGGATGATTGCCGCCGGCGCCATTGATGAGCGCATCGACTTTCCCGAATTTATTAAGCACAGCTTCGAGAGCATTTCCCACACTCACCGGTTCAGTCACATCGGTTGTGTGAATGAATAAATTTTCGCCCGGGTGAGGCCTCGATTTAAAAACAGCCTGTGCATGTTCGCGATGTAAATTGAGCACGGCAACCTGCGCTCCGGCCCTAAGCAATGCCCTTGTGATGCTACTGCCAAGTACGCCGCTCCCTCCGGTGATGACGATCGTTTTACCGTTGATATCAAAAAGGCGGCTACTCTTATTTTCCATTTGAACCTCGAATAAATTATGCAGAATTGCGTACTACCAACGTCGTTTCCAAAAGTTTTTCTTTGAACAACACCGGGTCAGGTTTTTCAATTTGCCGCAGGAGTAATTTTGCCGCTTCCTCCCCCATCTTTCGCGCCGGGTTGCTCACCGTCGTCAATGGAATATTGGAGAATCGGGAAAAATCGATATTGTCAAACCCAATCACGGCGATCTCCTGCGGTACACGAACGCCGCGATTTTGCAGTGCCTGTATCAAACCGATCGCCACGAGATCATTATAACAAAAAACGGCTGTCGGCTGCTCAAATTCTCTATCGAACAAAACTTCGCATTGACTGAAACCATCGGCAAAATTAGCGCCTGCGGCAACGATATAATCTGTTGGCAATTCAATACCCGCCGTTATCAACGCACGCCTGTAACCAAGCAAGCGGTCATCGTTATGCAGTGAATTAGCAGGACCGGCGAAATAGGCAATCCGTTTATGCCCGGCGCGAATCAGATAGGAAACCGCTTCCTGCGCCGCTGCGACGTTGTCGATGCTCACACAGTTCGTATGAAAATTCTTGATCCGGCCGATCGTGACGATAGGAAATTTCCGGTTGATCAAATTAAAAACCGTACTGAAATCCCGATCGGCCTCCTGCAACGGCGTGACGATCAAACCATCGACCTGCTGATTAACGAATGCTTCGATAATTTTTTCTTCCTGCCGGTATTGCAATTCCGAGCTGCCGAGAAAAACCGAATACCCATGTAATGAACAAATATGGAAAACACCTCGCATAATTTTGGTGTAATAAGGATTGTCGATTTCCTTGATCACCAGCCCGACACTTTTTGTCGCCTGCAGCGAAAGAGCACGCGCCACGTGGTTCGGTTTGTAATTGAAGCGCTCGATTATTTCGAGCACCCGTATCCGGGTTTTTTCCGCCACACCAGGTTTATCGTTGAGCACAGCCGATACCGTGGCTTTTGAGACCTGCGCCAGCCGGGCAACGTCATCGATTTTGAGTTTCATCGGTTATACATCATCCAGTTTATAGGCTCTTTTTACCAGCCCATGGGTCAGTTCATAGACCAGATCTTCCGCTTCAGCAAAATCGATGATGTGGCGTGCCACCAGTCCGGCGAGAAAATTGCTATCGACGCGGCGGGCGAGATCATGCCGCGCGGGGATCGACAACAGCGCCCGCGTATCATCGTTAAAGCCGGCGGTATTATAAAAGCCGGCGGTTTCGATCACTCTTTGGCGGCAGCGTTTCATGCCTTCGATGCTATCGTGAAACCACCACGGAGGCCCTAATTTCAGGCAGGGATAAAAACCGGCCAGCGGCGCCAGTTCACGCGAATAAGTCGACTCATCGAGGGTGAAAAGAATCAGAGAAAAATTCGTATTGTTGCCGAATTTATTGAGCAACGGTTGCAGGTTTTTTGTGAACTCCGTTTGCTGCGGGATATCCGCCCCCTTGTCGAGGCCAAAACGATCGAAAATGAATTTATTGTGATTGCGCAAAGAACCGGGGTGGATTTGCATCACCAGGCCATCGTCGACACTCATGCGTGCCATTTCCATCAGCATATGAGCTGTGAATTGTCTTGCCTCTGTTTCATCCGCCGTACCGGCGAGCGCTTTCTGAAATATTTTCTCCGCTGCTGTCTTTGAAAGTTCCTGCGTAAAGGGCGTTAAAACACCATGATCGGTCGAGGTTGCTCCGAGTGATTTGAAAAACCGCCGTTGCAGCTCAAGAGCATCGATAAAAACAGCAAATGAGCTGATATCCAGGCCGGTTGTCACGCTCAGTACTGCAAGATTATGCCGCCAATCGGGGCGGCTGATATCGGTAACGCCATCGGGACGGAACGCCGGAATGATTCGCCCGGCCCAGCCGGAGTCGCGGATGGTTTTGTGATGTGGCAGTGGCGATTCGGCTGCATCGGTTGTCGAGAGCACCTCGATTTTAAATCGCTCCAAAATAGCCCGTGGCCGGAATTCCGGCTTTTTCAATTGTGCTGCAATATGATCATAAATCGCCAGAGCTGAGCGGCTGGTCAATTTTTCATCGACTTCAAAAACCACGGAAAATTCATGCTTTAGCCAGGCTGCGGTCGGGGTGCCGGCGAAGAGATAAAAATGATCAGCGAAACATTGCCATATTTTACGATGGTCGCTCTCCACAGGCGTTCCATCCCGCGTCGGCACACCCAGTGATTCCAGGGTTACGCCCTGTGAATACAACATGCGAAAAATATAATGATCGGGGATGAGAATCAACGCTGTTGGATCGGGGAAAGGCTCGTTTTCACTGAACCAGCGCGGTTCCGTATGGCCGTGCGGGCTGATAATCGGCAAGGATTCGACTGAATGATAAAGTTTTGCAGCAATTCCCCTGATTTTCGGATCGGCATCAAAAAAACGGTTTTCGTCGAGCATGAGCTGATCAGCCATTATTCACCATATAGTTTGTAAATCGAATTTGTTCATTCAGTGATAAAACTTTTTATTTAATTTGAATTTCGAATTTTTTTATCTCACAATTCCGCATCGAAAGGCTGTAAATGCCGGTGAAAATGTTTGACGAGAAACGCATCGTGCCGCGTCTCGTTTTTCTCCAAACAGGCATGGATCTCATCATAAAACAGCCGTTGTCCACTCTTGTTCTTTTCAGTCAATACGCGGCCGTAGGTGACATGTAATACCTGACGCGCATCATCATCGTCGAGCAGGGCCGGCAATTGTTGATCGCTGCAATTCTGTGCAGCGGGCACATTTTGCAAATTCGCGGAAACGTGGTATGTGCGTTTTTCGATTTCATAAAGTCCGCGGCAAAAATCGAGAATGCGACGGAATAGCGCTGGCTCTGTAGCGGCAAGCGTTCGCAATGCTTCGAGATAGCTCGTACCGGCTGTTTTGACGTGCACACTACCGATTCGCAGTTTTGCAGCCGCCTGATAGACCTGAAATTTATCACTGCCGGAATGAAAGCCGATTTTATACCCTCCCATTTTTTGGGCGATGAGTTGGTGCTTTTTATACTCGTGCATAAATTCAGCAATATCACCGATATAATCGACGCCTTTTTCAAAGCGGCCGATAAATCGTGGCGCCAGGCTCATCAAAATCACCTGGCGTTTTTTCAATTCATTAGCGATAAAATAATGCTCAAACGCCGTCGTCACCGAGTCCGTTTCATCGATTGAGAGTTCGATTTCTGCAGGTTGTGCCGGATATGTTTTTTTAAGATGATGATATAAATCCACAGTTTTTGTCACAACACCGCTGTATTTCAACAGGCAGCGCTGTACCTCATCATGACCCGGCCTCAGGACAAAACCTGCAGCAATTTCAATGTGCTGATCGACATACTGCCGCAGCGCCTGTTGCATATCCATGCCTAAATCCTGTGGTACTTTTATCGTATTTCGTTTTGCAACTTCAGCAAAAAGCAGATCATCCGCTTCATCGATAACCTCGTCACCAGGATCGATGGTGAACATGGTAAAACCAGCCAACATCATGCGGTCGATATCTTCTTTGGTTTTCAAATGATCGGCATCAGCGCCGAAACCGCGGGTGTAACCTTCCTGCAAAACCGCCCAGGTCGCCGCATCGATGACCTCCTCTGGCCGGCGATCTGTTCGCTGCAGTTCACGAATCGACTGTTGTGCAAAAACGGCTTTCATCGGGCTGTCCGCGGCTGCCCGCGCATGGGCAGGATTGGCGATACCGATCCGATCACCGAAACCAAAGGAGTTTCCCGTACCGATGAGTGACGGACCAGCCCAGGCAAATAAATTGCGAATAATCGTCGCGTTGTGATGATTGAGCGGGCAACGCAGCAAAACCGCCTTTGCCGATTGCCGTGCGACACAAGCATCAAATTTCCCGAGCCGGTTTATTTCATCTTCATCACCTGCAATCCACAACGCTTTCCCTTTTTCATTCCACCCGATAAAAAATACGCTGCTGTTGAGGAACTGGATCGAATTGGGAAAAATTTCTAATAATGATTTATTCGAAAGTCGTAACGGATGACGCTGATTTTGAGGATCAACGGAGATCGCATGCAGTTGATCCAATAATTTTTGTAAACTGAACTCTACCATCATCGGCTCTTTCTTTTTAGCTGGAAATTTAAACCAAAACGGTTCATTAATTTATAATTAAAACAAAAGATTGTGATATATATAATATATTTTTCCGAACCGGTTCATACAACTTATAAACAATTTGGAGATTGTCAAGAAAATTGATTGCCCAATTTTCAAAACGCACAAAACCATCGATGTGATGAATTCAATATTCTCTTTGCCAAAATCAGAATATTTGTCATTATTAATTTTTTTTAAGCATTTTTGCACTTTGTCAATTATATTCCGAAGAGAGCATAAATTAAAGGAGGATTAATGCGATATCTCAAAATCTTGAGCAGGGGATTTGGCCTCTTCTTCTTGTGTTCCTGCGCCTACAGTCAAAATATTATCATCAACGAAGTCATGTCGGCAAACAAAAATTCATTGCACGACTTCGCTGCCGACACGCCGGATTGGATCGAATTATTCAATGATAGCGACAGCCTCATCCAGCTACAGGGTTTGGCGCTGACAGATGACGCGGCACAACCGCAAAAATGGCTTTTCCCGGCGTATGTTCTGCCGCCGCGGGCATATCTCATCGTCTTCGCTTCGGGGAAAGATCGCGCTGTAATCACGGAAACAGATAGCAACGGTTCCGATCAACTGGAACTACACACCAGTTTTAAAATTTCCGCCGCGGGTGAAAGTGTCTATCTTTTTTCCAAAAAACTGCAATTACTGGATTCCCTTGCCGTTCCTGCTCTGGCGTCTGATCAGTCCTTCGGACGCTGGCCTGATCCGGTCACAAACTTGATTTTCACCGAGGCTACCCCGGGACAAGTGAACAGTCTGTCGAGTGGTAAAAAGCTTTTGCCGGCTCCCCAATTTAAACTCGTCGCCGGTTTCTATGCCGCCCCATTCCAATTGCTGATCACACATCCCGAAACCAGCGTCACCTTGCGCTTCACCGACGATGGCAGTCCCCCCGGAGACAGCAGCAATCTTTACAGTGGAGCATTGCAAATCGAACAGACGACGGTGATTCGCGTGCGCGCTTTTTTGGCGGACAGCTTCACCTCGTCTATTGTCACCAGCACCTATTTTATTGGCGAGGAAACGCAATTACCGGTGGTTTCGCTGGCAACCGATCGCGAAAATTTTTACGGCTGGCACCGGGGCATTTACATCAAAGGGCCGAACGCCGATACACAGGAACCCTTTTACGGCGCCAACTTCTGGCAGGATTGGGAACGGCCGCTGCATGTCGAACTCTTCGAAAATGATGGAGTCCGCGCTTTTGCCGTCGATGCCGGTGTTAAAATTTTTGGAAATTACAGCCGTTCCTATCCGATGAAATCACTGTCGATCTTCGCACGGAAAAAATATGGGACGGGCAAGATTAAATACCCGATTTTCCCCGACAAAGACATCAATTCCTACGAATCATTTCTGCTGCGCAATGCCGGCAATGACTGGAAAAAAGCCTATATGCGCGATGCCGTGATGCATGAATTGATGAAAAATACCGATATGAACCGGCAAGCCTACCGGCCGGCCATCGTCTTTTTAAACGGCGATTATCTCGGCATTCACAACATCAGAGAAAAAATCAACAAACATTACCTCGCCGAAAATTATGGCGTAAATCCCGACAGCATCGATCTGCTGGCCGATAATCATGAGGCCCAGGAAGGCAGTGATACGGATTATATTGAAATGATCAATTTCATAAAACACAATGATTTACAGTTCGATAACAACTATGATTATATCACGACGCTGATGGACGTGAAAAACTACGCCCGCTATAATGCGATCGAAATCTATTCCGCCAATAGCGACTGGCCGATGGTGAACGTTAAGTACTGGCGACGACAAAACGGCGGCAAGTGGCGCTGGCTGCTTTTCGATCTCGATTCCGGCCTTTCCTCCTACGGCACCTCACAGCCGTATTCCAATACGCTGCGCCGGGCAATCATCGCAAACGCTCTCTTCCCCTGGTCGACGACGCTGTTTAAGAATATGATCAGGAGCCCACGTTTTCGCAATATATTTTTCACCAGCATGGCTGATTATCTGAATTCGATCTTTTTACCGCAACATGTGGACAGTGTCATCACACGCCTGCAACAGGGCCTCGAAGGGGATATCCGCCGGCATAAATATGACTGGTTTGCTTCGGCTGTCGACTGGTGGGGAGAGGTGAGTAAAATCCGCAGCTTCGCATGGGAAAGGCCGGCCCATGTGCGCAAACACATCATCGACTGGTTCGGCCTGCCGGGAGAATTCCAGCTCACGGTTGAACAGGAAAATCCAATTGCCGGGCAAATCGGGATCAATTCCCTCACGCTAAACCAAACAGCTTGGATGGGCATCTATTTCGCCGATGTTCCTGTCACAGTAAAAGCCACAGCCAAACCCTGATTTCGTTTCACCGGCTGGGGCGCTGGGCGGCTTCCCGATAGCGCTGTGGTGATTTTCAGCAGCCGGGAAGATATGACTTTGAAACCACAATTTGAGGCGCTCGATCTCGCCATCGCCGGCGTCTGTTTTAATGAAATAAATTTCAGCGATGCCGCCCCGTTTGAAGCCGGGGATTGGATCGAGCTGGCAAACCCGGAAGATTCAAGCGTTACCCTCGGCGGCTGGATTTTCCGCGATAACAAAGACGGGCATGCGTTTGTTTTTGCCGACAGCGCAACCATTCCACCCCACGGTTTTCTCGTTCTGGTCAATGACTCCAGCGCTTTTCGTGCAGTTTATGGGGAACAAATAGCGCTCATCGGCGATTTCGATTTCGGCATCGCATCCGGCGGCGATCATCTGCAGCTTGTTCACCCCAGTGGTGTGATTGTCGATTCTCTATCTTTTGGGCGGGAATTCCCCTGGCCGCAATCAGGGGCGCAGCGGCATTTCACCTTTGAGCTCAAACTGCAAGCCGGTGATAATTCCATAGCGGAGAATTGGCAGCTCAGCGGCTGGATACTGGGCAGCCCTGGAGCGGAGAACAGCGACCCATCAGCACGGGTTCCACCGTTGCGCCTCAGTGAAATCAACTTCCTTTCCGATGACAGCCTGACGGCCGGGGATTGGCTGGAAATTTACAATCCGACGGATTCATCCATCGGCCTGATAAACTGGAAATTGCAAAACGAAGATGAAAACACATTTTATAATTTGCCGGCCGGGTTAGAAATCGCGCCGCGCGATTTCCTTATTTTATGCCGTGATGCAATTGCGTTTTCAGAAAGATATCCGTGGGTTAAAAATAAAAACAGCCAGCTGCCGTTTGCACTTAACGATTCCAGCGGTCGCATCCGCTTGCGCCAGGCGACCGGGTTGCACGTCGATTCACTGCGCTTCGGCACCGGGGGCTATCCGGGTTTTAACGGCCGTACGCTGGAATTGTACGATGAGACGCAGGCGAATTTATCGCAGAGAATCTGGCGGAAAAGCGTTGTTTTCGGCGGCACACCCGGCCTGCCGAATTCCATCAGTGCGGCGCCCCGGACGGCGCTGGTCATCAACGAAATTAACATTTCCGACACACTCGCCGGCCAGTGGTTCGAGCTCTTCAATCCGGTGGATTCAACTGTCGATTTAACAGGCTGGTCATTTCAAAATTCTCAGCAGCGCTGTTTTTTTCCTGCGGCGACACAAATCAGCGGCAATGCATTTCTGGTCGTCGTAGCCGATACAGATGCTTTTTCAGCAAGCTATCCGCAAGTCATTTATAGCAGCGACTGCCATGGCTTTCAACTAAAAGAGAGCGGCGAGCAACTGATTTTGCGCGACAGTAACAGTATTACGATCGACTCCCTGGCTTTTGCAAATGGCGGCTCATGGCCGCAATCACAACCCGGACACACACTCGAACTCAGGCATGACTCTCTCGACAATCGGCTTGGTACAAATTGGCAAAACAGTGCCGAACCGGGCGGCACACCGGGCTTACCGAATTCGATACTTCCAACAGATATGCCTGACCGTGTGGTGAATAATCTGCCGGCCGCTTTTCGGCTTTACGCCAATTTCCCAAATCCATTTAACCCGGCCACCACCCTGCGTTTCGACTTGCCGGAAAAAAGTCATGTCAGGCTTGAGGTATTCAATATCATGGGGCAGCATATCGATACGATTATTGACGGCAAGAGAGATGTCGGTACGATCGATATTCTGTGGCAGTTACCGGCGCAAAATACGCTCGCCTCAGGCATTTATATTTTGCACTTTCAGGCGTCAGGAACCTCGATAAACTTTAGCGATAGCCGCAAGATGTTATTTATCAAATAAAATTCCCTGCGGAGGCTGAGCCTGCCGAAGCCGGCTCACTTCCCTGAACACAATGCCCGGTCATTTCGTCTATCGCTCAACGACCTTATTGCCGCCACAGCACCGGCTGCACTGCAC
>JAJRYV010000002.1 GCA_024275575.1 bacterium
AAGGGAAAGGAATATTTATAAGTCACTACAAAAGCAAATTAATATCTAAACATTGGAGTTATCCCACAAAACAGACTAAAATATGGCAAATTTTATGTTTTCTTCGCGGATGAGAGGTGAACTTGGGTTAAGGACTTAAAAGCAAATCACCCCACCCGGCAACAGCAAAGCTTACTTATAAAGCGACTCAAGTTTCTCAGCGTATTTTTTGAGCTTACTTTAAATGCAAAGTGAGTAGATTTTGCAGTAATTAAAATCAAACACAGATTCTTTTCTTCGATTTAAAAACCAGTGATTGATCCGTGAAAATCAGTGGCTGAATTTCTTTACGTCCTTTCCACGACGGGTCAAAAGGTATATTATAAAGCTTTAACGCATGCTGACATCCAAACGGCGCTGAGCTTGCCGAAGCGGGAGCGGCACCACGGAACATTCAGGAGCTCGTAACGCGGTAGTCAAGCTCAGCCAGCATCTCGCCGAGTGCGCTTGCCCGTCGATTATTGAATCTCTATTGCTACACCCTCACGCACTGAACGATCTGCTGCAAGCACGATCTTCAGGCTATTCACTGCATCATCGAGATGTTCGGTCAAATCGAGGTCTTCGGTGATCGCACGCAGAAAATAATCTTGCTCGCGATTGCACAATTCCTGATGATCAGGTTCGTCGGCAGTGCTGATCAATTGATCTTTTTCAGCAAAAGTGCTGTCGCTGTTTATCTTTGATTTGTGCAATAACAAGCCGCTGGTTTTGGTATGCGCATCGATATCCGAAGAATCACCGGCAGCTTCAGCTTTTTGTTCGGTGATGCTGACGCAGCCCCGGGGGCCAACCACATCTTTAACAAAAAATGCCGTCTGGCTCATCATCGGGCCCCAGCCGGCTTCGTACCAGCCGACCGAGCCATCTTCAAAAACCACTTGCAACTGGCCGTAATTATACATTTCAGGGTCGATTTCATCACTCAAACGAGCACCGATCGCCTGCACTCGCAGCGGTTTTGAACGCGTCATCTGGCACATGACATCCACATAATGCACACCGCAATCGACGATGGGTGAGATGGAAGCCATCAACTTTTTATGTGTTTGCCACTCCTTGCCGCTGCTCTGCTGATTGAGATTCATACGCATCACCAGCGGTTTGCCGAGAGTCCGGGCGATTTCAATAAATTTCGCCCACGCAGGATGCACTCGCAAAATATAACCGACAACGATTTTACGCTTCACTTTCTGAGCGAGAACGACCAATTCATGTGCCTGTTCAACCGTCGCCGCCAGTGGTTTTTCGACAAAAACGTGTTTATTTTGTTGCAGGCATTTTCTTGTGATTTCGTAATGGCTATCCGGGTAGGTGCAGACCGCAACGGCATCCGGATTGAGTTGCTGCAGCGCCTTTTCAAAAGAATCGAGTTCAGCAATTCCGTCCAATTCCCGGGATAACTGCTGCCGGGTTTCCACATTGCGATCGACCAGGCCGAGCAACTCAAATCCTGGCAGATTATGATACGCGCGGGCATGTGATGAGCCCATATTGCCGCAACCGACGACTATTATCTTAATTTTCATCTTTTGTCCTTTCAAAAACGAATGCAATCAGACGCGGCAGATTGCTGCGGTTGCTATCATCGAACCACTCCTGCAATTGCAATAGTTTAAAATGCTGCTTCCCGGCGGCAGCGAGATAGTCTGTTATATGATGTGTGTGGGTTTCAAGTTCAAAAAGCGAACCGTCACGCATAAAACGCGCTTTAATACCGGCGTATTGTTTAAACGGATGCAGTTCGCAGAGATAAAATTTGCCCCCGATTTGCAGCGCCCTCCGTGTCTGTTCGAATATAAAATTCAGATTTTTGATATGCTCCAGCACCAGGCTGCAGGAGACCAAATCAAACTTTTTTTCGCTGAATCGCCAGGGTTTATTGATATCTGCCTGTAAAAATCCGACATGAGTCCCATTGATTTTTTCTCGTGCAAGCTGTAACATTTTTTGTGAAAAATCGACCCCGAGTAATTTTTTTGCCCGGGCCGATAGCCATGTAGAGTTTTTTCCGGTACCACACCCCAGATCCAGTACCGAAGAAAATTCATATTTTGCCAGGATAGTTTGTGCCGCATGTTTTTCCAAATCACGCGTTTTGTTGACATTTGTATCGTAAATCTCAGCCCAGAGATCGTATGCCTGATCAATTTTCATCTTTTTCAAACTCCAAACTTGAGACAGACCCCATCACTTGAGGTGATGGAATCTGTTAACACAATTATTCACCCAGTTCAAAGCCTTTGCGGTATTCTTTGCTAACCCACTTATTGGCTTCCTCACTGTTGGTGAAACGCAGGTTGGGGCCATCCCATTCGAGAATTTGATTGCTCTTGCTCATACGAATGGCGATGTTGCCCAGCAACATGGTTTCCGTCAAACGTCCGGCGTATTCGAAATTGCTGGTGGTTTCCTTGTTTTCTTTGATCGCGGCGATCCATTCCTCATGAATTCCCGGGGAACGCGGAATCGTTTTCTCCGGCCGCTTGTAGGCTTTCATTTTAGTTTCTGGAATGATGCGCGGGCTGCCGCCGTAGGTTCCGGCCATCAGTTTGCCTTTGGAGCCGATAAACAACATGCCGCCGCCACCGTCGCCAAGCTTGCGGCCGGGTTCCAGTTCTTCGGGGCGTGGCGCCTGCAAGCCACCGTCAAGCCAGGTGAGCTTGACCGCAGGCATGTTTTCCCGCGCCGCAAATGTGTAAGTGATCATCGATGACATGGGGTAAGTTTCATCATTGTATTTGGAACAGCTCGCCTGCACTGTTGCCGCGTCTTTTAATTTCAATGCCCAATAAGGATGATCAAAAATGTGCGCACCCATATCGCCAATGGCGCCGGTGCCAAAATCTTTCCATCCGCGCCATGAGAATGGATGATAGGCCGGATGGTAGGGCCGCCACGGAGCGGCGCCGACCCAGGCGTTCCAGTTCAAACTCGGCGGAACCGAGGGAATTTCTTTCGGCCGCGGGATATTCTGTGCCCACACCGGCCGGTTTGTCCAGCAATAAACCTCCGAGACCTCGCCGATAGCGCCATCCCATATCCATTCGTTGATCAGGCGGGCGCCTTCTTTCGAATGCCCCTGATTGCCCATTTGTGTTTTTACACCCGCTGCTTTTGCTACTTTTGCCAGCGCCCGGGCTTCAAAAATCGTATGTGTCAGCGGTTTTTGTACGAAGCAATGCTTGCCGCGTTTTATTGCACGCATCGATACCGGTGCGTGCGAATGATCAGGAATACTCAACGTGACCGCATCGATGTCTTCTTGATGTTTCAGCATCACGGGCCAGTCCGAATACACCCGGGCTTTTTTGAGCTGCTCATACCATGCCG